>JAJRSA010000012.1 GCA_024279035.1 Alphaproteobacteria bacterium
GCGCAAAAGCGTATGATCAAAAGGTTGAGAGTCTGTATCGATTTGAAAAGAAAGGGTGCTTGAGCCTGCATAGGCATAGGACATTCCAATTTTAGTCCCGCCATAGATCACAGAGAGTTTTGGAACTGATCCTCCAAAAACCCCCATAATATCAAAGCTTAATGTGTAAAGTGCCATAAATATAATACCCTATTTGTTAAATACCCTATCTTTAGAATATCAATGAAAGGCTTAAAGTATCTTAATTTTAGATAAAATTTGATCTAATCTTTGCGCGTGCCAAAAAGGGACGTTCCAATACGCAAATATGTGGCATGAAGGGGGATAGCTTTTTCAAAGTCATGGCTCATCCCCATGCTTAAGTTTTTTAAACCATGTGCTTGCGCCAATTTTTTAAGAAAAGCGAAATGGAGCGCACTGGGCTCATGCTGTGGCGGAATACACATTAAGCCTGTAATCTCTAGCCCAGCCTCTTGTGCATAGCAAAGAAGACTAGGAAGAGCAGACGGAAACACACCTGACTTTTGGGATTCTTCCCCTGTATTCACCTGAATAAAACACATCAGTTTTTTATCCTGTTTCTTCATTTCCTTCACCACAGCATCAACTAAGTTTGGGCGATCAATGGTTTCTATACACTCAAAGAGAGTCACAGCATCTTTGACTTTATTCGTCTGTAATGAGCCAATAAAATGAAGCTTTACATCTGGATACTGCGTCTTCAGTCCCTTCCTTTCCCATGTCTTTTTAGCGTCTTGAATATTATTTTCTCCAAAGACACGATGCCCTGTCTCAAGCGCCTCAATAATGCGCTCTATAGGTTGCTTTTTACTCACAGCGACCAGCTCAATGGTTTGTGGGTCTCTTACCCATTGCCGTGCTGTTTTTTGGATTTTGTAGTGAATTTCTTTGAAGTTATGAGCAATATTCATGTCTCATCCTTCTGTTTTTGGACAATTATAATTTTTGTGTCTTTATAAATCTTTTCCTGCACAGTACCAAAACCAGAGAGAGAAAACTCAAAATCTTTTTCACTTTCAATCACATAAATCACCCCCTCCTGAGTCCACTCTCCTTCTTCTAAACAGGAGATTGTTTTTAGAACGAGATCTTGGTGATAAGGAGGATCAAGAAACACAAGAGAGGCTTGGGGGACGGTATGTAATTTCTTTGTAAGTTGCACGCTATCTTGATATAGAATAGTACAGTCTTTCTGTACGCCTATCATGTTCACATTAGACGTACATGTTTTGATAGAGCATTGATCATTGTCTATGAAAACGCAAAACTCTGCGCCTCGAGAGAGCGCCTCGAGCCCCAACGCGCCCGTCCCACAAAATGCATCAATAACATGAGCCCCTTGTACAAACTCTCGTGACTCAAGCATATTAAACACAGCCTGTCGTACCTTGTCAGACGTTGGTCTTATATGATATCCACTGGGCGTAGAAAGCGTACGTCCCCGATAGTGTCCACCACAAATCTTCATCTTTGTTCTATCAATTCGTCACGTAAGATTTTTCTAACGCTTTCAAACACTGTTCACCAATACGAATTTCATGATGTATCCAGCTGTTTTCACTCTCATGCGTAATAATTTCAAACTTTATTGGTTGTAAGTCCTGAAGACTAAGCAATAGCTTATACTCATAATCTTTAGACAGAGGTGAAACTTTAAAACTTATATAGGGTGGTAATGTAGAGCGCTGATGATACCAAGAGCTTGTAATTTTTAAATCATAGCTCTGCCGATCAGAAAAATATTTGAAAATACAAGGAGGCATCTGCATCGTTGTATTTCCAATGGATATCAACTCTTTTTCAAAATCAATTTGTGCAGGTGAGTACTCATCAGGGAGTCCTTTCATATGACCGCTCTCATCAAGTTGAATGATGGTGTCTTGGTGTGCAAAAGCTGGAGCACCAAATAAAGAAAAAGGAACTGATACTATAAAAATTAGTAGTGTTACTTTTTTGAAAAAATGATTCTGATTCATACTTATATCTCCATGTTATCAATTAAACGTACAGTTCCGAGGAACGCCGCGACCAAGATACGTGTCTCCTGGTCATCTATAGACGTAATCTCTTGAAGCGTTTTGGCACATCGTAAAGTGATATAGTCAACTTTGTGGAAGCCTAAATCTATAATATTTTGCTCAAGCTGATGTTCACTCTCTTGAATGCTTATGGTTTTTATGAGATCAGAGGCTTGCTTTAAAACACCGTTCAACTGTTGGGCTATTTTTAACTCAGAAGGGTTTAAATAAGCATTGCGAGAAGAGAGAGCCAATCCTTTGTCGTCTCTTATAATTGGACACCCCACAATTTCGACGGGAATATTTAAATCTTCAACCATTTTGCGCAAGACAGCGAGTTGTTGGTAATCTTTTTCTCCAAAATACGCCCGAGTCGGCTGAACTTGCATGAAGAGCTTGTTCACAACAATGGTTACCCCTTCAAAATGATCAGAACGGAAAGTACCTTCTAAGACTTCAGACACGCCTGAAACACGTACAGAGGTTTGGAAATTATCTGGATAGATTTCAGAAACGGGAGGAGCCCAAATTGTACTCACTCCTATATTTTCTAGAAGCTCTACATCCTTTTCAAGCGTCCGCGGATAGGTGTCAAAATCTTCGTGGGGTGCAAATTGAGTAGGATTGACAAAGATACTCGCAATTGTAGTCTCATTTTCGACCAAAGATCTTTCGGCCAAAGACAAATGTCCTGCGTGAAGGGCGCCCATCGTTGGGACAAAACCAACAGACCCATTGATATGAGTACGCCACGCGCGGAGATCTTTGAGTGTTTTGAGAATAAGCATTTAAAACGCGCTTTCAGCAGTGTCCATCAAAGGCTCTGCACCGGCCATAATCATTTTAAAACGAGCGTCGGCTTCAGGAAGCATTCGTGTAAAGAAAAAACGCGCTGTTTTTATTTTTTGGGCGTAAAAATCTTGGTCTCCCTCTCCGCTTTCAAGCTTCTCTTGGGCTTTTTCAACCATTTGAATCCACATATAGGCCATTGCGACAAGCGCAAATTGACGTAGATAGTCAACGGAGGCGGCGCCTGCTTCTACAGGATCTTTTAACCCTTTTTGTGCAATGATCGCTGTTGATTGTTGCAACTTTGCGAAGCCTTTTGCCAAAAGAAATACAAATTCTGAAAGCTCTGGATTCGATTGATTTTTTTCAATATAGGCAGAGACGGGATGAAAGAAACGGCGTAAGTTTCGCCCAAAATTCTGCCCCAATTTTCGTCCAACCAAATCAAGAGCTTGAATTCCGTTTGTTCCTTCATAAATCATGGTAATACGGGCATCTCGTGCATATTGCTCAACTCCATATTCTCCAATATAGCCAGCGCCTCCATGCACTTGAATGGCGAGATTTGCAATTTCAAAGCCCATATCTGTTTGATAGGCTTTGATAATGGGTGTTAAAATCGCCACTAAATCTTCTGCCTCTTCTTTCGCCTGAGGGTCTGTACTTTTTTCAGCTGTGTCCAGCGCCATACCAACCCAATAGGACAATGCCCGCGCGCCTTCTGTGACGGCTTTCCCAGTCAAAAGCATACGCCGTACGTCTGGATGGACAATGATAGGGTCAGCAGGTTTATCAGGATATTTTGTGCCCTCCAGAGCACGCATTTGTAGCCGATCTTTTGCATAGGCCACGGCATTTTGATAAGATACTTCCGCCATCCCAAGCCCTTGCATGCCAACCGCCAAACGTGCTGCATTCATCATGGTAAACATGGCTTTCAAGCCTTTATGCGCCTCTCCCAGTAAAAAACCTTTTGCGCCGTCATAATCCATGACACAGGTGGACGAGCCTTTAATTCCCATTTTATGTTCAATAGAAGAACAGCGCAACGTATTCTCTTTATTGTTCTCCTCCGACAAAAATTTAGGCGCAATAAAGAGAGAAATACCTCGTACGCCTTCGGGGGCATCTGGCAAACGTGCTAAAACAAGGTGAATGATATTGTCTGTGAGATCATGCTCTCCTGCAGAAATAAAAATCTTTTGCCCAGACAGCGCCCACGATCCATCTTGATCAGGATGAGGCTCCGCCTTTGTTCGAATAAGTCCTAAATCTGTTCCACATTGAGGCTCAGTTAAGTTCATCGTCCCTGACCATACCCCCTCAACCAATTTCGGAAGATAGAGGTCTTTTTGTGCCTGTGTCCCGTGCAAATAAATAGCATCATATGCTCCTTGGCTTAACCCCGGATACATTCCAAACGAGAGATTTGCCGAGCAAATCATTTCCTGCATGACAAAATTAACTGTATGAGGTAACCCCATCCCTCCATAGCGGGGATCACAAGCCACACCACACCATCCACTTTCTGCAAACAGTTTGTAGGCCTCTTTAAAACCTTTAGGGGTTGTAACTTCTCCATTATCGAAATGACATCCCTCTTGATCTCCACTCATATTGAGGGGAAAGAGTTCTTCTTGGCAGAGCTTTGCGCCTTCTTCCAAGATTTGATTGATCAATTCGGCGGAGGCTGTGTCCTCATAATCAGGCAAAGCGCCTAGAGTTTCAACATTTAAAAGCTCATGCAAAACAAAGCGAATATCATCAAGGGGGGCAGTATAAACAGGCATAAAGACAAACTCCTAAAAAATTAACACCCCATAATACAACAGCTAAACAAGAATGTCAGGGTCAATAATCTTTTTTAATGCGCATCCAAGCGTGAAACCTAACTCATCGGCCTCTTGATCTGTACGGATTTCTTGTGTGGCCTGATCTGTCCATATTTTAGATCCATCTTGTCTTAGAATTGAGACAGTTAGTGTCAATCTCATCCCATCGAGTGTTGCATATGCCCCAACAGGCGTACGACAGGACCCGTTTAAAGCTCGCAAAGCACCTCGTTCTGCAGAAATACGGAGGCCTGTCTCACGATCATGGAGAGGGGCAAAAAGATCACGAATATCGATCTCCATTTCTCGAAACTCAATCCCAATCGCGCCTTGTCCACAGGCAGGCAGCATATCCTCCACAGAGAAAATATGCTTAATATAAGAGGTTTGTTGCGTGCGTTCCAAACCAGACGCACTTAAAACCAAAGCATCTACTTGTCCTCCACACATTTTATCAATACGTGTGGTTACATTTCCTCGAATGTTAACAACTTTCAAATCAGGACGTTTATGGAGAAGAAAAGCCTGTCTACGGACACTTGTTGACCCAATGACTGCGCCTTTAGGAAGATCATCGAAAGACTCATAGATATCAGATACGAGTGCGTCATAAGGTGTGTCTCTTTTGAGGTAATGCAACATAGAGAGACCTTCGGGCAAGTAAGACGGCATATCTTTGACAGAATGAACGCCAATATCAATTTTATCTGCAAAAAGCGATAATTCAATTTCTTTCGCAAATAATCCTTTTCCTCCGTTTTTCTCAGACAAAGGATTTTCTCCATGCTCAGGCTTCCAATCTCCTGACGTTTCAATGACAACAATCTCGGTTTCAAGGTCTGGATAGGTCTCATGGAGGGCATGACGGACTTGCTTGGCTTGAATCAAAGCCATCTTACTTCCCCGTGTCCCAATCCGTAATTTTTTATCGATCATAATCTTAGTGTGTACCTTACTCTGTCTTCAGATCAAAGGTCTATACGATCCTTTCTGAGATTGCAATGCAAGATATAAGGCTTGCTGTTTGACATCTAATATGTCAGATTTTTTCTATGAAAATCGTCCTTGGAATAGAAACAAGCTGTGATGAAACGGCTGTGGCTGTGGTTACAAATGAGAAGAAAATTCTCTCTCATCAAATTTTTAGCCAGATCAATACTCATAAAAAATACGGTGGCGTTGTCCCAGAAATTGCAGCACGCAATCATCTTGATCGTTTGGATACGATGATTGTGGATGTAATGAAAGACGCACATTTATCTTATAACGCGCTCTCCGCCATCGCAACCACAACAGGGCCAGGTCTGATTGGAGGTGTCATGGTAGGCATGATGGCAGGAAAAACTATCGCAGCAACTTATGATAAACCTTTTATTGCGATCAATCATTTGGTAGCTCACGTTCTTACACCTCGTTTAACAGAAAACATAAAATTTCCCTATCTTGCACTTCTTGTGTCAGGAGGGCACACACAATTTTTACTGATACGTGATATTGATGACATGCTTGAATTGGGGACAACCATTGATGATGCATTGGGGGAGGCTTTTGATAAAACAGCTAAAATGATGGGGTTACCTTACCCTGGTGGCCCTTATATAGAACAGCTTGCTCAGAAATGCCGAGACCCACAAAAAGCCATAGACACATACCCTCTCCCAAAGCCCTTATATAGACGTGCAGGCTGTGATTTTTCTTTTTCTGGATTAAAAACTGCCATTGCGAAACAGGTTCAATCTCCCCCTGATGGTGATATTAAACCAGAAGATGCCCATGATATTGCCCATGCCTTTCAACATACCATTTTAGAGATTATCAAAGACCGTCTCCAAAATGCTATTTGTCTGGCACAAGATCTCTCACAGGAAAAGCTAACACAGATGGTGATTGTAGGGGGAGTGTCTGCCAATCGTTATCTTTATAACGGTATTAAGGATATGGCTCATACTCACACACTTGAATGCCTAACTCCCCCTTTAAAATTATGCACGGATAATGGAGCGATGATTGCGTGGGCTGGGCTTGAATTTCTACACAAAGGAATTACACACCCCTTGTCTTTTCCTGCCCGCCCCAGATGGCCACTTGGCAGAGCCCAATAAATATCTTAAGATGCGTGCCTTAATAAAAAGGAACAGAGAGATGAGTGAACAAGTTAAAATTGGTGTGTTAGGCGGTGGTGCATGGGGAACAGCCCTTGCCCAAAATCTTACCCAATCCACACAGAATGTGATGTTATGGGCACGAGAAGAAGAGGTTGTTCAAAGCATTAATGAACACCATGAAAATAGCCTTTTCCTCCCAACAATCCCCTTATCTGAAAATATAAAAGCTACGCAGAATATAGAACAAACCTGCCAGAATGATATTCTTCTCGTTGTTACACCTGCACAATACGGACGCGATATATTTAAGACGATTGCACCTTATATCAAAGATGGGCAACCAATCGTTATTTGTTCAAAAGGGATAGAAATAGAGACAGGTTTTCTTCTTTCTCAAGTCATGGAAGAAGAAATTCCTCATGCTATTTGTGCCATTATGACAGGGCCAACCTTCGCTACAGAGATTGCCCATGGAAAACCCAGTGCGATGACCTTAGCTGTCCAAGATAAAGATACAGCTCGGGAACTTAGAGAAATTCTAAGTACAAAAACACTCAGAACTTATGTCTCAGATGATGTGGTGGGCACACAAATTGGAGGAGCCGTCAAGAATGTGATTGCTATTGCGTGTGGAATTATCCATGGACTCGATTTTGGAGAGAGCGCACGCTCTGCCCTCGTTACCAGAGGACTCACAGAAATGGGGCGATTAGCCTCTGCTATGGGCGCACAGAAAGAAACACTTATGGGCATGTGTGGGATTGGGGATTTGATGCTGACCTGCTCAAGCTTACAATCTCGTAATTTCTCCCTTGGCGTTCTTCTTGGGCAAGGAAAAACGCTCGAGGAGATACTACAGAGTAGGAATTCTGTTACAGAAGGTGTCCATACCTCCAAGGCGCTCAAAATACTTGCAAAAAACAATGCTGTAGAAATGCCTATTGCAGATGCCGTTTACAGGTGTCTCAATGAAAATGTCCCCGTCACAAAGATTGTCGATGATATTTTGGAAAGACCATTGCCTTAAACATATAGATTTCTATTTCTCTTTTGGAAAGAAAGATCTATATGTTCTTTAGATGGTTTTTCAAGGGTTTTTTTGTTTTAAATCAAACCCAAAAGATTTATTCACCATGTCTTTTAGGCTTACTATTTTTTGCTCATCTTGTAATTTAGGCAAGAGATTTTGACACTCTTTTTCACTACTAATTGGTATAGGGTTAATTTTTTTATGGTACTCTAGTGCTTCTTGATCAAGCAAAGAGAGATAGTCTTTCATATTTTGAAGGGGGAGGACTTCTTCTAAAGAAAGTGTTCGAGAAAAAGCCTTTTTGGCTTTTTTAAGAATGGGATCGAGGGACTCCTGAAAGACACGAAAGCTTTTTTGAATGTCTTCCCCAAGATCTGGGTGATGCTCAGAGCAAGATTTAACAGCTTTTTCGACTGTGTTTTTTGTATAAGTAATAGAATTAATTAAACTATGTGCAGCTAAAACACGACTAAATTTATCTCTTTTCTCATCATCAAGAGGTTGAAAAATTTCCTCCGTTTTGAGACGCCCCGTACTCTTCTCCTCTGCATAAGAAAAAGCTGAGGAGAAAGAGATTAAAATTAAACACAGGAAAAATGATTTAATCATCCCTTGCTCCACCACCCTTTTTTCTTACTTTTAGGCGCTTGATTAACCGTTTCATAGTCCTTGCTCTGAGGGGGATCACTTGGTGTCTCTTGTGTTACAGTTGTAGACGTTATAACCGTCGCCTTCTTATTTGAGGGGCTTTCTTTTACATTACTGTTAGAAACATCTTGTGGAGGCGTTTTTTTCTCAACACTCTCAGGTTTTTTAGAGGGGCGGGATTTAGGTTTTGTTTTTTCTGGAGTCTTTTCTGGAGTCTCTTCTTTCTTCTCTACAGACGGCTGTGAATCTATTTTAGACCCCTGATCATTATCTGTATTCCTTGGTTTACGAGAACGATGTCTCTTTGGTTTTTGATCTCCCTCTGATTTCTCAGATTCTTGTTTGTCTTGAGGCTTATTGTTGCGTGAACGGTGTGTATTTTTTTGTCCTCGGTTTTGAGGCGATTTTTTCTGATTTTCATTATTAGACACAACAGGAGGCTCATCATTAATTAAAAATTCTGCAGGCGCGAGACCATCTCTGACTTGAAGAACAATCGTGCAATCATGACGTTTTTCAATATCAGACACGAGATCCCGTTTATGGTTGAGGATAAATAATGCAACCTTAGAGGTGACGGTGAGTGTAATACTCTCCCCTTCTTTATTTTTTGAAGGTGTAAGTGCAAATTCCTCGACTGTTCTTAGGGCAATAATGGCGGTGGAATCTGTTGTCCGTGTATGTCCTAAGCCATGACAAGAGTCACAGAGCTTAAATTGAGCTTCTGTCATGCTTGGGTTTAGACGTTGTCTGGAGAGTTCAAGTAATCCAAAAGAAGAAATACGTCCGATTTGAATACGGGCACGATCAGAAGAAAGACATTCTTTCAAACGCCGTTCAACTTTTGCATTATTTCTATAGTTCTCCATATCAATGAAGTCGATAACAATCAATCCTCCCAGATCACGGAGCTTTAATTGTCTGGCGGTTTCTTCTGCGGCTTCTAAGTTAGTGCGGAGGGCGGTTTCTTCAATATGACGTTCTTTTGTGGCCCGTCCTGAGTTCACATCAATAGCAACAAGGGCTTCTGTGGGGTTAATCACAATGGATCCCCCAGATTTCAGGCGCGCCTCAGGCCCTCCCATTTCTACAATTTGACTTTCAATCTTGTATTTATGAAACAGAGGGATTTTTTCATCCTTATACTCAACAACCTTTTTGGC
The DNA here is from genome assembly GCA_024279035.1 of Alphaproteobacteria bacterium. GTDB lineage: Bacteria > Pseudomonadota > Alphaproteobacteria > Micavibrionales > Micavibrionaceae > UBA1850. The sequence continues at coordinate 9,607 of JAJRSA010000012.1, forward strand.
ATGAGAAGGAATCAGCATTTTCATGAATTTCTTAGCTTCCTTGAAAGCGCTTTCCCCAGCAATTACAACTTCTTCGATATCACGCGCGTAAATATCACGCACACCACGCTTAATGAGATTCCCTTCTTCATAGACACAGGCCGGTGCAATTGATTCCAGAGTTAACGCCCGAATGTCATCCCAAAGGCGCATTAAATAATCAAGATCACGTTTGATTTCAACTTTCGTCCGCGCCACGCCCGCTGTTCTCAAAATAACAGACATGCCTTCTGGAACATTGAGTTCTTTTAAGATATCGCGCATACGCTTACGCTCTTTATAATTCGCGATTTTACGGCTTACGCCTCCTCCACGAGGGCTATTGGGCATCAGGACACAGTAACGTCCTGGGAGAGAGATATAGGTTGTCACCGCAGCCCCTTTATTTCCACGCTCTTCTTTTTGGACTTGAATCAGCATAATCTGACTCCGCTTCACAACCTCTTGAATTTTATAATTTTTTCGTAGAGTTGGGCGAGGGGTATGCTCTCCTTCTACAATATCACCACCGACGACTTCAACTTTGCGTGAATCAAGAGCGGCACGATTACGACCTCGTCCACGATAATTACGGCGACGTCCTTTCTTTTTTTCGGATGTTTCGTCTTCCTTGTTGTCTTCAGAGTCATCTGAGTCTGGTGCGTCGTCCTCTGCACTTACAGAGTCTGCTATCTCCTCTGGGCTTTCATTTTCAACTTCTTCCTCAAGATCTGCGGCCTCTTCTTCTGCGGCAAGAGCATCCATATAGGCTTTTTGTTCTTCTAAGATGGCTTCTCGATCAGAGATCGGAATACGGAAGTAATCAGGGTGAATTTCATTAAAGGGAAGAAAACCATGGCGGTTTCCTCCAAAATTAACGAAAGAGGCTTGGAGAGAAGGTTCAACACGGGTGACTTTGGCCAGAAAAATACTGCCTTTAAGCTGTTGTCTTATATTGCTTTCATAGTCGAAATCAATAATGCGACCGTCATCAACAACGGCAATACGTGTTTCTTCGGCGTGGGTAGCATCCACGAGCATAGATTTTGTCATTTTAAACTCCTTAATGGCGGAGCACCTTAAGCCAGTGACATTGCGACGATGTCGCCTTGTGGCGCACTCCGCATATTCTTAATATTATCTAGATGCAACCCACATTGGATATGATGAATTTAGGATCACCAGAGAGAACTTTCTCTTATAAAAGCCTCATGCACCGTCTGTATTCAATTTAGTGTCTGACTAGCGAAACCTTAACTTTTGTTTATGCTCTTCTTCGAGCTTGCTAAAATCGGACACGTCGCAGATGTGACACTAGTCTTTTATCCCCAAAAGTACAATGAAAAAATACATACACATCAGAGAAGAAATTTATGATTTGATTGAAAACAGTCTCTTATGCTATAGTTCATAAGCTATTGAGACCTCTTAAGAGTTGTATTTTTATTCATGTTTACTCGCCTTATCATTTTTTTAGTCTACCTTTGTCCTGTTGCTCTGATGGGATCACAGGTGTATGCGAATAATGGATTGATTAAAATTAGGTATGGAGAACATCTTGAAAAAGATCGTCTTGTATTAGATTTTGATCACAAAGTCACGTCTTCCGTTTTTGCCCTCTCAAACCCTAACCGCATTGTGATTGATATCCCAAAAGGGGAATGGAGTGTTAAGGTCTCAGATACTGTTCAATCTGGGAAAATAAAAACAATCCATATTGGAGATTTTGAACACTCAACATCTCGTATCGTGATTGATATGAGCAATACGATACACATTGAAAAGTCTTTTTGGTTGCCAGCTCTACATGAGTTTAAAGATCGGCTGGTGATCGATTTTACACAAAGCACAGAAAAACAAGAGCGCTCTATTGAGCAGGTTTTGTCTCAAACGTTTGATCGTCCTATTGAAACAACTTTCATTCTCCACCCTCCCAAGAAACCAAAGCGTTTCTCCAAACCTACATCTCATCCAAGCTCTCCCCTTAAGAAACAGGTCATTGTTATTGATGCAGGCCATGGAGGAAAAGACTCGGGGGCGGTCTCTAAAAATAAATTATATGAAAAAACGGTGGTTTTAAAACTTGCAAAAGAGCTTGCTGTGTCCTTGGAAAAAACAGGGCGCTATCGGGCGCTCCTGACACGTTCAAATGATAAATATGTTGCTTTGCGCAGACGGGTTTCTTTTGCACGTCAGCACAAGGCAGATCTGTTTATTTCTATTCATGCAGATTCTATTGAAAATCGAAAAATCTCGGGAGCCTCTGTGTACACACTCTCAGAAAAAGCCTCTGATGCGCAAACAGCTAAGCTCGCCGCGCACGAAAATAAATCAGATTTGATTGCAGGGCTTGATCTCTCCACACAAGATCCTGATGTTACAAATATTCTCCTTGATCTTGTGGCACGAGACACCACTAATCAATCCAAATTTTTTGCTAATCTCATTGTTGAAGAATTAGAAAGTCACCATGTAAAAACACTAGAGCGCCCCCACCGTTATGCAGGCTTTGCCGTTTTAAAGGCACCCGATATTCCTGCCATTTTGATTGAAACAGGTTTCATGTCGAATGCGAGAGAGGCGCGTAAGTTGAATGATCCTAACTATCGCAAAAATATTGTGCAATCCTTAACAACAGGCGTTGATGCCTATTTTGTGAGGCTGGCTTCTCTTAATTTGAACTAGAATTTAGTGTTGCTAAAATACAACACTCATTTAAGCTGATCGTATGAAAAAATGAAAAAATGAAAATAAGACTTTAATTTCATAAGAATACTGCTAGAACTATAAAACTCTTAGCCCTCTTCGTGGGGGATATCGGATTAAGTATATTTAACATTGAACCATAAAGGGGATCATCAGATGAAAACAGTAATTGCAATAGTATGTCTTTTAGGATCTACACTTGCTTTGTCAGCGTGCGGAAGCACAGGCATGGGCTATGTAGACACACAACCGCCATATGCACATGAGCGCACAGCCTCACACAAGCAAGCTCCTATGGCAAAACCAGCGCCTGTACGTACAGCAGCGCCTGTCTTTGAAACACGTGTTTTAAAGTAATATTTTAGATAGTCTAAAGAATTCAAAAAGCCACCTTCTGGGTGGCTTTTTTTATATATCAGTAAGAATCCCCCTAGGATCAGGACCTATTAATTTTCAGGAGTCCATTGAATCGGGAAATATGGCTTACTGAGGGTGGAGGGGATTTCACCATGAGCAACTTATTTTATTTAAAGAAAAACCAATTAAACCTTATAAAGACTTACTTTCCTCTGCCTCACAGCAATCCTCTTGCAGATGATAGGCGGGTAATTAGAGCCTTATCCATGTCTTAAAAAGAAGGCTTCAATGGCTAGATGCACCACTAAAATATGACGTACACAAGGCGGGCTAAATTCAAAGCTTCATGCGGTTTGTGATCGACGAGGGAGATTTGATCAATCAGTTTTCTTAAAACTGTTTCTACATATCGTCGTTTATTCATGATAGATTTGACGAATGATTTTGGTCGTGTCTCTTTCGTATTATGGCGTATAGGGGGATGCATGAGGATGTTTTGATCTTTCATTTCTTGTGTAAATATTTTACCGAAATACCCTTTATCGCAGAGCATATGCCCTTGAATTTGAAGAGTCATATCGAGCAAGGCTTCTCGTTCATAGGACGCTACTTGTATCACATTAAAGCCTCTGGTCTCCCCCTTATAGTAGCTTGAATTAAAAATCTATCGTTGTTATAATTCCAGATGAGTTAAGAACTAAATATCTAGATAGCTAGTTTCTCTTGACGATTATAAAGACACATGCGATAACGCCCTAAATGTGAAATTCAGGAGTTTAATGTATGTTTTTAGATAAAGTTTCAATGGGAAAAGATGTTCCCAATGACATCAATGTCATTGTTGAAAACCCAATGGGTGGATGTCCTGTTAAATATGAGCTTGATAAAGAGTCTGGCATGATGTTTGTGGATCGCTTTGTGCATACAGCCATGTTTTACCCAGGAAACTATGGGTTTCTTCCACATACATTATCAGGGGATGGTGATCCTGTTGATGTTCTTGTTATGAGCACACTTCCTGTTGTCTCTGGTGCTGTGATCCCTTCACGTCCTATCGGGGTCTTGGAAATGGAAGATGATGGTGGCCAAGATGAAAAAATCATTGCTGTGCCAACAACAAAGATTTTTCCCTATCATGAAAATATTACAACTATTGAAGATCTACCCGCTATCCAAAGAGAACAAATTGAGCATTTCTTTATGCATTATAAAGATTTGGAAAAGGGGAAATGGTCCAAAACATTAGGGTGGCACGGTGTCGAGCGCGCAAAAGATCTGATTCTCGAGGGCATAAAGCGAGCTGAAGATAAAAAAAGGTAGCATAAGTTCTTGTGAAACAACAAAAGAGCCAGTATAAAAACACGATACCCTCAATAAAAGGATTTTAAACATGGAAAGAACATTCTCAATTATTAAACCAGATGCAACTCGCCGTAACTTAACGGGCGCGATTACCCAAAGATTTGAAGATAATGGTTTACGCGTTGTGGCTTCTAAAAGGATTCATATGACACAAGAGCAAGCAGAAGGTTTTTATGCGGTTCATAAAGACCGCCCATTCTTTGGCGAGCTCGTTGAAATGATGCTCTCAGAGCCTGTCGTTGTACAGGTTCTTGAAGGGGAAGATGCTGTCTCTAAAAACCGTGAAATCATGGGGGCTACTAATCCAGCAGATGCGGCCGTTGGAACAATCCGAGCAGATTTTGCTGAAAGTATTGGAGCCAACTCTGTTCATGGATCTGATAGTCTTGAAAACGCAGACATTGAAATTAAATATTTCTTCTCAGACGATGAAATTGTTGGGTAATCACTTCCATTTTTCTAAAAAGAGATGCGCCTGTTTGATATCTTCTTCAAGCTGGTCTCTGAGACTATTCAGGGTTGCTTGAGGGGGGTTACTTGTTTTAATAGTATCTTCCATTAGCGTGGCACGAGAACTTAATCCAACCAAACCAAAATTCCCAGCCATCCCTTTTAAATCATGGAGACGTGCACGTACTAAATCAAGTTTTTGATTTTGAAGGGCGTTAGATATCTCATAAAATAGGTTATCAATTTTGAGTGTAAACTCATGAATCATGCTTGTAAGTTCATGTCGTACCATACTTGTTTTCAGGGACATTAATGTTGATGGGTCAAAATCGGCGGGATTATATGAATACTCTTCTTCCTTTTTTTTATCCTCTTCTGCCAGCTCATCAATTATCAATCCCGTATCCATATCACTCAGAGAAATGCCATGTGGCGTGTCTGATAAATCCTGAGAGCCTCGTGACGAAGAAGAGGGAGATATAGGAGATTCATAATCATCATCAAGCTCTAAACTACTCTCTTGATCAAGGGATAACTCTAACTCTTTGGACAAAGGGTTATCAAGGTCACTTTTTCCTCTTTCTTGTTGCACAGGTTCTTTTTGAGGAAGAGGAGATGATAGGGGGGGCATCGATAGGGGGTCTATGGCTTCCTTCTCTTTAATCTTGTGAAGTATCTTCTCAAGCTTCTCTGCTTCTATTGGTTTTGCTATAAACCCATTCATACCGACCTCTAAATAAGAGGCAATTTCATCTTGCCCTGTATTCCCTGTAAGGGCAATAATTGGAAGCGATTCCTTGTCTATTTTTAGATCTTCTCGAATAACACGAGTGGTTTCAATACCGCTAATCCCAGGCATTTCGATATCCATAAAAATGAGATCATACGGTGTATTATTTGTCTTTAAATCATCAATAGCTTCTTGTCCTGTAACAAAAGAATATGTCTGATGTCCTAGCGGACTAATCAATCCTGCAACAACTTTTTGGTTAATGGCATTGTCATCCACAACCATGATTGTCAGAGTCTCAGAAGAGGGATGCATTTCTTCCTTAGGTGGCAATAGCTGAACAGGGTGAATTGGTTGAGAATTCTCACAAAAAACAGGTGGAATCTGTACATTAGGATCATTCATCTTTCCCTCAGGCATCATAATTGAAAAGAAGAAATTACTTCCCTCATTAGAAGTGCTATTTACATTGATATCTCCTCCCATAGTATTGACAAGCTTTTGGCATATAGCGAGCCCTAGTCCTGATCCTCCATATTTACGACTCGTAGCACTATCAGCTTGAATAAAAGGATTGAAGAGATTTACTTGTGCTTCTTTTGGAATACCAATACCTGTATCTTGAACAGAAAAATAAAGTTGATAATGCGCATTTTTATGTTCCAACGGGTGAACCTGAAGAGAAACATACCCTTCTTTTGTGAATTTCAGAGCATTACTAACAAGGTTAAGGAGAATTTGTCTTAAGCGTGTTGGATCCCCATAGATATACTGAGGCGTATCTTTATCAATTTCAAGTTTCAGATCAATGTTGTACTCTTCCGTTCGACCGAGCATTAAAGATTGGACATTCTTGAGCAAGTTATAAAGGTCAAACTCTATACTTTCCAGATCCATTTTCCCTGTATCAATTTTTTCATAATCTAAAATGTCATTCAAAAGCGCCATCATTGCATCTCCAGAATCACTAATCGTGTCAACATGATCATTTTGCTCCGCATTCAATGCAGAATGTCTTAAAAGACGAACCATCCCCATAATACCTGTCATGGGCGTCCGAATCTCATGGCTAATTACAGCCAGAAACACTGATTTTGCTTGATTTGCATAGTCAGCTTTTTCTTTCTCAACTTTCATGTCTTCTGTGAGTTGCACATCCTTTTCTCTCAATTCTTTCATAATTTGACGTTCTCGTTTTAAAACTTTTACAAGACGTTCATTGTCAAATCCTTCACGAACTTCTTTTAGCTTTTGAAGCTGACCTCCTCTTTCTTTGACTTCTTTTTTATTGATTTTTTCTTCTGGTTTTTCTGTTTTTAACTCCTCCGCAAGCCCAATAACCCAGCAGAGTCCAAAAAAGAGAGTTGACCCATAATAGGCATTCGCAGAGAAGAGTAATGGAGGAAGGATTTCCATGAAACTAAGAGCCGTAATCAATGCTCCCATAAAAAGGCAAAACCATCCCAAAAAAGGGATTAAGGTCGCACGAGATATTTTTGACATGGTTAAAAATAAGGAGGAGAGAAAAGATACTGCACAAAGCAGCACAAGAGTTGAGAGAATGAAGAGAGGCATAGAGTTCTGAAGAATACCAAAAGCATAAAGCCCAGAAAAAAGTACCAAACCAACACTTAAAAGAAGTGATCCAAAATTCAAAATAAAGACAAGAGATGCCGCTTGCCGTTTATAAAGAAGACCTCGTTGTGCAACAACAATGAAAGGAAGCCAGAGAATAAAAAGGAGGGGAGTGATATGAGCTAATCCAAGATGAATAAACGATGAATTTAGGAGAATACTCGTCACAAAAAGTGCCCACCCAATGCACGCAGGAAGAGAAATAGAAAAGGGGATATTAAAAAGGAAAACAAGCGATATAAGAAATAGACTAACCCCCAGTGAAATTAAAACAGTATGGGCAATAGGCATATGCCTATCAGGCAAAGATCCATACATATAAAGTTTAGGGGCATAATTTCCCCACCTTGATCCCACACGAGACTCTAGCTCTTGAAAAGAAAGGGTGAGCATGTAGGGTTTGTTTTTTTCGAGCGTAACAATATGTTTTGTCTGAGTAGGTTTAAAAGTTGTTATTTTCTGCCCTGTCAAAGAATTATAGAGAACGACATCTTTATAGGCAGGAGAAGGCAGAAACAATGAAGGGGACAAATCTAAAACCCACTGTGTAGACTGTGTATCATTAATCAGCAGAAACGTAATTTGAATCTCATTTTCCTTCATAAAAACAGATTCTCCAATAGGAGCCTGACGCAGAGAAGAAAAAACACTCACAATAGTTTTGAAACTCTTTTGAGTAAGCTCCTTTTCGTGAGTCTTATACGCTTTTGATTGGAAAGAATAGACTTTATCACTTTCACTCAAGAGCATAAGCCCAGGATGTTGAAAAGGATCAAAGGGGAACTCTTTCAACGCAGGGGAGTTGATCCCTGCAATAATATTATTTTGAGCAAATACACTGCCCCCTAAGAACAAGAGCATACAAAAGAGAGGGGTAAAAAATAGATGTTTCATACAAAAGAGTATAAAACGCTTTCTACAAAAGGAAAAGAGCCATTACACTTAGAATGGCGATGACAGATAAAGTTGCATATTTCATAATTATAGTAAAAGACATCCACATATCTCGTGAGGCTTTAAATGCATTTTTATAAGGTGTTTGAGTAGAGCCTAACTCTTTTGTAGATGTGTTTAAGAAGTTGAATTCTGATTGATCAACCTGTTTAAATTTCCCCTCAACAACACAGAAAATAGCCTCAGAATAGGCAAGGTGTTCTTCCACTAATAATTTTTGCGCTAGCGTTTCAGACGTATCTTTCTTCAAAATTTTAATCGAACGTTGGATAATGGTTTGTCCCGTATCCATCTCAGACGTCACATAATGAACGGTACATCCCGTTTTTTTATCTCCTGCTTCAATCGCACGCGCATGTGTATCTAACCCTTTATACTTTGGCAAAAGGGAGGGATGGATATTAATAATATTCTCTCCCCATTGTTCTAAAAAATAAGGACTTAGAATACGCATAAATCCAGCAAGACAAATAAGGTCTACGGGTTCATGTGTGAGGGTTTCGAGCAAGGCTTTTTCAAACTCTTGTTTCGTTGCATAGTCTTTGTGAGAGATAATCGCATAGGGAACATCAAACTCTTTCGCATAGTCTAGTCCTCCTGCGTCTGCCTTGTTCGAGATAATACAGCTCACACGCGCTGGAAAGTCAGGCTGTTTACAAGCCTCTAAGATCGCTTTGAGATTACTCCCGCGACCAGAAATAAAAACGCAGAGATTTATTTTCTTCGTCATTTTAACACAATATTTTGCGCTTCATTTTTAACAATGCGCCCAATTTCAAAAACACGTTCCCCTTCTTGCTCTAGGACAGATGAAACCTGTTCTTTATCCTCTGCCCTCACAATCACAACAAATCCAATGCCACAATTAAAGGTGCGTGCCATATCGTCTTGTGACAAATTGCCTGCCTCTTGGAGCCATGTGAATAAAGATGGCCTGTCCCATGTGTCCATACTAATCTCCGCACATAGCCCCTTGGGCAAGACACGCGGGATATTCTCAAGAAGTCCACCACCTGTGATATGCGACATACCTTGAAGTGCATGGGTTTCCTGTATAGCTTTTAAAATAGGCTGAACATAAAGGCGTGTGGGCACAAGGAGAGCCTCCCCAAATATGATGGATGTATCATATGGGGCAGGGCTTTGATAAGAAAAACCCTGAGAATTTTCAACCAATTTACGAACAAGAGAAAATCCATTTGAATGGACTCCGTTCGAGGCCAGACCAAGAATAACATCACCGTCTTCAATATTGGCGCCTGTAATGGCGTCTTCACGTTCAACAGCCCCAACAGCAAACCCTGCAAGGTCAAAATCATCGCCTGCGTACATCCCAGGCATTTCAGCTGTTTCTCCGCCAATTAAGGCACATCCAGACATCTCACACCCTTTGGCAATCCCTGCGATAACAGCCTCTGCCACATCAACATCCAGTGCCCCACAGGCAAAATAATCGAGAAAGAAGAGGGGTTCAGCGCCTTGTACAAGCAAATCATTCACACACATTGCAACAAGGTCAATACCAACCGTGTCATATATTTTTATATCGAGGGCAATTTTGAGCTTTGTGCCTACGCCATCTGTTCCAGAGACAAAGATAGGGTCTTTAAATCCTGCGGCTTTAGGGTCAAAAAAACTTCCAAATCCGCCAAATCCACCCATTACGCCTGCACGATGCGTTTGTTTTATAAGGGGTTTAATGCGGTCAACAAGCTGGTTTCCTGCTTCAATATCGACTCCAGCCTCTTTATATGCGTTATGTTTCATGTTATATTCTGCAAATTGTTTTTGAATTTATATCCATTCCAAGCTATATCTCTAAAGTATGATCTATCTTTCAAAATACATGCTCTGTTTTCTTGTCATCTTTCTTAGCATGATCGGCGGAAAAGTAAATAGATCTTTGGCGCAAGAAGTTGAGAACTCTTCTCCCTTTATCGTCAAAAACATACATATTGATGTCACTGCAAAGAGTGCCAAAGAGGCACGCGATAAAGCCTTTCGTCAAGCCCAAGAAAAATCTCTTCCTCTCCTCATACAACAACTCAAAGAGAATAAGTACGATGTTTCTTTGATGCGACAGGCTGATCCAAAATCCATTGCCAATGCGGTCAAGGATTTTGAGATTTCAAATGAGCAAATATCAGCAGTGCGCTATAAAGGAGACTTCGTGTTTCGCTATGATGAAAATTTGTTGAGCCATTATTTCTATGGCGCGCAAACCCAAGAGATCACGACACCCTCCTCTCCTCATCACCAAATCATTAACACAACGGGGCAAGAGCGTATTTTAGTCCTTCCATTTTTTCAATCTGGCGGAGGGAAAATGTCCTTGTGGGAAGGCTATAACCCATGGAAAGATGTATGGACACGCACAACAACAAGTTCAATTATAGCGCCTATTGGGGATTTATCTGATTTGCGAGATATTCAGGGAAACCAAGCTCTCACCTATAACCCTGAACAATTGGCACGTATGAGCGCCCGCTATTCTGCTGATCGTGTTGTAATTCTCATTGCCTCTCACGAAAATGCTGCGCTTCCCTCCTCCCTCTCTCAACGTGCTACAGGGATGTTAAGAGTAAGTGCCTATGACACGGCGCGTGGACGCCCTGAGTTTGTGAATGACATCATGCTCAAGGAATCAAATTATCAAAATTTTGGAAAAGTGTTACAGGCAGGATATAATAGATCTGTAGAGCTTATCCATGGATTAAACTCTGTGCGCTCTATTGGGTATGCGTCAACTCCTGTGCAAGAGGGGTTATACGAGCCTTATACCAGAGAAGAGAAAAATACAGAATCCTCTACCTTTCAGGCGCGTATAGAATATACATCCATGCAAGATTGGGTAAAAGCACAGAAAGTTTTAAGATCTATTCCCTCTATTTCCGCGTTAAATGTGCTCTCCCTGACCTCTCGTGAGGCGGAGCTCAAAATTCATTACAAAGGCACATTGGAGAATGTTGCAAGCGCTATGACACAAAAAGGATACAACATCCAAGCCACGTCTAAAGCGGGACGTTATTTGATCTATACAGGGCGTCAATCCGCCTATAATCAAAATGGAGGCATTGTTTACCGATGAAGGGTACTTTCATCAGTAAATCATTATTTTGGGTGTTCATCACAGCCTTATTTTTGGGATTTCTGTGGCTTTTTAAAGCCGTTTTGATGCCTTTTATATTGGGGTTTGCCGTGGCATATCTCCTCAACCCCGTCATCTTTAAACTAGAGAAGATCAAACTTACGCGCAAACCTGCGAGCCTTTGATCCTCACCAGTTTCTTTGCACTCTTAGCGCTTGTCCTCGCTGTTATTTCTCCCATTTTAATCCGAGAAATGAGTGAGTTTATCACTGAGTTTCCGTCTTATATTGATAAAATATGGATTCTTCTACAGCCTCTGATAGAACGTATCCAAACACAATTTGGGCTTGAGACAAATGATGATGTTATCACCTCTCTTCAGCCTTATATGGGCAAAGTCGCCCAGACAAGTGCAGGAATCCTCAAGCATTTAATGTCGGCGAGCACGGTACTCTTTGATTTCACACTCACGCTCTTTTTAACACCGATTGTGGCCTATTTCCTTTTGAAAGAATGGCCGAAAATCACAGATTGGATCTATAGTCTCATGCCCAGAGATCACGAAACAACGCTCAAAGGATTGCTCTCACAGATTGACAAAAAACTCTCAGGGTTTGTACGGGGACAATTAAGTGTGTGTGCTGTTCTCGGTATCTTATATGCCATCGCCTTGATGATCGCAGGCCTAAAATATGGGTTCTTCATTGGATTGATGGCGGGCGCGCTCTCCATTATTCCTTTGGTCGGCTCAATCGTAGGGCTTTTGGTCAGTGTCATGGTTGCCTATTTCCAGTCAGGAGATCTTACCTATGTCGGGATCATTGCCACGATATTTCTTGTCGGACAAGTGATTGAAGGCAATCTCCTCACCCCTAAATTAGTCGGCGACAGTGTTGGCCTTCACCCCCTCTGGATTATTTTTTCTTTAATGGCGGGTGGGGCCATCTTTGGCATCTTAGGCATGTTTCTTGCTGTCCCTGTCGCTGCAATCGTAGGCGTTCTCATCGGCTTTTTTGTTCTAAAATATAAAAAGAGCACTTTTTATAAAAAGACACCTGTGAAAAATAAGAAAAAAGCAAAGAATGCAAAATAATAAACTCTCACAACTCCCCCTCGATCTAGGGCACCGCGTCGCCTACGGACGAGAGGACTTTTTAGTATCCCCGAGTAATGCAGAGGCTGTCGCATGGATTGATCGATGGCCTGACTGGGTGAGTCATATCCTTATCCTTCATGGTGCCTCCGCCAGCGGAAAAAGTCATTTGGCCGCTGTCTGGGCCAACAAAGCAAAGGCCTCCTTTTGGACATCTGATGATGTTCTCTCAGACAAAACATTGGGCACACAAACATCCCTCGTGATTGAACGGGCGGATCTTCTTATCGGAGATAGAGAAACTGAAACACAATTGTTTCACCTCTATAACATGGCCAAAGAGAAAAACTGTTCTCTCCTCATGACAATGGGCGTTGCGCCTGCACAGCTCTCCTTTTGTATTCCAGATCTCAGTTCTCGTCTACGCGCCTCCCAAGCCATAGGGATTGAGTCCCCCGATGATACACTTCTAAGTGCCCTCATCGTTAAACTCTTCGCCGATCGACAAATGACAATCACACCTGAAGTCCTGCGCTATCTCCTCCCTCGGATGGATCGCTCCTTTACCGCCGCGCGCGATATTGTTGAAAAAGCAGATGCCCTTGCTCTCTCTGAGAAAAGAGCCATCTCTATTCCTTTGATGCGCACAGTTTTAAGCAACAAAAATCCTTGATGATCCCTGCAAAGACTTCTACACTACTGCCCAGAATAATAGTAAGAGGATAATTACGTACATGTCAGATCATAAAATTGAATATGGAAGTACAGGCAAGCCCCATCCATTCCATGTTCCAGAGCCTAGCATATGGCCTCTTATGGGCGCATTGGCGGCTGGAATCTTTACACTCGGCATGGTTCTTTTTATGCATGATATTGAACTCTCGGGCTTTCAATTTGGCTTAAAGGGTGTATTTCTCGGCGTTCTTGCGATTTTGGGTGTGATGTTTTACTGGTGGAGAGATGTTTTGACAGAGTCTTTTCAAAAAGGGGCGCATTCTCCTATTACGCAAATTGGGTTTCGCTATGGGATGGCTCTCTTTATCTGTTCAGAAGTGATGTTTTTTGTGGCATTCTTCTGGGCATTTTTTGATGCCAGCCTTCTCTCGGGAGAGATTAATCAGTTCCTCCGTATGGAGTATACACAAGGTGCATGGCCTCCTCCTCATATTGAAATCATTGGCCCCTTTGGCTTACCTCTCCTCATGACTATGATTCTTCTTTTATCAGGCTGTACCGTCACATGGGCGCATTATGCGATTACACAAGGCAAGCATGCAGAGGCCACAAAAGCGCTCGGCATAACCGTTGGATTGGGATTTATCTTTCTTTGCTTTCAAGTCTATGAATATGCCCATGCACATTTTGGCTTTACCGAAGGTATTTATCCCTCAACTTTCTTTATGGCCACAGGATTCCATGGCTTTCATGTCCTTGTAGGGACAATTTTCCTGTTTGTCTGTTGGAGACGCTCTGCCAAAGGCCATTTCACACAAGAACGTCATTTTGGCTTTGAGGCCGCGGCATGGTATTGGCATTTTGTAGATGTTGTCTGGCTCTTTTTGTTCATTTCAATTTACTGGTGGGGAAACACAATAGGCCTTGATTCTGTTGCACCATGAAGCCCCACCCCTCTTTTCCATGGCTTGCCACAGGACTCACCCTCATCAGTGCTGTAATTTTATGTGGATTAGGTCTGTGGCAACTCCAGCGCTTGGATTGGAAGACAGAGCTTCTCTCTAATCTTGCGAGAGAATACCCAAAAGACCCCTTAGATCACCCTCTTCATGCCCAAGATTTTTTAAGCATGGAGCAAAATGATATCCGTCATGGGCATGTGACGGGACATTTTTTGTATGAACAAGAAATAGCTATAGGCCCTCGTATACACCAAGAAGAACTGGGCTATGAAATCTATATCCCCTTCACTTTAGAGACGGGCAAAACTCTTCTCGTCCACCAAGGCTGGACAAAAGAGAAATCTACACGCCATCAAACAGAAACAGGCCTCCTCTCGCTCTCAGGCACAGCCCGTATGCCTTCAAAACCATGGAAACTCGGCATCCATAACCAGCCAGACCAAAATATGTGGGTCTATCTGGATATGGAAGATATAGCCCAAACAGTCCCAGACCTCCTCCCCGTTGTCTTTTACAGAGAAAACACCCAATGGATACCCAACAATAACCACCTCCGCTATGCCCTCTTCTGGTTTGCAATGTGTGGCATTATGCTTGTGATTTACTATGTGAGGTTTTGGAAGATCTAATTTGCAACAGAACCAATCCCTTTGTCTCCGTTTTTGAAAGCTATTGTGAATCGAGTCTAATGAAAAAGGTATAGCTTGTTTGAACAGGGACACACTATTCTAGTGTTTAGAATTTTAAGTATGTTTTCCAACTATCTTCTTACTCTCCACCAACTCTGGTGAAGACAAATTCCGTGTGGTGGTTTCGACGAGTTTTATGGGTTCTATATCTTTATGCCCACTGGCGACTTGATAGTCTTTGAAACGGCGGGCTTGAGGAAGGACATTGCTTTCCAGTGAGCCAATCGCCTGATTATAACTACCAATCGCTTTTTCAAGGCCTTTGCCCACATTTTCCATGTGGCCTCCAAAGACAGAGACGCGTTTATAAAGCTCTTGCCCAAGCTCTGAAATCTCACGGGCACTGTCCGCCAGCTTTTCTTGAGACCAGCCATACATAACGGCCTTACACAAGGAAATGAGTGTTGTCGGCGAGGCGGGAATTACTTTTTGCTCAACGCCTGCTTCAATCAGAGAGGGATCTCGTTCAAGGGCGGCAGAAAAATAGCTCTCTCCCGGCAAGAACATAATTACAAACTCAGGAGAGTCAAAGTTTTTCCAGTAGGCTTTAGCGCCGAGTTTCTTGAGATGGTCTTTCACATGGAGGGCGTGTTTTTCTAGATATTGAAGACGTGCCTCTTCGGTCACGTCCTCCTTAAATGCATTTAGATAAGCCTCAATAGGTGCTTTGGCATCAATAATGATTTGCTTTTTGCCCGGCAATTCAATAATCACATCAGGGCGTTGCCCCTCGACAGAAACTTGTTGATGAAAATGAACACCTTCCACCATACCCGCCATTTCCAGACAGCGTTTCAGCTGCATCTCGCCCCATTGCCCACGCGTGGAAGGAGACCGCAACGCCTGCACCAAAGAGGATGTTTCTTGGCGCAGTTTTGCTTGATCACTCAGCATTCCAGACACTTGCGTTTTGAGTTCTGAATAGGCAGAGATTCTTGCTTTCTCGAGCGCCCCAAGTTTTTCATCCATGGTGGAGAGCGTTTTATTGACAGGATCAATCAAATCAGAAATTGCTTTTTGCCGTTTTTCTAGCTCATGGGCACTATTTGTATGACTTTGTGCTAATTTTTCCTGCGCCAATTGAAGGAACTGTTCGGAACTTTTCCGCAACGCCTCTTGTGCCAACCCATCAAATGTTTGTCCCAAAGTTTGAAATTGCTGAGTAAGTTGTGATTTTTCTTTTTCAAGACGGAGAATCCAACGCATAAAGAGGAGAGAGCCCAGTAAAACACCTAAGGCGCCCCCCACAAGAAGGCCTTGCATTTGTGTGTCCATAAGAACTTGAAAGGAATCGTATATTTTCTGCATATTCTTACTATCGCATAAAGGATGACGTTGGAGCAACTCTCGTGGTATACTTATAGACATGAGAGAGTCATCATCAGGAAATGCCGTTATTATTGTACTTATTGCGGTTGCCCTATTTGCAGCCCTCACATTTACGCTCTCAAAATCGATGCAGGGAGGGAATTCGTCTGAGGTCAATGAAGCAAGTATTGCTCGTTATACATCGGAGCTTTTAACTTATTCAGGCGTCGCAGAATCTGTGATTGATCAAATGCTTTTCAATGGAGCCTCCCTTGATGATATAGACCCTATTTTACCTTCTGACGGTGCGTTTGAGACAGGCTCGGATATCTATAAGCTCTTTCATGCGAATGGAGGAGGATTAAATTACAAACCAGCAAGAGAACCTCCCTTTGTGCTAGTATCCCCTGCCCCTACAACACAGAGCGGATGGGTCATCAGCGACATTACAAATGTTGAATGGACAGAAACCACGTCTACTGACATTATATTGACAGCGTTTGGGGTTGCACAAAATATCTGTGCAGAACTTAATGAAAAGATCACAGGGTCTAATACAATTCCTGCTCTTGTTGGCGCAAGCTTCCCTGATGAAGCTTTTGCCGAAGAGAGTGGAGGATCAGATTTGACCACTATAGAATGTGCCACCTGTGATGGTTATTCTTCTCTGTGCGTGAGTAACGCCGCCGTTGATCGCTGGTATTTTTATTCTGTCATTGGCGCGCGTTAAGACCGTTTTATACGGCTAACTTCAAAATCTGACTTTGTAACTCATTTAATCCAAACTTTTTCCATGCGCTACTTTGAACAATGATTGGCTGTGCGGCCGCGTGTTTTTTAAGGGTAGATTCGATGATTTCTTTACTTTTAGACAGTTGCTCATCTTTTTGCTTATCACATTTAGTGAGGACTATGCGATAGTTTACGGCTGTCCTATCGAGCATGGTCATCATCTCAATATCACTGGGTTTAAGGCCGTGACGCGCATCGATGAGAACAAACACACAGCGTAAATTGGGACGTCCACGCAAATAGCTTTTCATCAATTTTGTCCAGTCATTGACTTGAGACTTAGAGACTTTGGCATAGCCATATCCGGGGAGATCAACAATATAAACCTTCCCGCCTAGATTAAAGAAATTGAGCTGTTGCGTGCGTCCCGGTGTATTTGACGTGCGCGCAAGATCCTTTCGCCCTGTCAAGGCATTGATCAAAGAGGATTTTCCGACATTTGAACGCCCGATAAAGGCGACTTCTGACATATCAGGGGCTGGAAGCTGTTTTAAATCTGCTACACCCAACACAAAATCACATGCACCCGCAAAGAATTTACGGGACGCTTCTAACTCTTGGTCTGTTATCTCTTCCATCTAATCGTCTTTTTCACAAGAGCTGTACTCTCTAACTCATCTTCATCTTTTGAGAAAAGGTGAATTTGTACGCCCATGGATTTCATGATTACGCTTTGCTGTAAGACAGATAATGCATTACTAAATGTCCAATAAATGACCAAGCCCGAGGCAAATCCAGACAACATAAATCCTATAAAGAGAGGAAAATACTTCATCATGATTTTTTGGGTTGGATCTTGAGGCGGTGGATTAAGGCGCTGTTGCAAGATCATAAACCCAATCATTAAGCATGGCCAAATCCCAATCATTAAGAGGGATGGAGGGTCAAAGGGAAGTAATCCAAAGAGATTAAAAATCGAGGTTGGATCAGGTTGAGAGAGATCTTGAATCCATCCAAAAAACGGGGCATGACGCATTTCGACAGAGATATAGACCACCTTATACATCGCAAAGAAAATCGGGATTTGGAGCAAAATAGGAAAGCACCCTGCCATCGGATTCACTTTTTCTTTTTGGTACAAATTGGCAAGCTCTGTGCGCATACTGGCTTTATCTTCTTTATACTTTTCTTTGAGCTCATTCATTTGAGGCCCCAATTTTTTCATCTTCGCAAATGAGCGATAGGATGTATTGGCCAAAGGAAAGACAGCGAGTCGCAACAGAAAAGTTAGCATAATAATGGCCACTCCAAAATTCCCGACCCAGCTATGAAAGAGGGATAACAGCCAATGGAGAGGGCGGGTGAGAAAATACAAAATCCCGAAATCAACTGCTAAATCAAAATGACGTACCCCCATCTCCTTACTATATTCATCTAAAAGACGGACATTTTTAATCCCTGCATAAATGTTGTGCGTGACATCTATGGATTGCCCAGCTTCGAGTTTTAAAGCCGTCCCCATAATGTCTGTTTGGAATAAAGGGCGTACCATTGTGTTCTTGGTTTTCCCTTTTTGGACAAAACGAAAAGTTTTCTCTTGGGTTTGTTCGGGGAGTAATCCTACGAGCCAGTATTTTTGTCCAAAGCCAATCCATCCCTCATTAGAGACAATATTCCATGATGGCTTATCGCCCATATCACTATAATCAATTTCTTCCAGCTCTCCCCCAATATAGCCAAGAGGGCCATCATGGACGATCATATTTTTATCAACAAATTCGGGTTTTCCACGGCGCGCAATTGCTGAATAAGGATAAAGTTCAAGCACTTTTCCTGTACTATTACGCACAGTCTCCGTCACAGAAATCATAAAATGATCATCAACACTGTATACCCGCTCAAAGGCAAGGCCTTGTGTATTGTTCCATTGAAAGACGAGTGGTGTTGAGGGTGTCAAAGCTACTCCACTCACAAGAGACCAAAGCGTGTTCTTATCGGGGAGAGAAAGAGATTTATCAGACGCCACCCAGCCTGTTTCTGCATAATGTGGATATTTACTCCCTACAGGAGATAAAAGAGGTACATTACGCTTCCGTTCAAGCGTTTCAAAATGATTTTTCAAAGAAATATCATCTAAACGCCCTCCTTTTGGGGAGAGAGATCCTGTCAATTCAGGAGAGTCTATTTGAATACGCGCAGAGTCTGTAATTAAAGTTTGACGATCTCCTTTCGGATCCAGTACCTCCAGAGTATCTTGTAGACGACGCGTCTCATTCATTTTTTGGTCTTGCTCAATTTTGGCGTATTGCGCATCTACATTAGGTTTCATTACAAAACGGTCATAGGCCGCCCACAAACCAATGGCGATTACTACAAATAATATGAGATTTCTGATATCATCGGGGTGCATCTGCCCTGGTTTTTGACCGTTCATTGAGTATCCTTTGACATCTTTTTTTTACGTTTCAAGGCCTTCTTATAAAGGAAGAGATCCCGATAGGCAAATCGTTTTGGCACAGGATTGAGGACATCCCCTTTATACCACGGACTGCACTTTAAAATACGCACGACCATCAAAACTGTGCCTTTCAAAAACCCATGGCACATATACGCCTCTTCCGCATAATGGGAACAGGTTGGATGAAAACGACATTGATTTCCCATAAAAGGA
The DNA here is from genome assembly GCA_024279035.1 of Alphaproteobacteria bacterium. GTDB lineage: Bacteria > Pseudomonadota > Alphaproteobacteria > Micavibrionales > Micavibrionaceae > UBA1850. Next base: position 29,037 of record JAJRSA010000012.1, read on the forward strand.
GAGAGGACAAATCGATAGATTTGAATCAGTCGCTTCATACCTGCGACGAGAGTCTTTTCAATGCCCATTTTAAATCTTTTTGTAAGTCCGTAAAATCACGTGTGAGCGTTTCTTTGCGCCCAATCAGAACATAATCCATCTGAGAGACCCCATGCACACAGAGGATATCAGACGCGATATGTCTCAAGCGTCTTTTGACTCGATTGCGATCAACAGCTCTTTTGAATATTCTCTTTGTAATGGTGACCCCAAAACGAATATCGAGGTCACATTCAACCTCAGAGGCTCTTTCTTTGTGCTGAATAATGAATGATTTTGTAATCCATTTTTGACCACCTTTCTGAAGACGTAAAAAATCGGCACGTTTTTTCAAACTGCCGATTGTTTTTCCTGTCACAATGTCGTTTGACATCATATCATGCAGACAATTTTTTACGCCCTTTGGCACGACGGTTCGCAATAATAGCGCGTCCATTACGTGTCGCCATACGCGCACGAAATCCATGACGACGGGCACGCACCAAGCGAGAAGGCTGAAAAGTTCTTTTTGTTGACATGCGCGTTGCTCCTAAAAATATAAATATTTAATAAATCTTGAAGTGGCAGTATATAATCAGTAAAAGAGGGAATGTCAAGAAACATATTAGTAGCTTACAAACGGCGTTTAAACATCACGCAGGCGAGCCACTTGTTTTTATTTCCATTAAGAATGCGACGTTATTAATGGAAATGGCTATAAACACTTTTCTTTCCATTCTGTTTCTGGCATGCTATTGACAATAAGAATATAAGAAGAAGAGTTTATTTTATGTATGAAGATGATAATTGGGCACCTGTAACAGGAGAAGAGCTCGACGGATTTCTCTCTCAGGTTGGAAAAATTGATGGCGTTATGGATCCCTCCCCCACCACGACAAAAGTAGAATGGCGTGCATGTCCTTTTTATGAGTCCGTGGCCATGATTCGTCTGCGTGACGAGAATTGGATGCCCAAAGAGCTTACCATTTACTACCTCACCGATCAAGGGACACTCTATCGCCTCAACGGGACATCTCCTCCCATTCACGACATTAACGCCAAATCAACCATCAAGGTCACAGACGATAATGTTTTGGATTACCTCCGCTTTTTCTGCTTCTTTGTACGAGGAGAAGAAGGCCCTTTCTTGATTTCAGAGGATATGGATAACCCCAATATGCCTGAGATGGATGATAAAATGAAGGCCGTCATCGGTGGCTCTCTCCGTCCTGCAAGTTACGAAGGTAAAAACGATAAAGGACATTGGCTGTGTGATGCTGTTGTCTTTTACTCCAACGCCCTCTTCATCGCCAACTTCGCCGTTCACCCCTCAGGCATGATCGAAATGCTAGATGATGAACCTATTGCGTCTGAATTGACTGTACGTGTTAATCGTCCCGTGGCGATTGATACGAATGGGACGGCGAAATAAAATAGTTCGAGTTTAAATGAGACTATTTAAGGGCTTTAAAGATTTTAAAGCCCTTTTCTTGTGTCAAAGACTCTACATTTGAAAAAGAGGTTTTTAAGAGTTTCTCATAAGGAAGGTGTGTGTTGGCAACCATGTAAAGAATGCCTTGTTTTTTGAGGGCTTTATGGGCGATCTGAATAAGTTTTTGGCCTAAAAACAGATTTTGACTTTTTCCCTCATGAAAGGGAGGATTCATAACGATAAAATCGAACGTATTTGTAAGAAGAGATTGTGTTAAATCCATCCATATTACGTCAAAAGACCGCGTGGGATGGCGCTCTTGTATATTCTTTTGGCATGAGTCCACAGCGTGAACATCCACATCAAAACAGGAGATATGTTGGATGTAAGGGTTTTTTGTTAAAACTTGATCTGTGAGATAGCCATATCCACATCCAAAATCAGCCCCTTTTCCTATCAAACCACTGGGTAAGTAATGGCTTAATATCTGAGAACCTCCATCAATTTTATTCCATCCAAACACGCCTGCTTTAACATGATAGCCATGTTGGTTGATCTGCATGCGTCCGTTGTGCAAACACGTCTTAATTTGATCCGTCTTGACTTTTACTTTACGAGCGATCACACATTTACAATGGTATTTCGAGAAACTGTCTAAATACTCAAGACCAAATGCTTTTAATATCTTGAGTAACCGCGCTCCGCCTGCATCTTTTGCCGCACATAAAACAAGGACTCCGCCCTCTTTTAAATGCGTAAGGGCAGAGGCAATATCATAGAGGGCTTGATCTTTTTGTTTCGGGAGGAGCACACAGCATAAATCATAGTCTTTTGTGTCTTGGATAGAGGTCTCACAGACATAGCCTTGCGCTTTGAACGTCTGATAGCTACGATAATAGGGTGTAACTATACCTGTCTTCTCTGGGGGGAGGGACTGTAAAATATCCGTATGAAACGACCCATTGATCAAGCACCCCTTCTCAAAAGACAAAGAGGCCACATTTAAACTATACAATAATGCTTTAAGATCATGTCCAGACATCAATGGGATGACCTAATAATGTTTCCAGTTTTTTGATTTCTGGTTCAAGCTTTTCATTCATAAAATCCAGATCTTCCTGAGACATTTCTGTCTTGGTGGCATCTGGTTTTTCTGTGCCAAAGACAAGGCGTTTCACACCTAAGGCTTTCACACAATTAACAATAAAATAGAGACGGTGTTGACGGAGCCAATCAGCTATCTTTTGTGCCCACCCTGCCAGCGCTCCTGAGTGGGAATAGGTGGTGACATTATAGCGTTCTCGGAGCTCTTCTGGAGGCGCAATATAGGGCAGATTCAATAGGTCACAGATTTCATTGATGAACACATCCTGATCAGCTTCTAATGTTTCTTGATAAACAATTTTAATCTGTTCACGATCATAATATTTGAGCCAGCGCTCAAGATTGGCCGTGTAATAACTGCTTTCTATAATTTGAGGGTGGTGTGAGCAGGCGTCTTGCAACGAGCCAGATACAATCCCATAGCGCAAATAATGAAGATAGAGCGAATAAGAGCGCACCACAGGATGGCGCAAAGGACAGATCAACTGAATATCTTTACCAAATACATCATAAACGCGTTTTGGGACATCGGGATGATCAAAGCTTGTGGTTGAGATCTCCATGATCTTCTTATGTGCCTCTTGCGGACGAAAATGGGCGGTATAGCTTCCAATCCCCTTTGAAAAATCACGATCAAAGAAAAAGACCTCTTTGACATCCGAGGGCAAACAGATATCGCCTCGCACACGTAAATAGCGATCTAACCATGACGTCCCAGCCCGTTGTGGCCCCATACAGAGCACAAAAGGGCGATCGAAAATACGATAGGATTTTTGTCTGCGTTCAACGATCATGAGGCTGTCTTGTCCTGTATAAAACCTGCAAATCCTGACCAGAATTGCTCCCGAATAGGGTGGAGGATATCATGCGTATAGTCCATTGATTTTTTGAAATTCTCTTGGGCTTGAGAGGCGAGCGTTTTGTCTTTAATACTCTGTATAATCTGTTCTGCTAGTTGCTCCGCCTGTCCTGCTTTGTGAATATAAGCAGGGGGGAGAAGTTCAGGAATGCCTCCTGCATTCGACCCAAACGCAGGACATCCTCTACTCATCGCTTCAATAGTGGCTCGAGGAACTCCTTCATGAAAGCTTGGCTGAATATATAGGTCAATCTGATCCAGCCAGTGTAACACAGGATCTCCACTTGTTAGCACGCCCTCAAAACGCACATGATTTTGCAAATTACATTTGTGAATAAGAGGGCGATAAGGAGACGAATTCCCCGCACCGAGTATTTTTAGGATAAAAGGGCGATCAGAGTCTGCATTCAACAGAGACAGAGCTTTAATCGCAATATCAATCCCTTTTAATTTATGATCTAAATGACCAATGAGACCAATTTCTATGGGAAAGTCAGACGAGGGCGATGAGCCAATGCGCTCTAAGCGACGCTCTAGCACAGAGGGCTCTGGCTTTTCAATCCGTACATTGGACGCAATAGCTGTTGTTCCTGTCGCAGGATAGCGCTTGGGCAAAAACTCTTTGCTCACATACAAAACATAGTCGGCTTTTTGCGCCAGTTTTTTCATACGGCAATACCGAAGAGGGGCATATAGCTTTGCCAAAAGAGATCCATGATTCCATGTGTTATCCCATGGACATCCTGCGATCTCATGCGCAATGGGTTTCCCTCGTTTTCTGGCGACTTTAAAGGCCAACCACCCGATTTCACTCATCGTGCGGACAATAACGGCGTCTGCCTCTTCAACTAACGCCTCCACGCGCTCTTGGACGACAGACCTATTGTGAAGAAGCCCTAAAGGACTATTCATGTTCGGAAGTATTTGTATGCTCACACCCTCCCCATTGCTTTTATTGAGCACCGAGAGATCATCATCTTCGGTCAAAGCGCGCCCTCGCCCTGCAACGATCAATTCATCACAAATATTGATATAAGGCGCCCAATACGCATAAGAAAACTGCCCCTCCGAATAGAATGTCGTTTCAGAGTTTTGAATATAAGTATTGTCGTGACAGTAAAGAATTTTCATGGAAGAAAGCATTGCGTTGTTACGCTAAACAGAATAAATCTTTTATCCATATGACGCAATCAAAGATCAACTTATTAGAAGGCTCTATCCCGAAACACCTTATTCGTCTAACGCTTCCAATGATCTGGGGCATCGGCGTAATTATCAGCTTTCAAGTGGTGGATACTTATTTCATTTCAAAGCTTGGGAAAGAAGCACTGGCCGCGGTAAGCTTTACGTTCCCAGTCACCTACGCTATTTTTACGCTGACCATGGGATTTAGTGTGGCAATGTCGTCCGTTGTGTCTCGTTTGATTGGGGAAGGAGAACAAGATCTCATCTGTCGTGTCATTACACAAGGGCTCTTTCTTGTTCTCATCTTTACTTCTCTTCTGTCCGTCATCGGATTTTTAATACAAGAGCCTCTCTTTCATGCCATGGGGGCACAGGCACATTTAATGCCTCTTATTCTCGATTATGTAACCCTCTGGCTCTTCTCTATCCCCTTAATCGCCATTCCTTTGGTTGGAAATTCTTCTCTGCGCGCAGGGGGAGATGCCATCACTCCAGCTATTATTATGAGTATCGCCGCCTTCACAAATCTCATTCTCGATCCCCTTTTGATCTTTGGGGTGGCAGGTTTTCCAAAAATGGGGATAGAGGGCGCAGCACTGGCCACCGTGATTGCCAATTTTTGTGCTCTATGTGCCAGTCTCTATGTTCTTTCCGTGCGTAAAAAACGCTTGAAATGGATATGGATTATGGATCTCTCTGCGTTTAAAGATACCTGTAAACGCCTCCTTGTCATTGCACTCCCTGTTGGGATCACAAGCCTTATTCTCCCTCTAACCAATGCAATTATTATTGCGCTTCTTTCTGGACTGAGTATTGAAGCTGTCGCCGCCTTTGGAATTGCCACTCGCATAGAAGCCTTTGCCTTTATTGTCCTTATGGCGCTCTCCACGGCTATGTCCCCCATTATCGGACAAAATTGGGGCGCAAAGAATCTATCTCGAGTCCATGAAACACTCAAAAAGGCCATTGGATTTAATATTATATGGTCTTTAGGGGTGGCTGTCCTTCTTCTCCTCTTCGGCAAACATATCGCCAGCCTGTTTTCAACCGATCCAGACATCATCCAAATAGCACAGCTCTTTTTCTGGATTGTCCCACTTTCTTATGCCCTCAGTAACCTCCTTAACGGCTGGATGTCCGCCTTCAACGCCATGGGCAACCCAAAACGCTCTCTCACCATGATGTTCATCAAATACATCCTCATGCTCCTCCCTGCCCTCTGGATTGGACAATTTTATGGCGTGGTCGGTATTTTTAGTGCACTCGCATTGGTGAATATAGTTTCTGGGATACTATTCCATATTTTGAATTGGAAAATGTGTAAGACTTAAAAAAGGTAAAATTATATGCCCTTCTCAGAATCACTTCGCCTCCCTTATTTCTACAAACACCCTCTGCCTTATTTTCAAAATGGGGCGGGATTTCCTATGTGTTTGGTTTCTAACTCACTGGTATACCGTATAAAAAACTAGAGGAGATAGGGTTATGGGCAATTTACAGATTCTATCGCAAACAGAAAAATGCCCGGAAATTTTACATGGACAGAAAATTCGTGATATACTGGAATAAGACCAGAAATCATTCACGTCTTGACAAGTTTCATTAAAATCCGCTATCATTCTTCCATCATAAAACAATAGGTGCGTCTCAATGGTTAAATCTTTTTATATATGTGTTGCTATTATCAGTTGTCTTTTTGCCTCCTCTTTTGCATATGCGAGTGAGCCAAAGAAAATAGGATCTTTTTCGGATTGGTCAGCTTACTCCTTTCTGGAGAACGGAAAAAAAGTCTGTTACATGGTGAGTACTCCTAAAACAGATGAAGGAAATTACACACGCCGTGGAGATATATATACACTCGTTACGCATCGCCCTTCAGAAAACACCCGCAATGTTTTTAGTTATATTGGAGGGTATCCTTATAAGCAGGACAGTGAAGTAACTGTGAAGATTGATGGAAAAACATTTAAGCTTTTTACCTATGAAGAAACAGCATGGGCGCCTGATGGCTTAACAGACAATGCATTATCTTCTGCGTTGCGTAGCGGGAGTAAAATGGTTGTTAAGGGGACGTCAAAGCGCGGAACTTTAACCACAGATACATATAGCTTGAAAGGATCAAGTTCTGCCCATGAGGCGATCTCGAAAGCCTGTAAAGGATAAACTATCCCGAGCTTAAAGATAAGAAAAGACACCCATCCCTTGAAACCCTTTCTTTCTGTGCTTATGTTGAGCATGGAAATACCAATCTTTCAGGAGTGCCCCTAACGTGCAGGTTTTATCACAGACATATTTTTTATTACCACGTAAGGTATCTTGGAATATTCTTAATTTTTTAAGATTGAAAGATCGTTATATCCGTAGACGTGATGGGTCTTTACGTGTGCGCTGTAAGGCCGTTTTGTCTTCTACATTGTGTGTGGCAACACTCTTGATGGGGACACAAGCCTATGAGGCGTATTCAGGGATTGATTTTGATCTTCAATATGCCGAGCAATTAATGGCGGAAGAAAAGACTTCTCAAGAGAAAATAGATTTTTCTCGTTCTTTTAAATCTCTATCTCAAAGTCAACCTGCATTAGCCTCTGTTGTGGCTTTGGAAGAAAACCAAGATCAGAATACTTTTCTACATAATTATACACGCATTCGGAATGCGCTTTCGAATGAAGACAGTCTCAAGAAGAAATTTGCGCCACGCACAACGAAAATTACCATTAAAAAAGGAGATACCCTTGCAGGGGCGCTCCAAAGAAATGGTGTGAGTGATGGAGATACCTATACAATTGTTAAATCAATGTCACATCATTTAGATCCGCGTCTCATTCGTCCAGGTCAAAAGGTCTCCTTGACGATTGCCCCTTATGAGGGAGAGATGATTTTTTCTCGTTTGGATATTGTCTCTGATCCTATTCGTACCATCGTTGTTGAACGTGATGAGAACGGAATTATAGATAGCCAATTAGTTCAAAAAGAAATTATGCCTAAGATGTTTGCGGCAAAGGCTACAATTGAGAACTCTTTGTATGGATCTGCGATGAAGCAAAAAGTGCCTGAGCCTATTGTGGCTCAAGCAATTCGTATTCTTTCATGGTCTATTGATTTTCAACGGGAAATACGTGCGGGAGATGAACTTCAAGTGCTCTACGATGTCTATGTGACGGATGAGGGCGAATATGTCCGCAGCGGTGAACCGCACTATATAAAATTGACCCAAGCCGACAATGAAGTCGCCCTCTATCTGCATGAATTTGCGGATGGACGTAAATCTTATTTCCGTGAAAACGGACATAGTGCTAAAAAAGGCCTTCTCAGAACACTCGTTGATGGCGCACGCTTATCCTCTGGATTCGGGATGCGTAGACATCCTGTCCTTGGATATGGAAAGATGCATAAAGGCCTTGATTTCGCAGCAGCCAGAGGCACGCCTGTTTATGCCGCAGGAGATGGCGTTGTTAAACGTGCTAGCCGTTTTGGCGCCTACGGAAATTATATTAAGATCCGTCATAATACGAAATTAGAAACCGCCTATGCGCATTTAAAAAGCTATGCCAAGGGTGTAAAGGCTGGAAAACGTATTAAACAAGGACAAGTCATTGGGTATGTTGGAACAACAGGGCGCTCAACAGGGCCTCATTTGCATTACGAAGTCCTCGTCAACGGCAAACAAGCTAATCCGCGCTCTGTGAAAGTCCCAACAGGAGAAATCCTCACTGGAAAATCTCTTCAGGCCCTCAAGAGTACTATTCGGAAGTATGACCGCAAATTTGCGACTCTCATAGACCACGATAAATTTGCGGCGAATACAAAGAGTTTTAAATCCAACCCTCTGAATTGATAGAAGTTTCTTCTGTCTCTCTTGGCGTGATATAGTCACTTAGAATAAGAATATCTTGTTCTTATTCTAAGTGACTATAAGCTATTTTTGCACTCTTTAAGCCAAAACCCCCGCCACCTTCCCCGATGAAATATCATCAAGAACATCGCCAAGCATCGTGACGAGTTGATCAATTTCCTTTTCAGTGACAGTGAGCGCTGGAGAGAGCTGGAGAGTTGGACCAGAATATCGAATCACGGCCCCTCGGTTAAAGAGCTCATAGGAGGCTGTACGTGTCCGAAGCATTGGGTCATCCTCGGAATAATTTTCAAGCTGTACGCCCGCAATCATCCCACAATTTCTAATATCAATCACATAGGGTTTATCTTTGAGGGAATGAATGGCCTCTTCGAAAATGGGCATCATTTTTTTGGCATTGTCTAAAATCTTTCCTTCTTCAAAGGCATCGAGCGTTCCAATCGCTGCTGCACACGCTAAAGGGTGACCTGAATAGGTATAACCATGCATGAGCTCAATCACTTCTCGTGGACCATGCATAAATGTGTCGTAAATATCAGCGGTGACAAAGGTTGCACCCATTGGGACAGCGCCATTGGTAAGGCCTTTGGCAGACACAATAATATCTGGCATAACTCCGAAATAAGTGGCCGATGACATTTCTCCCATCCGTCCAAACGCAGTGACCACTTCATCGAAAATGAGGAGAATGTCATACTCGTCACAGATCTCTCGAATACGTTTGAGATAGCCTTGAGGGGGAGGCAAAATACCCGTTGATCCTGCAACAGGCTCAATAATAACAGCGGCAATATTGGAGGGATCATTCAAATAGATTGTGTTCAAAAGATCATCCGCTAGATGTGCCCCCCATTCTGGCTCTCCCTTGGAAAAGGCATTATGTTCTAAATCCCATGTATGGACGATGTGATCAACGTCAGGCAACTTCTGACCGAAATAGGCACATGTATAGGGAATGCCTCCCACAGAAATGCCTCCAAATCCCACACCATGGTATCCGCGTTCTCGCCCAATAAGGACACGGCGCTGTCCATCGCCTTTGGCACGGTGATAGCCCAGCGCAATTTTAAGGGCTGTGTCTACGGCTTCAGATCCAGAATTACTAAAAAACACATGTGTAAACGGGTCAGGCATAGCGTCTACGAGGCGTTTGGCCGCCTGAAAGGCTGTCGGGTGCCCATATTGAAAGTTAGGCGCGAAATCAAGCGTGTCCATCTGTGCTTTCATAGCCTCTATGATTTTAGGGTGGTTATGCCCTACATTGGTACACCATAGACCTGCAATCCCATCTAACACTTTATTCCCATCCTGATCCGTATAATACATCCCCTCGGCGGAGACCATCATGCGTGGATTTCTTTTAAAGAGCCGTTGAGGCGTAAAGGGCATCCAAAATTCTCCAAAAGCTTGGTGGGAAATTGTCGGATTGGTAAAATCATAACTCATGGAAATATCCTTTTTGATGATGGGCATCGGGTGAAAATTACTCTACACTCTTATTGTATCTTATTTTATGGGCATTGAAAAACATGGATGATCAAAAACACAGTGGGAATGGATTAGATACAGACAATGTGGTCTCTTTTAAAAACCATAAGAAGAAAGCGCCTGCTCCTGTGCCCCCCTCTCCTCCTAAAGAACCACTTGTAAATCTCCCTGATGGCGTAAAAGCGCTTGTTGGATTTATGCTCCTCATTCATGTTGGATTATGGGGGATTTCTCACTTTACATCCGATGATTTTTTATTTCTGAGCGCTCTTAATTGGGGGTTTATCCCTGCGCGTTTTTCAGGAGATATCCCTTTCTTGCCCACAAGCATTCTAACACCACTTACATACACACTTCTTCATGGAAGCTGGATGCATTTGATTATGAATGGTGTAATGCTCATGGCCTTTGGCTCTGGATTTGAAAAGATGTTGGGCTTGAAAAAGATGATGCTCGTCTTTTGGGGATCAAGCCTCATTGCCGCCTTCATCCATTTTCTCCTCGATCCACACGCCATCGTCCCTATGGTTGGAGCCTCTGGAGGTCTCAGCGGATTATTCGCAGGCATGATCCTCATTCTCCATAAAACAGGCCGTCTTACTCCCAACAAAAGATTATTCCCGGCTATCGCCGTTTTTATCGGGATCTCCATTGTATTTGGCCTTTTGGGAGGCCCTGACGGAAGCATGATTGCATGGGCGGCCCATGTGGGAGGATTCTTAGGCGGGTTGGGATTGACGCATTTTATACTCAAGAAAGGGCTTTATAAATGAAGCTTATTCTTGCCGCAGAATTTTATGATAGTTTTGAGATAACACGTAAATTGTTGGGGGATAATCTAAAAGGAAAAAAAGTAAGCCTTATTCCAACGGCTGCGTATGGGGAAGGTTTTGAGCCAGCCTATGAAACGAACATAAAGCCTTTTGAACAACTAGGCTTATCGGTGACACTTTTTGATATTGCAGAAAAATCTCCTCAAGAAGTCAAAGACGAGATGGATACCGTGGATATAATCTATATCTGTGGAGGGAATACATTCTCTCTTCTCTACCACATGAATGCGTGTGGATTTAAAGACATCTTGATGAACTTCTTGGATAGAGGAGGGGTGTATATTGGATCTAGTGCGGGATCAATTATAGCCTCTCCCGACATTGAGTTTATTTCATCGATGGATGATAGAACCGCAGTGAAATTAGATAATTATATCGGGCTTAATCTCATTGATTTCCCCCTTCTTCCACATCTTGATCATAAAACAATGGGAAAAGATGCCCGTAAGATTATGGAGCATTACAAAGATGGATCTCAGTCAATTCTAGCCTTGTGTGATAATCAAGTGCTCTATGTTGATGGGAAAATTATAAGAGTTATTTAAGAAAGGATAATCCCATGTCACCCTCGAACCCTCTCCAAGATAAGCACCTTTGGGTTAAAATTCTTCTCGGCCTTGTTTTAGGGATTGGGTTTGGATTGGCGCTCTCTCCTGAAGCTGGGGCTCTATTCTCTCCTGAGAGGACAAGAGTGATTGCGGAATGGGTTGAGTTGCCAGGGTTGATTTTTATGGGGCTTTTGAAGATGGTGGTGGTGCCTTTGGTCATCTGTTCTATTATCACGGGGATTGCAGAGAGTGGCTCGTTAGGGTTTGTGAAAGTCATTGGGACACGGATTATTTTGTATTTTGTGTTAACCAGTTCTATCGCCATTCTCATTGGGATAGGGATCACGTCGTTTATAAACCCTGGGTCTGGGCTCTCTTCTGGCTTTGTGGATCATGCGCTAGCGCAACAAGCTGAAATGTCTGCGCCTCAAACGCTTGAAGGACTTACCATTCCAAAGCGTATCGCGAACGTCATCCCTACAAATCCTGCAAAAGCTCAACTTGAGAAAAATATGCTTCAAATTGTGATTGTGGCGCTTTTAATCGGATTGGCTTTACTCTCTTTGCCTAAAGCAACGGGACAGCCCATTTTGACTCTGTGCCAATCAGGGTTATCTATTGCGATGAAGATTATTGAATGGGCAATGCTGCTTGCCCCCTATGCGGTGTTTGGATTGATTGCCAATGTGGTAATCAAGCTTGGATTTGAGGCGGTCACAGGAGTTGCTCTTTATATGGTGACTGTACTTCTTGGGCTAGGGATCATGTTCATGATCTATCTGTTTCTTGCTAAATTTGTAGGACAACAATCCATCCCTGCCTTTTTAAAGGCAATTAGAGAGGCACAAATCATAGCTTTTTCAAGCTCGTCTTCAGCAGCCACTATTCCAGTTTCCATGAAATGTGCAGAAGAGCATCTAAAAATCCCCAAGAAAGTGGCCGGCTTTACCATTCCGTTGGGGGCAACCATCAATATGGATGGAACAGCCCTCTATCAAGCGGTTGCCGCCATTTTCCTCACACAAGTTTTTGGTGTAGATCTGTCAACAGGAGATATGGTGCTCCTCCTTGTCACAACCGTTGGAGCCTCTATCGGCACCCCTGGTATTCCTGGGATTGGTATTGTCGTCCTTGCCACAATCTTAACAGGAATCGGTGTCCCTGCCGAAGGTATTGCCCTCATTCTCGGTGTTGATCGTATTCTCGACATGTGTCGTACGACGATCAATGTGACAGGCGACCTTACGGCCACAGTCGTAATGAATCGGTGGGTTAAAGAATAATAGGAGTGTAAAAGGGATGCGACTGCATCCCCGCCCCACATGGGACGAAGCCTGCGTGGCGTCTGAACGCACTACCTGTAACATTAGGCAACAAAGCGTGATTTGAATGTGAGGGGCATGATCATATATAGTGTACAAGTACAGAGGTTTAAAAAGGGAATATTATGCAACAGACGCTCGCTCAAAAAATTGCACTTACTGGCATTGGTCTGCACTCTGGTGTGGAAACAATCATGACGATAAAGCCTGCACGAGAAGATACAGGGATTGTGATTGTTAGAGATGACGTGACGGATCGTGATAATCGTATTCCTGCGCGCTATGACCATGTGATTGACACACGCCTATGTACTGTTGTTGGTAATAAAGCAGGGGTCACTGTTGGAACAGTTGAGCATGTCATGGCTGCTTTAAGAGCATGTGATATTGATAACGCCATTTTAGAGCTTGATGGGCCTGAGATTCCTGTCTTTGATGGCTCAAGCCGTCCTTTTATAAAGGCGATTGACAGTGTGGGTGTCAAAACCCTTTCTGCGCCGCGTCGCGCCATTCGAATTTTAAAGGAAGTGCGTTATGAAGAAGAGGGGAAGTGGGTCACTTTAAGCCCGTCTACTGGAAGTTCTTTTGATGTCACGATAGATTTTGATAATTCTTCGATTGGACGACAATCCGCAAAAATTGATTTATATACGCAAGATTTTGAGTCTCAAATTTCTGATGCAAGAACATTTGGATTTCTTCATGAAGTCAATGCATTGCGTCAACAAGGATTAGCACTCGGAGGCTCTCTTGAAAATGCAGTGGTTATTGATGGAGACACTATTTTGAACCCAGAGGGCACACGCTACGACAATGAATTTGCACGCCATAAGCTTTTGGATGCTGTTGGAGATTTGTATCTTGCAGGAGGGATAATTTTGGGGGCATATAAGAGCTATAAAGCAGGACATGCCCTGAACAACAAAATGCTACAGCACTTATTTGTAACACCAGAGGCTTTTGAGATCATTGATCTAGAACACTCTCCTTGTATTCTCCGTTCAGAGTCTGTTTTCGAAACCATAGTGGCGTAAAACCCTCTTTTATTCCTGTTCAAGCCTTGCTAAGGTAGCCTTGAAAACAAAAGGAGACTCCCTCATATGTTACGTTTTATAGGATTAAGTGCATTTGCTATTCTCTCCCTTTCGGCATGTTCGTCTTCAGATAAAGACACCACCTTAAAAGACGCCTCGCAATTTGATGAGCGCCGTGAAGTTGAGGTCTTGTATGAAGAAGCTGCAACCGCGATGAAAGATGGACGCTATATTGAGGCCAGCCACCTTTTTCAAGAAGTGGAACGCCAATATCCTTACTCGCAATTGGCTGTCAAATCTCAACTCAATACAGCCTATGCCGCCTATAAAAACTTGAACTATGATGAGGCGGTCATCTCTTTGGATCGCTTTGTAGAATTGCATCCCGGAAACGAAGATGTGCCGTATGCGCTTTATCTCAAGGCTTTGTCTTACTATGAACAAATTTCAGACGTTCGCCGAGATCAAGAAATCACGCTTTTGGCCCTCAATGCCTTCGATGCACTTATTAAACGTCACCCCGAAAGTGATTATGCACGCGATGGAACGCTAAAACGAGATTTAACTCTCGATCATTTAGCAGGGAAAGAAATGGAAGTCGGGCGCTATTATCTCACCCGTGGAAAGGTAAACGCAGGCATTAACCGTTTCCTCGTCGTGATACGTCAGTTCGATACGACCACCCACGCTCCAGAAGCTCTTCATCGCCTCATTGAGTCTTATTTAATCCTCGGCTTGGAAGAACAAGCCTTGAGAATTGCAGCTGTCTTGGGACATAACTACCCAGGGAGCGAATGGTACGACGCTAGCTACAAACTCCTAAGCCCCGAACAACGCCAAAAGATTTTGGACAATCGTGGCTGGGTCGATAAAACGATTGAGGCCATTTTAAAGCCAGAATAAGTTAAATTGGGACTGGAAAGAGAGAAAAACGATAAAAGTAAATACACTTCTTATTGGCGTAGCTGTTTTAATTGGATTTGGGTCAACCTTTCTTATTGAACAAAAGCGACATACTATACAAAATGTTCCTCTTAACATTGAACATGTAACAGTACAAAATCAGAAAAAAATACCAGATTTTGCTCTTTATACACTTGAGGGGAAAACGATCCACCTCTCTGATCTTCTGGGGCATAAAATTCTTCTTAACTTTTGGGCGTCATGGTGTACGCCTTGTATTGTTGAGCTACCTCAGCTTCTGGCGCTTGCGCGGACACAAGAAGACATGTTTTTTGTATTTCTCTCAAGTGATTTGACACAAGAAAAATTGCAAACGTTCTTAAAAAAAATCCCTCAAGAAAGCCTCCATCAAAAAAATGTGATTATTGCGTGGGATAAGCAAGGGAAAATCACCAGAGAGATCTTTCAGACTTACCAACTTCCTGAAACCGTCTTGATTAATGAAAAAGGGGAGCTCTATCATAAAATTGTGGGGGTAGCGCAGTGGGACTCTGAAGAGATTTTAAATCTGTTGAATGGGCGTTCACCTATGCTATAAGCATGGATCTACACACAAAAGTTAAGGACAAGTAAAAGATGGCATCATACAAATATATTTATGTAATGAATGGGCTCACAAAAACCTATGCAGGGGGGAAAACTGTTTTAAATGGGGTGACGTTGAGTTTTATTCCTGGGGCTAAAATTGGAGTGTTGGGGCCAAACGGAGCAGGGAAATCTACACTTCTTAAAATTATGGCAGGGGTTGAACAGGACTTTTCTGGAGAAGCATGGGTGGCTGAGGGTGCAACAGTTGGATATCTTCCTCAAGAACCAGAGCTTGATCCTAACAAAACCGTACAAGAAAACGTCACGGAAGGACTTGGTGAGATCAAATCTATGGTTGATCGGTATAATGAGATCGGGCAGCTTATGGCGGAACCAGACGCTGATTTCGATGTTTTAATGGCAGAAATGGGAGATCTACAAGAAAAAATAGATGCTGTTGACGGGTGGGAGCTTGAGCGCTTTATTGAGGTTGCGATGGATGCTCTCCGCTGTCCTCCTGCGGACTCTGCTGTTACGCATCTCTCAGGAGGAGAAAAACGCCGTGTCGCTCTCGCGAAACTCTTGCTCCAAAAACCAGACCTTCTTCTCCTTGATGAGCCAACAAACCATTTGGATGCTGAAAGTAATGCGTGGCTTCAACGTCACCTTTCTGATTATGCAGGGGCTGTGGTGATGATTACCCATGATCGTTATTTCTTGGATAATGTCACAGGCTGGATTCTTGAGCTGGATCGCGGCAATGGAATGCCCTATGAAGGTAATTATTCTGCCTATATTGAACAAAAACAAAAACGGCTCTTGCAGGAATCTCGTGAAGAAGATACACGCCAGAAAACACTTGCCCGTGAATTAGAATGGGTACGTCAAAGCCCCTCTGCCCGTCGTACGAAATCAAAAGCACGGATTAGTTCTTACGAACAAATGCTCCAAGAGGCAGAAAATGAAACGGTTGGACGCGCACAAATTGTCATTCCAACACCGCCGCGCCTTGGAGATCTTGTGATTGAAGCCAAAAACATCTCTAAAGGGTTTGGAGATAAAATGCTGATGGATAATTTCTCTTTCCGTCTCCCTGCTGGGGGTATTGTTGGTGTTATTGGACCAAATGGGGCAGGGAAAACGACGTTATTCAAAATGATTATAGGCACAGAGACTCCTGATTCTGGAGACTTTAATGTTGGAGATACTGTTGAGCTTGGCTATGTTGACCAAAGTCGTGATGATTTAGATCCGAACAAAAATGTCTGGGAAGAAATTTCAGATGGGCTCGATGTTCTCCATCTTGGAAAGATTGAAAAATCCTCTCGGGCGTATGTGTCTACCTTTAACTTTAAAGGCTCAGATCAGCAGAAAAAAGTGGGTAAATTATCAGGAGGAGAGCGTAACCGTGTCCATTTGGCTAAAATGCTCAAAAAGCCATCAAATGTTCTCTTACTCGATGAGCCAACCAATGATCTGGACATAGAGACATTATCTGCCTTGGAAGAAGCGTTAGAGCGTTTCCCTGGATGCGCCGTAGTCATCTCTCATGATCGCGCCTTTCTTGATCGCCTTGCGACCCATATTCTAGCCTTTGAAGGAGACAGCAAACTTGTATGGTTTGAAGGCAATTACGAAGACTATGAAGCAGATCGTAAACGCCGTTTGGGACATGATGCAGATCAACCAAGCCGTATAAAATACAAAAAACTACATGCGGCTTAATGATCTTCCAACATTGCTTTCAGCCCGTGCAATGCTACAAAAGGGGTGTCAATCAGGTAAACAGGTGTTTTTTCTAATGCTGGTCTGACAATATCATTTGAATTAAGGCGCATAAAATGTAAAAAGCTGGCCTGATCAAAGAGCTCTTTTTCATAGAGTGTTTGTGTTATGCCTCCATCGAGATAAACACCTCCAAAAGCATGCCCTGTAATTGTTGCCGTATGAACAAGTAATCCAAAAAATTCGTGAAATAAACGAAGCGTATGGGCTTTCATGTCATTGTTTTCTTGCTCCAAAATCTCTACACCATCAAGATCTTTACGTTTAATACCGTGCATCATACAAACCGCTTGATAAAGGTGAGGAAGCCCTCGTCCACTGACAATATCTTCAAATGTCACAATATCTGTCTTGTTTTTTATACGACGGACAAGGTCTATAATCATGTGGTGTTCATCTGTTTGAGAAGAGGCCACAATATGTCCTCCATATGTTCGTAAAATATGAGATGTTTCCTCTTTCCTCGGGAGATTGTAAGCAAAGCCAAGCCCTGTCCCTATACCACAAATTAGGGTGTTATTCCCGAAGCCTTTCTCTCCTTTATATATAGTGATAATTTCATCTTGTGAAAGAACAAGCGCCCCTCTTGCTGAAGCTTCAAAGTCATTGGTTTGTAATACAATAGGGAAAGGCATGATCTCAAGAAAACTAAAGTCATTCATGTCTCGTATGGCAATGGCAAGAGAAAAAGGCATCTTCAATCCTTCTCTTTCAACGGCACGATCAAAGCATTCTGTAATATCTTTGTAATCCGAAAGTTTCCATTTTACGGGAGGGGACAATAGCCCTTCTTTTAAAATAGAATATCGGAAATGCGTTCCTCCAATATCGGCTAGAATATAGGTGTCTTTCTTCATCTCTAATGCTCAGCCACATCGTGCACATGTCGACTATCTGCAGGACTACCCGCGGGGTCTATATGGATCATAATCTCGGCATTGGGGAAGGTTTTAAGGAGGTCCAGTTCAACATCTCTGGCAATTTCGTGGGCAGACCACAGGAGAATGTTTGGATCAACGTCAATATCAAAATTGACAATCATTTTCATGCCAGAGCGTATCGCTCGGAGATCATGCATGTCTAGAATTTCACTATGGCTGAGGACAATGTCCTTTATGTTTTGACGAAGAGGTTCTTCAATCTCTCGATCCAGAAGCATATTCACAGCCTTTTGTCCTACTTCATAGGCGGTATGCCACACATAAACAGCTACAACAAGTGCAAAAATAGCATCAATCCATATGGGGAATCCGTAATAGATTAAGAGGAGGACAATCAAAACCCCCGCATTAATGACTATATCTGTTTTATAATGGGCATGATCCGCTTCAATTGCCAAAGAATATGTGTCTTCCAAGGCTTTCTTTTGAATAGAAACCAACAGCAAAGAAAGCAAGATAGAGAGCACCATAATAGCAACACTCAAAAAATAATCCCCCAAAGGAACAGGGTTAAAGAGGTGTTGTAAAGACATAAATACGACAATCGCCCCTGCAATTGCAATAATTACAGATTGAAGGAGAGCAAATAGTCCTTCTATTTTTCCATGTCCATAGCGATGTTCTTTATCGGCGGGTTTTAAGGACATGCGCAAAGATACAAAGGCCGTTAAAGACATCATGGCATCCGCCAGAGAATCGGTGAGTGTTGAGAGAACACTCGCAGACCCACTGAACATAAAAGCAATTGCCTTTGCGAAAATCAAAATAGAGACAATCATTAAGGCGGCGCGCCCTGCATTGAGTGCTTTCTCAGATTTTAGAGCGTGAGGGTTGAAAAGTGGGGTATGATCGTGCATGAGTAATCCTTTGCGTTATCATACACACATGTTAAAAGAGTGAAAAGACTGGACTTCATGGTAAACTCCCAAAACCTTAAAATTATGCATATGGTCGCTGGGGCTGGTGTTGGGGGCGCAGAGATGTTTTCCCTTGATGCGATTAAGGCGCTTCATGATGAAACAGGGCTCAAACAGCATGTAGTATGCCGTGATTATGATCACTATATTAAAGCCTTTGAAGAGCGAGGCATATCTTATGACATTCTCCGCTATAATCACTGGGAACGTTTAACGGGACAGGCCAACCGTCTTCTCAAAGACCGTATTGAGCAGTTTCAGCCCAACATGATTCATTCATGGATGGGGCGTGCGTCCTCTTTTGTGCCATCAAATCTAAATATCCCTGCCTTGGGATGGTTTGGGGGGTATTATGATCTTAAACGTTATAAAAACTGCCAGTATTATGCAGGGGTCACCCGAGATATTCGTCGTCATTTGGTTGAAAAAAGCGGAGAGCCTGATAAATGTTTTACTCTCCATACCTTTGGGACTTTGGACAATGACCCACCCGTTACACGGGAAGAGTTTGATATTCCAGAAGAGGCACCTCTTATCCTTCTTCTCTCTCGGATGCATTGGAAAAAAGGCGTAGATACACTCTTAGAAGCACTCAAACACTGCGAGGGATACTACGCGCTTCTCGCAGGATCTGGCCCTGATCTCGAAAAATATAAGCAGATGGCTCACACGCTAGGTGTTGCAGAACGTGTTCGCTTTTTAGGGTGGAGAGATGACCGCCAAGCGCTTTTAAATATAGCGGATATCTGTGTGCTTCCTTCTCGCTATGAGCCTTTTGGAACCGTTATTGCTGAAAGCTGGTTTGCAAAAGTCCCTCTCGTTGCCGCTAAAGCCGCAGGCGCAAAGCAATATGTCACACATAATAAAGATGGATTGCTTTGTGAAATAGATGATGTAGATGGCTTGGCACATGAACTTAAACGTGCGGGAGAAGACCAGACACTTCGAGAGTCTTTAATCCAGCAAGGACACCAGACCTATAATGCCCTCTTTAGCAAAGAAGTTGTGATCCAGTCTTTTAGTGAGACGTATCAGAAGATTCTTCGGTCGTCATGTTTGGAACAGAGTCTTCCTCTTTGACTTCAGGCAATAACTCCGCGTTTTCAGCATCAATTTGAGTTTGTGTAGGAAGAGGCGCAGGGCTATCTGCAAGTGTTCTTAGCCATGCGATGACACTCGCACGATCTTCTGGTTTTTTGAGACCAATAAAGTTCATTTTTGTCCCCTTAGCATATTTCTTTGGCTTATAGAGGTATTTGTTCAACTCGGCATCTGTCCAAATGTCTCCGCCTTGTTGAGTAAGGGTCCCTGAATAGCTATAGCCCTCTTTAGATTGTTTGTTTGACCCGAGACTATTCCAAAGATTTGGCCCCACACCATTAGATCCGCCTTTTGTAAAACTATGGCACGCGGCACATGCTTTTGAAACTTTTTGACCCCGCGCGACATCAGCATTTGCGATTAAATATAAGATAGGCTCTGGCAATTTTTCTTTTTGGGCTCTGTGATCAGATCCCCCATCACTGTCTTCAATAGCAATAGCATCTTTTCCAAGATCGTTGGGATGGGTGAGTATTTCAGCGATAAACCCCGAAAGCATCGCAATAATACCCGCGACAAGAAGGGCTGCAAAAATTTTATTAGATTCTAAATTATTCATAGATACTCTTTACCATCAGTTTATTTTGAGTTGTTTTGACTTTTACTCCATTTTTGAAGATACTCCAACTATTCATCGCTTGTCGATGGTGTTTTTAATAGATTTAGGACGAGAATGCCACACAGTAATATAATTTCTTTTCAAGGGGCAAAAGGAGCATACTCAGATTTGGCCTGCCGTGCCATGTATCCACAGATGGACACGCTTCCATGTACAACGTTTGAAGAGGCCTTTCAGGCTGTCATGAATGGACAGGCAAAATATGGTATGATCCCCGTCGAAAATACGTTGGCTGGACGTGTTGCCGACGTTCATCACCTCATTCCAACAAGTGGGCTTTATATTATTGGAGAGCATTTTCAGCCTATCCATCATAATTTACTGGGCATAAAAGGGACAAAGATTGAGGAGATAAAAGTTATTCATAGCCATCTTCATGCCATTCCTCAGTGCCGAAAGCTTATAAAGACACTCAATGTTCAAACAAATGTACAAGCCGATACAGCAGGCTCTGCTCAAAATATTGCAAATCTTAACGATCCAACGCAAGCGGCCATTGCCTCAACGCTTGCCGCAAAAATTTATGACCTTGAGATTTTACAAGAACATATTGAAGATGAAGACCATAATACGACGCGTTTTTTAATCTTTTCAAAAAAACCTCTGACAGAGTTTCCCACAGAGATATCTCTTATTACCAGCCTAACATTTGAAGTTCGTAATATTCCCGCAGCTCTTTATAAGGCAATGGGAGGGTTTGCAACCAACAATGTCCAGATGACCAAGCTAGAAAGTTATGTTGGCGCCCATTTTAAAGCCGCCTTTTTCTTTGCAGACGTTATAGGACACCCAGACGATGACAATCTGAAATTGGCTCTCGATGAGCTTAATTTCTTTGCTAAAGACATTCATGTTTTAGGGACGTACCCTGCTCATTCAGAAAGACTTTAGGAAAGGCATCTATCTTTTATGGCTCTATCTTCCTTCAAATATCAAGATGAAAAACAATGTGTTGAAGAGCTTTTGAGCACTTTAGACTGGGATCAGGGCTGTGCGGATCGTATTGCGGATAAAACATGCAATCTGATTACGCACGCGCGTCAACAC
Source organism: Alphaproteobacteria bacterium (assembly GCA_024279035.1). Lineage (GTDB taxonomy): Bacteria > Pseudomonadota > Alphaproteobacteria > Micavibrionales > Micavibrionaceae > UBA1850. The sequence continues at coordinate 50,614 of JAJRSA010000012.1, forward strand.
CGCACACATTCGGGGGAAATTGAGGGCTTTTTGCGTGCATATGGGTTGGAGACACCAGAAGGGATTGCGCTGATGACTCTGGCGGAGGCATTGCTTCGGATTCCTGATTCTGAGACGGCGAGCGCACTCATTAAAGACAAAATCAATCAAGCCGACTGGTCGCAAAGCAAGAGCGATGATTGGATGCTTAAAGCGACATCTTTGGGGTTAAATATCACGAAAAAAACGCTCAATTCATTGATAGAGACAGTAGGCGCCCCCTTTATTCGTCAAGCGCTCCGTCAGGCCATGAAAATGATGGGGCGACAATTTGTTTTGGGGCGCTCTATAGAAGAGGCGATGGCGCAGGGGAAAAGCTTTCGAGCAGACGGGTATGGATTGTCTTATGATATGTTGGGGGAAGGCGCACGGACACAAAAAGATGCGGATCGTTATTTTGAAGCGTACAAAAATGCTGTACGTGCCCTCTCTGAGAGTCCTCAAAATAATCAAACAGGTATCTCTGTTAAGCTCTCTGCACTTCATCCTCGCTATGAATTTGCACAAAAAGAGAGCTGTGTCCCTATTTTAACTCAACGGCTTTTAGAGCTCTGTCATCTGTCTATAGAGAAGAATATGAGACTCACTGTGGATGCTGAGGAAGCAGATCGTCTCTCTTTGTCTCTTGAGATTGTAGGTACGGTAATGCAAGACAAAAAAGTGAGGGCATGGGCACAAGATACATACGGGTTTGGAATGGCGGTTCAAGCCTATCAAAAACGCGCTGTCCCCCTTATTCAATATCTTGTTCAACACAGTCAAGAGACGCAGTGTCCTCTCCATGTACGTCTGGTCAAAGGTGCCTATTGGGACACAGAAATCAAGCACGCACAAATTGAAGGATTGCCCGATTATCCTGTGTTTACGCGCAAAGACCATACTGATCTCTCTTATCTTGTCTGTGCCCAGATTTTATTGTCTCATCGAGACACCATCTACCCAATGTTTGGCACACATAATGCACAGACGATTGCCAGCATTCTAGAGTTTGCAGGAGAAACACAGGATGATTTTGAGTTTCAACGACTCCATGGAATGGGAGAAAACCTCTATAAAAGTCTTTTAAAGCAACAAAATGTCAAAGTAAGCCTTTATGCGCCTGTGGGCAAGCATAACCATCTTTTGGCGTATCTTGTGCGACGTTTGCTTGAAAATGGAGCCAATAGCTCTTTTGTCCATAAAATTTATAACGAAGATATTCCTGTAGAGGATTTGGCACAAGACTACGTTCACCCCACACAAAACCATGAGACAAAGCGCCATCCACATATTCCCTTGCCTCAAGATATTTATGCGCCTCGTCTCAATTCCAAAGGGATGGATCTTCATGAAGAGACAAATGTATCTACACTTCTTAAGATGATGAATCCCCTAGATTTAACACCATATTTAGAGACATCTCAAAACGAGATCGATGAGGCTTTTCAAACAGCAAAAGAGGGATTTAAACTTTGGAGACGTACACTTTCTATTGACCGTGCTACCTGTCTTTTGAAGCTCGCAGACTTGCTAGAAGATCATAAAGAACGACTGATTTCTTTGTGTGTGTACGAAGCAGGAAAAACAATTCCTGATGCTCTGGCTGAAATACGAGAAGCCATTGATTTTTGTCGTTACTATGCCATGCGAGGGATCACAGACTTTGATGAAAAGAGGCTGAATCTCCCTTCTCCAACAGGGGAAACAAATCGTCTTATCTTAGAGGGACGAGGCGTGTTTGTGTGTGTTTCTCCATGGAATTTCCCCTTGGCTATTTTTACAGGACAAGTGGTGGCTGCGCTTATGGCAGGCAATGCGGTTATAGCAAAACCTGCCGAACAAACACCTCATATTGCGATGGATACTGTGGCCTTGATGCATGAAGCAGGGATTCCAGACTCGGTTTTACAGCTTGTGATAGGAGATGGACAAGTGGGGGCTGCTCTTGTGGATCATCTTGATGTTGGAGGCGTGGCCTTCACAGGCTCGACTAAAGTGGCACGCTCTATTAACCGTACTCTTGCTGCAAAAGAGGGCACTATTGTTCCTCTCATTGCAGAAACAGGCGGACAAAATGCGATGATTGTAGATTCCTCGGCGCTGACGGAGCAAGTTGTAGATGATGTTATTTTAAGTGCGTTTGGCTCTGCGGGGCAACGTTGTTCTGCGTTGCGACTCCTGTGTCTTCAAGAAGACATTGCCGATCAAACAATAGAGATGCTCAAAGGCGCAATGGATGAGCTTGTCATTGGAGATCCAAGTAAAATAAGTACGGATATAGGCCCTGTGATTGATAAAGAGGCGCTGCATCATTTGAAAGCATGTGTTCAAGGATTGACCCCCATTAAGACACTTTTTATTGATAAAAACTTAGAGGGTCATTTTTTTGCGCCAGCCTTATTTGAAATCACAGACATCTCAGAGCTAAAAGAAGAAATATTTGGCCCTGTCTTACATGTTTATCGCTTTCAAGCCTCTCAAAGAGAGACAGTTATTGAAGAAATTAATGCCTTAGGTTTTGGTCTGACATTTGGCGTGCATAGCCGTATTGAGACACATATACAAAAAGACGTACAGGCCATTCAAGCTGGAAATATATATATCAACCGCTCAACGATCGGCGCCGTTGTTGGTGTTCAGCCTTTTGGAGGACGAGGTCTCTCAGGCACAGGGCCAAAAGCAGGCGGCCCTCACTATCTCCCCCGCTTTGCAACAGAAAAAACAATCACCACGAATACCACCGCTTCAGGTGGAAACACCGCACTTCTTTCTCTGTAAGATACAGAAGACTCGATTCACAATAGCCCTTAATTCTTTGCAATTATGTTTTGCAGGCCATTATTACGATGAATATCGGTAAAAATCCTGAATTTTTTATGCGGCCAACAGCCAAAATATGCGTCATGGCACGATTAACACGGCAAACGGTGGGCAAAGAAACGCTGAAAACAAGACCTAAAAAGACATGCGTCGTGTAGGTTCGATAGTAAATCAGGTACATGAGAAGTTGCGCGGGGGAAATCAAGTTCATATTTGTAACCCGCCCCAATAGCGCGTTTGCGGTTAGAACGAGACAGACGAGCATGCTCGTTTTTGAGCCATAGCGGGTATTTTTAACCAGCTTATCAAAATCTTCAAGCCAGATGCCTGAAATTCGGAAAAATAACGTGGTCGTACCCGTAAAACTTTCAATGTATTCATGAAAAATCCTCCTGCACAAAGATTATGCAGGGGATAAATGTACCATAAAGGACGAGAGTCACACATCATTTTTCTTCTTTCTCTTTATAACAGATTGATTTTAATGCTTTCCATTCTTTTTTGGACAGAATATGGGCATATTTATTTTTCTCTCCTTGCATTTTTCTTTGGGTTTTTGCGGTCTCCTTAATATGTCTGATCCTCTCTTCTGTTTCTGGGTGTGTTGATAAGAGGTCTAAAACATCAGGCAGATCGAAAATTGCTTCTTGTTTTTGCGCGCGTTCGAAAAAACTAGGGGCTTTTTGTAAGTCAATATTCTTTTGTAATAAGAGGTCGAGGGCAAATTGATCAGATTGGGCTTCATTTCCTCTATTATTGTGCAAATTCCCAAGAGAGCCCACGATATCAAGCACACCTGTATCAATCATTGATACATTTCCTGTGGTTAGCCTCAGGAGAAAAGAGAGTCCTTGAGAGCGTACAAAAGATTTCATCGCATGCCTGTATTTCACGTGTCCCATTTCATGCGCCAAAACAAACAGCATTTCTTCAGGAGACTCTGCGTTCTTAATGAATCCTCCAAAGAGAACAATAGAGTTTCCAGGGAAGGCGAGGGCATTTTCCAACGCAAAATCTACGACACTGACATTCAGATCATAAGAGGGCGCAATCAATGTTACCATCTTAGTGAGGGCGTCGAGAGACTCTTTGTTTTCACAGCGCCCGAGTTCTTCATGCAAATCCAGAACAATCTGATCTCCTATTTTTGTATCAACAGAGGTAGGAATAAAGGCGACGCTTTGCTCGATGAAGATCGGAATAGCCTTATAGAAAAAGGCAAGGCAGAGACAGGTTAAAACAGCGTAGAGGACAATTGAAGAATATGTAATAGGGAGCTGTTTTTTAAACGCACTTTGAGGGAGAAGAGCGATGAGTGTGTTCCAGTCTTCGAGAGAGTGGATAATAAGGCGTATATCGGGTTGATACACACATCCTAGTTTCCCAGGAGATCCTGAGGAGGGCTTTTGAATAATTTGAATATCTTCGAGATGCCAGAAGGCTTTCTTTTTTCCACACTCTCTCTCTTTTAAAATCAGCATCCCTGCTTGATGTTCAAGGATACAGGGATGCTGTTGTGCGTGGAGACCATCCAAATACAGGCAAGAAATTTTCATGTGTATTTAAAACCCAACATCTAATCCTATATCCGCATCGACATCCAAAGTATCGGCCAGAGAGTCTCCTCCCGCGGCTTTTTGTTTCTCAATTTGTTGCGCAGAAAAGTTTTCTAGATCTCCTCCAATAACAGTATTATCACAAAAGAACACCATATTCCGTCTCCACACAATCGCTTGTCCAAACCCAAGAGTAAAGAGGAAGATGAAGAAATTGCCAGCATAAAGTTTAAAGAGGGGCCATCCCATAATTTTACTCTTAAAGCGAAGATCTCCAAGCTTCATCCCTCCAAATTGTTTACGGGTGAGCGCGGCTTTGTATCTCAGACTGAATAACATAAAAAGTAAAACACAAATAAGTATAACGATCGGCATAGCTATGGATAAAACTTGCTCTATCCCCTCTGTCATATTTCCAGCAACAGGAGCTGCAACAGAATTATTTAAGCTTTCTTGTTGTTTTGTTTCTGCATTTTGTATCATTTCCTGCCCTTTTAATATCCCTCCAATCAATATTCCAAGAAGTAGAGGAATGAGTAGAGGTACCATATATCCTAGAATATATGGTTTCATCAGTCCCTTAGAATTTCCATGAAATTCCATCTTCTGTGAGCCAAATTGGAGATTATTCATTTTGTATTTGTGTTTGAGAATGTCGGATTTTGGTTTTAAAAACCCTAATGAGACAATGTTTAAAATTGTGCGCCAGAGGGTAAATCTTCCATATTTAAGAGCTGATCCTCCGAGATAACCTCGAATACCACGCCATGTTGTACGGGTTGCCATGTATCGAAAGGAGGCATATTGAGCTACATGAAAGAGATAGCCTAATATAGCATAAAATATAAGATATGCGCCAATAATTATGGTTTGTATAAGGGAAGAAGCGCTAGGGAGCCCCATAGCCCCTTCCAAGAGAATAAAAAGACAGATAATGGGAAGTACAAATTTTGCAAAGCCACGGAAGAGTTCTCTTCCATTCCCCGTATGCTCAAAAAAGCTTCCATCCAAACGCACATGACTTGCTTGATAGCGCCGTATTTTTGCTTTGGCCCAGAAACGATAAATCCCCAAAGTTGGAATCATTAAGAGGATATTGACAAGCCACACTTTGAATAGCTCACCTGCACGTCCTGTATACTCGAAATGATTGGCTTTAATTTTTTGTTTTTGAGACATAGCTTGAGACATAGAAAGACTCCTTCTATTTGTAGATTGAATAACTTAATTTCAAATTTAGAGTACACAGTAAAATGTTAAGGGGAGATTAACAGGATTAATAAAGCCCTCCAGTTCCTGTGCTTTCACTTGTATGTGAAGAAGTTGGATAGTTCTCTTTATAGGAGTCTGAAGAGTGTATGGTTGTAGGAGGAGGCGAAGAATTTTGATAGTAGACATCATAGGGATTTTTATACTCATACCCATGTTCATCGATGATCGTATCATCATGTGAAATGGTCAAGCTTCCATCAATAATAAGTGTTGAGGTTTCAGGCGTTGTCCCAGGAACAAAGGCTTCCCAAATTCCTGTTTCATCCAAGGGGCTCACACGACGACCTGTTTTTGGGTTCACACGAATCTGGCGCATCCCTTCGGGAACACGAAAAGGGGTGGCGGGGACATCTTTGAGGGCAGTCTCCATAAAAGATTTGAAAATCGGGAGTGCCACGGAGGATCCTGTTTCTTTTTTACCAAGTGATTTAGGCGTATCAAATCCTGTGTAAACGCCCACGACAAGATCAGGAGAAAAACCGATAAACCACGCATCACGAGACTCATTTGTTGTGCCTGTTTTTCCAGCCAAAGGGCGATTTAAAGAGCGTAAACGCCGTGCTGTTCCCCGTTCTACGACACCCTCCAAGATAGAGACGATCTGATAGACATTTTGTGGATTGCTGACGGGAGGGCGCGTATCTGGAATGTCTGGAACGGCTTGATGTCCCCATTGGATAAGATCTCCACAGGAAGGGCATTGGCGATGATCGTGCTGAAAGATAGTTTCTCCATAGCGATTTTGAATGCGATCAATAAAGGTCGGGACTATTTTTTTCCCGCCATTCACAAGCATGGCATAGGCAGAAGTGATCTCAAACAAAGTTGTTTCACTGGCGCCGAGCGCATTAGCTAAATGTGGTTTCAAAGTGGGATCAGCGCCAAAGCGTTTGGCGGTCTCAACGACTTTATCCATGCCTACATGGTGGGCAAGGCGTACTGTCATTAAATTTCTAGATTTTTCAACCCCGACACGGATAGGGGTTGGGCCATAATAAGTATCTGAGTAGTTTTTTGGTTTCCAAATATTTCCGGGACGATCCTCATATTCAAAGGGAGCATCTAAAACACGCGTTGAGGGGGTTAAACCTGACTCTAAGGCGGCGAGATATACAAAGGGTTTAAAGGCTGATCCCGGTTGGCGCTTGGCTTGAGTTGCGCGGTTATAGGTGCTCTTATCGAATGTCCATCCGCCCTGCATGGCCAAAATACGTCCTGTGTGAGGATCCATAACAATAATAGCGCCTTGAATCTGAGGAACTTGATGGAGGGCGTATGTTGTGTCTTTGATTTTTTTAACCATCACGGCATTTCCTGCTTTTAGGGCGTGTGTTGTGCGAGCCCATTTTTGGTCTTTCTCTTGAATACGCCCTTTTGCTCCCTTTTGTGTTTCAATTACCCCAGAGGTATTTTTGACCAGTGCGAGCTCCCATCCTTTAAGCATTCCTTTTTGGATTTTAACCTCTAAAAAGGCTGTGCCCTTAGCGTTTTTTTTCACAGGACCTCGCCATCCATGTCGTCGATCATAGGCGAGCAACCCTTCTCGCAAAACACGCATGGACAGATCTTGATAGAGAGGATCAAGAGTTGTACGAATAGAGAGGCCTTTTGTATAGAGGCTCTCTTCCCCATAGACATGGATCATTTTACGGCGGACTTCTTCAGCAAAATAGGGGGCTTTTACAATATGTTTTTGATCTCTCTTTTTTATTTGCAGAGGGGTTGCTTTTGCAAGTTCGGCTTGACTGTGTGTGATAAAGCCTTCTTTGTCCATGCGCTCTATCACCCAATTACGACGGCTCATTGCGCGATCATGGTGGCGGACAGGGTGATAACGGCTTGGCGCCTTTGGGAGAGCGGCGAGATAGGCCACTTCGCTGATACTCAAATCATCAAGCGGCTTATTAAAATAATTCAAACCCGCGGCACCCACACCATAAGAGCGATATCCCAGAAAGATCTCATTGAGATATAATTCCAAAATCCTATCTTTAGACATCGCCTTATCCATGCGATATGCAATAATAGCCTCACGGATTTTACGTTCAAAAGATTGCTCGTTTGTGAGAAGGAAATTTTTAGCGACTTGTTGAGAGATAGTGGACGCACCCACCATTCTTTTTCCTGATCCATGGTTTTGTAAATTAATTACAATAGCGCGCAAAACGGCTTTAAAATCAACGCCGGGATGTTCATAAAAATTTTGATCTTCGGCGGCAATAAAGGCATTTTTGACGCGTTCTGGAATTTCTTCAATCGGGACATAAATCCGACGTTCTTGTGCAAACTCTGCTAATAAGCGTCCATCCCCTGTATGTACGCGTGTGACAACAGGAGGCTCGTACTCTTTTAAGAACCCATGATCTGGCAGGCCTTGGCTATAGTGATGGACAACACCAATCACCAAGATAATCCCAGAAATAAGGCCTAAAAGCCCCAAAGAGACACACCATAAAATGAATTTTCCAAATAGCTTCATGACATTTTTGTTTATGCCATAGGCGTCGAGTAAAGACTAGAGGAATTCGACTGAAAAGTAAGTTTGAGACCGATAATCCAGAATTGAAAGTTTCTCTTGCAATCCTATAGCGTTTTGGCTTATAAGTCGGCTCTGGTTTTATAATGATTTAAAGTAGGATGTAAGAGCATGGCTGTTCCAAAAAGTAAAATATCAAAATCGAAACGCAATATGCGCCGTGCGCATGATTCTTTGACCGCGGTGAACTGGGTTGAAGATTCTCATACAGGAGAACCTGTGCGTCGTCATCATATTGACCTAAAAACAGGGATGTATAAGGGAAAACAAATTCTCGAAGACGCGGAGTAAACAATCCGCTTCGATTGATAAAAAATCTGTGGTATGAAGGAGGCAGTATATTTCTACTGCCTTTTTTTAATTGTTTATCCTGATGGGTTTTAAAGCATGTCTTCACAAATTACGATTGCACTTGATGTTATGGGGGGAGATCTAGGGGTCAATATGACGATCCCGGGTGCGGCGCGTGCTCTGAAAACCCATTCTGATATTAAATTTTTATTATTTGGGGATGAAGCAATAATCCGTCCTGTCCTCTCTCGTTATCCTGATTTAAAAACCCATGCCGAGATCATCCATACAGACCAGTTTATCTGTAACACTGAAAAGCCGTCTACGGCTTTGCGCAAAGGACGGCATTCAAGCATGCGTTTGGCGATCAATGCTGTGTCCGAAGGCAAAGCAGACTGTATTGTCTCTGCTGGAAACACAGGGGCTTTAATGGCGATGGCCAAAATGGTCTTAAAATGTTTGCCCGATATTCGCCGTCCTGCCATTGCGAGTGTGATGCCGACCAAAGATGGACGTGTTGTCATGCTTGATCTTGGGGCTAATTTATTTTGTGACTCAGAAATTCTTGTGCAATTTTCTTTGTTAGGGGCTGTCTACTCCAAAGTTGTTGAAGGGAAGGAGACGCCAACAGTCGGTCTTCTCAATATTGGGTCGGAAGATGTGAAGGGGCATGAAGAGCTCCGCACGGCCGCTGCCGTGTTAGAACGCGTTTCTTTTTCTGGAAAATATTATGGCTTTGTTGAGGGGGATGACATTCCAATGGGCACGACAGATGTCGTGGTCACAGACGGCTTTACAGGAAATATTGCCCTTAAAACTGCAGAGGGAGTCGCAAAACTCTCAAGTCTTTATATGAAAGATGCCTTTAAATCTTCCCCTCTGGCCATGCTTGGAGGCCTTTTGGCCAAACCTGCTCTCATACGTATGAAGAAGAAAGTTGATCCTCGCTTTTATAATGGGGGGATGTTTTTGGGGTTAGATGGGGTCTGCGTCAAAAGTCATGGAGGCACAGATGAAATTGGGTTTTCCAATGCGCTTCAAGTGGCCTATGATCTCATTGAGAATAAATTTAATGACCAAGTGGCTAAAGAGCTTGAAAATGTGATGGGTCAAGAATCCTTTTTTACCGCTGACACGACAGAAGAATAAAAAACACGATGAGTATTCAATCCATTATTAAGGGCACAGGCTCATATCTTCCCTCCAAAATTCTAACCAATGCTGATCTTGAGAAGATGGTGGACACATCTGATGAATGGATTGTCCAACGAACAGGGATTAAGCAACGTCATATTGTGTCTGAGGGCGAGACAACATCAACGCTTGCCATTGAAGCAGCCAAACAGGCGCTAGACGCGTCTGGTCTTGAGGCAAGCGAAATAGATGGTGTGATTGTAGCCACCACAACACCTGACCTCACTTTTCCTTCTGTGGCGGTGCATGTACAAGCTGCCCTTGGCCTTCCTTCCAAGATGGCCTTTGACGTACAGGCTGTATGTACAGGGTTTGTGTACGCTCTGAGTACGGCGCACAGCTTCCTTCAAACAGGCATGGCCAAGAATATTTTAGTGATTGGCGCTGAATCTATGTCTACGCTCTTGAACTGGGATGATCGGACAACATGTGTTTTGTTCGGAGATGGTGCAGGCGCTGTGGTGCTCGGAGAGAGCCATGATACATCAAGAGGTATTCTCTCAACACATCTGTATGCAGATGGCACCCACAAAGATATTCTCTGTACCACAGGGGGTGTCTCAAAAACACAAACCGCGGGCACAATTCAAATGCAAGGCCGAGATATGTTTAAACAAGCGGTGACTCTCATGCACAATGTCGTCGAAGAAGCGCTGTCTACGAATGGATTAACAGACGCCGATCTTGATTGGCTTGTGCCCCATCAAGCCAATATCCGTATCATTAGTGCCACCGCCGATAAATTAGGACTTTCCATGGACAAAGTTGTGGTTACCGTTGCCGATCATGGAAACACATCCGCAGCCTCCATCCCCCTTGCCCTTGATCAAGCGGTACGGGATGGACGTATCCAAGACAACCAGTTGATCCTCTTGGAGGCTCTTGGAGGTGGATTAACGTGGGGGGCAGCGCTCTTAAGATTTTAACAATGAATAGTTTATGAAAAATATATTAAAGTAACCTATTGACCCATAATCCAAATTCCTCTATTCTGGGTATATACACACAATAAATTTAAAGGTGGTTGAAGATGGCCGAAAGAACGATTACACGTGCAGACCTTGCAGATTCTCTCTATCAGGAGCTTGGATTGTCACGCAATGAGTCCGCAGATCTTGTTGATTCTGTATTTGAAGAAATGTCTGATGCACTTGTCGCAGGAGAAAATGTTAAGATCTCCTCCTTTGGAAGCTTTATCCTCAGAGAGAAAAAAGAACGGATTGGACGTAACCCTAAAACAGGCATTGAAGTGCCGATTACACCAAGAACTGTTCTGGTGTTTAAAGCGTCTCATATTCTCAAGAACTTGATGAATAAGATACGAGGTGAGTCTTAAATAACTCGTAAGTGTAAGTCTGTGCCTAAAAGAGAGTAACAATGAGTATATATTTGGCAGAAGACGGCGAAGAAAACCAAGGGAGTGTAAAAAAAGCCAAAGGGGCTTTCCGGACCATCAGTGAGGTTGCGGATATGCTTGCCGTGCAACAACATGTGCTCCGATTTTGGGAAACAAAGTTTTCACAAGTAAAACCTTTAACGCGAGGTGGTGGACGACGATACTACCGTCCCGAAGATGTCGGCGTCCTCCAAAAAGTACATCATATTCTCTATAAAGAAGGCTACACAATCAAGGGCGCACAGAAGCTTTTAAAAGGCTTAAGCAAAGGACAGGTGGCACAGCTCTCTCTTCAACGTTTAGCCTCTGAACAGCACAACGAACCACAAACAAAATCTCCTGAAAAACAAACAGAGTCCGCCCCCGTTCAAGGCCTAACAACACACCAAAAAGCTGTGTTAGAGTCCTTACTTGGGGACCTCACAGACATACGCGACAGCCTAAAGAAGTCTATGTTTAGCTCCAAGTTATGATGAAATCATAAATCTAACCAATACCCCCAAGATCAGATAAATCATCGTCTGTGCCACTATTGTCAGTATCCATATCACCAAGATTACTATCATCCAAGATATCAACACCAGCATCAGTATTATCGGTTGTGGTCCAATCACCGGAAACATCACCTGCGCTTGCATCATCAAGGTTTGCGTTGTCCGAACTACTTCCTTGCATAACATTATCAGCATCGACATCAACGGTTAGGTGATCAGTTGCGCCATCAACAGCTACATCAGATTCATTGTAACCACTGATTTGCATGTCGATCTCTCCTTCAAAATCATCACCAAGGGTAACAGTAATAGGTTGTGATAAATCACCACTAATAACATAGTCGCCATCTTCATTTTCAAGACCTGAAGAAATCTCTGCTCCTTCTGGTAGATCTGAAATAATGACATGGTCAACATCTGCGTTACCTGCAATATCTTCTGGAATACTAATAGTAAAGTCATCACCAGGTGCGGCACTGTAATCTGTAGCATCATCCGTTGCAGGTGCTACTTGTTCAGTCTCCACATCGCTATCAGCTGAAGCATTCGCCCTAGCATCTTCTTCTACTGTTGCAGTAACACCAAGTCCTAAAGTCTCTGATATTGTTTGATCGCCATCAGATGCTGTTATATCTAGGTTGATATCACCTGAAAATTCAGGATCAGGCCAGAATGTCCAACTACCATCATCATTACTAATTAGAGTTCCGTCATCTCCTGAGTATGCCAGATCATTGATACTAATATTGTCACTATCAGAATCCATTCCAGCAATCAGTGACTCTGGTGTAATTGAAATAGATCCATCATCTGCGGCAGCAAACTGTGCATTCGCATCAACGACCTCTTCTACAGAGTTAACATCAATAGTGCTTTGAACATCTATAACTTCATCACCACGCTCAACTACATAAGCAAAGTCAACCTGACCGCTAAAGTCTGCGGATGGAGTAAATGTATATGTACCATCTCCGTTATCAGTCATTTCACCTTGAGAACGATCTACTAAATGGACAAGCCCAACATCATCACCATCTTGAAGTTCAAGGCCATCAGCCATTGCCAGTAGCTCATCTGTTGTCATGGTAATAGCTTCGCCAGCTTCCATATCAAAATCAGCGGTAGCATACGGTGCATTAGGGTTATCAGAGCTTTCATCGCCATAATCAACTGTAGTAGACGTTACAGTAACTGAGAAGCTTCCGTTAAAGTCTTGAGGAGGAGTCATTTCCAGATCACTAAAGTCCCAAGAGGTAATATCAATAACTTGTCCCTCTTCTGTAATGGTTACACTATTTTCACCATCTCCAACTACAAAGCCAACTGGGAAACCTGTAATAACAAGATTACTCAAAGATTCCGAGTCATCGAGCATATCAACATTCAAGCCAAAATGGCCTGTTGTATCCTCACCAAATACTAGCGGTCCTTCATGGTCAGTAGTAATCGCGGCACCATCGGCAACGGGGCGAATATATACTGGCATTTCCATGACAGCTTCTTCTTGTCCATCACTTACAACAACTTGAAGTCCTGCAGTTCCAGAAAAATCAGCGGTAGGTGTAAATGTATATGTACCATCACCATTGTCGGTTACCTCACCACCATCTTCACCTTCTGCGGTAATAACTCGTGAGATCGTAAGATCATCACCATCGATATCACCAAATAGGCCTATAAGATCATCAGCATCAAAAGTAATGGCCTCATCTTCAACTGTTGCTTTATATGCATTACCATTTACAAATGGCCCATCATTTACTGGTATAACATCAACATTTAATGACCCTGTAACTTCTTCAGTTCCATCAGAAACCTGATAAGCTAACTCAATCATTCCATTAAAGTCTTGAGGCGCTACAAGCTGATACATGCCATCTGAATTTTGAGTTAATGTTGCATTTTCAGGTTGTCTGATCGTTAATGATTCAAGGGTTAAATCATCTCCATCTATATCGGTTACTTGATTTAAGATAAAGTTAGGATCAATAGTTAAAACTTGATCTTCAGTACCTTGTATATCAATAGCGGGGGCGTCAGGAGCGTCATTAGTTGGTGTTACATCAACATTAACTGTTGCCGTATCCGTCGCTCCATCCGCATCCACGACAACAATATCAAGGGCTATATCTCCATTAAAATTCTCATTGGGCGCAAAGCTATAGGACCCATCACCGTTATCAGTAAATACTCCATCAGTTCCTGTGTAGCTCACATCCGCAATTGATAGATTATCCCCATCAATGTCCGTCGCCCCTTGAAGCAACTGCGCATCAGTTATCGTTATCGTCCCATCTTCGTTCATAGAGAAGCTTTGATCCGCCACCACGGGTAAGTCATTGACAGGATTAACACTTAGCTCTATGCCTGCACTCACAGTTTCTCCACCGTCCGTGACATCAAAGCTTAAACTCAAATCGCCGTTAAAGTCTGCATCAGGGGTCAAAGTAAATGTTCCGTCCCCATTGTCCGTCACGCTTACATTGTCCCCTCCCGTTACATTTCCGGCTGTTAAATCATCCCCATCAACATCTGATGAGGTCGCAAGCAATTGCTCTTGGCTCAACGTCACACTACCATCTTCATTGATAGAATATGCAATATCACCCGCAACTGGCGCATCATTGACCGCCCCTACTTCTACTCCTGCAGTTGCCGTATCCGTCGCTCCATCCGCATCCACGACAACAATATCAAGGGATATATCTCCATTAAAATTCTCATTGGGCGCAAAGCTATAGGACCCATCACCGTTATCAGTAAATATTCCATCAGTCCCTGAATAGCTCACGCTCTCCAAACTCACTTCACCCTCAATATCAGATGAGGTCGCAAGCAACTGCTCTGAGCTGAGCGTAATCACACTATCTTCACTCATAGAAAATGCGGTATCACCTGCAATCGGGGCGTCATTTATTGAGACCACATTTACATCTATAGAGGTGGTCCTACTTTGTTGGACAGTTTTGCGGCAATGCTAAGCTCCCTTTGTTTGGGTTATGCCGCTTGTTTTAGATATTGAGGGGGTACCCCCTCAATATCTAAAACGGGATTATAAACTTCTGCTGGCGTTAGTCC
>JAJRSA010000013.1 GCA_024279035.1 Alphaproteobacteria bacterium
TCGTTGAAAGATCTTTTGCATGGCTAGAAAAATGCCGAAGACTTTGGAAAAATTGCGAAAGAAAACTTAATACATCTTTGCAAATGGTAACACTTGCTTTCGCTGTGTTAATACTAAAAAGATTTTAAACAGGTTCTTAGACGACTCTTTCGCATGCTTGTACCTTAACTAAAGGAAATTAACTGGTAGAGCTCCTTAAATTTACAATTCTTAAGGGCTATGGAAAATCATGCAAGTATAAGAAATTTTTACATGTTGTCCTGTCTATTGTTATGGCGTATAAGGATGAAAATTTATACCCATCAGAAGACAATTTGTTAGAAGGCTAAAATTCGGCAGTGAAAAAAATATCCAGTATTTTCTTTAGTCTTATTTTTGTCTACATAGCCTGTCTTGTATTTGTATATTTTAATCAGCAAAATATGTTGTATTCCCCACATACACAACGCCCTGATCCATCAATTATGGGGATGTATAAGCCCGAGATTGCAAAAGTAGTCACAGAAGATGGTTTGACTTTAGAGGGGTGGTATTTTCCTCCAGAAAATAAAGAGAAACCTGTCCTTGTCTTTTTTCATGGGAATGCGGGGGATATTTCCCATCGAGGTTATAAAGCGATTCATTATCTAGAAAAAGGATATGGCGTTTTACTCGCGGAATATAGAGGGTTTGGGGGGAATTCTGGAGATCCCTCAGAGCAAGGATTTTATAAAGATGCGCGCGCCTTTTTGAAATATATATCGGTGGAGCAGAAGATTCCTGTGGATCAAATAATTCTCTATGGTGAGTCGATTGGAACAGGTGTTGCAGTTCAAATGGCCTCCGAAATTTCTGTGGCAGGAGTGGTTCTTGAGGCTTCTTATAGCTCAACAGTTGACGTGGCTGCGAATATTTACTTCTATTTTCCTGTCAAATATCTGATGAAAGACCAGTTCAGAAGTGTTGAAAAAATCCAGACTGTTTCTGCCCCCCTTCTTTTTATTCATGGAGGAAAAGACAGAACAATTCCTCTGTGGATAGGTGAAAAACTGTTTGAGGCGGCTAATGACCCTAAAAAATTCATTAATATTCCAGAAGCAGGGCATAATGATCTCTATGAATATGGGAGTGAGAGATATGTCTTAGATTTCTTGAGTGCTTTATAGATTTTCACCCAATTCCTACGATTTTATCTGCAATCCGTTCCATGAAGGCGATGAGGGTTAGGACGAAGCTGGGAAGAAAAATGGCGATGGCGATAAAAATGGCGAGAATTTTAGGGACGAAAACGAGGGTTATTTCTTGGACTTGGGTGAGAGCTTGGAGGAGGGCGATGGTGACGCCGACAAGTAATCCAACCATCATTACAGGTGTGCCGAGTTGGATGGTGATCCATATGGCTTCTCTCACGAGATCAATGATTTCTTGTTGCTCCATGCTCGTGACTCTAAACTATTTGTAGATTAAAATATAGAAGATAAAGCCCAAGAGGCACGAGTGTGCCTTCGTCCCATATGGGACGAAGCCTGCGTGGCGTTTGAACGCACATAAAGCTTTAACCCGCCATAGTTCGCTCAATCGCTGTAACGGCGTCATTGGCAGCATGTGCGTCGGGACCTCCCGCTTGCGCCATATCAGGACGTCCGCCTCCGCCTTTTCCGCCGAGCGCATCTGCGCCAACACGGACGAGATCAATGGCGCTTATACGGTCTGTGAGGTCGTCTGTGACCCCTACCACCAGAGAGGCGCGTCCTTCGTTGGTGGCAATGAGGGCCACAATACCTGATCCAATTTGTGTTTTGAGATCATCGGCCATTGGTTTCAGGTCTTTAGGAGGAAAATCAGCCAAAACGCGGGCAGTAAATTTTATCCCTGAAATTTCCTTGACATCTACTGTAGAGGCAGTGGAGTCCCCTCCAGAAGAAGCGAGTTTCTTGCGTAACTCTCGTGTGTCTTGGGTTAGTTTTTTGGTCTCACTGAGTAGAGAGGCAAGTTTTGTTTGAAGATCTGTGGGGGTAGTTTTGAGGGTAAGGGCGGCCTTCTCAAGACAAGATAATTTCTCATTGATAAAGTTCATGGCGTTTTTG
Source organism: Alphaproteobacteria bacterium (assembly GCA_024279035.1). Taxonomy (GTDB): domain Bacteria; phylum Pseudomonadota; class Alphaproteobacteria; order Micavibrionales; family Micavibrionaceae; genus UBA1850. Next base: position 2,067 of record JAJRSA010000013.1, read on the forward strand.
TGCGTAAGGGCTTCGATACGGCGTACCCCCGAGGAGACAGCGCTTTCAGATGTAATTTTAAAGAGTCCGATATCTCCTGTGCGCTGGGCATGTGTCCCGCCGCAGAGTTCAACAGAAAAGGCGTTGCCCCCCATTGTTAAGACTCGGACTTCTTCCTCATATTTTTCGCCAAAAAGCGCCATAGCGCCTGCTTTGACAGCCTCATCCCTGTTCATGAGCTGTGTTTTGATCTGACTATTGGTGGTGATTTCATGATTGACAATGGCTTCAATCTCTTCCCGTTGGTCTGAGGTGAGCGCCACTGGAGTGCTGAAGTCAAAACGAAGTTTTTGTGCGTTCACAAGTGATCCTTTTTGGGTCACATGATCGCCTAAAACCTGACGAAGAGCCGCGTGAAGAAGGTGTGTCGCAGAGTGATTGGCACGGGTGAGCGTGCGCGCCTCTTCATTAATGTGGAGTGTAACAGTTTGCCCTACTGTGAGCGTTCCTTGTGTCAGCGTTCCTTGATGAACATGGAGTTTTCCAAGAGGCTTTGAGGTGCTGGAGACAGTGAAGAGATCTTCTTCGGTACGGAGTGTCCCTTTATCTCCTGCCTGTCCTCCAGATTCTCCATAGAAGGGGGTTTGGTTCGTGAGTATTTGTCCTGTTTCACCTATTTTAAGACTGTTTACACGCTCTCCTTCTTTTATAATGGCTAGAATATGCGCATCGGCGCTATTGAGGTCATAGCCTAAAAACTCGGTGATTCCGAACGCTTCAACGAGGTCAAACCAGAGGGTCTCTGTGGCGGCTTCTCCAGAGCCAGACCACGCGGCGCGCGCGGCTTGTTTCTGTTTGTCCATGCACGCATCAAACTGGTTAATATCAACCTCAATATTTTGTGCGCGGAGGGCGTCTTGAGTTAAATCAAGTGGAAATCCATACGTATCGTATAATTTAAAAGCTGTTTCTCCAGAAAACTTATCTCCTGTTTTTACTTTTTCTGTTTCTTCGTCTAATATTTTTAAGCCACGCTCTAACGTTGCCTTAAAACGGTGTTCTTCTGTCTCTAATGTTTGGATAATTAGGCTTTCTGCACGACGAAGTTCAGGGTAGGCCTCTCCCATTTTATCAAGGAGCGTGGGGAAGAGTTGGTGCATCAGAGGGTCTTGTGAGCCTAAAAGGTGAGCGTGACGCATACCTCGCCTCATGATTCGACGCAGGACATACCCTCGCCCTTCATTGCTTGGAAGCACACCGTCCGCCATCAAAAAGCTTGCAGAGCGGAGATGGTCGGCAATGACCTTGTGAGAGGCCGAGTGCTCTCCCTTTGGGTCAATAGAGGTGATATCAGCCACATGGGTAATCAGCGCTTGCATGATATCGATGTCATAATTGTTATTGCTTCCCATGAGAGTCGCCGCCATGCGTTCTAAGCCCATCCCTGTATCTACACATTGGGCAGGAAGGTCTACACGTGTGTCGGGGGTAAGTTGTTCATATTGCATAAACACAAGATTCCAGATTTCAATAAAGCGGTCTCCGTCTTCGTCAGGAGACCCCGGAGGTCCTCCCCAAATCTGATCACCATGGTCATAGAAAATTTCTGTGCATGGCCCGCACGGGCCTGTATCTCCCATCCTCCAAAAATTATCATCGGTGGAGATGCGAATGATTTTACTGTCTGAAAAGCCTGAGACTTTCTTCCAAATACTGGCGGCTTCTTCATCCGTAGAATGGACGGTCACAAGGAGCTTTTCTGGGGACAGGTCAAAATTCTTTGTGATGAGCTCCCATGCAAAAACAATGGCCTCTTCTTTGAAGTAATCTCCAAACGAAAAATTACCCAGCATTTCAAAAAAAGTGTGGTGGCGTGCGGTATAGCCTACATTTTCAAGGTCATTGTGTTTCCCCCCTGCACGCACACATTTTTGGGCGGTGGTGGCGCGTGTATAGGGACGTGTCTCTTTGCCTGTAAAAACATCTTTGAATTGGTTCATGCCAGAATTTGCAAACATGAGGGTTGGGTCATTATGAGGGACAAGAGAACTGCTCTCAACAATCGTGTGCCCTTGCTTTTCAAAAAAGCCTAAAAATTCTGTACGGATATCCTCAACGGTTTTCATGGGTGTCTCTCTATTATAGTGTGAAACTGTATTAAGCCGAAACTTGTCTCCGTATGCAAGCTTAAAGAGAGTGCGAGTGTCATTCCCTGAATTGTCATTAGACAATTCTAGGGGAATCCAGTGGAGCGTCGTGGTATGGATCGCCCTAGAATGTACAAGAACATTCAGGCGATGACAGTATTTTCTTATTTCTTAAAGATGATCCAGCGCACGATAAGGAGGCCAGATATCTTGAATGATGGCGTCTAGGCTTGGGGAGTCTTGGTTTAATTGATCGCGGTAGATCCATAGATTGGTCATGACGCGCTCAACGAATGCGCGGGTTTCTGCGGAGGGGATCAACTCTATGAACAGGAGAGGATCATTGGATCTTTGTATTTTTTTCTGCCATTTCTTTAGGTTTCCAGGGCCTGCGTTATAGGCGATGAGGAGAGAAAAGAGAGAATTATTGATCTCAGAGCGAGAGAGCAGAGTGCGCACATAAGATTCTCCAATCTTGATATTGAGAGAGGGGTCTGTGAGTTTCCACTTGTTTGACTCTTTGAGAGTGGGGTTTTTTGCAATGTAGCTTGCGGTTGAGGGTAAGATTTGCATCAAACCAAGCGCTCCAGTGGCACTTTTTGCATCTGTTTTAAAACTCGATTCTTGACGGATGAGCGCATGGGTAAGGGCTTTATCAATTGCATGAGGTGCATTTCGTTCCCAAGAAGAAATTTCTGGATAAAGCGCGCTATCATAATACTGCCCATCTTTTTGCTTGAAAGAGTGTCCAAACTTAAACAGAAAACGGCTGAGTTTATGCTGTTGTGCAAGGGAGAGCATGGCTGTTTTGAGCATAGGATTGTTGCGTGGATCTATCGCCTCAAGCTCTCTGTTGGCGAGATTTTCTAGTCCGATATTGACGAGGAAATAGGCACGTTCTCCGCGCGGATGAGACAACAAAGTTTGACGAAGATCTCGGGTGAAGAGGGGGATCTCCCAGTTAAATTCTTCTGTAATGCCTAGTTTTTTACTGGCCAGAATACCGTAGAAGGTACGGGGATAAAGCGCCGCTTCTCTGAGCCAAAAATTGGCTTTATCTTTATTTTTTATTTTTATATAGGCGCGCGCAGCCCAATAGGCTGACGCGGCAATGGTCCACTCATTGCTGTAGTCTGAGGTGGCTGTTTTTTGAAAATATTGAGTAGACAAAGCGTATCGTTTTTGTTGCCACGCGCTGATTCCTGAGATCCATCCTGAAAGAGGCATTTCTTTACCATAGCGATCTGCTACAACACTGGCATGATTGAAAGCCTCATTTGGTTTCCCTTCAATCAGGTAAGAGCGTGCAATTTTGGTTGTGAGCAGATCTTTTTCAGACTGAGACATAAATTGAAGAAGATCGGAGCTTTGTAACGCGTCGAGTGCCCCCGTTGGAAAACCGTCTGAAATATGTTGTTCAATGTTTCTCACAAGAGCTTCAACGCGCTTTGTCTGTTCGTCCGTGCGTCGATAAGCAAGAGGTGTAAATATTTTGGGCGTTGTTTTATATTGAGTCAAAGACCCATTCATATAGGTAGAGTAGTAAGGCTGTGGGAGTGTGTAGGCATAATCAGGGGGCTGTCTGCGCTGTGCCAACTTATAGATACGATGGGCTGAAGGGTGGTCTCCATAGGCTCTTAACCAGCGTGCTAGCTCTTCAAAATTAGCTTGATAGCCTGTTGGATGCATATAACGGTGCAAGAGAATATGTCCTATCAAGCTTTTATTTTTGAGCTTGGCGATAATATGATCGGCGTCTTGAAAGCGTGCCTCATTTTGAAGCTTAAAAATTTTATGAGAGAGATCTATCGTGCGCTGGAGATCTCTATTGTTGGTTTTTTTTGTATAAAATGTTTTGGTGTTAGCCTTAATGGTCGGGATGATATGGTGCAAAAAAACCTTCTTTTTTGCTGCCTTGGAGGGTGGTTTTGACGGAATGAAATTTGGGTGTGTCTCTTTTTTGACCTCTTTAAAAGTTGGTTTCTGTGCAGGGACAGGCGTGCGACTGTATGAAGGCGTCATACAGAGAAGGTAAAAACAGGGCGCAAAAAGAAATATTTTACGAGAGAAGGCCAAGATCTTTCCTTTTCTCTTGGAGCAGGATCATATCCTGCCACACCGTTTTTTTCTCATAAGGATTACGGAGCAAAAACGCAGGATGAAAAGTTGGAAGCGCAAATATCTCATGATCCAATGTTCCAAAATCAGGTGTAATGGTTTGGTATGTATGCCATTTTCCGCGCATTTTCTTAATCCCCTCTTTTGTATTGAGGAGGGTTTTCATAGGTGTATTGCCAACAAGCACAAGAATTTTAGGGGAGACAAGTTGAATATGGCGCTCAATAAAAGGAAGGGCAATCTTCATTTCATCGGGGGTTGGGGTTCTGTTTCCAGGTGGACGCCAATTTAAGATGTTACTGATATAGGTAGCCTCATGAGAGTTTTGTGCGGATCGTGTGAGGCCAATCCGCTTTAAAATAACATCGAGTAGTTGCCCGCTTGCGCCGACAAAAGGCTTCCCCTGACGATCCTCATCTGCGCCCGGCGCTTCCCCAATGACCATGACATCTGCTTTTGGATTACCGTCACAAAACACCATATTCATCGCTGTCTTTTTGACAGGGAGGCCGTTGAAATCAGCAATGGTCTTTTGCAGATCCTCCAAAGTTTGGGCTTGTTTTGCAAGCGCTCGGGCTTCAATGAGGGCTTGTGCTGTGCCCATTAATGGCTCATGAGACGAAGAAGGGGGGGAGACAGGAGAGGGTGCAGAGAGGGGAGGGGCAACAGCACTCGTTTTATTCACAGGCTCATGCGCCAGAATCTCATCAATTCCGTTATCCAAGAACCATTCCAAAACATCTTTTTCAATGCTGTTTTTTATATTTAAACTATTGCTCGTCATTTCGCTTACGCTTACACTGTTTACGGTGAACTAAAAAGGACTATGTTCTTCCCCCTGTACCGTACTGTGTCATACTCGCGAAGGCGGGTATCCAGTCGATTATAAAGACAGTGGCTTTGCCACTGACATATGGATCCCCGACGATAGACATGCTCTCGCATGTCCTCGAGGATGACAGGAGGGAGAGATCAAGCTCCTTTTAACTACTGCAACATGTTATAGACATGAATGAGATGAAAGACAAACTTTTGGGTGAAAATAGTGAAATAAGAACAGATCGTGAGGCCATGGAATATGATGTTGTCATTGTCGGAGGAGGGCCATCAGGATTGGCGTGTGCGATCCGTTTAAAGCAATTGAATGCAGAATTGTCTGTGTGTGTATTGGAAAAAGGCTCGGAGATTGGTGCACATCTTCTCTCGGGTGCAGTCTTTGAAACACGTGCGCTTGATGAATTGATCCCTGACTGGAAAGAAAAGGGCGCGCCGATTAAGACACAGGCAGGGCAAGATCAGTTTCTTTATTTGACCAAAAATAAATCTTTTAAACTCCCCACGCCTCCTCAGATGAAAAATCATGGGAATTATATCATTAGCCTCGGCGCTTTGGGGCAATGGATGGGAGAGCAGGCAGAAGCGCTGGGCGTTGAAATTTTCGCAGGCTTTGCGGCGTCTGAGATCTTGTTCCATGAGTATGGAGCTGTCAAAGGTGTGGCGACAGGAGATATGGGGGTCAATAAGCAAGGAGAGCGCACAGAGATGTTTGAGGCGGGGGTTGAACTTCACGCCAAACAAACCGTCTTTGCAGAAGGGTGTCATGGGTCTTTGAGCCAAATACTGATTGCACATTTTAATCTCCGTGAAGAGGCTGATCCTCAAACCTATGGGTTGGGTGTGAAAGAAGTCTGGGAAATCCCAGAGGCACAGCATCAAGAAGGTTTAATTGTGCATACAACGGGCTGGCCAATGGACTCGAAAACCTATGGTGGCTCATGGATGTATCACATGGCAGATAATCTTGTGTCCGTTGGGTTTGTGGTGGGGTTGGATTACCAAAATCCATATTTATCTCCCTTTGAAGAAATGCAACGCTATAAAACTCATCCCGCTATTCGCACATATTTGGAAGGGGGAAAGCGTATATCCTATGGTGCACGGACAATTGTAGAAGGCGGGTATCAATCTCTTCCAAGACTAAGTTTCGCAGGTGGAATTTTAGTAGGAGATAGCGCTGGATTTTTGAATGTGCCCAAGATCAAGGGCAATCACGCCGCCATTAAATCAGGGATGCTCGGTGCCGAGGCACTTGTGTCTGCGATGGCTAATAATGAAGTTGAGGCCACAGGGTATCAGGATTTGTTTGACGCAAGCTGGTTGAAAAAAGAGCTCTATAAAGTGCGCAATATTCGCCCAAGCTTTCATAAAAGTTTTGTCTGGGGATTTATACATTCTGCCTTTCAAACGTTAGGGGGGTGGAGACTCCCTTACACGCTTAAAAATCATGAGGATCATACGCAATTCATCACAGCCGATAAAGCCGAGATGATTGAGTATCCTAAACCTGATGGTGTGTTAACGTTTGACCGCTTGTCGTCTGTCTATCTCTCAAACACCAATCATGAAGAAGATCAACCGTCTCATCTTGTGTTGAAAGATATGGACATCCCAGTGTCTCAAAATTTACTCAAATTCGCAGGGCCTTCTCAGCGTTATTGTCCTGCGGGGGTCTATGAATTTACGGAGACAGAGACTGAGACGCCAACATTTGTCATCAATGCTCAAAATTGTGTACACTGTAAGACATGTGATATTAAAGACCCTGCACAAAATATTAACTGGACTGTCCCTCAAGGGGGGGGCGGACCAAATTATACAGGAATGTAATTTTTATGAAGACAACATTTAAAGCCCTTCTTTTAACAACAACAATTCTCTCGCTTGCGGGATGTTTTGGCGAAGACTCCACAGAGCAAGAGACATCCAAAGCGTCAAAGCATATGGAGTATGTTCAACAAGAAATTAAAAAACCCTTGAATGTGAAAACAGTCTCAGGAAGTTACTTGATTGCCCAACATGCTCAGATCTCCAATGATTGGGAGACAGCAAGTCTTTATATGAACAGAGTCTTGGGAGAGCACCCTTCTGTGACCCCTGAGATGAAAGATGCGTTAGAAAAACGTGCCATGATTCTTAATCTCGGCGCTGGAAAAGTGGACACAGCTTATATTTATGCTAAGAATTTTTCAAAAAAGAAGGAAAACCCCCTCTCCCGCCTTGTGCTCTCTCTCCCGCCTTTAAGAGCACAGAATTTTGATCTTGCCATGAAAGAGATCGAAAAAATGTCTGTAGGGGGCGTGTCCGACCTCATTAAACCTATTGTGAAGAATTGGATTCTCTTTGGACAGGGGAAAACACCAGATATTAAAAAAAATGTTTCAGGGCAAGAGCTCTATCATTTAATGCTTGGCGCGGACTATGCAGGAGATGCCGCCTATATCAAAAAAATATCTGATGTCCCCTTTTCAAAAGCAGGGCTGACAAATCAGGCTTTACTCCATGTTGCTGATATCTTGTTGCGTCACGATTTATCTGGGCGAGCTCTGTCTATTTATCAAGATGTTCATGCACAGATACAAGATAATGAGGCTCTAAATAAAAAATTAACGCTCTTGGAAAATGGAGAGACAGTTCCAGAGGAGATGTTATTCAAGAGTATTAAGTTTCCTCATATTGGAGTCTCCATGGCACTTTTTGATATAGGGATGCTCTTGTTTCAAGAGCAGAGCTTAGATAGTGCTCGTATTTTTGCCTATCTTTCTTTAAATCTTAACCCTGCCTTGGAAGAGGCTAATTTGCTCTTGGCCTATATTGCAACAGATTATAAAGCGTATGATGAGGCTATAGACTTCTTCAAAACCATCACCACAAATGATACACAGCGTTATGCACGAGCCCAGCAACATATCGCCGATCTTCAAGAGCGTGCTGGAGATTATGAAGGGGCGTTAGGAACATTAGAAAATCTCCTTCTCCAGCAAAAAGACATCGCCCTTCAAATCCAAATTGGTGATATTTCCCGTCAAAATGAGAAATATAAAGACGCTCTGAAGGCGTACAATAAAGCCTTCGAGATGATTGAAGGGGATATTTCACAAGAGCATTGGAGCTTATATTACTCACGCGGGATTGTATTCGAACGCTTGGATCAATGGAATAAAGCAGAAGACGATTTTCAAAAAGCCTTAGGGTTTGAACCTGATCACCCTTATGTCTTAAATTATTTAGGCTACAGCTGGGCAGATCAAGGCAAAAATCTTGAAGATGCCCTCAACATGATTACAAAAGCAGTTAAACTCCGCCCAGAGGATGCCTATATCGTGGATTCTCTCGGATGGGTCTATTTTAAACTGGAAAAATTCAATCAAGCCGTTGCGCCTTTAGAAAAGGCCGTCGCTTTATTCCCAGGAGATCCCACAATTAACGATCATCTTGGAGATGCATATTGGAAGGTTGGACGAAAGCACGAAGCCCGCTTTCAATGGAGCAGAGCGTTGAGCTTTGCCGAAGAAGACCCAGAAAACCTCTCCGAAGAAGAAAGTCAGGAGCTCGTAACACAGCTCAAAGGTAAGTTGAAAACGGGATTATAAATCTCCACAAATACGTCATTCCTGCGGAGGCAGAAATCCATCTTTCATTACAAAGACAGTGGCTGTGCCACTGACATGTGGATCCCCGACGATAGACATGCTGTACATGTCCTCGAGGATGACGATAAGAAAAGGGGTTTTTACAAACGTTTTTATAAATTCTGCGTCTTTAATGTCGCAAAAGAGACCATTTTTTGTGCTGACTCATCCCATAGAGCCCATTTGAGGCACTTTAAGCTTTCTCTAAAAGACATGCGGTTGATGTGTTTTAGGGCGGGGAAATCATCAAGACATTCTTGTAATCGATAATTAGGGATAGAGGCATTGAGGTGGTGAATATGGTGAATGCCAATACTTCCCGTAAACCATTGAAGCCATTTGGGAAGATCATAGTAAGAGCTTCCCATGATGGCGGCTTCATTGTAACTCCATTGCTCTTGGTGTTCCCAGTGGGTGTCTTCGAATTGGTGCTGAACGTAGAAAAGCCATCCTCCAATGCATGCTGTGATGACTAAAATAGGAAGATAGACAATGAAAAGCGTTGTATATCCAACCCATGCGCCAAGGAGCCCATAGGCAATGGCAAGTGTTAAGTTTGTCTGTAAAATACTCTTTTTAATATTTTTACCAGATAAATTAACCTTTTTGGACCCCTCAGGATGTAGAAAAGGCTGTGTAAACATTGAAAATCTTTGGGCAATGATAATAAAGAGAGGTGCTGCAAAAAGGAGGAGAAGAAAAGGATTTCTGTAGAGGCGATATTTAATTTTGTTGCTTTGAGAGAGCGCTTTGTACTCATGAACGGTCAGAGTCTCAATAGAGCCATATCCACGGCGTTCAAGATTTCCAGAGCCTGCATGATGAATATTATGGACGCGTTTCCAATAATGATAAGGAGTCCATGTCAAAAGGCTAATAAAGCGTCCTAGTCGATCATTTGCTGTGGATGTTTTAAAAAAAGAACCATGTCCACAATCATGTTGAATAATGAAAAGGCGGACGAGAAGGCCTGATGTAGGAAGGAGGAGGAGGGCGTATCCCCACCACAGATGAGAGAGGACAGAAGCAATCATCAGAGTACAACTCGTCAGAAATAAGAGTATTGTCCCTGAAAACTGAGAGAGTGAATGTATTAAATGACTCTCTTTGTAGTGATCACAATGGGAGGCAATCGTTTTAAAATATGCTTTTTTTTCAATTTCGCCGTCTTGAGTCAGAGAAGAGATCTCTCTGTCGGCAATGGATGGATTGTACATAAAATCTTATCTTTTAAATTATTGACCAGAATTATTATTTCATTTCTTAAAAGCGGAGACAAGGAATAAAAAAAATACCTTACAAAAAAAGGGGGGGTAAAGTGAGTGTGTCAGTTTTTAAGGTGATTAATTAAAACGGAGACATCTCCGCCGCCACGCTGAATGACAGAAGAGAAATCAGAGCGTTGTGTCACGCTCATACTTACTCCTGCGACCATCACATCAATAATCCTATATCGTCCATTCTGATGACGAACACGCCAATCAACAGGAACATTAGAGGCATTGTCTGGGTCTATAATTTTAGACTTCACAAGTGTATCTTTTTCACTCAAAGAGATAGATTTTAAAAGCTTAACGCTTTGTCCTTGATATTCATCAAAGCGCGTTGAATAGACGTCTATGAGCATAGATTTGAAGAGGGTCATATACTCTTTCTGTTGAGAGGGGGTCATTTTGCGCCAATAGCGCCCGACTGCAAATTTACCGATGGCATAGATATCAAAACTATTGCTGAGAAGAGATTTGAATTTCTTGGATTTTTGTTCTTTTGTGAGTGTCTTGTCAGAGAGGAATTTTAATCCATTGTCTGTCATGGTCTGTACAAAGGCATGTGCCCCCGACTCTCTTTGCGTCTCTGTAGAGGCAATGAGTTGTGAAGAAAAAGCCCCCATAAAAAATAGAATGAAAATAATATAAGTTTTTTTGAAAAGCATGCCTTTATCCAGAATTTACTATGTTGTGTTCTCTATATATGTAGTCGTACCACGAGAGTCAAATTTTACAGGAAAAAAATAAAAAAGTGGTAAAGATTGCAAGATTATTCAAAATCAGGGAGAGAGTCTAAAGATGTTTCTCCGTCTGTAATAAGGTTATTCCTGTTTTGAACATACACACTACGTAATGTTGCATAGTGGTCGATAGAGCTATTGCGGAGATCAACAAGGACATCGAGGAGTTCTTCTCGTTTATCTAAGAAGGTTGTTGCGCCTCCGACATAAACAAGAGCATCTTTGTCGATATTAAAGAACCAGTGGTTGAGGGGGTCGGCAAAAGAATCAACAGCAAGGCCTGTATAATCACGCACAGATCCTGGACCAAAGAGAGGCGCAACAAGATAAGGCCCATGACCCACACCCCACACAGCAAGTGTTTGTCCAAAATCTTCTGATTCGTATGGAATGTTTTCATGTCCCGCGACATCAAAGAGTCCTCCAACGCCAATGAAAGTATTAACAGAGGCGCGTGTTATCACATGTCCTGCCCCGTCAAGATCTCCTTGAAGAAGTTCGTTTGCCAGAATTATCGGACTTCTCAAATTGCGCAAGACATTACGAACGCCTTTGCGTGCAGGGGAGGGGACAGCAGAACGGTATCCTTTGACAATCGGCTCAATGGCGGCCTTATCGATAGCGTTATTAAATTTATGAACGGCGCGGTTTCTGCTTTCAAACGGGTCAGAAATCTCGGATGTTGTATGAGGAGAAGAACAAGCTGATAGGCTTAATGCAAGAGCTAAGCTTATGAAGAGGCGCGTTACGCTATGTGAAAAAAGAGTCATTATTTTATATCCATATTTCTGTTTTTTTTGTACCACATTAACCTTAACATCCAAAAGGTTAACATTTATTTAGCGCGTAATATATAGGTGTCTTTACCCATCTTCAAGAGACAATAATATCCCTCCTCCAAAGAGTGCTGTAATTGCAACAGGCGCCCATGCGGCTATAAAAACAGGAATTTGGCTAGACGCGCCCAATGCTTTTAAGAAATTAGAGAGAAAAAAGAGAATAAAGCCTATCCCCACGCCGATCGCAATCATTTTAAAAGCGTTTTGTGAGCGGGGCGGACGTAAAGTAACGCAGGCGGCAATAAGAATAAGAGTGGCAAAAAAGAGAGGAAGAGAGAGCATGGAGTGAAAATAAATTCTCAGAGCTGCGGAATCAAACCCTGTTGAGTCGAGTGTATGAATAAAATTAGGGAGCTGCCAAAAAGACATGGTTTCTGTGTCTGAAAAACTCTTTTCAATTTTTTGAGAGGTAAGTGTTGTTGGCAGTGTAAGAGTTACATTTTTTTGAGTTTCCTCATTTTCAGAGAGCATCTGTGCCTCTTTGAAGACCCATTTTCCGCTCTGAAGGTGAGCTTTGGACGCATCAATGCGCCAGAGGAACTGGTCGTTTTCATTAAAACTCAAGGCCATCACATGGGAGAGTATCCATGCAGAGAGGTCTAATTCTTTGGCGTGAATGATGGTGTAGCCCGTTTCAGAGGGTTGTTTTAACCAGAGTCCATTTTTGAATAGGGCGATTTCATTTTTATCTTTTGACAGATAGGTTTGTTCGAGAGTGTTGAATTTTTTAATCAAAACAGTCCCTATCGGATTTAAAAGTCCAATAACAAGAACACCAAGAAGAAGAGAGCACACAACAAGGGGGGCTATAAATTGCCACACCGAAAACCCAGCTAATCTAAAAATCGTAATCTCATTTTTTGTATTGAGAGACCAAAGCGTGAGGAGCGCACTAAACAAGATAATGAAAGGAGATATAGTCTGGGCAATGTCTGGAAGTTTCAAAAGACTCATTTGAAAAATACGAAGAAGAGGCACATCCTCAAAATTTGACGCACGGCGGAGGAGTTCAATAGAGTCGAAAAACAAAACAAGGCTTAGAAGAATGAGAGTCATCAGCGCAACGCGCATTAAAAAGACTTTAATACTATAGCGCCAAAGCGCCTTTTTTGAGAAGAGCGCGCTCATGTTACGTCTCCTCTTTGTGTCGTGTAAGAAGATAGGCACATAGCGCTATGGGTAGAAAAACAATCCAATAGCAGAATATGAGGGCAAGAGCACTTTTAAGTGCCATATTTGAAAGGGCAATATAGAGGCTTTGAATAAGAACAATGAGTGCAATAGAGAGTATAATTTTTGCACTCTGCCCCTGTCGATTAATGCTTCCACAGAGAAGAGAGGCCAGAGCTATGAAAACATAAGTGAGCGTTAGAAAAGGCCCTAAAATTCTCAGATGTGCCTCTACCTTGAATTCGTTACGTTGTGTTTCACTGAGGGCAGGATCGTTTTGGGTGCTGAAAAGGTCTTTAAGTGTGCGTTCTTTTGGTTTTCTTAAGCGTGTTTGAGAGGAGTCCTTTTGTTCAGGAAGATCTATGGAATAGCGGTCAAAACTTAAACGCTGGAGGGTTTTTTTCTGTGGATCATAATCTTGGCGGGCGCCATCAAACACAATAATTTTATTGCCTGTCTTGGTTTCGGCCAGAACACCTTTTTTAGCATAGATCGTTTTGGCAGGCTCGGACGCAACACGACTATCATGAATAATTAGACCATGAAGCTCTCCCTTATGATCTAAGTCTCTAATATAAAAAGTTAAACCGTTTCCTATATCATTAAACACACCGTCTTTAAAAATAAGACTCGATAATTCTGATTTTAGAATTTGTTTAAGCACATTTGTTTTGCCAATAGACGCAGGCCCAAGCCACGTGGTCATGATGATGAGGAGAAGTGAAAAGATGAGGGCGAGCAGTAAAACAGGGCGTGCCAGTGACCAGTGTGAAAAGCCTGTCGCTTTGAGAACAGAGAGCTCACTGTCAAGGCTCATGCGATTGAGAATAAAAATCACAGAGCTTGCCAACCCAATGGGCACAATAATCTCTAGAAAACGAGGCAGATTCAAAAACGTCAAAATCCAAAACGACCATGTTGATGCCCCTGACTCTACAATCAGCTCCAAAAAACGGAGAGATTGCGTCAACATCGTCACCGTCACTAAAATCAGCGAAATAAACACTGTCGCAATCAAAGTTGTTCGAAATATATAGTGATTATAAACGTGCATCTTGCCGATCTGTATTATTTATTGCAGTGTATGTTTTATAAATAACATATGAAAGGTTTTCTAGTCTTATGATTGATATTTCTTTTTCCTCTGCGTCCCCTAAAAGCAAATTTGATGTGCTTATTATTCCTGTCTTTGCGGATAAAGAGCTGGGAGAGCAAGCACAGATATATGTTGGAGAGCATAATGGATATATCCAAAATTATCTTGAAGATCAGACGAAATTTACGGGAAAATCAGGGCAGGTATTCATTTTGGTGGCGCCTCAAGAGACATTGCACAAGAGATATATTCTCGTTGGGCTTGGGAAAGAAGAGGCGTTGAAGGCTTTGGATCTTGAAACGGTGGGCGGAAAATTGTCTGTGGCGCTGTCCTCGTGTGAGGCACATTCTGCGCTTCTTGACGTGAGAGGTTTAGAGCCTTATGTGGGAGGGCATATTAGCGTGGGTTTAAAATTAGCGCGCTATAGTTTCAAAAAATATAAAACAGACTCAGAATCAAAGGCAAAAAAAGACCTCAAATTAAAAATTATCTCTGACAATGCGACAGAGGCAAAAGACATATTTGCACCACTGGAGGCCTCTTCCGAGGGCATCAGCTTTGCACGTGACCTTGTGAATGAGCCGCCTAACATGCTCTACCCTGAGAGTTATGCCAAAATTATTAAAGACGAGCTCAAACCTTTAGGGGTTAAAATTACAATTCTTGATGAGAAGAAAATGCTCAAGATGGGTATGGGGGGGATTATGGCGGTTGGGATGGCTTCTGCCCGTCAACCGCGGATGGTGATTATGGAGTGGAAAGGGGATGATAAAAGCACAGATAAGCCTCTTGGTTTTGTAGGGAAAGGGGTAACCTTTGATACAGGCGGGATTTCGATGAAGCCTCCTGCAGGGATGGATATGATGAAGATGGATATGGGAGGCTCTGCCGCCGTCGTCGGAGTGATGAAATCTTTAGCGCTCCGTAAAGCCAAGGTGAATGTGGTGAGTGTTGTGGGGCTGGCAGAAAATATGCCCGATGGCACGGCGTATCGTCCAGGAGATATTATTACGTCCTATGCGGGGAAAACGGTTGAGATCTTAAATACAGACGCAGAAGGGCGTTTGGTCTTAATGGATGCTTTGACCTATATCCAACAAGAGTTTGACCCTCAATTGGTCATTGATCTGGCAACGCTTACAGGGGCTATTATGGTGGCTCTTGGGCATGAATATAGTGGTACATATGCCAATACAGATACCCTATGGACACAGCTTGAAAAGGCGAGTGATGAAAGTGGTGACAAGCTCTGGCGGATGCCGTTGGATGATGTGTACAAAAAAGAGATGGACAGCACGATTGCCGACCTTAAAAATTTAGGCGGGAAATATGCCGGCTCATGCACAGCAGCAGGATTTTTAGAAAAATTCATTGATAAAGATCGTCCATGGGCACATTTGGATATTGCAGGGACAGCCTATATTAATAGCGCAAAGCCAACAATTCCAAAAGGCGGGACAGGCGCAGGTGTGCGTGTGCTAGACACATTCGTCAGAGAGAATTACGGCTAATGACAGACATTCGATTTTACCATTTAACCAAAAAGACTCTCGAGCAAGCCCTGCCCGATCTCCTCACGCGTGTACTGGATTTAGGACGTAAAGCGGTGATTAAAGTCGTGGACGAGGAGTCTATTCCCATCATGAGTAAACATCTGTGGGTCTGTCGTCGCAATGGATTTTTCCCTCATGGGATTGAAGGCGATGGACATCCTGACTACGATCCTCTCTGGCTTACGACTAAAGAGGATAACCCTATTCAGGCGGACACCTTAATTCTTACAATGGGTGCAGAGTCTACGCAGATGAACGAGTATGACATCGTTTGTGAAATGCTCAATGGACACAACGATAATGAAGTGCAAGCCGCTCGCACGCGTTGGAAAAACTATAAAGAGCAAGGGTTTGATCTGACCTACTGGCAACAAGCCGAAGATGGAGCTTGGGCGAAGAAAGCGTAATCAATATGAGTATCTCCATCTCGTTTTCTCTTTGGCTCCTCGCTTTTTTCTTGAGCTTTACGTTTCTTCCTGCCTATCAAAGTGAAATGATGGGGGTCTCCCTCCTGACGGTGTTGTTGGCAGGTTTGATGTCTTTATATGGCGGATTACAGAGAGGATATTGGAGCCTCCCAAAAGACAAAACACTTCTTGTGGGAGGGCTGTTTTGGCTGTTGGTACTGGGCAGTGTTCTCTGGTCACAGATTCAATGGATTAGCTTTGTACAGTTTTGGGTATTTTCCTGTTTACCGTTGAGTGTTCTTTTCTTTGTGAGGCGAGAGACAGAGTTTATAACCAGAGCACTTGTTATGTTCATGACAACACTTGCTCTTTTGGCTTTGGCTCAATTTTATTATATGCCTGAAATGCTCTATGAGGGGCGCGTGAAATGGCCATTACAAAATCCAAATAGCTTGGGGGCTGTTTTTTCTCTTGGGGCTTTTTTGGCGCTGGGACAAGCGTTTAAAACACGCTCAAAAAGCGATTTTTTCTTTTTTATGCTCATTGTTTTGGGGGTGGTTTCTACAGGGAGCCGAGGGGCATTAGGGGCTTTTATCATCATGGCGTGTTGCGCGCTCTTCCTTTTGAGAAAAGACATTGTATGGAAGAAAGTGGGTATGGTTGTTCTGGCTTTAGCGGGGCTCACTCTCGTGATCACTGCAACGGGTGTGCGACCTGATAATATGGCGGTGGTTTCAACCGTACAGACGGTGACAGGAGAGCATTCTTTGTTGTGGTCTCGCGGAGATATATGGCGCTCAACATGGCTGATGATCCAAGACCATCCATGGTTAGGGACAGGGGTTGGCACATTTTCTCAGTTTTACGAGGCACACCGTGCCCCACAAGAATTTTCTGCGGGCATGATGGCGCATAATGATCCATTGCAGTTTTGGGCAGAAATGGGTGTTGGTGCATTTGTTTTATTTTATCTTTTTGGGTTTTTAATGTGCAGACGTACGTGGAAAGCCCTGTCTGTGGCCCAAGAGTATCCCGCACGTTTAAATATTATTATGCCTGTGTGCGCGCTGGGCGCGATGGTTGCCCATAGTCATGTCTCTTTTAATCTCCATACGATCCCTATTTTGTTTCTCTCTGGTTTATTACTGGCGATGTGGAGTGTTGCGACAAGTATTGTCTTAAAGACAGGCAATTATGATATACGCCTTCCTAAAATCCTCTCCCGACACTATGCGGAATTTTTACTTGTGGCGAGTGGATTGATTTTAGCTCTTGCCATTGTCCCTCCTTTTGTCTCCAACTATCATATAAAAAAGGCCAGTCAATATAGCTTTGAGCAAGAGACAAGCGTTTTTGTGCATCATGTCAATCAAGCAGATAAATGGTCGTTTGGGAGGAGTGCGCAACCTTATATTTTGGCCGCACCCATTCAAATGGCTATGTTAGAGCAAGATATTGATATTTTAATGTCCGCAGATAAAAAGAAGAGCATTGCACAAATTGAAACTCTTTTGAAACGGGCGCACGCTCTGAATCCTCGGGCGGTGGGTGTTCATTATAATCGCGCGTTATTGGCGCAGTTGTTAACAAGAGATGATCTTGTATATGGAGAGATTGACCGTCATTTGGAGCACGCTCTGCACTATAAGCCAAAGCATTTACCATCACGGCTGTGGCTTGTTGAGCGGTATGAAGAAAGAGAAGAGTTTGTCAAAGCGCTAGAAATCATGGAGGCAGGACTAAGTTGGTGTAAACGCCAAACGCATGAAGCTTATATGTGCTATAATAAAATGGCTACACTGTTATTGGCCAATGGAGATATTGAAGGCTCTACGCAGATGCTCCATAAAGTCAGAGATATACAAAAAAAGAGAAAAGACTTATAAAAATACTGGATATTTTATATGACCATGCGATGATGAGCTTGAATTAACGAGAAAAGATCAATGACTGAAGATGACACCCTAAGATATGATAAAATGGTTGAAAATGCTCTGCGCGGTGTTGTGCGTGGTGCTGTACAAGAGATTGTAGAGAACGGTCTTCCTGGAGACCACCATTTCTATATTACCTTTTTAACGGAATATCCTGGGGTTGAAATTCCAGAGTATCTCCACGAGCGTTATCCAGGAGAAATGACCATTGTTCTCCAGTTTCAATTTGAAGATCTCTATGTCGATGATGAAGTTTTAAAGGTCTCTTTGTCCTTTAATAATAAGCCAGAGTTACTCATTGTTCCCCTCGCAGCCATTAGCATTTTTGCAGACCCGTCTGTCAATTTTGCCCTCCAGTTTCAGCCTCTTGACCCTGAACATGGAGACCTCCCTGATCCCGATGGAGGTGGATCTAATGAGGACAAGGCTGATAACTCAAAAGAAGAGGAGACAAAAGGTGAAGTTGTGTCTCTTGATCAATTCCGCAAGAAAAAATGAAAACAGGAAAGATAGGTCTCTCTAGTAAACTAAAGAGAACCATACCTTTTCCTGTGGGGAGGGGAAACTTAAGCTATTTAAACTAGTCTAATCTGCATTTGTGTATAACAACACACCATCTATATATCGTCGTTATCCGTTGCAGTTGACCTGTAATTAACCCTTTCTTTGCAAAAAAGAAAGTTTTTTGTTCGCATATAAGATATGCGTTTATTGTATATCAAACTAAAAGAGGTGCTGACCTCCCTGTTAAGGATCCAAATGAATAATTTTGCTGAAAAAGAAGAGGGGAAGGTTTTTATTGTGAAGGGTGTTTGCGTTGATAAAGAGCGCCAAGATCACCCTGTGCTCTATAAAATTTATGGGATTGATAACCCTGATCTCGGGAAACGTCCGTTAATTGTTTGGTCTCATGGCTTAGGGGGAAGTCGTGAAGGGGCGGGGTTCATTAGTCGTTTTTTGGCGCAATATGGTTATTTAATAATGCATGTTCAGCATGTGGGGACGGATGTGTCGTTGTGGGAGGGCAAAGATGGGCATCCGTGGGATGTTATTCGTGCGACAGATATCACGCGAGAAATGACTTTAAATCGCTATCAGGATATTCCTTTTCTTCTTGATCAACTCCCTATTTTAGAAGCAGAGCACACTCTTATTCGCAATCAAGTTGATTATGATCGCTTGGGGGTCTCTGGGCATTCCTTTGGAGCCTTAACAGCACAAGTAATGGCAGGGCAAATCTTTCCTGACGAGAGCCATAAGCTTGTCTCCTATAAAGATGATCGCTTTAAAGCAGGAATGCTCTACAGTTTTTCTGCCATGAACCATTTAACGGATATTTCTGCGTCTGATATTTTTAGACCGATGAATATCCCTCTCTTTTTCATGACGGGGACAGAAGATGGAAGCCCTATCACGCATTTGGACTATACCCACCGTTTACCAGCTTATCGACATACAGGCGCTATAGAGAAACATTTGCTTGTGATCCAAGATGGAGACCATATGATCTTTACAGGAAACCGTGGAAAACTAGCGTTTAACCCGAAAAAAGATCAGCAGGAAGCTTTGATCAAATGGAGTTCACTTGCCTTTTGGGAGACATATCTTAAAGACAGTGAATCTGCACGGTCTTGGTTAATGGGGGATGGTTTTCAGGCCTATATGTCCGATGAAGGGCAATATGAGTTTAGGACATAAGTTATGGCCTTAGACGATGCAATAGAAATTATAAATCTTAATAAGATTTATGCAGCCTCAGGAAAATCCCCTGAGAAAAAAGCGTTAGATAATATTAATTTGAATATTCCTAAAGGCTCTATCTTTGGACTTTTAGGGCCAAATGGCGCAGGAAAATCTACCTTAATCAATATTCTGGCAGGCCTTGTGTCCAAAAGCTCTGGACAGGTTAGAGTGTGGGAGAGTGATCTCGATGAGGATGCACGACACGTCAAAGCCTCTATTGGGATTGTCCCTCAAGAAATTAACTTTGATCCTTTTTTTACCCCCGCGAAGATTCTTGATCTTCAAGCAGGTTTTTTTGGAGTCCCTAAAGCTGAACGTCAGACAGAAGACTTACTAGAATTGGTAGGCCTCTCTGACAAAGCACACGCCTATACACGAGGGCTTTCAGGAGGTATGCGTCGTCGTTTGATGATGGCCAAAGCCATGGTACATAATCCTCCTATTTTAGTGTTGGACGAACCCACAGCAGGCGTAGATGTTGAACTCCGCCAACAACTCTGGGCCAATGTCCGAAAGCTTAATGAGGGGGGCGTGACCATTCTGCTCACCACGCATTATTTAGAAGAAGCTCAAGAAATGTGTGACACCATTGCGATTATTAATCATGGGCGCATCATTGCTCATGATGACACATCCAGTCTCTTAAGAACGATAGAGAGCAAAGAGATCCGTTTTATACTGGATCGAGATATGTCTGAAATCCCCAAGCGATTGGAGGCGTTTAACCCTCAACAGCAAGATAAGAGAACATTGAGTATTCTCTATACCCCTTCTGAGCACCCTGTTGGTGAATTTATTGATGTCCTCCAAAAGGCAGGATATTTTATTAAGGATATCTCAACAGAAGAAAGTGACTTAGAAGATGTTTTCTTGCAAATGACCAGAAAAGTATAGGAATTATTTGTGTTTGACGCATATTTATGCTTGTATGCTCTCCATATATTAATTTTGTATTTTCATAGAAAAGGGGAAGAATATGACTCAGATTAAAGACGTGATGTCTACAAACACACAGTTTATTACACCAGAAACAACGCTTCAGGCGGCGGCTCAAATCATGGCAGATCAAGATCTTGGTTTTTTGCCTGTTGGAGAAAATGACCGTCTGATCGGGATGATCACAGACCGTGATATGACCATACGGGCCACGGCTCAAGGGCAAAACCCTACACAAGCCACAGCACGTGAGGTTATGACTCCAAAAACATATTACTGCTACGAAGATCAAACAACAGAGGAAATCTGTCAAAATATGTCAGATATAAAAGTCCGTCGTTTGCCAGTGGTTAACCGTGATAAGCGTCTTGTTGGTGTCGTTTCTTTCGGAGATTTAGCACAAAAATGCGAAGCGCAAGATATTGGGTCCGCCGAAAAATGTATCACAGCAGGCTGTGCCCAAAATGCTGCCAATGCGGCCTGATAAATCCCATTGAAGAAATTCAAAGGCAGTGGTATGACAATGCCACTGCCTTTTTTTATAAATGCGCCCTTAGCTCAGTCGGATAGAGCGTTGGTTTCCGGAGCCAAAGGCCACAGGTTCGAATCCTGTAGGGCGCACCATTTTACTCTTTGAAATACAATAGAAAATATATTGTTTAGGTTCTTCTAATATCTATACTGAAATGGCTGGGCTACTCAACGGGCTACTCAGAGTGTTATGTATGAATATATTTTCTGTGGATTATTTATTGCGGGGCGCGGTAGGTTAAAGGCGAATTCAACCACTGTTGAATATCTTTAATGCGAAAGGCTTTCTTTATTGCCTTATCTTCACTGGAAAGTTTTTCAGGAACGGGAAATGTTCCTTGATGAATACGGCGGTCAATTGTTTGCCGTGAAATTGAGCATAACTTGGCGGCTGTTTTTATTGAGACAAAAGCATTTGACTGGATCATTAATGATGCGACAAGTTGTGCCTCAAAATCAACATTTTGATTTTGCCCAGACTTCGAAAAGCTTTCACTTAACAAGTTTTTAATATCTTCCATGTAATTCTCCAAATAGGGAGTCTGAGAGATGAAGAGTTAGCATTCGACACCTCTCAGTTACATCCCGCCGATTAACAGGGCGCAATCCATAAAAAAGACCGCAAAGCATTTTTCATGCTAGATTGCGGCCCTATATTTATTAGACCATATCAACGTTAATAACTTGTTAACTTTCTGTTGCATTTTATTTTATAAAATTCGTTGTATCTCAATGTCACAGCCTGTTACAGGCTTGTCATAGCTTGACGCAAGGCGCGTATCAGTGTCGTGCCTTGTCCCATCTTTTTTTATATATGCCCCAACATTATGATGAATTTGAACGCGTAGTTTTTACGTGTTCTTTTCATTTAATTTGGGATGCATTGTTGCAATAGTGGCGTGACCACTTTGCAAGCGGAGCGAGGGAGACCCTCGATCCCATCGGTTAAGGAAAGCTTAATTATTTTGTATTAAGGTGAATATAACCGATTGCCAGATGTGGATGGTACTACCATCCCGATCTGGGCGAAGGGGTCATTTTACATAGCCCCCGTTGCATCCCCCGTTGTAATAAACAACTTCGGAGGGAAAACATTGAACGAACAAAGTTCCAATAAGCGCCCCGCACCATTTTCAATACGCTTGTCTGTAGACGAGCGTGCTGAAATCGTGCGCCGTGCTGATGCCGCTGGATTATCCATCGGCGGTTATTGGAAATCTGCTGTGTTCAATATTCCTCCTCCTCGTAAGTCGCGCCGTCCTCGTGCGGACACCGCTAAGCTGTCTGAATTGTTGGGCACCCTCGGAAGGGTTGGTAACAATATAAATCAGCTCGCCCGCACGCTCAATGCTGAGGGTTCAGTTGAAATACCTGAGCTTGTACAAGCGCTCAAGGAATTAACTGACATGCGTGAAGCGGTCATGATTGCACTGGGTTATCAGGAGACAACCCAAGACAAAAATTCTGTTAGAAATTCTGTCAGCAATCAGGACAAGGGAGGACAGCGCCATGATCATTAAAGCATCGGAACGAGGGTCTGCCAGAAACCTTGCGAACCACTTAACCAATACCAAAGATAATGACCATGTAGAGCTGTATGAAGTGCGTGGATTAATCGGAAGTTCGCTCCATGCGGCATTACTTGAGATTGACGGTGTGTCCCAAGGGACGCAATCTAAGAAGCCTTTTTTCTCAACATCCTTTAATCCTCCCAAGAGCGAAGATGTCAGCTATGACCAGTTTGTGGCAGCTTTTGATAAGCTGGAACAAAAGCTAGGTCTAGCAGATCAGCCACGGGCGATTGTTTTTCATGAAAAGGAAGGACGAAGACACGCTCATGTGGTGTGGTCTCGCGTCGATATTGATAACATGAAAGTCATCAATATGTCCCATTTCAAGCGCAAATGTACTGACATCTCAAGACAAATCTACCTTGAGCATGGCTGGGACATGCCCAAAGGTCTCATTGATAAGCGTGAGCGTGATCCATTCAAGATAAGCCATGTTGAATGGCAACAGCTCAAAAGACAGGGCATTGACCCCAAAGAGATCAAGATGCTCTGCCAAAATGCGTGGAAGCATTCTGACGATTTGAAGAGCTTTAAACACGCGCTCGAAGAGCGAAGCCTGTTTTTGGCGCGGGGTGACAGGCGTGGATTTGTCATTTTGGACAATTCCAGCAAAGTTTACTCCCTGTCACGCTTTGGCGGTATTAAAACCAAAGAGCTTAAAAACAGGCTTGGAAATCCAGATCAGTTGCCGACTGTTACGGCAACGCAGGACAAAATACGCCTCAGCTTTAATTCTGAGATATTCAGCAGGATTGCCCTGCTTAAAAAACGCCACACCGATGAAATTCAGCCCCTCCAAGATAAGAAGGCAGAGCTTGTCAGGGTACAGCGCGCCGAGCGGCGCGAGTTGTCTGAGCAACAGCGTGTAAAACGGCATCTTCTTACCAAAGAAGGTAGAGATAAATTCAGGCGCGGGGTTATGGGGTTCTTCGATAAAGTAACAGGTAGGGAGAAGCGAATACGGCTGATTAACCAAAAAGAAACTGCAAGCCTGAAAGATAAGCAAAAGACAGCGAAGGAAGAACTGGTTTTCAGACATGGCGGAGTACGTTCCGTGCTCCAAGGCGAGTTCACGCAGGTTCGAGGCAAACAGCAAGATGAACGCACTTTGCTTGCTAAGCGCATTCATGAATTCAGGCAGATGCAGGAACGAGAAAGAAAGAATTCTATTCGCCCTACTTTTGATCGTGCTGGGCACGATAAATCTAACGATAGGAACAGGAGTACTAATCGTACCAGAACACGATCCTCAAAACGCGCTACCCGAACTCGTGAGCGTAAACCTGAGTGACAAGGATGCATGATTTATGAGCAGTTTTTATTCGATATAAATACTTTCATTACATGCATAAAAGTTGGAAAACTATTGCAAATGGGTACACATTTGTACCCCCATAGGGTACCATCTCGAAATGAGTAGAAAAAATGTAGCTTTCAAAATTAGGATTGAAGAAGAGTTACGGCGTGAGTTTGTGGATACTTGTAATTCTGATGATTTAACCGCAGCACAGGTTGTTCGTCGATTTATGAGAAGCTATATTGAACGTCATAAAACTTCCCTTCAAGGTAATTTATTTCAGTCGAATGAGCCGCATCAAGAGGAGTGACTAAAAAAATGCCAGAATTTATCCCCCCACACGCCAACAACCAGCAAAAGTATTTCTTAGAATTTCCAAAAAAAGGGAAGAGTTTCGCGTGGTCGTTCTCTTTTGAGGATGGTAAAGGATGAGTTCTGTGCTGGCTAAAGATAAGAGTGTACCTATTCCAAAGAGGGTAAAAGCTCGTAAAAATGTGCAAACAGGGCGCTTCAAAGACCTTGATCCTGACAAATTGAGGGGTGGTTATTACACCTCTGAGCCTATCGCAAAGTGGTTATGTGAATGGGCAATTCAAACTAAAAATGACCGTATTTTAGAACCGAGTAGTGGTGATGGGGTTTTTATCGAAATGGCTGCTCGCCAGTTGCAAGAACTAGGAGCAACCCCTAAAAGTATCCTCCAACAAATTAAAGCTGTAGAAATTAACGAGGTTGAAGCTGGTAAAGTTTCGAAGCGTCTTGCAAGTGTATTGCATCGACCAGTCAATGGAACAGTTCAGCAAGGAGACTTTTTTGAGTGCTGGTCAAAATTGAAGGAACAAAAAGTTGATTGTGTCATTGGAAATCCGCCTTTTATTCGATATCAAAGCTTTCCAGAAAGTTCGCGCGATTTGGCAATGTCTATTATGGTAGATAGTGGTTTGAAGCCAAACCGATTGACCAATATTTGGGTTCCATTTGTTGTAGCTGCAATGGAATGTTTAAAGTCAGGCGGACGTCTTGCTATGGTACTTCCCGCTGAGTTGTTGCAAGTTAATTATGCTGCACAGCTACGCTCTTTTTTGAGTGATCGTTTTGAGAAAATAGATATTGTTGCATGTAATGATCTGTTCTTTGAGAAAGCACAGCAAGAAGTCGTTCTTTTACTGGCTGATGGTGCACTAGATAATACTAACAATAAAAATACTTGTCGTATGACGATGAGTGCAATGGATAGTGTTGACAAGATTATAAAATCTAAACCAGATCGGCTCATTGCAAAAGCGTCTCCAAAGAAAGTTTGTCACGATAGCGAGAAGTGGTTGAAGTATTTCTTGTCCGCGCGTGAAATTTCATTCATGCGGCGTTTACGAGAATCTAAAGATATAACCTCTTTATCAACATATGCATCTGTTGAAGTTGGTATCGTTACGGGAAAGAATCAGTTTTTTGTGGTGGATAAAAATCTGGTCGAACAATACAAGCTTGAAGACCATGTATTGCCACTTATTGGGCGTACTCGTCATTTAAAGGGGGCGATTTTATCAAAGAAAGAATGGAAGGAACATTCTGAAAACCAAGAAAAAGTGCACCTTTTCACGGTTGACCCTGAGTACAAACAGAAACTATCTGCAAGTGTAAAATCATATATTCAATATGGAGAAGAAGAAGGATTTCATACAGGGTATAAATGTTCCATTAGAGATCAGTGGTACAGCGTACCGTCTCTTTGGGTTCCTGATGCATTCTTCTTTCGTCAGATTTATGATTTTCCTCGGGTTGTATTGAATAAAACAAAGGCAACCTCAACAGATACCGTTCATAGGATGCGCTGTTTTGCACCTGTAAAGCAGATTGCTTCATCTTTATATACACATTTAACCGCTGCTTCCGCTGAGATAGAAGGACGCAGTTATGGTGGTGGTGTTTTGGAACTGGAACCAAATGAAGCTCGTCGCTTATTGATACCTCGTGATTTAGAAGGGGCACTACCTATTGAAGAGTGTGACCGTTTAATTCGGGCTGGGCGACTTCAAGATATTCTTGATGAAAATGATAAAAGAGTTCTAATAGAAAAGGTGGGGCTGAATGAAAGAGAATGCACTATGCTTCGTCAGATATGGGAAAAAATGAGAGATCGGAGAATTTCCCGAAAAAAAAGTAAACGAACATAAGGACGGGGTTTAAATGGGTGTTCCAGAAACAAAAGAAGAAGCGCTAGAACGAGTTCGCCAGATTGTCAGCTCATTTAAAATTAATGAAGCATCCTATATCGCACCGAAATCAAAATATAATGAAACGCAAGTTCGAACAGATTATATAACACCTTTATTAGAAGCATTTGGGTGGGATGTTTATAACCACCTTAGTAAACCTCTTGATTTACGCGATGTATATGAAGAAGCCACTGTTGAGGTCGGAGAAGAAAAACTCTCTAAAAGACCAGATTATGAGCTTAGGGTGGCGCGTCAGAGAAAATATTTTATCGAGGCAAAAAAACCAAGTGTTAACATAGAAAAAGATATATCTTCTGCTTTTCAGGTAAGGCGTTACGGTTTCTCGGCAAGTTTGCCTATTTCTGTATTAACCAATTTCAAACAATTAGCAATATACGATTGTTATCACGTTCCGTCTGACACTGACGAGGCACATGTTGCGCGCCTTGGCTTATATTCTTTCGAGGAGTTTGAAACAAAGTTTGATGAACTGTATGAGCGTATATCACGCGAAGCTGTATTTTCAGGTTCTTTTGATAAAATTTATTTAACCGATTCACCAAAGCATGAAGTGCAGCAGTTTGATGGGCATTTTCTTAGGCAGGTGAGTGAATGGAGAATATTGCTTGCGCAGGATATTCATGTAAAAAACAAAGGACTGTCTCCTGATGAACTGACTTACATTGTTCAACTTTTTCTGTCCCGTATTATTTTCCTTAGAATTTGTGAAGACAGGGACATTGAAAAATACCAAACTCTTAAAGCACTTGGTACGGCTAAAACTTTTGAATCGTTTATGTCTTTGCTTGAAGAGGCAGATAACTTTTATGATTCTGGTTTATTCGACTTATTAATTGATAAGCGTATTGGAGTTGTGATTAGCAATGAAGTTCTTAGCCATATTATTGAAGAGCTTTACTATCCGAAAAGCCCGTATACATTTGCTGTTGTTGAAGCGGGTGTTTTGGGCGAAATATATGAATTGTTTCTCGGCAAAGTAATAAAGATTGATGCTAACGGGAAAGTTGAAACTATTGAAAAACCTGAGGTTCGTGAAAGTGGTGGAGTGGTTCCAACTCCGCAGTTTATAGTCAATGATATCTTAGAGCGAACACTTATTCCTGCAATCAATGGAAAATCACCTGATGAGCTACAAAACTTTACTCTAGCTGATATTTGCTGTGGCTCAGGAGTGTTCTTACTAGGGGCATTTGATGTCTTATTAAATTATCACATTGATTGGTATATAAACCACGGTGAGGAAAATCATCAAGGTAAAATCTATGAGGTCAGCAAAGGACAATGGCGCTTAAATTTTGAAGAAAAAAGAAATATTCTACTGAACGTAATTCGAGGTGTTGATATTGATTCAAATGCTGTCGAAATTGCAAAGTTTAGTTTACTGCTTAAGCTTATTGAAGGAGAAACAGAAGAGAGCCTTAAAGCATTTGTTGAAGCAACAAAAGAAAAAGTTCTTCCGAAGCTTGACGATGCAATCCGTTTTGGAAATAGTTTAATAGAACACGAAGCATTGTCTTTTATAACTGACGGTTCTGATCTCGCAGATAAAATAAATCCATTTACATGGGGAGATGAATTTCCTGAAGAAATGAAAGTTGGTGGTTTTGACGTTATCGTTGGAAATCCACCTTATATTCGAATTCAAAATATGGTGAACTATTCACCAGAAGAAGTGGCATTATATCGCGATAAGTCATCATCATATGATACCGCTAGGAGCGGTAATTTTGATAAATATACTTTGTTTATTGAGCGATCCCTTAACTTGATATCTGCTGAGGGGGTTGTGGGTTTAATTGTCCCAAATAAGTTCATGACTACCATGACAGGTGAAGCAGTCAGAGAGCTTATGACTGATCACAAATTTCTAAAAGAGATAGTACATTTTGGTGCGCTTCAAGTCTTTGGTCGAGAGACCGCCAATTACACATGTACACTAGTCTTAAATAAAACTGGAAATGATTGTTTCAGTTTTGAAAAAGTAGAAGACCTCGTAAAATGGAAATATGGTGAAGCTGGGGCTTTGCAAACAATATCCTCAAATCAGATAAATAAAGAACCATGGGCTTTCTGTTCAGAATCAGCAAGTGTGATTTTTGATAAATTGAACAATGAAAGTTCTGTTGTTATGGGTGGTAAAAACGGACTTGCAGATATTTTTGTAGGCGTACAAACAAGCAATGATTCTGTATATATTTTCACACCTAAAAGAGAAACTGCTGATCAAGTATTTTTCGATTGGAATGATCAGGAGTGGTGCATTGAAAGGGAATTACTTCGCCCCTGTCTACATGACGTTGCATTGGCTGCTTATGAAAAACCTAAAGCTAATAAATTCATGATTTTTCCATATCGTATTGAAGATGGTCGTGCGCACCTGATTCAGCCTGATGAAATGAAAACACATTTTCCTAACGCATGGTCTTATTTGAGCGCCAATAAAGAAGAGCTTGAAAAAAGGAATATCGTTGGTGGCAGTAAAACGGAACGTCAATGGTATCAATTTGGGCGCTCACAGAGCCTTACAAAATTTACAGGCGCTAAAATTGTCTTACCAATTCTATCGCTAGAACCTAAATATGCGTTTGATGATCAAAATATTGTTGTTACAGGTGGAGGGAATGGTCCTTATTATCTTGTCTCTCCAAAAAGTGAGGAGATTACCGATCTCTATTTCTTATTAGCCATATTATGCCACCCTGTTAGTGAGGCAATGGTACGATCCAGAACCAGTGTCTTTGGCGGTGGCTATTATTCACATGGAAAACAGTTTATCGAACATTTACCCGTTCCATCATATACATTAAAAGAGAAAGAAGAAATTGCTTCTCTTGTGCGTAAAGCAATAGATGTTAGTGCCGCTCGTGATAAAGCAATACTGCCTAGAGATATAACAAAGCTGGAACGCATTTTCAAGCAGCTAAAAAACCGTATTGAACAACAAGTCACATCATTGTACGGGTTAACGGATGAGGAAATGATATCTGTTCGAGATGTGCCTATTCCATCTTAGTTTTCTTTAGAAGATTACGAGCACTCCATGAGTTAATAGCGCAAGATGATGAGCTTATATTTGAATTTAGTAAAAGTAAATCTGATATTTCGTAAAGTAAATAATGACTGAAAAAGTTAAATGGTGAATAACAATGGATGAATTTGAAGAACAGCTAGAAAGCCTAAAACAACATATTCTCGACTCTAGTCGTCAAAACTGGCTATTTGGTGCAGGAATAAGTTTCGATGCAAATATTCCCTTGATGTACCCTTTGACTGAACGTGTAAATGCACTAATAGAAACATCAGAAAATGAAGATGACAAACTAATTATTGAGGCGTTGAAAGCTGAGCTGAATGATGATTGTCACGTAGAACACTATTTAAGTCATCTGGGTGATTTGATCGCATTGTCTGAAAGGTCAAGAAGTGGGGAAGTTTCTTTAAACGGCTCAAGTTTTTCACTAGAGAAGTTAAATCATTGCTATAGAAAAATTGTGAAATCAATTGGCGAGACAGTTAGATATGGATATAAAGACGATGATAACGTTGGAACCATTGAAAAATCTATAGTCGGTATTGAGTCTCATATAAATTTTATTCAGGCTCTATTTAAGAATAAGGCAAATTTAGAAAGACGGTCATCAATTAATTTCTTTACAACTAATTATGACACGCTTTTAGAGGATGCCTTGGCACTTAATAAAATTGATGTTGTTGATGGGTTTTCTGGCGGAGCAATGGGGTTTTGGAATGCAGAATTCGAGTTTTCACCGAAGAAAAATAGGGTTGCTACATGCTCGCTGTTTAAATTACATGGCTCAGTTGATTGGCACGGTGATTCAGAACACGGATTAGTCAGGGCTAGATATGGAACGAAATATCTTTCAGATGCAGGGGATATCATGATCTATCCTCAAGCAACAAAGTATGTAGAAACACAGAAAGACCCATTTGCTACATTATTCTCTGGATTAAGAATGACTATAAAAACAGGCGGACAAAATGTGCTGATCGTTTGTGGGTATAGTTTTGGTGATGAGCATATAAATTCTGAAATTGAACATTGTCTGAATGATGAAAATAATAAAACAACAGTAATTGCCTTTACAGATGAAAAACCGATAAATAATATAAAGATCAATCAAACTCTTGATCGTTGGTTATTGGATAATAAATTTGGTGAGCGTATTTTTGTTGCAGGAAAAAATGGTCTTTACAACAATTCGTTAGTTCCGTTAACCCCAGAAGAAGACAAACAATTTGAATGGTGGACATTTTCGGGATTGATCAACTTTTTAGAAACAGGAGAAGTGTAATGTCTGAATTATTTTCTCCGAGATCAGAGCTTAAAATTGGTCGAATAGTTGAAGTTAGTGGTAACAGTTTACGTATTGAACTGGATGACGATATTAATGAGTTAGTCAGGGCTGTTGACGGGAAAAATTATCCTATTGGTCAAATAGGCAGCGTTATTAAAATCCATTTTGGCAGAAAGGTATTATTCGCTTTCGTAAGATTACTTAGAATGCGCTCAGAAGTACTAGATGGTGCAGAAGACACTCAGATTAGCCCTAGTGATGATGCTAGGTTATTAGAAGCTGATTTATTTGGGCAGGGTACTTGGTCTCAGGCTTCCGAAAAATTGAATTTTACTCGCGGAGTAGAAACGTATCCCCTGCCTTTGCAACAAGCCTTTCTCTGTTTGAATAAAGAGTTGGAGTCTGTCTACAAAGCCGCCGAATATAATGCTGCTGAAACATCTATTAGCCCAATGGTTCCAATTGGCAATTATGTGGGAAGTAATAATGCCATTTGTCGCGCAAACATAGATAAATTGTTTGGTCATCATTTTGCAATTCTTGGATCAACTGGTTCTGGAAAATCGGGAACCGTGGCTTCGCTTTTACATTCAATTCTTGATTACGAGCATGATTCAAAAAAACTTAAGCCAAGAATTATCATTATTGATCCTCATGGAGAATACGCAAAAGCATTTGGTGATAGTGCCCTTGTTTACAGGGCTTACAATGATGCCTCTGCCACAGAAACAGATGGCGAGTTACTAAAACTCCCTTACTGGTTAATGTCTAGCGATGAATTGCGATCCCTCGTTATAGGTAAGACTGAATTTGAGGCTACTTCACAAAATAATATTATTTATGAGGGTATTTCGTATGCCAGACAAGTACAAGCAAGTTTAATTAAGGATATTGGTGATAACCCATTAGGAGGGATTAATGCTGAACGAGAAGATGATGTTGATGAAGATAAGGTATTAAATTTTGATCGAGATAAACCTGTACCATTTAAGCTTACTCAGTTTGAAAAACATATAGATAAAGTACAAGGTCGTAAACTTGGGAAAACGGATAACATGGCTCCTTCTTCATCAGAAAGGGGACGCATTGATAAAATACTAAAGAAGCTAAGAATATTGCAAGCTAACCCGCAACTTAAATTTCTCATGGAAGACTTTTCAGAGAATGCACCAACTTTACAGGATGTGCTAAATCAATTCATTGGGGAGTCAGAAGGAAAGCATATCAGAATAATTGATATTTCTGGTTTGCCAAATGAGGTTGCAGGGCCTTTGACTGCCTTAATTGCAAGGCTTCTGTTCCAGTATAAATTATGGCAAACAAAAGACGAGCGAAAAAAAGATCCTGTTTTATTTATATGCGAAGAAGCTCATAGATATGTCCCAAATCATGGTGAAGCTCAATACAAAGAGGCTCAGGAAGCAATAAGACGCATTGCTAAAGAAGGGAGAAAATACGGACTTGGACTAGGGCTTATTTCACAGCGTCCTTCTGATGTTGAGAGTACTGTTCTTTCACAGTGTAACTCATGGATAGTTCTGAGGCTTACAAATTCAGGAGATCAGGAGCATGTGGCAAAGTTCCTGCCTGACAGTCTCAGCGGCTTAACAAAAATGTTACCCGCTTTAACACGTAGAGAAGCTATTTTTGTGGGGGAAGCAGCAGCACTTCCTAGCCGTATCCGAATTCAAAAACTACCTGACAACAAACTGCCAGATTCTAATGACATTAGTTTTTCAGAAGGATGGTTAAATGATCCAATGGATGAAGATGAATTAAAATCTATAGTTGATAGATGGTGTGGATGAATTGGCTACAAATGCTTAAAACATTATAAATAAAAACTACCTAGCTAGTTTACTGGTTAGCTAGCATCAAAGGAAAAACTAATGCCTCTTTATCAAATTACCGACGATGTACTTTCCCCGCTAGTATCTACTAGCTTTCAGGAGGAAAACCTTTGGGAAAGACGTGATCTACAACGTCTGTTAAGAGCTAATATTGAAGTTATTGCTGCTGATGTGATGGTGATATGTACTGGTCTACTAGAACCGGACACTTTAATGAGAGACAATAACCGTCAAACATTAAGGTGTCATTATGAGTCAGAAACGCACATACAAGCAATATTCTAAAGAGTATAAAGATGAAGCGGTCGCGTTGGTTCGAGAGCAAGGTTACTCAGTGCCAGAGGCTGCGAAATCATTGGGTATTGCCAGCAATATGCTGTATCGCTGGAAGGATCAGATCGAAGCACAACTTGAGGGTAAGGAATTGACGGTGGATGAGCGCAATGAATTAAAGCAGCTGCGTAAAGAAGTGAAGGACTTGCGCATGGAAAAAGAGATTTTAAAAAAAGCCAGTGCCTTCTTCGCGAAAGAAATGAAGTAAAGTTTGACTTTATTAAAGACAAATCGGTGCGGTTTCCAGTGCGCAAGCTGTGTGAAGTTCTGCAGGTGAGTAGCTCGGCCTATTATGCTTGGAGAAAGCGCCCAGGACAGCTGATTGGTGCTGAAGTGCTGCATCTTCATCGTCGAATGAAAGCACTGTTTGAGCAGAGTCGTGAGAGCCTTGGTAATCGTGAAATGATGAAGAAATTACGTGAGGAAGGGTTTCAAATTGGCCGCTACAAAGTGCGTAGCTTGATGGCAAAACTAAATTTAGTCGTGAGACAACGCGTCGCCTACAAGGTAACAACCAAACGCAAACACAGCGATGCCGTCGCTGCTAACTTGCTGAATCAGAATTTCAACCCTGTCGGAGTCAATCAGATTTGGGCTGGTGATATCACCTATTTGAAAACAGGTGAAGGCTGGATGTACTTGGCGATCATCATGGATTTATATTCACGCCGCATTGTCGGTTGGGCCATCAGTAAACGCATGACGACAGGCTTGATCTGCCAAGCGATGATCATGGCTTATAACTTGAGGCAGCCGCCAAGAGGGCTGGTCTTTCATAGTGACCGTGGCTCCCAATATACGAGTAAACAGCACCGGAAACTATTGAAGTCTTACGGCGTACGATCAAGCATGGGCGATGTGGGTGCGTGTTGGGACAATGCGGTGGTAGAACGTTTTTTCGGAAGTCTTAAGCACGACTGGATATTTAAAATCGCTCAACCAACCCGTGAGCATATGAAAAATGATGTGGCTGCTTACATGAGATATTACAACCTTGTAAGACTGCATTCTACGAACGGTGATCAGTCACCCATTAACTATGAAAATTCTCTAGAAAAAGTGTCCGGTTTGGGTTGACCAGTATAATAGCCGAAGAATTTGGTGAATGGTCTGAAAGCGGTAGACGAATTGATCTTTTAGCAATTGATAAAGATGCCAATCTTGTTGTTATCGAACTTAAGCGCACTGAGGATGGTGGACATATGGAGTTGCAGTCCATTCGATATGCCGCAATGGTTGCCAATATGACTTGGGAGCAAGCAAAAACTGCATTTAAGAAATATTTGGATGATAACTCACTAGATTATGATGCGGAAGCAAAGCTGTGCGAATTCTTGAATTGGGATGTGCCACGAGAAGATGATTTTGCCCAAAATGTAAGGATTGTCCTAGCATCAGCCAATTTTTCTAAAGAAATAACTACCTCTGTTCTTTGGCTTAATGACCGTGATTTAGATATTAGCTGTGTACGTCTATCTCTTCATAAAATTGACGATAAGCTGGTATTGAGTGCTGATCAAATTATTCCCCTTCCAGAAGCTGAAAGTTATCAAATTGAAGTTAGGCAAAAACGAAGAGAAGAACGTATTTCAAGAAGTACTAACAAAGACCGATCGCTATTTACCATTTCCTATTTAGATGAGGTTTATGAGCAAGGGTTTAAAAAATCTGACATTGGTTTTTTCACCGTAGCGCTTTTGAATGAGAAAGACTTAATTGATAGAGATGTATTTGAATTTCTACGCAATGATAAATCTTGTAGCTTTAAATTGTTAAAGTTGCGAGAAGAAATGACCGAGACTGAAACACGATATTCAAAGTACAGATTTAATAAAGAGCCAGAGTTGATGTACGAAGGTAAGGGGTATTATATTGTTAGGAATTGGGGTGTTAACAATATCTCCAAATTTATAGATAAAATGGAAAAAAGGTTTCCTAATATTTCATTTACATCAACGGCAGTAAATAGTTAGTGTGAAAAAAAGATTTGTCCCTAAAGATTCTGAAGAGCTAATTTTTGATGAAATAAGTTCGGTCGTATATTGCTATCAAGATATAGAAAGGGATACCCCAGCGGCAATTGGGTATATACGTAATAGGTCGAAGCCAGACTTTCACTTCCAGTTTTCAAATGATAGGCAAAGAGATAGTTATATATCTGAATGGGTTGAAAACTTGTCTAATATACTCAAGCAAAAGATTGCCAAACGTGAAAAAAGTAATGCATTTGAGCATGATTATGAAGTTGGGGATATTTTATGTGATGAGTGGGGTTGGGATCAATCTAATGTAGACTTTTATCAAGTAGTAGCAGTAAAAACTAAAAAAACAATTATGGTAAGAAAGCTTGAAAAAAACTCTAAACCTGCAAGAGAACCTATGTGTGAGTGGGCTACACCCATGTTGAATTATTTTTCTAGTGATGAGGTTGCTAAACGTGTTTTGGTGGGTGGCTGTATAAAGACATCGAGTTTTTCATATGCATTCAAATGGAATGGTAAGCCAAAGAGAAGTAGTTGGGATGCATGAACTTGTATGTAGACGAGTAATGCAAGGTCTCCAAGCCCTTGAGCCAAGTTCTCGTTGAATGTTTTCGATAGATGCCAGAGCGTTTGTGCGGTGCTGGGTGTTGGGATTACTTTTAGCCAATTCATTGAAGTTCTGTCTTAGTAAAACATGTAGCTCAGTTTTGTTTTTTGCGGCTAATTCAAATCTTGTTAGTAGTTTCATCTTACTCTCCTTTATTTGGAGACCGTGCCATCACGATCTTTGTAAGAGAGAGGTCAGTGCATGGAGGGAAAACCGCACCTTTGGTTGCAACGTAAGAGGAAAAGCGTGCCTGTATGTATCAGGGCAAGCTTGCGGGGTATCAGATGCCCATGTGCTTAAATCTGTTTAAAAAGTCTGTCTGGTATTGGTGTTCATTTTTTTGAAGGAGAGGGATGGAACACGCCTCATGATTTAATGGTGCTAAAAAGTAGTTTAGCGTTACCTGTTTTTTATAGATGATTTGGTGGGGGAAGGTCTTTCCCCTGCTTCAACCGCATGGATGGAACTCATGCGTTTTCAGACACCCCGTTCCAGCAGGGACACCCTGCAACGACCCGTATCCTATCAAGAGAATATTGGGAGAACTCCCCACAAATGACTTGGCGAGTTCGCTTAGTTTTTTAGACTTCCCTTTTGGGGGGACTACAGAATATCACGCCTTTTGCCTCCATCAAGGCATCCCCCATCTTTCCGCGCCTAAAAGACGGCTTGTGCAAGACGGGTGGTTCCCCCTGCCTTGATTCCAACAAAAGACATGATCTTTCGCTCGGCATACCTCGCTCTTTGTCTGGGGTTTTCAACCCCAAAAGGGGTGTGTTTTTAGACATAGGAGATTAAGACATGAGCGAAGAAGTGAGAGTATATGTTGCCGATTTAGCGGCTTACAATAATGGTTTTTTACATGGTGTTTGGATAGATGCGACACAAGACCTCGACGACATGCAAGAGCAAATCAGCGAGATGTTAAAAGCTACCCCCTTGGATGAAGAAGCCGAAGAATATGCAATTCATGATTATGAAGGTTTTGGAGCGTATAGCGTCAGTGAATATGAAGGGCTGGAATCTGTGCATGAGGTGGCTTGTTTCTTGGAAGAATTCGGAGAGGTTGCAGGCGATGTTCTTTCTCACTTTGGCGACAATCTGGAAGATGCCAGAAAAGCCTTAGAAGAAAATTATAACGGGTGTTATTCATCCCTTGCGGACTATGCCGAGGAGCTAACCACGGATACTAGCGAAATACCCAAGCACTTAGAATTATATATCGACTATGACCGCATGGCGCGCGACATGGAAATGAGCGGGGACATATTCACCGTTGAAACTGGATACCAAGAAGTACATGTATTTTGGGCGCATTAAGGAAGGATGAAAAAATGGAAAACAAGGACGTTTTCAATATCACTTGGCAAGGAATAGACATTGAGATTGTATGCTATGAACCTGCTTACATGAAATGCCATCGCAAAATCTACGGCTGTGCCATGTTTCATATTGAGGTTAGAAGCATAAGCCCTGAGCGTGCGCCGTTGCCGATCACTGAGTCAGGTTATCACTCAATTTTTATTACTGAG
Organism: Alphaproteobacteria bacterium; assembly: GCA_024279035.1. GTDB lineage: Bacteria > Pseudomonadota > Alphaproteobacteria > Micavibrionales > Micavibrionaceae > UBA1850. The sequence continues at coordinate 38,722 of JAJRSA010000013.1, forward strand.
CCAGAACTTGCAAAGCAAGGAGGGTCACTAAAATATGTGACCAGCTATATTGATGAAGAGGCGAAAAGCAAAAAATGGAGGAATTGCCAAGAAGACTCTAGGCAATTCAATCTCTTTTAATGGATCAAAAGACGGGCTTCCTATAGAATGGTGCGCCTTTTGTTCCGCTCTAAAAATAGCTGTATTGTCGGGGCATAAAGTTACCGTTTAGGTAAATCGCGCGAATTTTCCGCATGAGCAGAAAATTCGTATTTTAAATGGGTGTATATTTAGGTGTAAATTAAGGTTTAACGGGTATGGTAGATAGCAATTTTCTCAATGAAATCAAACGGAGACGCACTTTTGCTATCATCTCTCACCCAGATTTAGAGCACTAAGACAACCAGAGTCACCAAAAGACATGAAACGTAATAAAAACAAAAAGTTACGTTATGTCTTAGGTTGTCATATTGACTCCTTAAGCCTTTCTTTGTCATGCTAAGTCACACCAAATAGGTGTAAATTTGGGTGTAAAATTCGTATGAATTTACCCCTCAAAATAATTTACACCCATTCGTTCATTTCATTTGTATGAAGTGATAACTGGGAGACTTGAAAATGGGTATTACTGACACATGGCTAAAAGCTAATCACAAAAAACTAAAGACTAAGAAACTGATCAAAACGGATAGAGACGGGCTGAATGCCCGTGTATCCCCTAAAGGTAAGATCACCTTTATGATGCGCTATTACTACAATAATGCGCGCAAAGATTTTGATATTGGTTCTTATCCGCTGATGTCCCTGAAAGAAGCGCGGGACGAAAATCAACGACTTCGCAAAAAGCTAGAACTTGGGTATGACCCCAAAGTTGCTCGTCAACTTGAACGACAAGCCATCATTGCAGCAAAGTCGCTCAAAGGTTTGTTTGAGCTTTGGTATGATGCTTATTGCGTGAAAAACAAGAAGATGCACCACGATATTAAACGCTCTTTTGAAATCCATGTATTTCCAAGAATTGGTGAACTTCCTGCTGAAAAAATAACTCTCCATGAATGGTTGGATATTTTAGAAACATTGGCAGAAAAGCGCCCTGCCATTGCTGAACGCATTCTGGTCAATGCGAAACAGATGGGGAAGTACGCTTTAAAGCGAAAGCTTATTCCTTCCAATGTACTGGCGGACATCTACGCCAAAGAAGATTTACAAATTCAAAAACGATCAGTAGATCGCTCACTATCTGATGAAGAAATCAAAATGCTATGGCTGGCGGTGGATCACTCCCGCATTACGCCAAAGAATAAGCTTTTCGTGAAGCTCTGTCTGATCTACGCCTGCCGTAACGGAGAGTTACGGCTATCAGAAAAAGAGCATTTTGATTTTGATAGCAAGGTCTGGACGATCCCCCCTGAAAATCACAAGCTTGGTAAGAAAAGCGGTAAGCCTTTACTTCGACCCATAACACCAGCAATTGAGGGCTATTTAAAGCAAGCCTTCGCGCTGAGTGCAGATAGTAAGTATGTCTTCACCAATGATGGTTCAAACGAGGTTATGGGGCATACAGCGCCGTTGGCACTGCCCTATAACATCATGCAGTATCTGAGAAAAAATGAGGATTTTGAATTGGCGCATTTTTCGATGCATGATTTAAGGCGAACCGCCAGAACCAACTTTTCGACACTTACTGATCCTCACATTGCAGAAATTATGCTGGGGCATTCGCTAGGTGGCGTTTGGCGCACGTATGATCGACATGATTACTTGAAAGAACAAGCCAAGGCTTATGAAGCGTGGTGTGATCGGTTGTTTGGGTTAGTCGGTTTGAACCCGCTAACAACGCCAAGTAATGATAATGTGGTTACACTTGATAGCAGACGCTATGGGTAATTATTAAATAAGACTATGAAAAATATTCATGGTATTTACAGACATAGCTAGGATTAAGACTTTTTGGAAGTTTCACTTAAGGTCTGTGTCTGGCTACTTCTTGTCATTGATTAAATAACTCAATGAGTGAGAACACATTAAAAAATATGACATATTGCAATATTGGTGTAAGTTACAATAATCACCTGTTAGGCTCTCATTGAGCGTACCTGTCGTATATTTTAGGAAAATTATGAAAAATTTATTTTTAACATCATCTTTTGCGGATGTGGCGGAGTCATTTGCAAGAACCCAAAAAGGGTTGCTCAAAGGTAAAACTGTCACGTTTATTCCGACTGCAAGTCTTCACGAAGAAGTTACCTTTTACGTTGAGGCAGGAAAAAAATCCCTAGAGAAACTTGGATTACTTGTTGATACACTTGAAATTTCTACGGCTACGCACGAAGAAATAACCAGCAAGCTAAAAGGTAATGATTATATATACGTCACAGGAGGAAATACATTTTTCCTACTACAAGAATTAAGAAGAACTCAAGCAGATAGAGCCATAGTAGAACAAATTATATCAGGAAAGCCTTACATCGGAGAATCTGCGGGTTCAATCATACTTTCACCTAACATCGAATATGTTAAAGACATGGATGACTTTAAGGCGGCTCCAAACCTTGAATCTTATGATTCGCTAGGAATTATCGATTTTTACCCACTACCTCACTACACAAATTTCCCCTTTCAGGAAGTAACTGAAAATATAGTTTCTAAATACACTGGGAAGATTAAGCTTCATCCTTTAAGCAACACTCAGGCAATTTGGGTTAATAGAGACGCTGTTGAAGTTGTGGGTTAATCACATCCAAGACCTAATTAAAAGTTCAACAACGCTTGTACTCTATGCTTAATTATTTTCTAGCTTTTAACGCTTTCATGTGACTATATGATTGAGCATTGGAAACAGTGCTGGGCTTAACAACCCACTCGAAAGCGGTACGCCGACACTGCCGTATAAGTGTCTCTACTCAGTCTTATGGCTGGGTGGTGGTGTCATGTCCAAGGCGTAAGCCCAAAAGCATCACGCCGTTTCTTTCGAGCGGTTGTTAACACCCAGTCACCAGAGCGATCTGGTGGCTTTTGTGTTACATCAACAAGGAAAGGTCAACGGCATGGACGAGAACAATAATAAATTTTCAAAAGAATTTACTGAGGCATTAGTTAAGCTTGGGAAATACAAAGATAACCCCGAGCTTGTGCAAAGGATTGTGAATTCAGTTCCTTTTCAGGATTTGAATACTGAGCTTGATATGATTGAAGAAGAGAAACAAAAACAGTATGTTTTAAAAGTGGTTCATTAAAACCTAGTTCCAAAAACTTTATGGCTTGCAAGTCTTGATACTTGCAGGCCACTTTTTTACAGAGTGTAAAAAATATTCATGCATAAATATTTTCTGTCTTTCTTGCTATTCAATATATTGAGTGTTGGCACTGCCATGGCTGAATGTAACGGTACGGTAACTGTGCGTGATATTTTTCAAGATCAGAAAATTCACAAAGATACGCTCATCATTAAACTCCCAAGAATTGAAGATGGACTGGAATTGCAAGCGGTTGAGCTATCGGTAAAAGCTTTTGAGACACAAGAAGAAACCCATCCCGTTAAAGTGCCATACTGGGTGGAGCTATATAAAAATTACTGGGTGTATGACATCCCAGATAAACTTCAAACATTATCCGTTCATGTCAAATATTCCGATGGATGCAATAGCGTTCATACCATCCAGCAATTTCAGGATGAAATTGCATCTCTCAATCATAAAAAAATAATGATCAAATGGATTGGTAAAGATTTTCACTATCTAATTTCTGGGTGTTTTGATGGTGCGCGTTCTGACCAGAGAGAAGGCTTATAATTCCACATCCATATACAAAGATGAAATATCCTTATCCTGAATGCACAGATATTCCAGTGTTTGCCGTTCCGTTGCATGACCATAGGCAATCATAAGTTCTGCAATTTTGGTGTGAGTAGGGGGAGTGCTCTTTGCATTATGAAAGCGGTAAACATGATAGCCCCAAGTTTTTCGCATAGTGTGTGATGCAAAGTTTCCGAGTATCCCAATTTGTTTGCACCAGCCTTTTGCATACTTTGAAACAGTATTTGCCTTGATCGCCCTGCCAGTGGTTTTTGAAAAGAACAATGGCGCTTCAGGCGTGGGGTTTGGATGAACAGCAAGACATGCTTGTATGGCTTGAACGGCATTATTGTTGAGTGTTACTGAGCGATACTTGCCATTCTTCGATTGTTTCAAATCCAACCTGTCACCTGCCTTCAAATGTGCCACTTGTCCTACCGTGATAGAAACTAGCTCGCAAGAGCGAAACGCCGTGTTAATGCCAAGGGTAAACAGGCAAAAGTCACGCGGATTATCTGCAAGCAATATTTTGAGCTTATGAATATCTGATAAGTTGCGGATAGGCTCAACTTTGATTGTAGAGCCTTTTTGGGGATGGTTTGGGTTAGTGGATGTATTACCATGTGCCTGCATTTTAAGAGCCTCCATGCCCCGTAAATAGCTTCTATGCAGTACATAATTATTACTTTGTAACCACTTGAACTTACTAGTATTTTGGCTAACTTTTATCTAAAAGTTAGAAATCCGCATGGGAAGGGCTTTACAGAGCATTGTTTTTTACTTGCGTGAAAGTGGATTCTCTGGTAACTATATGATATGTTTTACACTATATGGTAAGTCTAACTTCTAGATAAAAGTTAGCCAAGCAGGTAAAACCAATAATTTAATCAAAAAGCGGGGGCTTTGGAATGATTAGTAAAAAATTTAAAACACTTGCAATGGGTACGGTTCTGGCTCTAAGCACAGCATTCGCAACTCCTGCTATGGCGGGTAAAGATTTCTATAAAAAAGATTTCAGTGATAAAGATACAAAAATTGTTCAGCTTGCTGGTCAACGCCTATCATATGATCATTTAACATTCGTTGTTCACGGTGGAAACCGCAATCTTAAAATGGCGGCGTACCGCGTGGCTCAACGCCTTGATGATGAAGGTATTCCCATTGCATTCTTACTTGCGCCAGATAGAGACAATATCGACATTACAATGTCTGTTGCCTTTTATACCAAAGGTGGCTACAAATACGCTTATATGGCTTATGATAACCATAAAAGCACAATCTCTGAAACAGAGTCAGGTTTATATAACCAAGCCAAAAAAGCCTATGAAGAAGATTTTGGTAATCTTGCGGCTATTGATAACGTTGGAACGGAAAAATATGTTCCGTCTTTGGCATCAAATTAACTTAATGCATCCAGAGAAAATGTTGCAGGAGAGTTTTCTGTAACAGCGACTTGCGGGGCTTCATCAAGTGAGAAACTTTGTGCGTTTGCACCAACATTATTAACTTCATCCGTGAATGTTGCTGTAATTTCAGATTCAGGTTTATCCAAGTCAAATGTACCTTTTCTTGAACTAGATGTGTTTGTAGCAGGTATCTCGCTGGGTGCATCTGAAAGCATTGTATCAAGCTCGTTTGACTGAGTCTTGTTTTCTATATCAGAAATCTTATTTTCATTATTAATGTCTTTTTCCTCAGCGTCTTGGGCAAGCTCATTCGCGAATTGAGAATCAATATGGTCGATATTGTTCATAGCTTGTTCTCTTTGCGCGTCACTTCTGTTTGGATCATGTAAAACAACCAAAGCTTCATGAATTGTTTCTGACTGTTCTGCACTCCAACCTTTTTCACGCATAAGGCGTTCAAAATCACTTAATGCTTCACCAGCAGTTTCTTGCATCGCTTCAACGGAGAATTCATAGCCATTAAATGACATCATTTCTTTGAATGCAGCAGTCGCAGATGTCGCACCATCTCTTAGCTGTGCTTGATTTTCTTTATTTTGTTTTTCTAATTCTGCCTGCTCATTTTTTGCAATTATTTTTGCTTGAATATTGGCAGAGTTAATGCCTGCGCCAAGCACAGAATAATCACGGCTCACATTATAGTAATTGTCGCCGATATTGTTACCATCTTTATCAAGAGAAATGTCATCCAATCGCTGAGTAACAGACGAGAGCATTTCTGATGTGCTACTTTTCATGGCTAAACTCGCCTGAAATATTTGCTCGCCTGATAATGTTATGTGTTGAATCCCATCCATGGAATTTCCTTCATTTGTTGTTCGTCTTTATATTCTAAAAGAGTAGTCTTAACAAAGTACTAATTATGTAAATATAGGCTTAGTTTTTTGCGTTACTCAATTACCGTTATCTTACAAGAGAAGGGTAAATCGACGCTTAATTATGGCAGGCATTTATCTTGAATTTTATCTATTTCAAACAGGAGCATAATCCCCTTGTGAGAGACTATGTTTTTTTATGTTTTAGATAGAAGCGGGAGCTATAAAAGGCAGGTATTATGAATGAAAAAACTCATGAGTTTTCAGTTATTTTGTTCCATAACTGGTTGCTGAGATAACAGGTCATTTCGTTTTTCTGTTTTAAATTGGTGTTGTAAAAAGTGAGCCTGCGTTAAACCTTGGTTGTTGGCTTGCTGATACCAGTATGCAGATTTTCCTTTATCTTTTTTAACGCCTTCACCCTCAGAGTAATAAACGCCCAAATTATATTGTGATATAGCAAAGCCATTCTCAGCGGATTTATGAATCCAGAGCATGGATTTTTTGTGATTTGCCTCTACAATTTGTCCATTTTTATAAAAACAGAACATGTTAAATTGGCATATAGCATCCCCTGCCATTGCCCCACGCGATGACCAGTAGTAAGCCTTTTGTAAGTCCTGATATTTTTTAGGACCTTTGATATAAATTGTGGCTAAGCATTGCATGGCAGTGCTGTAGCCATTTTCTGCACTTTTTTCATGCCAATATATTGCCGTGTCGTAATTTTCCTCTACGGCTTCGCCAGCTTCATACAGAACGCCTAAAAGATGTTGTGCGCTCCCCACGTTTTGATCGGCTGCTTTTTGAAGCCAGTACTGTGCTTTCTCATAATTCTGAGTTGCACCATCCCCATAAAAATATTTTCTTCCAATTGAGCGTTGTGCCCATTTGTAATTTTGCTGAGCAGATTTTTTATACCAATAAAAAGCTTTTCCGCTGTCTTGCTCCACGCCTGTTCCATACTCGTACATATCACCCATGCTATCTTGAGCATATCTACATCCTCGTTTTGCACCCTCGTAATAGTAGCTCTTCGCTTTTTGAATATCATTATTGCAATAATCAGAATTAGAATAAATGTCACCAGTTTTAGAATAAGCGGCAACATATCCGTTGCGAATTGCTTTTTTATACCAGTAAATGGCTTTGCCAAAATCCTGTGTTGTGCCATGCCCAAATTCTCGACACCTACCTAAATAGTAAAGAGCTTGAGCATTATTTTTTCGTCCTGACTTTACAAGCCAATATAGCGCTTCTGAGTAGTTCTGTTTTGTTCCCCAGCCATTATAGTAAAAAGAACCTAAAAAGCCTTGAGCACTAACATGCTCGCCTTTACTGGCTCTTTTATACCAATAGAATGCTTTTGAACGATCACGGGTTATGCCATTCCCTGATAAATAGCCACAAGCAACATAATGTTGAGAATACACACTTCCATTTAAGGCATGTTTCATCATGGACTTAAATTTCTTTTTGTCTTTTTCAGTGTTAAATTCTGTCATCTAAACCCTTGTCCTATGGCTTTAAATATAAGGCTTTCGACTTAATAAAAAGTTAAGAGGAGTGGGGGTGATTGTGAAGAAGAATGAACAATGAAATTCAATGTGATGTTAATCGTTTATTAAACGATAGTTTAAACTAAATCATTCTTCCTAATAACTTGTTTAATAACACTCATCCCTAGCTTTTCATAAAAAGGTAATACTTTTTCATGATTTGTAGATCGAGTAGATAGAAAGATAGCGTCAAAACCTTGCTGAAACAACTCGTTGCAAACATGCTTAAAAAAAGGCGCTCCGTATCCATTTCCATTTTGCTTTACAGCAATTCCAAAGTTTTCAATTTCTCCTACCTGCACTCTAAAAATTTTAGATAGATCATCTCTTGGTACAGTCAGGCTATAACCAATTTCCTTCTCATTAAGATGGAGGGTATATAAGCGACTTCGTGAATCGCTAATACGTTTAGTCGTTGAATATCTATCTTGGTACTTAGGGCGCTTATCCCATCCCCACGGCGACCCTATATTATTTAGTCGCTCCTTATAGCTGCCATAGTTCAGAACAACATTATGAACACTTAAGTTCTCCCCACATACGAACTCTTTATGCAAAGCATAAAAAGGCGTTTTTTCGATAAGAAGACTACTTTCAATAAATGTATTACATATATGGGGTTCTTTTTGAATCAATCAATATTCCCTGCATTAGACCAAGCAGTCTCAAATAAAGCTCGTTGACTATCTGCTATTTCTGTTTGATTGATTAAAATTATATTTATAGAGGGTTCGAACGAAACAAAGGCAACCTTTGAATCATAGATATAGATCATTCTTTCCTGAAATGATGAAGAATCCCACCACTTGTATGATGCAAATTCAGAGCCAATAAAGTTTTGATCTCCATCTTGCACAATTGCGCGTAAACAGTACCGATCCTTTATTTTTATCATGCGTTCTATATGGGATTTGTACCAGTCTTCACCTAAATTTGTAATAATCGCTTTGGGCAAACCATTAAAAATATCTATTGCGCCCCCGACCGTTTCCGCGACCTTATAAATATCATCATACAATTCTCTTAAACCCTCTCTTCCAGAAAGGGATCTGATTGCTCCATTTGGAGCAAAGCGCACACCATCATATGGTAAAAACTCAATACCTGACGAAATGAAAAACTCAGTGAGCTTATTTATATTTTTAACAGACAATCCCGCCATACCACGTTCGAAAGCAGATATTTGATTAACATTGATCCCTGTAGCATCAGTAATTTCTTTTTGATCGAAATTAAGCAAGGCTCTTCCTGCTCGTAGCTGTTTGTTACTTATCATTTTCCCAACCTTAACTTTTGATAATATAATGCATATACATAAATGCATACTGAGTAAAGAAAAATATTGACAAATAAGCAACCCCATAGTTATTAATATGCAAAAGTGCATAACAAATATGCATATAAATTAAAACAAGATGTGGGATTAAAATTATGCGTAAAAATACACGGCAAGACCGACTCATCGGTCTACGACTAAAAGCACTGCGAAATTGTACTGGTATCACTCGAAAAGACCTTGCCCAATTTCTGGAAATATCTACTCAACAAATCCAAAAATATGAAAGCGGTATTAACCGTCTTTCGGTTTCAACACTCCTTAGAATCGCTAACTTTATGAATGTCCCTATTTGGGATTTCATAGAAGACGAAAACGGTATGCTCATAGATTCTCAAGAACAGCGCGCGCTATATTACTGGCGCTCCCTGAACCACCCAAAACTACAAAGCGGATTTATTGACCTTATGCAATGCGTAAGCAATGCACAGGAACCAATAAAGAAGGGTGGACAGGTATGAGCATGAATAAAATACAGGGAGATCGAACGGTCGCCAATGATACAGAAAACCAAGAGTTTATATCATTGTTACGTACAACGATCACAGCAAATATAAACCTATTAAAATGGCTTAAAGCCAATAAAAAAGATATATTCTTATTTGAAGATTGCTTTCATGTCGTAAGAGAAAACTTAAAAGATTTACGCTCTATTTATAGAGACAATAAAGCACAGAAAAAAGAGGGATAATTTTCTATTTGAAAATTTATTCTTCACAGTGGATGCCAATGTACGAGATTTGCACGTGACATATAAAGAGGCGAATGAACAGAACCTACACCAAGATAATAAACCGTGACTTAATCGTGGTTGTCTTGCTCTGGCACAGTTTCTAAGATGTGGTCATCGGGTAACTCGCCAAGAATTATTTGCGCTTGTGTTACGCCCTGCTTTGCGGCTTTTTTATACCACTCATTTGCCCTTTTATGGTTTTTCTTAATGCCGTAGCCTTCTTGGTAAAAAACCGCCAAATTGTATTGCGCGTGGGCATGTCCTTGGTTCGCCGCATTTTCAAACCAGAAGGCGGCTTGTTTGTAATTTTTCCCTACACCAAAACCTTTCATGTACAGCAGACCAAGATTATATTGAATAATAGGATCGCCCTGCAAAGCGAGAGTGCTACACCAGTAAAAGGCACTTTTATAATCTCTCGTTTCATCATTGTCAGACAGGTAAAGATCAATCAGATTTCTTTGCGCATCAATATATCCTTGCTTTGCAGATTTTTCATACCACTCGACAGCCAAAGCATAGTTATGATTTTCCCAGTCCTTGAACTGGTACAACAACCCAACTAAAAACTGTGCATACGCATAGTCCTGCTCTGCCGATTTTGTAAGCCACTCACATGCTTTCTGATAGTTTTGCGGTACATGTTCACCTTTTAAATACATCGTGCCAAGAAAGGATTGTGCAACCCTGTTTCCTTGGTGAGAAGATTCCTTAAACCAATGAACAGATTGTTCATGATTTGTATCAACATCCACACCATTAAGGTATGCAATTGCTAAATCACATTGGGCGCGATGCTGACCTTCTTCTGCAAGTTTTTTAACTTGCTCAAAGTTGCTATTTTGTGTTGGGTAATCTGGAATTATAACCTCCGTAAGAACTACCCAAACATTATATACACAGCGGGTTTAACAGGAAGTTAATCAGATAATCATTCCTACTCGTAACTTAATTTTTTCCAAAGCTAATGTTTGACTCCTTGTTTATGACTCGTTATGACTCAAAGACTAGAATTTTAAATGTGAAGGAATGCGCTGATGAGCAAACAGAAAAGGATACACAAACAGCCCATGAGCAAGAAAAAGAAAATAGTGATTCCAATCATTTCTGTAATTATGTTGATAACAGGCATAGTAGTTTGGAAGCATTCAAAAGAAAAAATTAATACGATTACTGAAATGACCAATCAGCAACGTGACTGGATAAGAGAGGAAGGTAAACATGCAAAAGAAGCTGGATGGTAAAAATAAATTAATTGTGCTTGTCGCTATTATAGCGATTGGCGCAATCAGTTGGAAGGTGGCGGATCAGAAAAAGCAATCAAGTGACCCAGAATCTACCTTAATAAAGGATAATTATTAAGAATCCTGATTTCTATGCCATGCAAAAAATTTAAAGCCATAATTGTTCGTGAACGATTGTAGGGATATTAGAAAAGACAATTCAAATGAGTGAAAAAATTAAAAAAATACTAACTAAGAAAATCATCATCTTATGTTTAGTGGTGATTGCATTTGTTATTGGCGCTTACAGTATTAAAAGACATGAAGAAAACAACAAGCCTCGTGAACAAGATGCAGATTACATTATCGACTATTTTTAGGATTAAAGAGTAAAGGAATTTCAAATGAGTGGAGAAATAGAATCAAAGAAAAAAGTAGTGGTGATTTTGGCTGTTGTCGTAGCTGTTCTAGCTGTTGGTGGGTATGTTATTTCTAATGATAGAAATAAAGCTGTAAAGCTAACAGATAAATATGGGGATGCCAGAGATTATATGACTCCTGAGGAAATAGAAAACTTAAGAATGGAAGATCAATTATCAAAAGATGCTGGGTGGTAATTGGAATATGATTAAAAAGTTTAGCAAGAAAAAGACAGCTTTAATTTCTATATTGGTTATGACTCTATTTGCTCTCGTGGTGTTTGGTTATAAATCAACAAAAGGCGTTGAAAAGAAAGATCATCCACAAGCGCAATTACAGGGTCATGACTATTACGGCTGGTCACAAGAGGAAATTGATAAAGTTAAGCAAGAAAGATTTTGATAACTGATTACCATGGTATGACCTGCAAAAGATTAAAAGTCGTAATTGTTCGTTAAGGATTGTAGGAATAATAGAAAAGGAAATTCAAATGAGTGAAGAAAAAAAGAAACAAACAATTAGTAAGAAAAGTGCAATGATAATTTCTATTATTGCTATAGCAGTTCTATTTGGAACGGCATATGTAACAATCGAGTTAATTAAAAAAAACAATCTAAGCAATGAAAATCACATGACAAAAGAGGAGCAGCTTAAATTCTATTCAAGAATTAATGAGCAGGAAAGTTACTAACTAAATAATCTAGGGAACTACTAGAAATAATATTTAAAGAGAAAAGGAATCTTCGATGGTTACTGTAGATGATAGAAGTAATGTTTTAGCCGATAAAAACTTTATCGGGGGTAATGGGACAACCATTATTAGCCCTGTGTTATTTGATGATAGGGAGGAAGTAGATTATGTCGGCGGGAAACATACATTTAAGTATCATTTTTTGACTGATGTCGCTGATCTAAACTCAGCAGGTTACTACTTCACGAATAGCCGAGAATATATTGAACTACCTTCGGGACAAAACCCTGCATTAACAGATAATCAAAGTTTGACGTTTAATAATATTTTGAATCCTACTAGTCATTATTCTGTAAGTTTTTCAGATGTTGCCAATGTTCAATTTAGCTTATCGGAGTTCACGTCTGATGCAAATATTATGATTGGCTCAACAACCAACGGGAGTGGTGTTAGTGCTGGCTTGGCTGGCTATGAATTAGATAGTTCAGATACGGTTACAGGTTCTCTAAAGCATGGAGATATATGGATAAATCAAGAACATCGTTTGAATTGGGTACCAGCCGATGAAGGTACACCACAATATTTCTTTATTTTACACGAATTAGCACATTCCCTTGGTCTTAAACATATCGTTGAAAGTGTGCCTGCTTATTCTGAATTAGATAGCCAAAAGTATAGTATTACCTCTTATATAAATATTCCAGGAATGGAAGTTTTAGACGATATAACTTTGTTGCCAACCAATAGTTCAGTCATGCCAAAAACACTGCAATTACTCGATATTGCCGCTCTTCAATTGATCTATGGCACGAATACAACAACACGGGTAGAGAACGACACCCAATATTCAAAGGAATTTGCTTTTTCTAGTTCGCATCCCAATGGAGCGTTCGTATATACAGTTTTTGATGCTGGTGGGTATCGAGACACCATTGATGCACGGGGCTTTGATGACACGATCAATGAAGGTGGAAATTTTGATGGTAATTTCGGTGTTGAGATTAACCTAAACCAAGGTGCTTTCAGCTCCATTGGTAAAGCCGCTGATTCTGAATTTTCTGGTATACGCGGTAAAGGTAATGCCATTGATAATGTCGCCATTGCCTATGGTACAGAAATCGAAAATGCTTATGGAACAGTGGGTGATGATACGCTCATTGGGAATAGTGGAAATAACAAACTCTATGGCGGTGCAGGTACGGATACTTTTATCAGCAGCACAGGCATTGACAGCATCTATGGCGAGGATGGTGTTGATACCCTTACATACAAAGATGAAGGTGAGTATGTAGTTGCCGTATATGCAGCGGGTGATCGCGGAACAGTATATAAAGCTAATGGTATAAATAATGCTCAACAGCGTGATAATTTTTTCACCATGGAGCACATTGAAGGCAGTGCGTATGATGATAAATTTTCACTTAAAGGTACAACTGCGCCCGAAAAAGTTTTTGGTCTTGCTGGTGATGATTATTTTTTCTTAAAAGCAGATGTAACGCAATCTGTTTATCTTGATGGTGGTCTTGGTCAAGACTCTGTTTACATTGAGGGGTTGGATAGTACTGATTTTACACAGACTGTTGGTGCAACAACGATTTATACAAATATTGCAGACCCACAATTGACGCTTGAATTTAAAGATATTGAAGATGTACGCTTTGGTGGTACAGATATAGCCTATGCTGGCTCATGGGCAGCTACATCCTCTAGTTTGCTTTTAGGAAAAGTTAATTATGCTAATCCTATATCACGTGATGTTAATTCGGAAATGTCTGATCAAGGTAATTTTTCTGTTTCTTCATCCAAAGCACTCGATTTTACAAGCGCAACTATTGATGCCAGTTTATCTACGGCTTCAATTTCTTGGGAGTATGAAAAAAATGATCCACAGGGTAATGTCGTTACTCAGACAATTGGGGCGGCAGGAACAATTGTTGATAGGCTGACCATTCAAGCTCCTACACAAGGGGGCACAGGATATACAGAGTTTTCATTCTCGTTTACTCTTGAAGCAAGCAGTAGTCATTTAGGAAGTGCTGTTAGTCATTATTTCGATATTGTAAATACGGTTGAAACTGGGGCGGCAGGAAATTTACAGGTTGAATCATTTGGGCAGTGGGTTGATCTTCCTACATTCAAAACTTTTCAGACAGCTATGAATGGCATAGGTGGTTATACCTACACAGGGGGGACTAGCGCAACAGTTGATTATCGCTTTCTGGGTGATGAAATTACTTTCGATTTCTTTATGGGAGCACATGTATCTACAGGTCATGCTCCACGTTACTCAGGTGATACATATTCTGGTTATGGTGTGCTTGAAACAGAAATTAGTCTTGCCACGGGTTCAACAATGACTTCTCAATCAGGTTTGTTTGGTACTCAATCATTAGCAAATGCTATTCAAGAATGGCATGGTACAGATAGTGACGATAGCTTTATAGGTTCTGGCTTAGATGAAAACCTTTATGGTCTTATCGGTGATGATGATATTGAGGGCAAAGATGGCATAGACCGCCTGTATGGAGGAGATGGTAATGATACGCTTAAAGGAGATAACGGGGCTGACTTCCTCTATGGCGAAAATGATAACGATATTTTAAATGGCGGTGATGGTAATGATTACCTCTACGGACATTTAGGTAATGATACATTGGATGGTGGTCTTGGCGTAGACACGCTCTATGGAAATGAAGGTCTGGACATTCTGAATGGGAATGAAGGCGCTGATAAACTTCTTGGTGGTTCTGAGGATGACACGCTAAATGGCGGGGACGGTAACGACAAGCTTTATGGTGAAGGCGGCTCTGACACGCTAAACGGGGATGCTGGAACCGACACGCTCTATGGCGGTGATGATAATGACACCTTGATCGGTGGAACTGGCACAGACTTCTTATACGGGCAAGGTGGCGCTGATACATTCAAGCTAGACCTTGCAAGTATTGATCGCCTCAGTGACTTTGATGCAAGTGAAGGCGACACAATCAACATTGCAGACCTTCTTATCGGCTATGACTCTGCCACAGATGATATCAATGACTTTGTAACTCTTGTTTATCGTAATGCTGGGCGTACTGATGTCCGTGTTAATGATGACGGGCTAGGAAACGACCTTCCATATGTTGGGATCGTGTTCAGTGACCTCACAGGCGAAACAGTGAATACGTTGGTTGCCAGTGGAACACTGATTGTTGAGTGATAATAAAAAAAGGAAGTGAGGCTATGTGACTCACTTCCCTTGCGTGTAGTTTCTCGTGTTAAAAGAATACTTTTAGATTAGCGTCAAAATATTAACAACTGGTTAATGCGTCAGGTTGTTTTTTCCGCGTTGGAGGAATACGGGGTAATACTCGATTTTCCAGAAGTCTAACGAGCACAGCATCCATTCTTTCAAATTCATCTGGGATATCAAGGCAGATCAGGCGCTTAGTTTTAAGCAATTCCCTGAATTTTTTGGATACCTTATTACGGTGACTTTTTTCCATCACAAAGATAATGTCAGCCCACTCGATAAGATCACCACTGACAGGCGTGGCGGCATCTTTATTCGTGCCACAGCCAATAGCGCTCACATTTTCATAGTGAGAAAATACCTCTTCACCCGTTGGGCTTCTGAGCCTGTTTTCACTGCATACAAATAATAAATTCATTTTCCTTTCTCCAATAGTTTTTAGTGTGTGGTATTTTCATCCTGAGTTCTACGCATTTCTGAAGCGTCCCAGTCTAATATGTCATCAACTAGCCAGAGATTACTTGATCCCACTGTTTTAATAACGGGGGCTGGCATTGGATTAATGTCACGGCGTAGTTTTCGGAAGATTGTCCGAGAAGAACAACGATAGCGCGTACAAAGATCATTCGTGTTTAAGTATTGTAATTCCATGGTGAACCTCCAAAATATTAGGGTTGTTGCTCATCGTTAAAAGTCACTAATCCTTGCCGTATGTGCCAAAAATCCATTTTCCAGTAAAAGGCATATGCCTTGCGGTTTGAAACTCCAAAGTGCTTTGCAAAATACTGGAATTCTTTTTCGTGAACTTGACGATTAGCTTCAATTTTTAGATCACTACGAACCGCTTTACATAGAGTTTTATTGTCGTAAAAGTCATTGTGAGCAATATCTTTTATCGCAAAATATGCTTCGTAAACTTCAATCAGGCGCGGCATATCTTCAAGGGCTAATTGAAATACAGGCATTTCTTCAAGTGTGATCTGATACCACTCAAAACCAGAGTAATGTTGCGGGTCATTATTGATTTGGCTTTGTATGGTTTTTTCCATCCATTCAATTGCTTTACTCATGATGCTACCTCTTGGCGTGGTTTTTGGATGTAATCTTTAACGAAGTTGATCTCCCACCACGGCGGACGATCAACGATGAATATCTTTTCTTTTAGGTCGAGCACGGCGCGCCCTTGGAAATTTTGAGCAATCTCACTGACGGGCAGAACTGGCGTAACCTGTTCACCCATCCCTTGACCGCCACCATCTGCACTCACGCCTGCATTGTGACTGGCGGTGGCAATGGACACAGACTTAAACCCTGCCTTGTCGGAAAGCTCTTTTGCATGAGTGCCTGAAACACCCCAAGTCAAACAAACACTATTTTCTTCAAAAACTTTATAACCACCCTCAGCCTTGTACTTTGCAAAGGCTTCACGGTCTTGCACAACGGTAATAATGCGAATGCCTTTGCCGTTGCTGATTTCACGGTAAAGGCGCAGGGCTTGCGCCATAGATGGGATTTTTGGGATGTTTCCAAACTCATCCAAACAGAACGCCACACGGAATTTTCTATTCTCGGCTTGAGCAATGCGCCTGATAAAATAGTCACTCATGATCAGGGCATATTGCGCGTGACTGACAATAAAGCGAGCGGGGAAGTTTATGGATACAGTGCCTTGCTCCTCAGCCAAGTTTGCAGGGTCATAGTGATGAAACTTTGTCTTTTCACGAAGCACTGATCCTTTACCGTAAAGCTTGAAAGCTTTTTGGAAGGAATCCATGACCCATTCAAATTGATCAGTGTGCTCTTTGCCATACTGGTCGTATATTTTCTGGGACTGCATAGCGACAAACCCGCCACCTGCATCACTGTCTTTCATGCTCAACAACTCTTGACCAAACTTCTCATGTGAATATGTTGAAAAGTCCCAGAAGCCCCCAAGAAAACAGCGATCAGGATTATGCGTTGCCCATTGGATTAAAAGCACATGAGCAATCTTTTTTGCATCATCCGATATCCAACTATTTGCGCCCTCATGCTGGCAATGAGAAAATAGCATCTCAACTTTTTCAAAACAGTCATCTACGATCATGTGACCCTCACGAACACTTTCAATCAAATCATGAAGTGGGTTGATACAAGTGGGGAGGGGATCATTTTCGATAAAATGATCAATATGAACGACTGGCTTGCCGTCTATTTTTTCTCTGCCCTTATGCGTAGGGTTATAAAGCTCATCATCTTTCATGTTGAAATATACGGTGCTCTCACCACCCAAGCCCAGAGTGATCAGATTTGGTAAAATAATACTCAAACTTTTCATAGAACCTGCCATTCCCGTGATCGTCAGATGGTGATCATTGGGTAAGAAAATGGGGTGACCATCTAAGTGACCAAGATATACTCCGCCCAGTGTGTCACCCTCTTTCTTAATTAACCCAAGGCGCACAGCATCTTTCAAAGTACCAAGGCTAGAGTTTTGCAATTTTCCTGAAACGTCACCTTGCTCAATTAGCGCTTTGGCTTTTTGCGCCTCAAGAAATGAACGCCTGCGCCCTTGGATCGTGTGCCAGATTTCTAGGGCACGATTAAAGGTAAACATAGCCTGCAAAACCTTATTGCTACTTTGCCCTGCATTTCTGTGTGCGTAGTAACCTTTGGATTGTCCTGATTTAATAGCCATTGACGATCTCCTCAGCAAGACGCTTAAACTCTAAAGTTTTAAGTTTCCAATCAGCAGGCGTGGGCAAATCACGGATCAAGTCTTTTGGAATTGAAGACCTCTGACTTTCCGTGATCTCTTTCATTTGACGCGCCATTTCTTCGCGCTGATCGCGTGCGTATTTGCCTGCCGATTTCAGGTTTGGATCGCCGATCAGAAGACCAAAGGCAGATGTTAGATCACCCATGTTGGCGGTGAACTTGGTTACGCCGTAACTATCCTGCATGGTCATGAGTTGAGCTTTCATCAAGTCACTTTCCATGGTGTAAAGAATAGGCATGACCTGCCCTATGGCTTGGTAGTACATGGCATAGGCATTATTGCCTCGCTCAACTTCTGCCACCGCAAGCGCCATTAATTGCTCAAGCTTTGCCTGATCAGGGGCTACAGTTTTGATGTGCGTTGCTTCACCCGTAGCCGCAACACGCATGATGGCGTTATACAGTGAGCGCTCAGGCGCAACGTTCAATTCATAGACCAGCAGAAAAATGCCAAGCACAACAGGAAGAGAGAGAATTTGAACCATCCCCAGCAGGAAGGGCTTTGCCCACCCACCAGAGTTATTAGTGCTACTTTGATTGTTTGTCTCATTATTTTCAGTATTCATGACAACCTCCTTAATGTTTGGTGTTGGATATAGGTGGCATAGGAATCACACTTTCCTCATTCAACGGCTTTACTCCATTGCTAACAATGTTGGCAGGAGAGGCCACTTGAAGTGGTGGCTCAGTCTCGCTGGGTGAGATAAGGAATATACAAAATGACAAACCCAATGGCATGGATGCCAGAATGAGAGAGATAACAAGCAGAGGTAGCACCTCATCACTGCGACTAAGAAGCTCATAGTCACTTAGATTTTTAATGGAAGGAACTTCAAGCCTGCTTGCTTCTTTCAAACTGCCTAGTTCGCGAGATAACCGCGTACTGATAGGATGGAATACAGCCGTTATGCGTTGCGATGCCTGATCATTGATACCAGAGGCTTTGAAGTCCTGTCCAAGCGCATCTATTGCATTTGTAATTATGCTGATCGGAAGGCTTTGCTGTAATCGTTTGACGGCAAGACTTAGCAGTTCAATCTTTTCTTTTAGATAGTCTGTCTTTTCGTGATAGCTCAAATCTTCACGGGCAGAAATGCGGCGGATATCTTCCTTCAATTCACTAATTTCACGCTTAACAGGTTCTGCCAGCCCATTTGCTTGAACCAACTGCTTACGTGAGAGTGAGGTAACATCTTCAAGGCTGGCAAGTAAGCTTGCGACTTCTCCCAAGCCACTTTTCCCAGAGATACCACCTTCCTTAATTTCTAATGTCTTCATAATCTTGGCATTACTGCCAGAGGTTTCAAAAACGGTTTCTAACCGCATAACATTGGAGTGTTTTTTTGTGACGGTACTTTCAACTTCAAATACACTGAAAATGGTATCTTGTAGATATTCATTTTCAGATATGTCCTGACCAAGAAAGTTGGCACTCATATACACTGAAACTGCTAAGACAACAGCCATAAAGCCAGTCCATAGAGGGAGTACTTTACGTTTCTTGTCTTCATCTGCATTGGAAAGTAAATCAATACCAAAGGATGTTGCCCAATACACGGAGTTATACCAAAATAGTGCAAATACAAGACAGGCAATGATCGGGATTAATCCGCTATCATTGATCGTGAGGCTTTCATAGATATAGGCAGTATTGATTGCAGTATCAGCACCAATCCCTATCCCTGCGACACGTTGAAGTTGTTTTTTGTGATCGTTAAGGCGATCTGCGAAAGTAAGAGTTTTCATAGCATTTCCTTTATTGGCTGGTTAAAATATGAGTAAATCGCCCTGTCTTAACAGTGGATGTCATAGAAGTTCTCTTAATGACTGCACTTGGCGCTTGGAAGGAAATATAATGTTTATGCAAATTCAGTTTTTCCCAAAAGCTTTATAAAAGTTCCTATTTTTTCCTAAAATTTTAATTTAAAGAGATTATTAACAATGACGGTGAGGACTTAATGCAGGAAAATAAAACGTATCAGCAAAAGAGTGCCGAACTGGTAAAGCGTTCGCCGTACCTATATCGGCTAGCGGTCATTACTGTCTTTCGGAATGCTTACGATAAATTTAAAAAAGAAGATCATCCTTTTAGTTCGCTAAAAGCGATGATTCAGGACATGGCGTCATATAGCGATATGCACCCCGAGGATTTAAAGGGGAATTTCAGTAAAAAAATGGGCAATATTTTAAGCGAAATATCGGAAGGAACGCGGTTTGAAGATGTTGAGCATTTTGTATTAATCGAGCAGTTTGTATGGAGACATGCCGCAGACGAAATAGCTGGATTAAATATCAGGCATCATTTGAGTTTTCTTGAAAATCTACTCCAAGAGTTTTGGGGAACTAAGACACATAAATCATTTGGTCAGCCTCGTGAAGGTGTACCAAGCCTTAGCGATATTGATAGCGCAAGTATCTATGAGTTTGATTTCATCAATATTATTGGAAAGCTGGATGATCGAAAAGAAGAAAGTTATTACAGCTCAAACAATGATTACGGAAAATATTGTCTGGCTATTAAATCCCTCGACGATTTTAATTTTGATCTAGCAATTATATTTCGTGAGGCAGAAATACCAATGCTTTACTTCGGTATCTATTTTAGAGAAAAAAATTATTTAATGATGCGCTCTTTTAGGTACAAGCAACCATTATGCATTAATGTAGATTACAACAACGTAACAGGAATGAAAATTATTCGTTCAACAGCAAGTATCCTTCCTGAAAAAATTACAAATGAATTAAGCACTAATGAAATAGTGTCGGGCGTTAATTCTCAGCAAGTGAGATTGAATAAAATTTCTGATAGAAAACGGCGCAAATATTTATTATCAATTGCAAACTCTTATATAAAAGAACTGGACATAAATAATTAATTTCTTGACAAGGCGGCAAATATTATGGCAAACAATTTAGCAATGGATTTAACAGATGAAGGATTTCAAAGGATGGATCATAGCTTAATATATTATGCCGAGAGAGGTAATATCGAGGGCGCAAAGCAAGCGATAGTAAAGAACCCAGATTGTATTCATGATAAGGATGATTATGGATTGAATGCTCTACAAGTAGCAATTTGTGGATTTCATAAAGACATGGCTCTCTTCTTGGTTAATGAAACAGATATCTCTACACGACATAAAGATGGGTTTGGGCGTGATGCCCTGCACCTTGGAATTCAAGGTGGTGGTGAAGAACTCTGTAGAGCCTTGGATAAAAAATGGTCGAGAGAACGATACGAAGAACTTCAAGCAGAAGAAAACAAAGTCACTCCATTTAGACCAAAACCATCGTAACGCAATAACTTTTAAGTGCCTGCATTTCACCTTGTGTTTTTTGAATGAAAATATTAATCAAGGCTTCACCCCAGAAGCTTTGATTTCTCGTTCTGAGTAAAATGTCATACCTCCCTTTGTAAAAGGGGCAGATCAAAATATTTCTAGCCTTATCGTGATCACGCCAGACGCGCCAAACAAGTCAAGACGGACGTGGTTGCGTCTTTGACATGTTCGCCTATGCGTCTGGCTTGTTGTGCTCACGGCAGAAATGATTCTGCCCCTTAATAAAAGGAGTACAACATGACGACTCAAAATCAACCACCCTTCAAAACCTTACGCGATGGAGCATTAAAAGCTTCTATCTGGAAAAATACAGGCAAGAAAGGCGCTTTCTACTCAGTTCTGTTTTCACGAACATATAAAGATGATCAGGGAAACTTGAAGGACACAGATAGTTTTTCAAATGCTGAATTACTTCGCCTCGCAAACTTGGCGACCAGAACCCATAACCAAATCAGAGAATTTCGTGAAGCTGATAAACAAACTCAAAAGAATTCAGAGCAGGAAGGTGCTTTATGAGTACCTTAACCTCTCAAGAATCTAAGGTCGCAATCTTGAATGATCTGTTCCGTACAACTGGTATCGGCGGTCAAACCGTCATAACTCACGGTATCAGTATTTTACCTGATGAGGTGAGATCAGAAATAAGTATGACAGTATTAGCTTTTGATAAATTCTCCGAAGATAATGATCCTTATGGTGAGCATGATTTTGGATCATTCAATCATCCAAAGGCAGGAAAGATATTCTGGAAGATAGATTATTATGATGAGCCTGTAAATAATTCTGTGTAACTGCTCGTTATATTTTCTCCGGCATTCTATCCGGAAACTCTATCATAAACCGATTTAAGGCAGCATTCCAATTTCTAATGGGCATAGTCCATTTTTTGGAGGCTGCTTGAATCGCTAAATAAATTACTTTGGTAGCGGAGTCATCCGTTGGAAATAACTTTCGCGTCTTGATTGATTTCCTGATGACACTGTTTAAAGACTCAATCGCATTGGTGGTATAAATCACTTTTCGAATATCCGCAGGATAGTCAAACAGCGTGATTAAGTGCGGCCAGTGAGAACGCCAGGATTTGGCAATGCTGGGAAACTTATCATCCCATTTTTCTTCAAACTCAGTGAGAGATTGTTCAGCTTCTTCAACCGTGATGGATTGATAAATGGCCTTTAAATCCTTAGCCACAGCCTTGCGATCTTTCCAGGATACGAACCTTAATGAGTTGCGTACCATGTGAACGATGCACAGTTGGATTTTAGTGTCGGGGTAGGCGGTATTAATCGCATCGGGAAATCCTTTAAGGCCATCAACACAGGCGATAAAAATATCTTTAAGGCCTCGGTTTTGCAATTCAGTTAAAACAGATAACCAGAACTTAGCACCTTCGGTTTCCGCTATCCATAAGCCTAACAGCTCTTTCTGACCCTCTAGATTGATGCCTAGAGCAAGATAAACCGCTTTATTGATGATGCGTTTATCCTGACGTATTTTAATCACAATACAGTCCAAATAAACAATCGGATAAATCGGCTCAATAGGCCGAGATTGCCATTCTACAACTTGCTCCATCACCGAGTTTGTGATTTTTGAAACTAATGTTGGCGATATCTCAGCACCGTATAAATCTTTAAACATAGCAACAATATCTCGGGTACTCATGCCCCTGGCATAGAGGGCGATAACCTTATCGTCGAAATCAGTGAGCCGGGTTTGGTTTTTCTTTACAAGTTGAGGTTCGAAACTGCCATTTCTGTCTCGAGGGATTTCGATATCAAATTCGCCTCGGTCATGTTTAAGCTTTTTAGTGCTGTAACCGTTCCGATTGTTGCCACTGTGATGACCTTCGGTAGCATGTTTCGAGTAGCCTAAATGCTCCGCCATTTCTGCACCAAGAGCCGCTTCAATTAGGTTCTTTTGCAGAAGATCGGTAAGTTGCTTTCCTTCAGCTGGGGTTTTGATGTGCTCTTGCAGGGCTTCTACAAGGGCTTTGATTTCACTGTTTGATGTTGATTTGCTCATAATCTTTCCTTTTTGTTTAAGGTATTAGAAAATGAACAGATACACAATTTAATTTACAGGCCCATTATGATCTTACTTTATCTTATGGATCGGAAGACCCAGCCGATCCAAAGCAAACGCGCCGTGTCCTCACGATCATGCTTGCTGAGGAATATTAAGCTTCAAAGTAGTCCAGAATTCTGGACTGCTTTTCTCATTTCAGTTAAATTCGGTACTTGCTCAATATCAGAGCAATAAATAATTTGGTCTAGAATGAAAGCCCATATATCTGCTGCCTTTTGCTTTTCAAAATCATAACTGTATTGAATATATACCTCCCCTGTTACATCCCTGTCTCCGTCACTATGATTAAGTAAGAGTCGAGCATATAATTTTGGTAGTCCTACAGCTGTAATCCAAGTTGCGCCAGTGCGGCGTAAATCATGAGGACGTATATCTTCAATACTTAGTTTTTTTCGGATTCGTCTAATTGCTTGTTGATAGGCTGATGGTGTTGAAGGAACTAAGTGCATATTTGGCATTTTAGATGGCTTTGTAGCGCGTGTAGCACCAAAAACGTACTGTGAGGCTTTGGTATAAGGCGCAACGTCTTCAATGAGGCTTAAAGCGTGCTTATTAAGGGGGACACGGTGCATCTTCCCATTTTTTGTTTCTCCTGTTTCCATTTGCCAGACACCTTCACCAGACTTAATAGCGCTATAGCGCATATTTCTGACCTCGATACCACGTTGCATAGAAACCAACATAAATTTGATGGCACTTGCTGTCACTGGTGGCACACCATTTTCTTCAATTTTATTCCATAACAGCCAAATTTCTTTGAAATTTAAAACACGATCGCGCCGCCCTTTAACTCCAAGCATTTCAATTTTGTGTACGGGATTTTGTGTAATGAGGTCTTTTGTATAAGCCAAATTGAACAAACGCCTTGCACAACCCATAACGTTACGTGCTGTTACTTTTCCATTGCGAGTTGCATTGCTTCTTTTATGTGAGCGCTTGATTATATTTTTCTGAATCTGATCTATATCGGACGGGGTAACTTCGTGAAGTTGCTTGTGACCAATGACGGGTAAAATATCAGTTCTAAAATATCTCTCCTCCTCGACAACATATTTTCTTCCTTTAAGTTTTCCAATAGCAATATATTCATCTACAAGAGCTTCGACAGGTCTTTCTCGCTCTTTGCGAGTCTTTTCTTCTGCTATAGGGTCTTTACCGTAGTCGTTCACCTGCTCATAAAGTGTATTGTACTCGGCGCGTGCCTGACGGATAGAATATTTAGGATACTGCCCTATGGTTTTAAAACGGCTGATACGACCACTCATATATTTATAAATGAATGTTTTTGTACCTGTCGGTGTTATACGTATGCCGAATGCAGGGCTTCCCTCGCACCAATAAATAGTTCTTTTTTTGGGGTTTTTTAGATTACGTATTACAGAATCTGTAAAATTTATCGTCCGTGACATTTGCTTCAATTTCGTTTATTTATGTGTTTGGGCTACTCAAGAGCCAATAATAAGTTTCTCAATAATCATTGTATCCCTTATAAATAAACGATTTATTAAAGCAATGGGTAATAATTCTGGGCTACTCACTGGGCTACTCAAACGCCCTTTACAGTATGGTCGGTATGAGACAGTATGGGCAAATAAAAGCCAAAATAACCAAGCTATTACAGATAGATAAATGTGGTTTTATCTGAAAAAATATAGTGGAAATTAAAAGCATTAGAAACAGTGGGTTGGGAAAGGTATTTATTAGTATATAACAGTATATTAGCTCTAATAAATGGAGTTAGAGCGTTGGTTTCCGGAACCAAAGGCCAGAGGTTCGAATCCTCTAGGGCGCACCATTCTTCTTCACTCGTACATTCGAGGAAGAGGTCGAATGGTTTTTTCATTTTATAACAAAGAGTTGTACCTTTTAATTCTAGGTTCGCAAACATGAAATTGATAAGGCGTCGCTTTTGCTCTGTTGTCGAACCCATGAATAGGTCGTATGCATCGGACATAAGGTAGAGAAACGATATTAGAGCATTTTTAAAGTTATCATCACCCTCTCGGTTATTTGCCAATTGAGTATCTATTTCACGCTGTCTCTGCCGAAGTGCCAGTTTCTTTCGCTCAAAATCGGTGAGGTCGATTACTTTATCTAGCAGTAAGTCCACCAGACCATCGATCTTATTTTGTACGCTTTCTTGTTCGCGCTGTAATTCCTTGATCTGTCTGCGTAAGAAGCCTCTCTCAGTTTGATCGAGCTGTCTAACGTAGATGTTCACGCCCCCACCTAATTTTGAGGAACGAAATGAAGAACTCCTAAAAAATAAACAGTAACAACAGGATACACTCCATAAAAACCACCTACTTTAGAATTAACCATAATTCAAAAAACTTTTATAAATGGCTAGACAGTGCCGCCCAAATTGGCTACACACTTCCCATGAATTCACGTCTTTTGTTATCCGTTAAAAATGCGCTGGTGCGCTATAGTGAAGAGCCACTCTTTACCGATCTGTCTTTCAATATTCATGAAGGCGCGCGCATTGCGTTGGTGGGGAAGAATGGCGCGGGGAAATCCACGCTGATGAACATTATTACAGGCGCGCGTGAGCTGGATGATGGAGAACGATGGGAAGAAGTGGGCGTGAGCATTGGCTATTTGCGCCAAGATATTACCCCCCAAGAGGGCGAGCGCGTCTTTGACTATATCTTCAGTGAGATCAAAGACGAGGACAAAGAGCTTTATACCTATAAGGTGGATATTGTAACGGATGCCCTCCAGATTGATCCTCAAATGCCCATGACTTTGCTCTCGGGAGGGCAATTGCGTCGCGCAGGATTGGCGCGCGCTTTGGTGGAAGAGCCTGATATTTTGCTGTTGGATGAGCCGACCAACCATCTGGATTTAGAGATCATTGAATGGCTTGAGGGCTATCTCAAATCCTATCGCGGGACAATCTTATGTATCAGCCATGATAGAGTCTTCTTGGCCAACATCACCAACCAGATTTTCTGGCTTGATCGAGGCGCCATTAAAACATCGCCGAAGGGCTTTGCGGACTTTGAACAATGGTCAGCGGAGCTTCTGGAGCAAGAAGCGCGCGAGCTTAAAAATCGGAAACAGCAAGTAACTCAAGAGGTCGACTGGGCTAATCGAGGCGTTAAAGCCCGTCGCAAACGCAATGTACGCCGCGTTGAACAAATGAAGATCATGCGCGATCAACTCAAATCCGATCAATCGGCCTATCGGCGTGCCACGGCTAAAATTGAGTTCAAAGGCCTCAAGGACACAGAAGAACACGCCAAGATTGTGGCTGAGTTTCATAATGTCAGTAAGAGCTTTGAAGAAGATCATAAAACAACCCCTATTCTTGACCAATTCAATTTTCGCATTCAGCGCGGAGATCGCATTGGAGTTCTGGGTAAAAATGGCTCAGGGAAAACAACATTTCTAAAGCTCCTTTTGGGAGAACTCGAGCCAGATCAAGGGCGTATTAAGCGCAAAAAAGAGCTGGAATTTTCCTATTTTGATCAAAAGCGCAAAGATTTAAACCCCAACCATACCCTCAAGAAAATTCTCTCGCCCACGGGTAATGACTATATAGAAGTCATGGGGAAACAGCGCCATGTGTGTGGCTATCTCAAAGATTTCATGTTTGATCCTTCTCGTGCGGAGGACCGCGTGTGCAATCTGTCTGGCGGACAAAAAAACCGCCTGATGCTCGCTAAAATTCTAGCCAGCCCCAAAAGCTGTCTCATTTTGGATGAACCCACCAATGATCTTGATATGGACACGCTTGATATGCTCGAAGAGATACTCTCTCACTATAAAGGCACATTGATTGTCGTGTCACATGACAGAGATTTTCTCGATCAAACCGTCACCAAGATTCTTGCCTTTGAAGGCAACACAAAAATTGATCACTGTATCGGAGGCTATAGCGATTATATTGCGTTGAAAAAGCAAGAGGCCAAGCCCAAAAAAGAGAAAGTCAAAAAAACGGTTGAGAAAAAACAAGATTTAGCGCTAGTGCCTAAAAAAGTCAAAAAACTTTCTTACAAATTAGAATACGAGTTGAAAGACCTCCCCGCTAAAATTGAGACCGCCACGGCAGAGAAAAAAGAACTCAACACACAACTCCAAGACCCTGATTTTTATAAAAAAGACCCCACAGCCTTCCATCGCGTCACCAAAAGTCTGGACAGTCTCCACGCCAAACTCGAGCGCTATGAAACACGCTGGTTAGAGCTGGAAGAGATGAAAACATAGAAACCTTGACATATGCTTAATTATAGATTATGTTTTTCAAAATTATAACTTTGTGAAAAATGTACTTATGATGAATTTCAACGGTAACTGTATTGGTGCTAGCCTTCTTCGCGCAGACAATATTCGAAAATTAATACAAGACAGCGGATACGTTGTTGTCACGCACCAACATCTTGAGGAACAGGCATCTGAGACTGATCCTCAATCGACACTCAACAAACAAATCATTACACCTATTGGCATCGCCCTCAATAGAGAGAATGCAGAGTTACTGATTGGAGGAAGAAGCTATCTCCACGCTGATCAGTATGGAGAACAAGGATCACAGATTACATGCACCTCTTTTCAAGAGAAAGAGTGGTTTATTGTTAAGAAAAATGAGGCCTCAAGCTATGTATATTGCTTTAATGAAAAATATATCCGAAAAAACTGGGATAAAATTCAATGTAATCTGGAGCCGAAAGCAACGGCAGAAATTGCAAAACATTTTAACCTCCCTGTCTTTCCTCATATTCATTTAGAGGCACAGAGCTATAAATATATTCAATATTCTTCTAGCCATACAACACCTTACATATCACTCAGAGACCTGCGCAAAAACGGGACGTCTTCTTCACACCTTATTCAAGAAATAAACAGATACAACTTTCCTCTTCCATTAATGAACAAAGAACCCATTCCACAGTGTAAATTAAAAGCGACCGCCCTTCCTTCTCGTTGGTTGTCTTTTTTTCAAGAAAAAAATATACCCACAGAACATAAAAATACATCACAATTCATACGTGGAGAAGACAGTGCACTACGCCCTGACACAGTTTATATTCTTCATCATAATCACCAGGGTGAGGATGGCCAGTTTCTTATTGTTCGTGAAAACCCAGATCAACCCATTCAAAATATCATGAACACAGAGCGCACACAGCCTGATGTTCCCACACTTAAGTTAACCCAAAACCTCTCTTTTGAAAAATCTCTTGTAGAGTCAAGTGGTATTCAAATCGGGGCGATGATCACACAGCTTATTTCAAAAGCTGTTGAGGAACAAACAACCCTCAAAAAATCTATAAATACGCGCACCCAAAGGGAGTTTTCTATTGTCGTTACAGCAGATCCACATCTCATGGAATTGATACAAAAGATCCCTTACACAAAACCCTTAAAAATATACAACGCGCAAAACATTTCATTTTTAGGGTACGCTTTCAAAAACAATTATTGGTATTTAAACGCAAACACACTTGATCAAATGTCACCTCCAGAACGTGTCACTTTTCAAAAAAGTATACAGTACACTCTTAATCAACTCTCTCGAGAACCGGAGAGTATTACACGGCTTTTTAACCAAGAAGGGCAAATTGCCTGTCTCATTTCAGGAAGCCCTGAAGTCGTTAAAACTATGCTCACTATGGAACAGCATTTATCCTAAGTCCAAGCCCTTTATTTTTTGACTCCATGCCTCTGAGGCATAAATTTCAAAACGATCTTTGGCATGTACTATTGTCATAGCCCTAGATTCTCCCTTTTTATAAGGAGGCACACCCATTTGAGACAGAGCTTCCTTCTGAATTTGAAGCCTTTTTTGAGCATCCAATAACAAAGGAAATGAAACCGACGATATGAGGCGTTGTGCATCCACATCATTGACACCAGATTGCGCTTTATATCTTTGAACGGCCGTATTAAAAACATCAATAATTAAACGATTATTTTGAGCATCCACTGTTAAAACAAGGTCATCTCTAGACTCTTCATCTAATTCTTCAATAATTTTATGATAGCTGGAAGGAAAATTTAAACGGCCTTTAGTATCTAACTTACAGAGCTTAAATCCTTCAAATTTCCGATATTTTATATCCATAATATACTATTCCATACATAATTCTGCCGAGATAATGGCATAATTAGGCACCTATGTCAATGAAATTGAGGAGTGGGGTTAATGCCCAGAAAAAATATAGAAGGCTATATTGATCGCAAAGAGAAGTGTGGCGCCACATAATACATAGGCTGATTTCTTTTTCTTGGATCCACAAGGACCATGTGCGCAAGACGTCGTTGCACAATCGAGCTTACGGCTATAGACATCTAGTCCCCATCCCAAAAGAAGGACAGAGCCCGATATAACAAGAATAAGAGGTTCCCATTCATGTAAGAGGGTATGGATCTCGGACATAGAAGGGGGCAACATCCCAATCAACCCAAATCCTGAAAGAAGGCTCAAAAGGCTGACGAGCATGGGCAAACCACAACAAAATACGTGCGTTGTCTGTGAGACTATAACAGCCCATCCAATATGATTTTGCAAACGTTCCATAGTATTAAGTTATAGCCTAAATTACTTCACCGTCAAGATCGATGGACCATGGGGCCAATTTGGGTGGAGCTTCACTGTTGGTCTTGGGGAATGATCTTCATACCCCCCCAACAAGGCTTGCACAGCCATTGGATACGTCGCGGCCAACGTCATAGATTTCTCAACGGGAAAATCATAAGGGGTCTCCCAATAGAGTTGCACATCTGCTTCATCTGACCATTGCTCCAAAACATTTCTGACTGTTTGTCCTGCCTTGGCATGAAAAGTTGTGATTTTCTTAGGGTCAAGAACACGGGCATCTTGACGCTCTGAGACTACAAGTTCAAAGACATTATCGTTGAATGCATTTTGAGGAGGAATAACATCCCGTGGCATATCTGGATTGATCTTTTCGATCATGGGTTGCTCTTCGTGTTGAGGGGCCTCCAAGGAATGAAGCTGTGTGCTTGGATTTAACATCTCAATCATCGCTACTTTTTCTTCTACATCAACCATATTCCCCGAAGCTGGCTGACTATCTTCTATGATATAATCAGGAGTCTCCATCACACTCATTTCTGTTGTGGCCACGTCTTCTTGCATGTTTTCTTTATGATAGAGCTGAATATCTCCCGTTTTACGACTGACCAAAACTTCACGTCCAACAGATGGAGACAGTTGAGGCAAAGAGACGTGTTGTTCGCCACCATGATCAAACTGTCGATCCACTTTTGGAGAAGGAATCGCCGCAGGCTTCATAGGAGCGACAGTCTGAATACTGATTTTCTGATCAGTTATATAGGCGAAGAGATCTTGCGCATGGAGGGCTGTTTCTAAAACTTTATCCCACGGCACTCCCCCCTTCCATGTAATCGGTAAGGCGGGGTCAACATCTTTTCCAAACGCATATCCGTAATGTGCAGGCACAATAGAGGCCATTGCATAGCTCAAAGGCACATCCCGCCCAAACCCTTCAACAACACCTCGTGTAGAGGGGAGAGGCTCTGTTTCCATTTCCACAATATTCATGGGAGACTCACTCATAGTAGGAATCGCAGGCTCAGATATCTTAGGCTCAGGGACATTTTCTATCATAGTGGGTGCGGACTCTTCTTCCATTGGAAGCATCATCACATCATCAACTGGCGTCATGTCGGCTTTTGTCTGTTCAACAGGCACCTGAAGGTCTGTTTTCCACTCAAAACCTGCAAAGGCTTGTCCACTGATCAAAAGTGCGCCGACAGCAACACTTAGTAAAAATTTAGAAGAATACACGTCTTATCTCTCCGATTATTATAAAATTACATTCGCATATGACTAAAAACGATTTTACAGGAAAAAGCAATTTTGAAATGCATGTTTTTTAGACTTAATCACGGTTTTCTGGTAAAAACCAAGTCAGAAGGGGAAGAGAGCGCCTCTTTAAACATATACCCACCACTACAAAAGTCTTTTAATCCGTCAGGGTCTTCAATCCGATTTTGAATTATAAAACGCGCCATCATCCCCCGTGCTCGCTTTGCAAACAATCCTATTGTTTTGGGGATGCCGTCTTTGATCTCTTTAAAATGACAGGTCATCAACGGAATATCTTTAGCTTTCACAGATTTAATATACTCATTGGAGGCTAACGATATAATCACAGGCACTTTGTGCGTTTTTACATGTTCCAAACAATATTTAAGAAGAGTCTCCCCCCAAAAGTCATATAAAGTCTTCCCTTGAGATGTTGCAAGCTTTGTGCCCATCTCCAAGCGATAGGGTTGAATGAGATCAAGAGGGCGGAGGACGCCATATAGTCCCGACAAAATCCCTATATGCTCTTGCGCATATACCATATCCTCTTCAGACAAGCTATCAACCTCAAATCCCACATACGTATCGCCTCGAAACGCATAGATTGCCTGCTTTGCATTCTCTAACGTAAAAGGCGTTTGATAGCTTTGATATCGCTCAAAATTAAGATCTGTCAACGCCTCAGATAATTTCATCAACGCCTTCAAACGGTTTTTAGGAAGATCTTTAAGGCGATCAATTAACGCTTGGCTCTGCTCAGAAAACACAGGATGCGTATATTCTAAAACAGGGGGAGAAGATGTGAAATCCAGCTTTTTAGCAGGAGAGAGGAGCGCGAGCATTCAGATATCCTTATATGTTCACTGTTAGTCTTTTGATTTACAAAAATACAGTGACATATCCTGTTTCTTTAATCCCACAGCTTTCTGGGATGGGTTAAAATGGAACAAGTCTGATTTTTGTTCATAAATTTCTATTATTTTGTCATAGGGTGATTTATATTTCAAGGCCTTCAGTGGGCGGTTTCTCTCTCCCCTAAACCACCTGCCCCGTGGCAAACCCCGATGCCCACGCCCACTGGAAATTGAACCCTCCTAAATGCCCCGTGACGTCAATAACTTCGCCGATAAAATAGAGGTTTTTTTGGGTTTTGGCTTCGAAGGTTTTGGAAGACAGCGTGGCAGTGTCAATTCCGCCGAGGGTGACTTCGGCGGTACGATAGCCTTCTGTACCACAGGGGTGGAGTGTCCAATTATTGATCGTGGTGGCGAGGCGGATGAGCTTTTTATCGCTAAGATCCGCGATGCGTCCTGTGAGGCGGTGCTCTGTACACAGAGTGTCTGCCAAGCGTTTGGGTAGAAGTTCGGCTATGATTTTGAGGATGTCTTGTTTGGGCGTGGTGTGTTTTCTTTCTTTTAAAAACGCCCACATATCGTGGTCTACCACCATGTTGAGATGAATGGGCGTGCCCTCTGTCCAGTAGGAGGAGATTTGGAGAATAGACGGGCCACTTAAACCGCGATGGGTAAAGAGCATACCTTCGGTAAAGCGTGTTGTGCCTGTTGAGACACGGGCATTCACGGACAATCCTGTGAGGGCTTTGCATTTCTCTTTGATGTCTGTGTCGAAGGTGAGAGGGACGAGACCTGCGCGGGGTTTGATGATGTTCAATCCAAATTGTTCAGCGATATGATAGCCAAAGGGGGTCGCGCCTATTTTGGGAATGGAGAGTCCGCCTGTGGCTATCACCAAGGACGCGCACGCATACGTGCCTTTGGTGGTATCAATGCTGTAGTGGTCGGTCTCGTCATGCATATGACAACGAGCGACTGCGACGCGGGCTTTGCCCGAAGTCTGCGTGGCTTGAACGCAGTTTGTAATATTTTTATTACAAACGTCTACATGAGATACGGAGTGAACAGTTGTTTCCATGCTAATCGTGACACCTGCCTCACGACACTCTGTAAGGAGCATATCTATAATGTTTTGAGCGCTGTCTTCACAAAAGAGCTGTCCTAATGTTTTTTCGAAATACGAAATGTTGTGTTTTGTAAGAAGATTGATGAAATCTTGCGGGGTATAGCCACTGAGTGCCGATTTACAAAAATGTTTATTCTGAGAGAGGAAGTTAGTGGGAGAGGTATGGATATTGGTGAAATTGCACCGCCCTCCGCCTGAAATACGAATTTTCTCTGCAGTTTTTTTGGAGTGATCAATGAGCCAGACTTTGCGTCCTCTCTTGCCTGCCTCAATGGCACACATTAAGCCTGCCGCCCCTGCGCCAATGATGATGACATCATAGGAAGAGGGGGAGGGAGACACTAGCCTTCTACTTCTTTCGTGTAATCTGTGAAGACGCTGTAATGCGGGTCTTCGATGGTGTCCAGCTCAACCATATGGGAGGCTTTTTTAAGCAAGAGTTTACAATCTGCACTTAAATGCACAAGTTGGAGCTTTTTGCCGAGTGTATTGTATTTTTCACCCAACTCATCAATGGCATTCAACGCAGAGTGATCCCAGACTCTGGCGTTTTGAAAGTCTATGATGATGTGATCGGGATCCTCTTTAGGGGTAAATAAAGTCTGAAAGCTTTGGACGGAGCCAAAGAATAAAGGGCCGTGAAGGGAGTAGACTCGTGTGCCTTTCTCATCTTTCCCCGTTGTAATCCAGAGGTGATGCGCTGACTTCCAAGCAAAAACAAGGGCGGCTATAATAACGCCGACAATGACTGCAATCGCAAGGTCTGTGGCGACGGTCACAGCGGTCACGGTGACAATTACAAAAACATCTTCTTTGGGGATCTTCCCAAATAGACGAATACTTCCCCATGCAAATGTCCCAATGACCACCATCATCATGACTCCTGTCAACGCCGCAAGCGGTATAATCTCAATCAATCCTGAGGCAAAGAGAATAAAGACAAGGAGCGCGAGGGCTGCGGTAATGCCTGAGAGGCGTCCTCTCCCTCCTGAATTGATATTAATCATGGATTGCCCAATCATGGCACATCCGCCCATGCCACCAAAGAATCCTGTGGCGAGGTTAGCTAGTCCTTGTCCAATACACTCTTTTCCCGTCCGTCCGCGTGTGTCCGTCATCTCATCAATTAAACGGAGGGTCAGAAGAGATTCTATGAGGCCAATGAGTGCCAAAATAAGAGCATAAGGGAATATGATGCGTAGCGTTTCGAGATCAAAAGGCACGGCAGGTATATGAAAGCTTGGAAGACTTCCTGCTACAGAGGCTAAATCCCCCACAGAGCGTGTATCCAAGTTAAAGCCAATGACAAGGCCTGAAACGACAAGAATAGCCACCAAAGGTGAGGGCACAGCCTTTGTTAGTTTTGGAAATCCCCAGATAATCACCATGGTCAGGAGCGTTAATCCAACCATAAGTCCCATGGTTTGACCCTCCATCCATGTGCCATCAATCTTGAACTGTCCCAACTGTGCCAAAAAGATCACAATCGCCAGCCCATTCACAAAGCCCAGCATCACAGGATACGGCACGAGACGGATGAATTTCCCAAGAGACAAGACTCCTGCTAAAAGCTGTAAAATTCCCATCAAGACAACCGTGGCAAAGAGATATTCCACACCGTGATCCGCAACAAGCGCCACCATCACAACCGCCAATGCGCCTGTTGCACCCGAAATCATCCCAGAGCGCCCACCAAAGATCGCCGTAATCAATCCCACCATAAACGCCGCATATAGCCCCACCAATGGGGCCACGCCCGCCACAAACGCAAACGCAATCGCCTCAGGCACAAGCGCCAACGCCACTGTAATCCCAGAGAGAATATCCGCCTTCGGGTTTTCAGTCAGATTAAAGCGTCGTACTAAACGAATCATAGGGAGTCCTTATATTTGGGAAGTTATAATGTCAGAGGAGTGTCTTATAGGGATATGGGACGTGTGTAAAGAATAATCAAATCAACCCTTCACTCTTAAAGCTCGTATAGCCATTTTTTGAGATGATGACATGGTCGTGGATTCTGATGTCGAAAGGGGTGGCAGCGGTGATGATATCTTGGGTGAGGGCGATATCTGGCTGGCTGGGGGTAGAGTCTCCGCTGGGGTGGTTATGGACGAGAACGAGGGCTGTTGCGCCGACATTAAGCGCGCGTTTGATGATTTCACGGGGGTAGGCAGGCGTATGATCAATCGTGCCTGTTTGTTGAATTTCGTCGCCGATGAGCTCGTTTTTTTTGTTGAGAAAAAGGAGGCGGAATTGTTCTTGTGTATCTTGTGCCATCGAGGCATGGAGGTAGTCCATGAGGCGTGACCAAGAATTGAGGATGGGTCTATGCATCACGTCTTGTTTCATCATCTTGAGCGAGGAGGCTTCAATCGTTTTGAGGGCAATGGCACTGTTTTCTGTGAGCCCAGCTCCTATGAGATCGGCAATCTCTGCATGCACCACGGCAGAAAAATTTCCAAATTTTTGGATAAGATCTTTGGCCAAAGGCTTAACATCTCGGCGGGGAATGACGGTAAACAAGATCAGTTCTAGGAGTTCATATTCTTGGAGAGCTTCGACACCTCCTTGGACAAAGCGTTGACGGAGGCGGTCTCTGTGCCCTGCATAATGAGGGGTGTCTTTACTCATCATAGGGCGGGCGAAACCATCCTTTGGGAGACAGGGTAAAAATCTCAAACCCATCCTCAGTCACTGCTAAAGAATGCTCAAACTGTGCGGAGAGTTTTTTATCTTTGGTGACAGCTGTCCAGCCATCATCGAGCATTTTTGTTTTCCATGTGCCGACATTAATCATGGGCTCAATCGTAAAAAACATCCCCGGTTCAAAAATCGTGGTGGTGTACGGATCATCATAATGAACAACGGAAGGCGCAGTATGAAAGACTTGTCCCAGCCCATGCCCACAAAAATCACGAACAACGCCAAAGCGCTCTTTTTCTGCCATCTCCTGAATAGCGCGCCCGACATTGCGGAGCTCTCCCCCCGGTTTGACCTGCTCGATCCCTGCCATCATGCAATCATAGGTCGTGGTAACAAGACGTTGCGCCATCACCGACTTTTTATCGCCGACAAAGAACATACGGCTTGTATCCCCGTGCCAACCATCCAAAATAACAGTCACATCAATATTAATAATATCCTCATTCATGAGCTTTTTGTCACAGGGAATCCCGTGACACACAACATGATTGATGGAGGTACAAATAGACTTGGGGAAGCCTTTGTAGTTGAGGGGCGCGGGGATAGCCCCATTTTTGGTGATAAAATCGTAACAGAGCTTATCAAGCGCGTCTGTTGTAACACCCACTTGAACATGTGCGGTAATCATATCTAAGGTCTGTGCAGCGAGCTGTCCTGCGTTGCGCATCCCTTCAAAGCCCACTTGTCCATGGATAACGATGCCGTCCGCATTGGTATTGAGTGCAGTCATGTCTCTCTTTCTTTCCTTTAATTAAGGATGGTGGCCCCACCGAGACTTGAACTCGGACGCCACAAGGGCGCACGATTTTAAGTCGTGTGCGTCTACCAATTCCGCCATGGGGCCACGCAAGGATAATGTTTATAAGAAGTCGGCCTGTGAGGCAAGAGAGAAATTAGAAACAATTTTCAATCTGAGCGAGAAAATCTTTCCCTTTTTGTGTCAAGGTCAGTTCTTTTTTACGACGCTCTGTTTTGGAGGTTGTTACTTTAATAAGGTGGTATGGTCGCCCATTGGCACGATGCTCTGAGAGTGCGCCTACAATACGAGAGACAGTAGAGAGTGTTAAGTTTGTTTTCCCCGCTAACTGAGTTAAAGACAAACCCGGATGTAAAGAAATAATCCCGAGGGAGATAGCATGTTGAATAGGAAACTCAGAGTCCAATGATCTCAAAAGCTCCATCGTCTCAATAAAGGATTTAATCTGTGCCTGATCGTGTGCCTCTGGTGGCCGTGTGTTTTCTGCTGTACCCATTTTTTTTCTCTCTTTGCAGTGCAGATCTTGGAGTCCATATAAGTCTTACATATGGAATATCAAGGATCATTTCATTTTCATATTTTTTCGCAGAGTATATCCGAAAAGAAGTATTGTCCATATGAAAATCAATAAAAAGAGCAAAAAGCCCAAAAGGCCGTAAATAGAGGTGCATGTATTTCCCTTCCCCAAGTAGAACTTTATTTGCATAATATTTTAACATGTGGTGTCTGTAGAGCGCTATGTTATAGATCTAATACTCTATAAAAGAACGATTCTTTGACAGTTTTATGAGATCGTTATAAAAGACAACAAGGTCGCTTTTATTCTCAGATGCGTGTTGAGATAGTTCTAGCTCTTCGTAAGAAAACATATCGTGTTCTATGAGGATATGATCATCCAGAACGTTAATGTCATGGGCACTATTTGTGATATGTATGGGGACGTTTTGCATCGAATAGGCGATTTTTTCATATAAAAAATGAACATTCTGCATGGATTTAACAGCGCGAAAGACGATGGAAAACAGAGAAGAGCCTGCAAAAGTGCTGCCGTCAATCTGACTTTCTGAAAAATCTGTGGCGCCAAATTGACTGTTGATGAATGTGCATGCTTTTAAAGAAGAATAGGCGATACAGGTATTATAGAGCTGTGTCTGAGAAAAATCTGTGTGGTCGAAAATGGCTTCGCTCATGTTAGCGCCTGTTAAATCGGCATTGACCAGACAGGCGTGCCTCATGATCACAGTATCAAAATTGATATTTCTTAGATCTTTGTTCTTAAGATTGATCTGATCAAGAATGACTCCCTCTTCTATGGCATTTTCAAGTGTGGTTTGTAGTGTCTCATTGGAAGACTCATACAAGAGTGCTCCGTCTTTTGTGTATAAATTCATAACTATATTTCCCCAACATTGTTGTTCACTTTTATTATTGTTTAATGTCAACTATACCGTTCATAAGATATTTTACGAGACCTTGTCAAGAATTTTATGTCATGTGGATAGTTTTTAGCTTGTACCTCTAGGCTCCTTTTCCTATGGTGCGCCTATGACTTCCAGACACACGACACAGCCCTCCTTGCCTCAAGGCGTTCGTCATGTCCTTGATTGTGCACAGCATTTACCTGATACTCCAGGGGTCTACAGGATGTTAGATCGGCATGATACGGTGTTATATGTCGGCAAAGCAAAAAGACTTAAAAGGCGTGTCTTGAGCTATACGAAAATAGAGGCTTTGCCCCTGCGGTTAAAGCGTATGGTCTCTGAAACAGTGCAACTGGAGGTTGTGAATACGCATACGGAAGTCGAGGCGCTTTTGTTGGAAAGTAACCTGATCAAAAGGCTGAAGCCACGCTATAATATTTTGCTACGAGATGATAAGACATTTCCACATCTCTATCTGGATGATCATCATGATTTCCCGCGATTGGACAAGCACAGAGGCGCTCAAAAAGAGACAGGGACATATTACGGCCCTTTTGCCTCAATAGGCGCCGTCAATCGTACGATGGCCATTCTACAAAAAGCTTTCTTACTGAGAAATTGTTCAGACCGTGAGTTTGCACAGCGAACTCGCCCTTGCCTGCAATATCATATCAAACGCTGTACAGCACCGTGTATGGGCTATGTCTCTCAAGAAGGCTATGCGGATCAGATCAATGACCTTAAGCCTTTTTTGGAAGGAAAAAGTACGGAAGTGAAGCAGCGCCTGCAAGCAGAAATGGTGAAGGCTAGTGAGGCACAAGACTATGAACGCGCGGCCCTCTTTAGAGATCGTATTCAGGCCATCTCTCTTCTACAGAGTAAGCAGGATATTAATATAGAGACCATAAAAGATGCTGATGTCGTGGCGTGTGTTCAAGGTCAAGGACGACATAAGGGGCGAAGCTGTGTCCAGATCTTCTTTTTCCGAGGGGGGCAGAATTTTGGAAATCGAAGCTATTTCCCCAAACATGGGGATGATGTGAAGTCTTCAGAGATATTGAGTGTCTTCCTTGCTCAGTTTTATACCTCCAAGCCTATTCCAAAACAGATATTCTTGAATCAGACCCTTGCTGATCAAGAGCTATTATCCAGTGCTTTATCCACGTGTGCCAACACAAAGATAGAGATTTCTGTCCCCCAAAGAGGGGACAAAAAGAATGTCATCGCCTTTGCTGAAGAGAATGCCCGTAAAGCTTTGCAAAGACATTGTGCGCTCCAAGATAAGGATGAGCACGCCTTGGACTCTTTGGTCACACTTTTTGATCTTGACCAAATCCCAGAGCGCATTGAAATCTATGATAATAGCCACACGGGCGGGACAAATATGGTGGGGGCGATGGTTGTCGCCACGCCCGAGGGCTTCCAGAAAAGCTCCTATCGTCAGTTTAATATCAGGCAGGCCTCTGCCTCAGATGATTATGGGATGATGCGAGAGGTTATAGCGCGGCGGTTTAAAAATGCCAGTGTGACAAATACAAGCGTGATGGAAGAACAGTTTCCAGATCTTTTGCTTATTGATGGCGGACAAGGACAGTTAAGTGCTGTGCAGAAAATACTCTCAGAGCTTGGTTTATTTGAGAATATGTGTGTGGTTGCAATTTCTAAAGGCCCTGACCGTTATGCAGGGCGCGAAGAATTTCATCGGAACGGGCATCGTTCTTTTACCCTTCCTGTCAATGATTCCACTCTTCATTATCTCCAAAGGTTACGAGACGAAGCGCATCGATTTGCGATTGGCGTTCATCGCAATAAGAGAAAAAAGAAAGCGGTGATCTCTGCTCTTGATTCTATAGAGGGCATCGGCGCCAAGAAGAAGAAATCTTTACTCCATCATTTCGGCACAGTGAAGGCGATCGAGAATGCAGGCATTGAGGATTTAAAGTGTGTGGAGGGTGTATCCACACGATTGGCCACAAAAATTTATGATTATTTTCATGAGGATATACATAGTCGTTTGTAATAAGGATATTACAAACTGCGTTCAAACGCCACGCAGGCTTCGGGCAAAGCCCGCTTCGCCGTCGCTCGTTGTAATGTGTATTAAGAAGACAACGCATTGACTGTGCTCTCCTGTCATCCTGAAACAAGTTCAGGATGACAGGACGTGGGAAGAGGTAGCTTAAGATTCTTGTGTATTTTTTTGAAAAGGGCTTGCGAAAATTTAAGGGCGTATGCTAGTGTGCCCTTAATCATTTATTAGAGCAGAAGAGGAAGGTTCACATGTTCCATAGACCAAAACAAGAAACACAAAACGAAACGACCAGTTCTGAAACAAGAACGCCCCCAGTATCAGGATCATCTTCCTCATCTGTGCCCTCCTCAGTCTCTGTTGCGGCAAGTAACGCAGACTCAAGTGAACGCAGTAAATTACCTACCTCAACCCCTCTTAAACCTCAAACACAAAAGGACACAACGGCCATGACAACAGATCAGGACAATAAAGCAACAGATACATCTTCTTCTAAATCTGTTGATATTCCTCAGACGACTGCGTCAAGTCCATTCCAACGTCCTTCCCCAACACCAGCCAAGACATATGGAACATACAACCCTACACCCTATGGAACGCCTGCGACCCCTTCTCTTGGAGCAGGGTCAGGCAATGACCGTCGTCTTGTGATAGGTCAAGGCATTACAATGTCTGGAGAAATTGAGTCCTGTGACCATCTTCTCGTTGAAGGAAGTGTAGAGGCGGCCCTTAAAGGCGCGAAGGTTCTTGAAATTTCAGAAACAGGTAAATTTTACGGGACTGTTGAAATCGAAGAAGCGACAATTTCAGGTCAATTTGAAGGTGAAATCTATGTGAGCGGGCGGTTGACGGTGGCTTCAACAGGGATTATCACAGGCTCTATTGCCTATGGCGAGCTTCAAATTGAAGCAGGGGCTACCATTGATGGAAAGCTTGCCCCTCTTGTGGCCAAGGCGAGTGCCAAAAAAGGAAAATCTAAGAAAACAGAGACAGAGCTTCCTCTCGCAAGTTAGTCTTTCCCCTTAAAAGAATAGATAGAAAAGGCTCAAGGTTTCCTGAGCCTTTTTTGTATCTTGAATACGTTAGAGTTGTTTTAAAAATTTCCAGATTTTAAAGCTTAAATTGTTTAATGTTTATTAATTAAAACCTGATAGACTACCTAATGTGGGTGGAAGCTTATTCTTTGTACTCTCAGGCATTAAAAGGGGAAAAATTGTGGAAAATCATGTTAAATATCAACGGGGTAATGTATTTTTTGCTCTGTTTGGCGCTGTGGCTTTTATTGGTGTTTTAGGGGCAGCAACCATGAGCTTTATGAAGGGGCCTTTGAAAACATCGGTGACCTTATCACGCATGTCTGTGGCACAAACCCAAATGCAGGTGGCCTCACAAATGGCCGTGTTGCAAGCCTCTTCTCAAACGGATTCTGGGGATTGTGATGTAGATGGATTTGTTGAGCCTATGGAGTTTAAAGTTCAAGGGACAGCGTCTTTAAAGCCTGTTGGGGGAGGAAATATTCCTAATTCTCTTGGGGCGAGCAAGAAAGATCCGTGGGGACAGCTTTATGGATATTGTGTCTGGAATAGCGGATCGAATGTGGCCATTTATCCTGCGGTGGGGAGTAATGTGGCGTGTGATGATGATTCGTCTACAGCAGAAGATCGTATAGAAGGATCTCCTAATGATTATGATGTCGTTCTCGCTATTATTTCTGCAGGGCCTGATCGTACATTCCAAACAACATGTCAAGATTTTGATACAGCCGATGATAATGACAATCTCGTTTTGGGGGATCCTGGGGATACTGAAATGATATTTAAAACAGCGGGGAGTGACGATGTCATCCTCGCCTATACCTATGCAGAGGCCGCAACTGTTGGAGGTGGAGGGCTTTGGTCTATTAAATCTTCAAACCCAGGGACGGCCACGATTTCAAAAGCGATTGAATTTACAGGTGGATTAACGATGGGAAATGAAACGGCTGTGACGGTATGTGATGCCACAACGGCTA
Source organism: Alphaproteobacteria bacterium (assembly GCA_024279035.1). Taxonomy (GTDB): domain Bacteria; phylum Pseudomonadota; class Alphaproteobacteria; order Micavibrionales; family Micavibrionaceae; genus UBA1850. The sequence continues at coordinate 80,861 of JAJRSA010000013.1, forward strand.
ATTCCATGCGTTATAATGCCTTTGGCACAGAGATTGAAGTGTGTGATGGGTCTTCTTGGGGCTCGCTTTCAGGCGGTCTTTTTGAACTCAATTCTGGTGTCGTTCGCAATTCTGGAGATGAGACGACAGAAGATTTTGTCTTTGGATCCCCACAATTGGATGATGATGGTGATGTCAATCATGATACTCGTATGTTCTTCGATAAATCGTTAGGTGCTTTTCGAGCTGGAGAGGTCACTGGTACACAGTGGGACTCTACGAATTTAGGGCAGAACAGTACGGCAATGGGGAGAAACACAACAGCGAGTGGATATTCTTCAACGGCAATGGGGTCTAACACAACAGCGGGTGGATTTATTTCTACGGCAATCGGGTCTTCCACAACAGCGGGTGGACAGTATTCTACGGCAATGGGGAGGCTCACAACAGCGATTGGACAGTCGTCTACGGCAATGGGGGAGGGCACATCAGCGAATTCATTCTATTCTGTGGCAATGGGGGGGTTCACAACAGCGAGTGCATCCTATTCTACGGCAATGGGGTCTAACACAACAGCGAGTGGACAGTATTCTACGGCAATGGGGCGTGACACAGTAGCGAGTGGATCTAATTCTACGGCAATGGGGCGTGACACAGTAGCGAGTGGAACTTATTCTACGGCGATGGGGAGGCTCACAACAGCGAGTGGACTTGATTCTACGGCGATGGGGTTTAACACAACAGCTACAACCTATTCTACGGCAATGGGGTATGGCACAGCAGCGAGTGCAGGCTATTCTACGGCAATGGGGCTTAACACAACAGCGAGTGGACAGTATTCTACGGCAATGGGGAATGGCACAACAGCGAGTGGAGATTATTCTGTGGCAATGGGGAATACCACATCAGCGGTTGGACGGTATTCTACGGCAATGGGGAGAAACACAGTAACGAATGGATGGTATTCTACGGCAATGGGACGTTCCACAGCAGCGAGTGGAACTATTTCTACGGCAATGGGGAGGAACACCATAGCGAGTGGAGATACTTCTACGGCAATGGGGTTTTTCACAGTAGCGGGTGGAATTTATTCTACGGCAATGGGACGTACCACAACAGCGAGTGGACATTATTCTACGGCGATGGGGTATGACACAACAGCGGTTGGATGGTATTCTACGGCGATGGGGCTTAACACAACAGCGAGTGGACTTTATTCTACGGCAATGGGGAATGGCACAGCAGCGGATGGAGATACTTCTACGGCAATGGGGTATTCCACAACAGCGAGTGGAATTTATTCTACGGCAATGGGGTATTCCACAACAGCGAGTGGACCTTATTCTACGGCAATGGGGAATTTATCAACAGCGATTGGAAATAGTTCTACGGCGATGGGGGGAGTAGCAACAGCGAGTGGAGCTTCTTCTGTGGCAATAGGGACTTACACAACAGCGAGTGGACTTAGGTCTCTGGCAATGGGGTATTCCACAACAGCGAGTGGAATTTATTCTACGGCAATGGGGCGTGAGGTTACCGCTATGGGGGAGGGCTCTTTTGCAATAGGGCTGAATAGTTTTCTAGAGACGATCACACTGCCCCCAGTTGTAACGGGGAATAAGTCCTTTGGAATCTTTATGGGTGATCAGGATGGAGGTATTCTTGTATCAGCGTCTAATACGCTGGGTTTGTTTGGTGGTACTATGGTGATTGACCCTGCTGTGCCTGCAACGCAATTGAGTGCTCGAGGGGTGCTGGATATGGGTGCAGCAACGGATGCTGTTGTCTTCCCGTCTGGGACGACAGCCCAGCGGCCAACGGCCGTGGCGGGGATGATTCGCTATTGTACATCGGGGGCGAGTTGCCCTGGGGGGACGAACGGATTTGAGGTTTATAACGGGGCATGGGTTGATATGGGGGCTGCAGGGGCGTCAGATATTCGTCTGAAAACAAAGCTCGAGACGCTTGATCCTGTTTCTGTTCTTGACCGCTTATCTCAAGTACAGGGCTATGCGTATGAGTTTAAAAGTAGCCCTGGTCTGACTCATTATGGCGTTATTGCGCAGGAGTTAGAGAAAATTTATCCTGAATTGGTGTACCAGCCTGACAATAAAGAAGAAATGAAATCTGTACGCTATATTGAGTTTACGGCATTGCTTCTCGAATCTGTAAAGGCATTGAAGCTTGAAAATGAAAGCCTTGTTCTGCGGGTAAACTCTTTGGACGCACAACAAGAGAAGACTAATCATGCCTTGGAGGCGCTTCGCCACGATATTCTAGAGACCTATGGGCAAGGACAGTCTCCCCTTTTAAAATACATCTTGATTGGATTTCTGGGTGGTATATGTGTCTTCCTTCTTTTCTTTTTATCATGTGGGTGTTCCAAGAGATCAAAAGGACAAAACTGTGAAGAGTAACAAGATGTCTCTTTTCTAAAATATTAGAGCAGATGCCCTGCGTCTTTTTTAGCACTCAGATAGCGTGTGTTATGGGCGTTTCCTTGGGTCTGTAAGGGGGCTATTTCACGGATGGTGATCCCATTATCTTCCAATTGTGTGACTTTATCTGGATTATTGGTGAGGAGTTTAATGTGAGAGACTCCTAATGCCTCTAGCATCTGCGCGGCAGGGGCAAAGTGGCGGAGATCATCGGGAAAACCGAGGGCATGGTTGGCTTCGTAGGTGTTCATGCCTTGGTTGAGTTGTAAATCATAGGCGTCCAGCTTGTTGTAAAGCCCAATTCCTCGCCCTTCTTGGCGCATATAGAGGAGTATGCCCCCCTGTTTGGATAACATGTTCATAGAGAGGTCTAACTGCTCTCCACAATCACAATGCTGGGATCCAAACACATCGCCTGTCAGGCATTCTGAATGTACGCGGACTAAGGGAGTGCTTTGCTGTTCTGCCTGACCAAAGACAATGGCGAGATGTTCTTCTTGGTCTGAAAATCCAGAAAAGCTAATAAAGCATCCGCGTCCATATTTGGTTTTTATTGATATTTGAGTGCGTAGGGAGAGGGTCATGGTGTTCCCTTTTCTTGGTGTGGAAAAAGATGTTGATTAATGGCATAGACCATGTGGGTATCGGTCGGGTCATGGAGGATCTCTATCCCCGCTGTTTCCAATGTTTTTAATCCTGTGCAGGTCACAAACAGATCTGGTTCTTTGACACAAAAAATGACGCGCGGGATTTTCATTTTTATAATCAAATCACAGCAAGAAAGTTCTTTAGAGGCACGGGTGCTACACGGCTCCATGGAAGAAAAAATCTGTGTTTGAGAGAGATCAATGTTTGCGTTCACAGCTTTGGCGATGGCCACTTCTTCTGCATGCTCTTTGTCTCCTGTTTCCCGACTATATCCCGTTGTTAATATCTCTCCATCCAAAGAGGTAAGGACAGCCCCCACAGCGTATGCGCTTGAGGAGACAGGACAGTGACGAGAGACATCAATGGCTAATCGTAAATAGTCTTTATCTCTACTCATAAGGAGGCTTTCTGTTCAGTTTATAATGAATGATCACATTATTTCCGAGTGTTTCTGTTTTATAAAGAGAGAGCGAGATGTCTTTGATGGCTTTGACCAGAGGCACCGCATTTTGTTCTCCGACAAAGAAAGGGGCAATGGAGAGGCGGACATAATCAACGTGTTCCTCATTTAAAAAGAGGGTGAAGATATCTGCTCCCCCCTCTACCAATAAGGTTTTTACCCCGCGTGCAGATAAATCCTGAATGATATATGTGGTTGTTGAATGTGTGGAGGGGAGGGGGATGATTGTGGCAAGATCTCCTAGTTTTTCAACTAAATCCTGAGCGCGCGCCTCAGGACAGTAAACAAGTTTTAAATCTGTCCCCTCTTGAAAAAAACGAGCCTCCCTTTCGAGGTTCCCTGTTTTTGTAAGCGTTACTTTTATGGGATCACTAGAGTGTCCTTGGGCGTGTCTCTCTTGTTTTAAAGCGGGATCTTTAATCGATAAGGACGCATTATCAGTGCGGAGTGTATTTGCCCCCACAAGGATCGCGTCACTTTGCGCGCGTAAACGGTCGATTTCGGTAAAATCCTCTGGACTGGACAGAAGGAGGCGTTCAGAGGAAGTGTCATCTATAAAACCGTCAAGGGAGATAGCAGCAGAGAGGGTAATTTGGAGCACGGGGATGTGCCTCTTACTCTCCGCTATGCGTGCGTTCCATCTTTTCGTGACGCTCTTGGGCTTCTAGGCTGAGCGTTGCTGTGGGGCGGGCGTCTAGGCGTTTGACGGAGATCGGGTCGCCTGTCTCTTCGCAATAGCCATAGGTTTCTTCGTCAATACGCATGATGGCCTCATTGATTTTTGAAATCAGCTTGCGTTCACGGTCACGGGTGCGGAGCTCAAGGGCGTGATCTGTTTCTGCAGAGGCGCGGTCAGCCATGTCTGGCTTGTTGAGATCTTCCCCTTGGAGCGTTGTCTTAATCGTTTCAGACGATTCTTGGAGGAGCTCTTCTCTCCAATTGATAAGCTTTTGGCGGAAATATTCCGTCATCGTCGGATTCATAAACTTTTCTTTGTCCGAGGGCTTGTAGTCCTGAGGGACAAGAACGGCGCCTTGTGTGGTCATGTCATATGCTCCTAAAATCGTTCTTTAAAATAGTACAGAGAGGCAAAGTAGAGAGATGTATCCAAAAAAGCAAGACTATTTTCTCTCTCGTCATCTTGAAACAAGCTCAAAGTGACTGTATGTGGAAAGGCACGGTGATTTTCAACCCAACGCATCAAGGGACACGCGCATCTTTGCGATTTCTACTTGGGCGCGGAGATCTATCTCCGTGAGAATAGCGGTAAGCTCTGGGTCGTGGATGTTTTCTTTGTGGCTGGCGACGACATCAGCAATGTCAATCATGTGCCCTACCGTGAGGGAGCCTGTGAGCATTGACAGACGCATATGATCGAGCTCCTCTAATAAACGATCCGCACGCATCATCATCCGTCCTTTGGAGGCGTGCGCAGCGGGATCATCGGTTGTTTGTGCGACAAGAAGAGCTTCAACCTTTGTAATGCTATGCGCTGTGGCGGTTGAGGAGGCTTCTTCTGCTCCTCCGTCATTGATCAACACCCCAAAATTCCCACCCCCTGCTTTAGAGGCTTTCTTGCTTGAGGCGGAGGCGCTTGTTTTGTTGGGACCTTGTATCTTCATATTTTCATTATAGCGCATTTCCCTGTGTGTTTCCAAGGAACAAATTTGCCGAGGGGAAATATGATATAGCGGAAATATCTGCCTTCCTTTTTTTTCTGAATTTAAAATATATAGATATAACAATGAATTAGTGCTTGGCATGCAATTAGCATAGCTTTAAACGGATTAAACCATAGAGTAAAGGATCAACAATGAAAAATTATGTGCGAAAAACAGGGTTGTGGAAACTGCTCCCCCTTCTTATCCTTATTGTGTCTCTTATTACGCCGACACAAGCGGCCACCACTCGGATTAAGGATATCGTGGATATTGAAGGGGTACGAGATAATATGTTGGTGGGATATGGTCTTGTTGTGGGGTTGAACGGGACGGGGGATAGTCTGAATAATGCGCCGTTTACCCGTCAGAGTCTCACAGCGATGTTGGAGCGTTTAGGGGTAAATGTCAGAGATCAAAATTTGAAAACTAGGAATGTGGCGGCTGTGATGGTGACAGCGACGCTTCCGCCTTTTGCGAATAATGGCTCACGGATTGATATTACTGTCTCAACTATGGGCGATGCAGATAGTTTGCGTGGGGGGACATTATTAGTGACCTCTTTGATGGGCGCGGATGGAGAAGTTTATGCGATTGGACAAGGGCCTGTGATGATTGGAGGATTCCAATCTCAAGGCGCGGTAACGACAATCGTTCAAAATAATCCGGCCTCTGGGCGTATTCCTGCGGGGGCTATTGTTGAGAAAGAAATTGCATTTAAACTCGATCAACTCCAAAAAATTAGATTGTCATTACGTAATCCTGATTTTACAACGGCGCGGCGTATTGCACGTGCTATCAATGGATTTACGGATGCAAAAATAGCCACGGCCGATAATGCGGCGAGTATTACCCTTCGCCGTCCGTCTAATTATAACGGCACAATTGTGGACTTAATTACAGATATCGAACAGCTCCCTGTTCAGCCTGATCAAATTGCCAAAGTTGTGATTGATGAAAATACAGGCACAATTGTTATGGGATCAAATGTGAAGATTAGTACTATTGCGATTGCCCAAGGGAATTTAACAATCCGTGTGACGGAAACACCTCAAGTTTCGCAACCTAATCCTTTTTCTGAGCAGGGGGAAACAATTATTGTCCCGCGGACAGATATTGAGGTGAACCAAGGAGATGCCAAGCTCGCTGTTTTGCACGAGGGCGTGACGTTGCAGGAATTAGTGACGGGGTTGAATAAGCTTGGCGTAGGACCTCGAGATATGATTACAATTTTACAATCCATTAAAGCGGCAGGCGCTCTGCAAGCAGAAATCGAGTTGCTCTGATGGATCATATAGCAGCCCTGAGCTCTCTACAGGCCTCACACAGTGGCGCAGACAAGATAGAGTCTCTTGTCAAAGGGGCACGTGGAGTCAAGCAAGAGAGAGAAATAGAGAGAGTTTCCAAAGAATTTGAGGCGGTTTTTCTCACAGAAATGTTGCGTCCAATCTTTGAGTCCGTTGACGTGAACGACACCTTTGGAGGAGGACGCGCTGAAGAAGTCTTTCGAGGGTTGATGTTGGACGAGTATGGGAAAACCCTTTCTCGTTCGGGAGGCATAGGGCTAGCAGATCATGTCAAAGCAACACTCATTAAGGCACAGGGTCAAAATACAAAAGAATAGGAGAGAAATATGCGTAAAAAAAGAAATTCTGAGGGAAATATTGAACACATCATAAAGAGGGTGATGGAGATGATGACGCGTTTGGAGGCTGTGATCCAACAGGAGAACGAGGCTTTGCGCGCGATGGATCGTCAAAAGTTCCTTGATTTACAGTTAGAAAAGGTGAGCTTGAGAAAAAATTACGAGCTGGAAGCCCAAAAATTGCTGGCCCTGCGTGGTAAGATAGGACGGCTTGATGAGGATTTGAAAAAAGAGCTCAAAACAACCTATGCTCGTTTTGTGGAGTATGCCGATGAGAATTTGAAGATTTTATCTCGGCGTAAAGAAGGCGCAAAAAGGCTCAACAATCGGATTATGAAGACGGCCCGAGACGTGCTTGTGAAGCAAGAAGAACGCTATGATTCCTCTGGTCAAATTTACCAAGGCAAGCGCAATAAGACTCTTTCATCGGGGATGATAGATACAGTTTAATCGCACACAAAAGGATTTTAAATATGTCAGTTTTGTTTTTGAATGTCCAACCCTCCGTTGACTATAGCGCCGTCAAAGACAGGCCTCCTATAGAGCGGAAAGAGCCGTCTGATAAGTTTGAACGTTTGCTGGAGACAAAAAAGTCAAAAGAGATTGAAGAGAGCGATGAGTCCTCAATACTTTATGTACAAGATGAGCAAGGCGAAACAATAAAAATCCCTTTAAGTGTCGAACAGTTAGACCATATTTCAAATCTAGAGCGAGTCTCTTTGGTAGATCCTGAAATTCTGGATCAATTTGGAGGGCTTGCTAAATTTATGGAGGCTGTGCGCTCTCTTATCCCAGGAAACCCTGATATATCAGAAAATGACATTGTCTATTTACCCTATCAAATAGAGGCGTTGAGTGAGGAGACGATAGGGTCTGAAACTTTCCCCCATTTGATTGCTGTCAATCTCTCCCCTGCAGAATTGAATGCCCTTGAGTACCGTTTAGATGGAGGACAAGGAGTTATTGGACAGGTTAAAACCATAGACGCTGGACCATTGGTTAATGTCTTATTCTTGGCAGAGTCTCAGTACAATAATTTATCTTTATACATCAAAGAAGAAGGGCTGGATCTTTCAGGTGAATCACTCAGTATGCTCCAGATTTTATCAGGGCTCTCTCCTCAAAATAATCTCGTAGGATTGAATGCAGGTGAGGGGCTTGCCCGATTGAGAGGTCTCCTGTCCCCAGATACACGCCCTGAAGCTATGGCTTTAGAGGACTCGTCAGTAGATCAGCCCAATAACGTCTTTGGTCAAACAGTGTCTTCTTTGGCACAACACCCGTCTGCCAAGCCTGTTTTTGCAGGCAAAGACGCAGATATACAGGGGACGCTTTTTTCTTTGGAAGGAGGGGGGGAGACTGTGGTGTTAGGGGGAGATATCATTCTCACTCCTCAGCTCTCAGCACTTTCAGTTATACCTCTCACAGATTCTGCTCTACAAACAGTTCATGCGCATGGTGTATTAGGCGCACATCAAGCAGGACAAGCTCATTCCGCGACACAAATTATAGCGGCCGTCCTGCAAAAATCAGCAGGCAATGGAGGCACGCAGAAACTCTCCGTCCTCCTCAATCCTCCTGATCTTGGACGCGTGATGATTGATGTGGAGATGGATGCTCACAATAAGATGAAAGTCACCCTGACAACCGAAAAAGAATCCGCCTATATGCTCCTCCATAAAGAAACAGGTCTCTTGGAACAAACTCTTCAAAACGCAGGGCTAGACATTGAGTCCGCCGACATTAATCTCTCTTTTTCAGAGAATGAATTCGCCTTTGATCATCAGAATAAAGAAGACTTATTTGAGATTTCTGTGAATCGTGGAGACAAGGAAGGAACGCCACAAGAGGAGGACACTCTTCATGCTCACATGGATCTCTACCAAGACCCTTATTCTGGAGCATGGCACTATAATAGTGTTGTTTAGAATAGTGTTGTTTAGGCTCTAATCTCTTTATTTATCTCATAAAAGCTATGTTAATAGTTTATGTGATATGCTATGAGATAGAAAATAAGGAGAAATTTTTGTGGTTTCAGATATTACAATCCCACCTTCACAGCTTCAGAGAACCTCTTCTCTCTATGATGTGAAAGCTGTGCAAAGTACAAAAAAAGGAGCGCCTCGTGAGGCTCTTCCTGTTGGGCGTGTGATCACTGATACTGTATCTTTGTCGTCTCCTGACTTTCTTGAAAAAATCACACAAATTCAAGGCTTTTTAGAGCAGATCTCCTATGGAGAGAGTGTGATTTCTACCACGTCTGATCATGTAGAGACGATTGTTTCTAAATTGGAAGAGGCTGGGGGGATTGCTGTGCGGGCGCGGAGTGTATCAGGATCTTCCATAGATCCTCACCTTTTAACGCCACAATTGGAAGAGCTAACAGAAAAGTTTATAGCCCTGTTTCAGGACATAGATAATCTTGCGGAGAATAGTGGATTTCCAGATGAGAATTTATTAGCAGGAGATACTGTGTCCTTTGTGATTGATCCCTCTGATGGCTCAAAGCTGGATGTTGAAGGGGTCGTGGTCTCACGTGCTCAGTTTGGATTGGAAGATGTCTCTTTTCAAACACCAGAAGAGGCTGAATATAGTAAAAACCTTGTTTTACAGGCTCTAGATCAGGTGGGATTTTTAAGATCTCAGCTCCGTGCGTCGTCCTATGAACTTGCAACCCGAAAAGGGTTTTCGGAAAACACGATTGAGGTGTTCTTGAACGAGGCGCAGAGAGAAGGGAAGGGGGATGAGACAGAGAGTGATGCTCTGCGGCGGTTGCAGTCTCGTTTAGAGGGACAGGCCCATGAACCTTTGGCTTTAGAGACTCAGTTTGAATTATTAGAGAATTTCAAATAAACTGCGTATTGATCTGTAATTTTTAGCCATTGAAAGGATTTCTTATGGCCCTGATGATTGATTTAAAACCTGAAGAAAAAATACTTATCGGCACAGCGGTGATCACGAATGATAAGCAACGCACGCGCCTCCATATTGCAGGAGATGCTCCAATTTTGAGAGAAAAAGATGTCGTACATGAAGATGAGGCAGATACACCGTGCAAGCAAATTTATTTTCTGATCCAGTGTATGTATCTCGCGCGTAACTCCAGAGAGTATCATGGAAAATATTTTGCGCTGATCAAAGACGTCTTACAGGCCGCTCCCTCGACATCTCCTCTTTTTGTGGCGATTAATGCCCATATTATAAAAGGAAGTTATTATAAAGCGCTCAAAGACGCAAAAAAGTTAATTGCACATGAAGATGAAATTTTGAAGGCAGCGACGCCTTAATCCCCCCTACATTGTCATCCTGAACTTGTTTCAGGATCTCATGCATATTATTGACCAGATCCTGAAACAAGTTCAGGATGACGTGAGTGGTGAAGAAAAAATATTGATTATTGCAGAGGCACGTTAATGCTTAGGCTTTTTCAGATAGATTCGATCCAATGACGGGGGCAGGAATAGACGGAGGGGGTGGTGTGTTGAGTGCTTTAAATGCCTCTGGTTTTAGAGTGTCAGGGGCTGAGTCTGTCAATGCTTTTTGTTCAACAGCGCTTGGGGCCACCCTTCCAGTTTTTAGAGCTTTAGCTGTTTCTTTTGTGGATTGTGCGTGTTGATAGGCACGAATCTGACTTTCTGTTGGAAATTGACGTAGTGATTCACCCGTTGCGGAATCTCTTATTTTTAAAACAGTACGTCTTGAATTGCTGTAGAGATCAATAAATCTACTGCTATAATTTGCACTTTCTACGCTAATATAATCGGATTTTGCCTGAGAAGGCGTGGGTGATGTCAACGCAGAAGGGACGCTTGCTCTTGCAAGCGGTACATTTGACAAGACTGAATTTATAGCTTCTAACATTCCTTTTCTCCTGTATGAGGTGACCCTTAACAGCAATACACACCATACCCTATTATTAATTATAGCAATAAAATACATGTTTTGCAAATTTATTGAAATAATCTTATCTATGAGAGTCATGTAAATGACTGGAAACCGTGAAGAAAAGAAGGTACAATAAAAGAGACAGACTTTTCCACCCTTCCTATTTTTTATTGTTTTTTTAGGATCTAAGCGCATTTAACGGAATTTATATGGATAGTACAACACCAGACCCTGCCCCTCTTTCTATGGATGGAACTGAAACCGAACACCAACATGGTGCAAAGAATCCGTTTTTTGCAACCTTAAATCAGATTGGCCCTGCGCGCTTGGGTGTAATGGGCGGTGTGTTGTTTCTTCTGTTGATGTTTTTTATTTTTGTATCGATGCGTGTATCGTCTCCGAACATGCAAACGGTCTTTTCGGAGCTCTCTGCGTCCGATTCTGCTCTTCTTATAACAAAGTTGGATGAAGCCCAAATTCAATATGAGATTTCACGAGATGGCACGCAAATATTGGTCTCAGAAAAAGAAGTTGCAAAAGCACGCTTATTGGCGGCGAAAGAAGGTTTGCCGAATGGAGGGGCTTTGGGGTATGAGCTTTTTGATCAAAAAGCTAGCTTTGGAACAACGAATTCTCAAGAAAAATTAAATAGAAAAAGAGCGCTTGAAGGAGAATTGGCAAGAACAATTTCGGCCTTAGATCAAGTCAAGAGTGTACGGGTTCATCTGGTTTTGCCTGAGCGTGAGCTCTTTAGCCGTCAAACAGCGCCTGCGAGCGCAAGTGTTTTATTGTCTCTCAGAAGAAGAGGGGGGATTGGTCAGGAGCAGATTGCCAGTATTCAATCTCTGGTGGCCTCTGCTGTCCCTGAAATGAAGATGAGTGATGTCTCTATCTCAGATACCTCTGGGCGCTTATTGGCACGAGGTGGAGAAGAGGAAGATACTCTTTTGTCTGTTAAAGCAGAAGAGATGCGGCGTAACTATGAGAAAAGATTAACGCGCGCCATTGAAAATTTGGTGGGACGTGCTGTTGGGATAGGGAAAGTACAAGCAATTGTGACCGCGGATCTTAATTTTGATCGTGTAAGCCAAAATGAAGAGATTTTTGATCCAGAAAGTCAGGTTGTGCGCTCCTCTCAATTGGTGGAAGAGAATAGCTCTGAGCGAGAAGAGGGGCAAAATTCTGTTTCTGTAGAAAATAACCTCCCCATCTCTGGAGGGGACTTGCTCTTGGATACGGGCCCGACAGCGCAGAGTAATCGTTTGGAGGAAACAACCAACTATGAAGTGAGTAAGATCATTAAAAGCACTGTCAAAGAGGTGGGAGGGGTTAAGCGTCTGTCTGTGTCTGTGATGGTGGACGGAACATATGCAAATACTGCGGAAGGAGAGCGTGTCTATACGCCTCGCAGTGATGAGGCGCTGTCTAAAATTGAAAGTCTTGTGCGGACAGCTATTGGGTTTGATGATGCACGCGGAGACAGTATTACAATTGAAACAATGCAATTTACAGAGCTGGAAATTGCGGATATCCAAGCCGATAATACATTGTTCGGGTTTGAAAAAAGTGAATTGCTAGATGCTGTTGAGATTCTGACCATTGCGCTTATGGGGATTTTGGTGATTTTGCTTGTCCTTCGCCCGATGATTGGGCGTTTGCTAGAAAGTAGTGGTACAGCGCATCAGTATGCAGAGGATCTTGAGGAACAAGCGGCGTTGATTGCGGCGCGCCAATCTAATCCTGCACTTCCTCCCCCCGAATTGGCAAGTTTTCAGCCTGATGAAGTGGCGGAAGACGACATGATTGACATGAATAAAGTGCAAGGGCAGGTGAAAGCCTCTTCTGTGAAAAAAGTTGAAGATATTGTTGAAAATTATCCATCTGAAACAGTGTCTGTTCTCAGAAATTGGATGGCGCAAGAGTAGATGCAGGAAGTAAGTGGAGATCTCTAAATGAGAATGAGAGAAGATTATAGGACGTTATCTGGGGCAGAGAAAGCCTCTATTTTCTTGCTTGCTTTGGGAGAAGATCATGCCACAAAAGTGTTTGAACATATGGATGATGAGGAGATTCTTGAACTTTCTCAGACTATGGCAGGGCTTGGGCGTGTGGGCGCGAATGTTGTTGAACGTCTTTTTGTTGATTTTGCAGAGCAAATGAGTTCAACCAATGCGTTGGTTGGAACAATGGACAGCACAGAGCGCTTACTGATGAAGGTTTTAGGCTCTGATAAAGTTGAGGAAATTATGGAAGAAATTCGTGGGCCTGCAGGGCGTACGATGTGGGAAAAACTCGGGAATGTAAATGAAGATATTCTGGCCAGCTTTCTTCAAAAAGAATACCCACAAACGGTTTCGGTTGTTTTGTCTAAAATTAATTCCGAGCATGCTGCGCGCGTCCTTGCGCTTCTTCCAGATAGCTTTGCCTCAGAAGTGATTCAACGCATGTTGAAGATGGAATCCGTTCAAAAAGAAGTATTGGAAGATGTTGAGCGGACCTTAAAAACAGAATTTATGACGAATTTAGCCAAAACGCAAAGGCGCGATAGCCATGAGATGATGGCGGAAATATTCAATAATCTTGAGCGTGCGATCGAGACAAAATTCTTGGAACAACTTGAAGGAACAGCCCCAGACTCTGCCGAAAAAATTAGAAGTCTCATGTTTACCTTTGATGATCTCGTTAAACTTGATCCGACAGCGATTCAAACATTGGTGCGCGCTATTGACAAAGACAAGCTCCCGACAGCTTTAAAGGGCGCGGCAGAAGCAATCAAAGACCTGTTTTTCTCGAATATGTCCGAGCGGGCTGCAAAAATCATGCAAGAAGATATGGAAGCCATGGGGCCTGTGCGCTTAAAAGATGTGGAAGAAGCGCAAAGCTATATTGTGAATGTTGCCAAAGATTTGGAAGATCGCGGAGAGCTTATTATCAGTACTGGCGCTGAAGAAGACGAAATGATCTATTAAGGGTATAGAATAAGAATGGAAAAGAAACGCTTTTTATTTGATGTGTATAATTTTGACGATCAGAGTCCTGCGATTGTTGAGGAGTATGTTCCGTCCTTGCCCACATATTCAGAAGATGAATTGCGCGCGGCTCTAGAAACGGCTCGCGCAGAGTCCTTTCGGCGCGGAAAGCAAGAGGGGTTTCGAGAATCTGAAGAAGGATTTACACAAAAAACATACGAGATCTGCCAAACATTAGGTCAAGATATCAATCGTTTGCTAGAGGCAGAAGCGCAAAGGCATCTTCTTTTTCAGCAGGAGACTTGTACTCTTGTGCATCAAGCTTTAGAAGCAGCCTTGCCGACGCTCATGCAAAAAGGGGATTTTGAGGCGTGTTTAGCGCTTATTTCTGAGACTCTTGAAAAATACAAACATGACGGCGCTTTGACGGTCATGGTACAAGAAGATTATATTGAGGCGCTCAAAAATTATTTCGAACAAAAATGTGAATATCAAAATACAAATATTAAATTTATAGCGGACTCGTCCAAGGGAGAAGAGGGTGCTCTTGCACGCACCAAAATTTCTTGGGAACATGGGGGCGCTGTCCGTGATCCAGAAGAGTTAAAAGAAAATATATTGAAAGTGCTTGAACAATCCCTTGCGCAAAAAGAATTAACCTCGCACACTACACCAGAACAAAAATCGGAGATCAAAGATGAGTGAAGAGACAAAAAATGATGAGATGGATGTGAAGGATCTTGCTGAAACGCTCGACGAAATGAACTCCGAGGAGGAAGAGGAGAGTGGAGAAGAAGATTTTGCGGAAGGAGAGGCGATGGCCAAAGACGTGACCGCCATTTACGATATTCCTGTACAGGTTTCTGCGGTGCTTGGGCATGCAACAATGCAAGTCTCTCAGCTTTTGAAATTGGGACGGGGGGCTGTTGTTGAGCTTGATCGTAAAGTTGGAGAAGCTGTTGATATTTACGTGAATAATAGATTGGTGGCACGGGGCGAAGTTGTCGTGGTTGAAGACAAGCTAGGGGTGACCATGACTGAGATTGTGAAATCAGACCGTGGAGGGGAAATGTAATGGCAACAGATGCTCATTTTCCAGAAGAAGAAAGTATTTCGAACGCTATTCCTGTGAATATCCCGCGTGTGCGCTCAAGTGTTGATTTAGTTACTGTTCTAGGATTGTTGAGCGCTATTGGATTGATTGTCGTCGCGGCCTTGTTTGGAAAAACACAAGCCAACTTTTTTAACGTGCCGTCTCTTTTGATTGTGGTTTTTGGAACAATTGCCGTGACGGTGATTTCCTATACAGCCCTTGAACTCAATGACATTCGTCGCTCTATTGGCGCTGTTTTTGTACGTAAAACGTTTAAACATAAACAAACAGCCGAGCAACTCGTCAATCTCTCTGTGCGTGTTAAAAAATATGGACCTCTTTCTCTGACAAAAGTTGAAACAGATCTCGCTCGAGATCCTTATCTCCTGAATGCCATGCAGATGGTCTCTGACGGGATAGAGCCTCAGGTGATTGAAACGATTTTGGGGCAATCTTCTGAAACAAGCCATGAACGCAAATTATTCGCAGCCTCTGCTATTCGTAAAGCAGGAGAAGTTGCCCCGGGCATGGGGTTGATCGGAACGCTTATTGGTCTTGTTCAAATGTTGGCACAACTCGATGACCCAGCCTCTATTGGCCCTGCAATGGCGGTGGCCTTGCTCACAACTTTTTATGGGGCATTGTTGGGCACTGTGATCCTCACCCCACTTGCCACAAAACTTGAGCGCTCTGTCGAGCAAGAAGCCATGATGCATGATTTAGTACGCACATCTGCACTGTCCATGGCGAAGCAAGAAAACCCAAGGCATCTTGAGGTTCTGTTAAATAGCTTGTTGCCTGCTCGGTATAGAATTCGTTATTTTTAATCTTTTTATAGGACACGCCTTATGCGTTTAATGATTATTGGTCACCTTGAGGGCTATATTGGGATGGCAGGAAAGATTGCCCTGAAAAAGGGGGCAAAAGTTCTTCATTGTGAAGATATTACTGAAGCACTTGGGGCTCTGCGAAACGGAAAAGGGGCTGATCTTGCGATGGTTGATGTCAAGTTGTCTATTGCTGATCTTGTCCAGAAACTCGATGCAGAACGTATTCATATGCCAATTGTGGCCTGTGGCGTGTCTTCAGATTCACGCGCTGCTGTGAAAGCCATAGAAGCAGGGGCTAAAGAATATGTCCCCCTCCCCCCCGATCCTGACTTGATTGCAGCGGTTTTGGCAGCTGTCGCCGAAGAGAATAATACCATGATTGCAGGGGATCTTGCGATGAAACGGATTTTGCAATTGGCGGATAAAATTGCGCCGAGTGATGCAACAATTCTCATTACGGGAGAGTCGGGGACGGGGAAAGAAGTCATGTCTCGTTATGTGCACGAGAAATCAAAACGCAATGGAGGCTCTTTTATTGCTGTGAATTGTGCCGCGATCCCTGAAAACTTACTGGAATCCGAGCTGTTTGGGCATGAAAAAGGGGCGTTTACAGGGGCAATAGGACGGCGCATCGGAAAATTTGAAGAGGCCAGTGGCGGGACACTTCTTCTGGATGAGGTGAGTGAAATGGCGCCCTCCTTACAAGCTAAGTTGTTACGCGCCATTCAAGAAAAAGAAATCACGCGTGTGGGAAGTAACGATGTCGTGAAAATAGATATACGTATTGTGGCCACCTCCAACCGTAACTTGGAGGAGGCGGTTCAAAAAGGAGAGTTTAGAGAAGATCTTTATTTTCGTTTAAATGTTGTCAATTTAACGCTTCCTGCCTTGCGAGAACGCCCCTCTGATATTTTACCGTTGGCACAGCTCTTTGCGGATAAATTTGCAGAAGATAATGGGGTCGAGACAAAGAAAATTTCTTCAGATGCACAAGCCAAACTCAAATCCTATCCGTGGCGCGGTAATATCCGTGAGTTGGAAAATACAATGCATCGCGCTATCTTAATTGCGCTGGAAGAGGAGATAGAGCCAGAGGCTATCCATCTCTCTCAAAGCGCGTTTTCAACACACTCTGTAAGTTCTTCGCCTGTGGAAACCCAACAAAACACACCCGCACAGCCCCTTCAAAACCCTGGTGGAGTTGAAGGTCTTGTCGGGCAGAGCATCGCCGATGTAGAGCGCCAAATGATCCTTAATACTCTCGATCACTGCCTCGGAAACCGCACTCACGCTGCCAAAGTTCTCGGAATTTCTATTCGTACGCTCCGTAATAAACTGAATCTTTATAAAGAAGATAATGCTAGTGTTAATGTTGGATGATCCCAGTTGCAACTCTGCTGTACGCCTAGTATAATAGAAATAGGGCAGTTTCTGTGCCCTGTTTTCGTTGATCTAAATCAAACTCAAGAGAGACATGGTAGATAGTTTTTCATCACATCTTATGGGACAGGCCAAAGGGACGGTACGAGGTATCTTTCGTGGAGATGTTATCTTTGCGACTGGGATTATTGCCATCCTCATGTTTATGCTTGTCCCTATTCCAACATGGATACTGGATATGGGGTTGTCTTTATCTGTGACGTTCTCTGTTATGATTTTGATGACTGTGTTGTTTCTTCAAAAGCCTCTTGAATTCTCAACTTTTCCAACGGTGCTTTTGATTGCAACATCTTTGCGTCTTGGATTAAATGTTGCGTCGACACGACTCATTTTAAGTGAAGGGCATACAGGGAATACTGCTGCAGGGCAGGTGATTGAAGCGTTTGGAAGCTTTATCATTCAAGATAGCTATATCGTGGGGGGCATTGTCTTTGCCATTCTTGTGATTGTTAATTGTGTCGTGATTACCAAAGGATCGGGACGGATCGCCGAGGTGGCGGCGCGCTTTGCTTTGGATGCGATGCCTGGTAAGCAAATGGCGATTGATAGTGATCTCTCGGCAGGGCTAATGACAGAAGAAGAAGCCAAAGCCAAACGGGCAGAATTATCTCAGGAAAGTACGTTTTTTGGCGCCATGGATGGGTCGGCAAAGTTTGTCCGAGGGGATGCGATCGCAGGGCTTCTCATTACATTTATTAATATTATTGGGGGTATTATTATTGGAACAACCTCCAAAGATTTAAGTCTTGCGGAGGCGGCGTCCACTTACACAATTTTAACGATTGGAGATGGACTAGTCTCTCAAATTCCTGCTCTGGTCGTCTCTATTTCCGCAGGTTTATTGATCTCAAAGGCAGGGGTTGAAGGCTCCGCAGATCAGGCTCTCTATAAACAGTTTGGACGTTATCCAAAAGCCTTGGCAATGAGTTCTGTTTTAATGATTGGTGTGGGGCTTGTTCCAGGGATTCCTGCGGTTCCTTTTTTATTCCTTGGGATTGTGGCAGGAGGGCTTTCCTATCTGGCTTTCCAAAAGAAAGAAGGGGACGCGCAAAAAATTGTCACAGACGCAGAAGAGAAAAAGGCACTGGCCAGACCTGCAGAAGAGCCGATTTCTAAGTCTCTGGCGATGGATACGATCCGTTTGGAGCTAGGCTATGGTCTGCTCCCGCTTGTGCAGGGGGAAGGCGAGAATAAGCTGACGGTGCAGATTAAAGGTTTGAGACGGCAATTGGCCGAGGATATGGGCTATATCCTGCCCGCTGTGCGCATTCAAGACAATCTCCAACTCCAAGCCAATCAATATATGGTGCGTGTGAAAGAAATTGAAGCAGGGCGTGGGGATGTGCGTCCCAACATGTTGTTATGTATGGATCCTACGGGTGAACCGATTAGTCTCCCCGGAGAAAACACCACAGAGCCCACCTTTGGCTTGCCTGCCATGTGGTTGGATAAACGTTATAAAGAAGAGGCCAACTTCAAAGGCTATACTGTTGTGGATGCGCCAACTGTGATTACGACGCATTTAACGGAGCTGATTAAAGAACATATGGCAGATTTACTCTCTTATACGGAAACTCAACGCTTATTGGACGAGCTTGCCCCAGATTATCAAAAGCTTGTTGCGGATGTCATCCCCACACAATTGACGGTTACAGGTCTACAGCGTGTGTTGCAATCTCTGGTGGGGGAGCGGGTCTCCATCCGTGATCTCCCCACTATTTTAGAAGGCGTGTCCGAGGCCTCAACCTATACCAAAAGTATTTCCTTGATGACCGAGCATGTGCGCGCACGTTTGGCGCGTCAAATCTGTGATCAAAACGCCAACATGCAAAATATGCTCCCTCTTGTGACGCTCTCACCCAATTGGGAACAAGCCTTTGTGGAGTCTCTCGTAGGTGATGGGGAAGAGCGTCAATTGGCCATGCCTCCAAGCCAACTCCAAGATTTCATCAGTGCTGTGCGCACAGGTTACGAAAAACTTACCAAAACAGGCGAAAGCCCTGTTCTCCTCACCTCTCCCGGCATCCGTCCCTATGTGCGCTCCGTCATAGAACGCTTCCGCCCTCAAACCATCATCATGTCCCAAAACGAAATTCATGCGAAAGCGAAGATTAAAACCTTGGGGCAGATTTAGAGAATATGTTATACTAAGGCCTAAGAGAGGTTCATAATGGCACATGATTATGCAGAGAAAAAGATGAGAGAGGCGCTCGTCCAATCGGGAGGGAATGCGACGCAGGCGCAGAGGATTTTGATTGAGTGGGCGTTGGACGATCAGATTTTACTCATTGCTCTGACCCAACATCATCTCAAAGGGATTGTGGCGCATGCGATTGAACGGACGATTTCCAAAGATAAGCCTGAGCGCGAGAAAATTTCTAAACCCCAGACAAAACCTGAGCCCATTGATATGCCTCCTGAAAGCTTTGGGCGGGATCTTTTGAAGGCTCTGTCAGGGCGCAACAGCATCCGTTTTGGTTTGGAGGGGGCGAGTGGTCGTCCTATTGTCACACGACGTAAACAAGCCTCTCAGCAACATATTGATGCGTTGAAAAGTATGTCCTCTATTCCCCCTAAAGAGTCCTAAAAAAGATCGTTTGCTTTTATGAGGTTCCATACCACACACAGTCATCCCCGAGGACATGCACAGCATGTCTTAAACGTCGGGGATCCATATGTCAGTGACAACGCCACTGCCTTTATAGAGAAAGAGTGGATTCCTGCCTTCGCAGGAATGACGGAGGGTGGCAGGATGACGGAGGATGATTGTGTCGATTGACTCATTTTTAGAGAAAAACAAATGTGCCATCACGTCTATCGAGCCTGTCTCTTCTGATTGGGGGATGCGCTCTTATGTGCGTGTGACACATCCACAAGGCACAAGAATTGTAATGATGTGCAAGGATGAGACGACCCGTGCGCAAATCCCTCCTTTTCTAAAAATAGCGCACTGGTTGCGAGAGATTGGGATCAGTGCGCCTGAGATATTTGATGTGGATGAGCAGGAAGGCCTTGTCCTTCTAGAAGATTTTGGGACACATGCGTGCCATGATTACGATCTAATTGGCTCATGTTTAAAGCACGTTCAGGCGCATATGGTTCCCCCTGATTTGCCCTGCTTTCAAGAGACGCCTGTCTATAAAGGACATCGCCGTGTTGTTGATTATTTTCTACCCTCTATAGCTCACCATAAAAATGAAGAGGGTGTGTTAGAGGGCTATTTGGCACACTGGGCAAAAATTGAACAACAACTCCCCATACCTCAATTAGGATTTATTCATATTGATTGCCACCCTGCGAATTTCATGCTGTTAAAAGGCCGAGAGGGCATACAACAATGCGGGTTTCTAGATTTTCAAGATGGGTGTCTCGGGCCTATTGCTTATGACTATACAAACTTACTCCGTGATATTCGGCGTGATGTTTCTCAAGAGGTGCAAGCCCGTCTTCTCACGCAGGCCACACAGGAGATGAATGCAGAGCAAAAAGAGAATTTTGAGATGTGGTATAGATTCTTATCCGTGCAGTTCCATTGCCGGATTGCGGGGCAAGTCATTAAGCTGTCCCTCAACAATGGACGAGACGATCTTTTAGAGTTTCTGCCCCGTGTCACAGGCTATCTCAAAGAAGAGCTCCAAGATGATCTCTTCACAGATTTAAATCAGTTTTTCACGGCGCAAGGACTTGATTGGAGCACGGAAAACCTTAAGATTGACCCTGAATTTATAGCCCCCACTGCTTTTTAAAGGAGCCTCTCTCTATGACCCACTCTATCCTCGCTGATCGTCTCTCTCGTGTGAAACCCTCTGCAACATTTGCTATTATTGCGAAAGTCAAAGAGCTGGAAGCACAGGGAAAAAATATCATTGGGTTAGGGGCAGGGGAGCCTGATTTTGATACCCCTGATTTCATTAAGAATGCGGCGAAGAAAGCGATGGATGAAGGCGATACGAAATACACACCTGTTCCCGGAACATTAGCCCTTAAACAAGCCGTTATTGAGAAATTTAAACGGGATAATAATCTAACCTATACACAAGATCAGGTGATGGTGAGCACAGGGGGAAAGCAAGTGCTCTATAATGCCTTGATGGCCACGGTCAATGCAGGGGATGAAGTCATTATTCCTGCGCCTTATTGGGTCTCTTATCCTGATATGGTTCTCTTGGCAGAAGGTGTGCCTGTGATTGTAAAATGTACACAAGAGACAGGGTTTAAGCTCCAACCTGAAGATTTAGAAGCTGCAATGACAGACAAAACAAAATGGGTGATTCTGAATTCTCCAAGCAATCCAACGGGTGCAGCCTATACAAAAGAAGAGATGAAAGCGTTAACGGATGTACTGTTGAAACATCCTCATGTGTGGCTTCTTGTGGATGATATATACGAACATCTTGTCTATGATGGATTTGAATTTGTAACGCCTGCGCAAATTGAACCCAAATTGATGGATCGAACTTTAACAGTCAATGGTGTCTCCAAGGCCTATTCTATGACGGGCTGGCGCATTGGGTTTGCAGGGGGGCCGGCAGAGCTTATTAAAGCCATGGGGAAAATTCAGGGACAAAGCACTTCTAGTCCCAATTCTATTTCTCAAGCGGCATCTGTCGAAGCTCTGAATGGGGATCAATCTTTTATGGAAGAGTGGAAGAGTGCCTTTGTGGAACGCAGAGACTTGGTTGTCTCTCTTCTTAATGATATTAAGGGTATAGAGTGCTTAACACCAACTGGAGCTTTTTATGTGTATCCAAAATGTGCAGGATTAATTGGAAAAACAACACCACAAGGTAAACGCCTTGAAACGGACGAAGATGTCGTGACCTATTTCTTAGAGTCTGTCGGAGTGGCCTGTGTCCACGGCGAAGCCTTTGGCCTTTCTCCACATTTCAGAATTTCTTATGCGGTATCTGCAGAGACGTTGACAGAGGCCTGTGCACGGATTAAGAAAGTGTGTTCTGAATTGTCAGGGGAAAGTTTGGCAGCTTAAAAAACGACTTTTTCTGTTTCTCTTTATAGTTTTTAACCAAAAGATCACACAGCGCTTCAAATTGCTCTTTATTCTCTTCGAGAAGATCGTCCGTAAATTTTTTCATGCGCTTGATATTTTCAGGGCTGGCATCGTCAATCTCTTGGCTAGGGAGGTCTTCTTTTTTATGGTCTGGGATAAGAGATTTATTAAACACATATAAGTCGTTGCCCAGTTCTTTTTCCAAGACAGGATTAAGTGCAGATTCTGCGGCGTGGAAGAAAATATTAATCAAGGGCAAATCATTAGCTGGATCTACAACCCCCAGAGATCCAAATTTATTCCATTGCTTTTTGGTGAAGGAAATTTTGGTAATGCCTGTCCCTAAGACAACCATAATCATCTTTGTTTTTTTGGGGAGAGAGGGACGAAGAAGGGATAAATAGGTGATAGGTACATTGTCAAAGATGTTTCCATCAATCCCTGTGATTTTTTCCTCGACCCCATTGAGGGTGGCTGTAAACTCATGACAGGGGAAAAAGGTTGGGGCTGCGGTACTGGCCATGACGGCATTGAATAGGGTGACTTCAGAACAGGTTTCATCCGTACATGTTTGTTCTATGGCCATTTTCTTTAACCAGACGGCGTGGCTTCCCAAGGCCGTAATTGGGTTATGAGAGTCTAATCTGGACGAGGTTGCGTCCCCAATATTATAGACAGGAATGATCAGGTTTTTGAGGCTATCTGAAAGAGAGGTGCGTGCGTATAAAGCACGCAGAGCACGGCCTAAATTCGCAGGATCATAATGTCCTTGGCTCATGATCCAATCGAGTTTTTTTATTTTTGTCACCCGATTATTAAAATCATGGAGAAAGCCTCGAAATTCGCGCAACGCATCTTGAGGAAAAATCCGATGCCCTTCTCTCTCATAAAATCGAACAAGGTGAAGCGCTTTGTATTTCGGACGGTCTGGCTTATTGGGGTGAGGGACATTGAGCGCCGCATTTAAAATAGCCCCCGTTGACGGCCCCGCAAACACATCAATCATATCTGCCATTGCCAATCCCGTGCGTTCTTCCATTTTTTGCATGATGAGGGCTGGAATAAGCCCGCGCATCCCGCCTCCGTGCGTATATAAGCAAATAAGTGTTTTTTGTGTCATCAGATGTATTTTAAAGGTGAGTGTAACGTGTATTCCTATGCCCATTCTGCCATAATTTTTGTTTATGTACAGGTAAAAGAGTGTGTGAGATGTTGGATATCTATAATTTTAAGAGTAATGGTGAGGGAGAACACCCTCATGGGCCAAGGGGAAAGCACCTTTGCGATGTATAGAGTGTCTTTAATCTATCGCAAAGGCCTAATTTATATTTTATGTATAGTTATTGTTGAGCTCAGGAGATTTTTGAGATAGCCTTAGTCTCTTTTGACTGGAGGGCCAGCATTGATTTCCTACAGAATACGTGCTTGACTCTATAGTAACTTTAACCTGATAAGGAAAACTTATATCCAACGCATCACATTGAATGATTTTAGCCTGTACCCATTCCATCATCCCAAAACTCAACAGCTGTTCCAACGGAAGGAGGCCAAGTGTGTCGTGCACTTGCGGTTTGTGTATGCGATGTGCCTGTATCTGTGATTTCAATAGAACTTGTAAAGGACTGCGTTGCCGTTGCCTGCTCTGCACGCAACATTTTTAATGCCTCTTCTGCCACAACTCTGCCACAACATTGAACTCTAATTTTTTTTGTTTAATACCCTCTAAAGATGGTCTTCTAAACCCTAATTTACTCATTGATACGCTCCTGTTTTTTTTGAATAAGTAAAATCTGTAGTATCTATATGTCCATACATCAAGAGGAAAATAAAATGTAAAGTTTTTTCCTCTCCACATTCCTCCCTAACCCTGCTACAACGCTTTTCATGAGTGAGGCAAGCGATGTAATATATGGGGCGATTGAGGGGCAGGATGCGCGGATTATGGCGGATTTGGCGCGTCAGATTATGGCGGATGATCGTGTTTTAATTCATATTGCGCTGGATGATCGGCGCATTCAAACACTCAGAAGTGCGCTGAAATTCTTTGCGCCTGATGTTCAGATCTCTGTCTTTCCCGCGTGGGATTGTTTGCCCTATGATCGGGTATCACCAAGCTCTGACCTTGTGGCACATCGTGTGTCTACCTTGTGTAAATTATTGAAGTGGCGTGACGCAAAAAAACGCGTGCCTCGTATTCTGCTTACAACCACCAATGCCGCGCTTCAAAAAGTAACCCCTGTGACGGCGTTTCAAGAGGCGGGCTTTATGGGACGAAAGGGAGGTGTTTTTGAGCAAGACAAAGCCCTTAATTTCCTCATCAAAAGCGGATATATCCGCACAGACACGGTGCGAGAAGCAGGAGAATTTGCTATTCGTGGCGGGATTGTTGATATTTTCCCCGCAGGCAAAGTACGTCCCATTCGTTTGGATCTCTTTGGGGATGAGATCGAAAGCATTAAGGCGTTTGATCCGCTCACTCAGAGGAGTATCAAAGAGCTTGGGCAGTTTTCTCTTATTCCTGCTACAGAGTTCTTTTTAGATAAGGCCTCGATAGAAACATTCAGAGGGCAGTATCGAGATTTATTCGGCATGAAACAAAGTCACGATCCTCTCTATGAAGCGGTCAGCCAAGGGCGACGCTATAACGGAATGGATCACTGGATGCCGTTGTTTTTTGAGGGCGGAGAGATGGCCACGCTGTTTGACTATGCCGATAATCCGATGGTCACTCAAGATCTCCACGCCCAACAAGCCCACAGTGAACGATGGGAGCAAATCACAGATTTATATGCAACGCGCAAAACATTGGAGCAAGCAGGGGCGCATAAGAAAAAATCACACGATATTAGTTTGACAGGCGCGAAGTATCATCCCATTACCCCTGAGAGTCTGTATTTGGAATATTTACCGTGTGAGGCTCTTGTTTTGAGCCCTTTTAAAAATCCCACCCAACGGTGTCATACCCGCGAAGGCGGGTATCCGGACCAGAATAAAGACAGTCGCGAAGCGACTGACAGACCCAGATCCCCGACGATAGACATGCGTGGCATGTCCTCGGGGATGACAGAGGAGAGAGAGGCGCACAAGGTGAGAAGCTTTGCCGATATACGGGCGGATTCTGAGCAGGATTTATTTCGCTTTATACGAGACTATTGCATTGATTTTCAGGTGCAAAAGAAAAAGATTCTGATCTCTGCCTATAGCCAAGGGGCACGGGATCGCTTGAAGGGACTCCTCGAAGGGGGAGGGTTTGACACGCTTAGAGAGTGTGCGGGACAAGACGATCTTAAAAAACTCACCTCGCCCCAAATCGGCATGACTATTCTGGCCTTGGATGAGGGGTTTGTCGCCCCTGATCTGGCAGTGCTCACGGAACAAGACATTCTAGGAGATCGTCTTGTGCGGAGCCGTAAAAAACGTAAAAAAGCCGATAATTTTCTTAAAGAAGTCTCTTCTCTCAACGAAGGAGATCTTGTGGTGCATATTGATCACGGGGTCGGGCGCTTTATCGGGTTAGAGACCATTAAAGCGGCTGGCACACTTCATGATTGTCTCGTTGTGTCCTATGCAGGCGATGACAAGCTCTTCGTGCCTGTTGAAAATATTGATGTGTTGTCTCGTTATGGATCAGAGGAGAGCGCGGGACAGGTGGATAAACTTGGAGGGGTAAGCTGGCAAGCGCGCAAAACCAAGATCAAAAAAGATTTGATGCGTATTGCAGATCACCTCATGAAAATTGCGGCAGCGCGAGAACTCCGTGAAGGAGAAAAGTTGAGTGTTGATGAAGAGTCCTATCAAAATTTTATCTCTCATTTCCCGTATCAGGAAACAGAAGATCAGTTGCGTGCGATTGAAGAGTCTCTTGGGGATATGAATTCTGGGCGTCCGATGGATCGCTTGATCTGCGGAGATGTCGGGTTTGGAAAAACAGAGATAGCCATTCGTGCTGCCTATGTAGCCGCGATGAGTGGAGTCCAAGTCGCCGTCATTGCCCCCACAACCTTACTGGTGCGCCAACATGCCCTTAATTTTCAAGAGCGTTTTAAAGGCACAGGGATCCGCGTTGACCAACTCTCTCGCTTTGTCTCGACGAAAGAGGCGCAATCTACAAAAGAAGGGTTGCGGACGGGGGCGGTTAATATAGTTGTGGGCACACATGCACTTCTCGCGGAAAGCATTAAGTTTAATAATCTCGGTTTGGTTGTTGTCGATGAAGAGCAACGCTTTGGCGTAAAACAAAAAGAACGTCTCAAGAATTTACGTGCCGATGTGCATATCCTGACGATGACGGCCACCCCCATTCCACGGACATTGCAAATGTCTTTGGCAGGGGTCAAAGAGATGAGCATTATTGCCACGCCTCCTGTGGATCGCCTTGCTATTCGGACGTTTGTTCTCCCTTTTGACGGGATGGTGATCCGAGAAGCGCTCTTGCGGGAATATCACCGAGGGGGACAGTCTTTTTATGTGTGTCCACGCGTAAAAGATATCCGTGAACTTGAAAAGCATCTCAAAGAGCTTGTGCCAGAGCTTCGTATTGTCGCAGCGCATGGACAAATGACGGCGAGGGATCTAGAAGATCGGATGAATGCCTTTATTGATAAGCAGTATGATGTGTTACTCGCGACCAATATCATTGAAAGCGGAATCGATATTCCCACCGCCAATACCATGATTGTCCATCGCGCGGATATGTTTGGCTTGGCACAGCTTTACCAGATCAGAGGACGCATAGGGCGCTCGAAAGTACGGGCTTACGCCTATCTGACCTATACCCCTAATAAGAAACTCACCGCTCAAGCGCAAAAGCGTCTGGAAATTTTGGAAACGCTGGATACCCTCGGCGCTGGATTTCAATTGGCCAGTCACGACATGGATATTCGAGGCGCTGGAAACTTGGTCGGAGAAGAGCAATCAGGACATATTAAAGAGGTCGGCGTTGAGCTCTATCAGCACCTCCTTGAAGAGGCCGTGGCCGCTGCGCGTGCAGGTGTGGATATGACAGATCTTCCAGAAGACACGGACTGGACAGTCAATATCAATCTTGGGACATCCATCCTTATCCCAGAACAATACGTATCGGATTTATCTGTTCGTATGAGTCTCTATCGTCGTCTTCCTGATCTTGAGAGCGCACGAGAGATTGAAATTTTCGCCGCCGAAATGATTGACCGTTTTGGGGATCTTCCCGAAGAAGTCCAAAACCTCCTCGATATCACAAAAATCAAACAACTCTGCAAAAAAGCTGGCATAGACCGCATCGACGCAGGCCCTAAAGGCGCGCTCATCGGATTTCGAAACGACACCCCTCCCAACCCTGAGACACTCATCCAATGGATCACCGCCCAAAAAGGCACCTCCAAACTCCGCCCCGATCAAAGGATTTCAATCGTAAGAGGCTGGGAACAGCCGAAACAAAGGGTAAAAGGCGTATGGACTATTGTGAAACAGATGAGTGGGGTGTAAGGCGTGTTACCAGCCGAATCCTGGTTCTAGTCCAGTATTTGCAACAACTTCTTGATTTATACCTTTATTTTCAAGTTTTTTTCGAAGAAGTTTAAAGGCGTTCATTTGAATTTGGCGCACTCCCTCACGTGTTATATCAAATTTTTGAGCAACTTCTTCTAACGTATGTTCCTCATATCCACCCATTCCTTGTCTCATCATAACAATGTCGAAATGTTTGTCAGATAATTCAGAAAGTGCCTTTTGTAGTGACAGTGATGTATCTTCTCGCATAATAGCTTCGACAGGATCCGTATTGCCTCTTTGATCGGGAAAAGTATGTGCCAAAGAATAACTTGTGTCTTGTTGGTCATTTCCCAAAGGCACATCTATTGAAGAGGTTTCTTGTTTCTTCCATGTTATAATTTTCTCCACGTACGGAACAGACTTATTCATGGCTTCAGAAATTTCTTCTAGAGTGACGTCAGGTCCATGTTTTTGCTTTAGATCGTTGCAGACACGATTATACTTAGTGATCTTATCTCCAATATTAAGAGGTTGGTGTATGGTATTTGCCTTTTCCTTAATTTCTCTGTTTATTCTCGTTTTAATTACATGAGTAGCGTAGGAGGTAAAACGATATGACTTGGCCTTAGAATCTGTGTTATTCTTCATGTCTTTTCCAGACGCTATATCCTGTTTCTTTTTATCTGGATTAAAATACTTTACGGCATCCATAAGCCCCTCATTTCCCGATTGAATGAGATCTAGAAGAGAGAGTCCTCGGTATTGGTATTTATAAGCAACCTTGATGACTAGACGTAGATTAGAATGGAAGAGAATGTTAATTGCCTCTGGATCTTGTATAGATTGTATCTTTCGTCCAAGGTCAATTTCTTGCTCTGCTGTAAGGAGTGGAAACTCTTTTTTATGTGCGGTAACCTCTCTCATATATTGCTGGAGAGCATTAGTTTCCTCTCTATAGGCACCCTGTCCTGCGCCTGTGTTGACCTCAGAATATACGGGGTCGACGATTTTAATCGTGAGTGTAGATTTCCCTGTAAGGCCAGTCTTCTTAAGAAGTCCTTTGACAGCCTCGTATAACTCTTCGCATCCTAGGGCGTCTGCAAAGTTATTCAGGTGTAAGAGTGCCTCTTTGCGGTAATTGCTAATTGTAATAGGTGCTTTACCAAGAGTGGTGGCAATTTGTCCCGCTAATATTGGAGGTGTGTTAATCCCCAAAGAGTGCATCATTGTCGAACGAATGTTTGGCTTTAACGTATTCAGCCACGCTTCCAGATGAGGTTGGTTTTTGGGTTGAAGAAGGATTTGTTCATTGAGCTGTACCGCTTCATCAAATGTAGCACTTATATTTTGGTCTTCAGATTGGATTGGTTCAGCAATCTCGATGGCGAGTATAGATCTTCCTGTAAGGCTTTTTTTCTCTACAAGCGCTTCAACGGCCTCATATAAGCCCTGACATTTTTCAGTGTCTGCGAGAGTCTTTAATTGTGAGAGTGCATATTTACGGTATCCCCCAATCGTGACAGGCTTTTCATCAAGCTCGGAGGCAATTTGTTTTATTAAGAGGGGGGGTGTGTTGATACCCAAAGAGTACATCATAGCTGAACTGACAATAGGATGTAGGGCATTCAGCCACCCTTCCAGATGAAGTTGGTTTTCAGGGCGCAGAAGAATTTGTTCGTTGAGCTGTGTCGCTTTATCAAATGCAGGATTCATTTTAAAGGGGAGAGCCTCACCTGTATGCCTTTCGGCGGATAGATAAGATTCAGCCTCTTGTGCTTGTTTGGCTATGCCGACCTCATTGAGTAGCTCTAACGTTTCTTCTGTAATGAATGCGAGGACAGGAGGTGTATCTGGTTTCCCAGTGGAGAGCGCATACCCTCCAAAGTCCTCGGGTGGAAACCATAATCCTGTAGGGCTAAGTTTTAAGGCCTTGAGTGTAAGGGGGAATAATTTTATCCCCGTTGTGTCCAGTAGATCGGCAATTAGATCATACGCCACAAAATAGCGTTCGGCGTTCTTATCGAAGTGGATTGTTTTCCATGCTTTTTGACTATGGCTGATGTCTTGAACAGTGGGTTGTTTTAAAGTTTTCGAGAGGCGACTATTTGTAAATCGTCTGTCGGCGATGGGGAGAGGGAAGAGGGCATGATCTGTGTGTTGTCCTAGATGTACTTCATACTCACTATCGCTCATCTCTAAGAGCTCTTTGATATGATGATCAAAAAAGACCAGGTTTTTATCGCCATGCGCGCCTATGGTGTAGACAGCGTTTGAAGAGGGCATATCCCAGTGATCATGGAAGCGTACACGAAAATTTGTTTCTGTTGTTGGAATTTCAATAATGCCTCGTTGTTTTAATCTTTCTGCAATAAGAGGATAGGGAGCCATAAATCTGTGCCGTCCACGATCGTCAGCTCTCTCGAGATCTTGCAATAGGACGACTTGATGGGAGCCTTTTAAGTATTGAAGGTCTAAATTATCACTCTTTCTCTTTGGGAGAATATACTTATGTTTTGATATAGAAAGTTTGGGGCTATGTATATTAGGAGAGGCTTCTTCTACATTCTTAATGGATAATGCTGCAACGTTCAAAACAATCACCTTCTATTTTTTTTATTGACTTAATATGTAAGGGCATAGTTTCTATATGTCAACGATAAAGTGCTATGCTAATTATTTGGGTCATAAAATCTTATCATCCACCTAGATTTATTTTTCTCTTCATGTTCAAATCACCCTATGACTGACTCACCCCCCAAAGCCGAGCCTAAAGGGCTCAAACTGTTTACGGAGTATTTTCCGTTGATAGCCTTCTTTCTTGTCTATTGGAAAAGTGGGGATTTAATTACTGCAACCAAAGTGATTGTGATTGTCACGTTATTGACAACGGCGCTCTCCTTTTTTGTGACTCGTAAAGTGGCCATGCTCCCCCTTATTACAGCAGGGATCCTCGCCTTTTTTGGCGGGCTCACGATTATTTTCAACGATGATACTTTTATTAAAATGAAGCCCACCATTGTGCAAATTGTGTTTGCAGGAATATTGGGAGGAGGGCTTGTGTTTAAGAAGCTCTGGATCAAAAAAATGTTGGGCGCGTCCATGAACATGCCTGATACGGCGTGGGCAAGTCTGACCTTGAGGCTGTGTCTCTTTTTTCTAATTTGTGCGGGTCTCAATGAACTTGTGTGGCGCACGCAATCTACGGATTTTTGGGTCTCCTTCAAGGTGTTTGGCCTTACAGGGCTTACATTTATCTTTTTTGCGAGCCAAATCCCATTTTTTAACAAACATATGATTGAAGACGAGCCTGACTCATGAGTTTTTCTCAAGAGTTAGAGGCTCTCAAGCAAAGATTTGAAGCGATGGAGCCTGAATTGACGGTGACCATTGAAGACACTGATATGGGCGTTGAGGGCTATGTTGTGGTTTGGAATACCAAAATCAGTGAAAATGGCCCTCTGCATAAATGTGGAAAAGGAGGAACTCGCCTTCATGAAAATCTAACGCTTGATGAGATTAAAATGTTGGCACGGATTATGGCGCTGAAAAATGCCGCAGCAGGATTGCCTTTGGGAGGTTCAAAATCAGGTTTAAGAGCGGATCCCAAGGCTGATGGGTTTGAGATAAAATATCGCCGTTTTGTGGATCTGTGTCGTCCTTATCTCCATGAAAATGGAGGGATTTTTGGCGGGTTTGGCTTTGATATAGGCGCCAATCCCATTCATGCGCACTGGGCGTGTGACGAGCTGGGCTCAACACGCTCTTTTACAGGAAAACCTCTGGAGATGGGCGGAACAGACTATGACCGTGAGGGGATCGCAGGGCTTGGCGTCGCCACCGCCGCGCGCGTTGTGATGCAAGGTCGCGTACAGCGTTCAAAAGGTGCAAGCTTCTCTGTGCAAGGGGTAGGTGCAATGGGCGCGGCTGTTATTCGTTATTTTATAGAAGAAGGCGGCGCTATTCTCAAAGTGGTGAGCGATCCTCGCTTGGGCGGAACATGGGAGATTAAAGACGTGCCGACGCAGACTTTGATTGAGGCGCTTTCAACACAAGATATAGACAAATCCTTATCGCTTCTGTCCCAAGAGGGCACTCAAATTTCAGAGGATGCAGATGAAGCTTTATTCGCGGACGTAGATGTTGTGTTCCCTTGCGCTATACAAGCTGTGATTACCGAAGAGAATTTCGGACGGCTCAAAACCTCTCTACTGGTAGAAGGCGCCAATAACCCAACTTTTGAAGGCGGGCGCATCCTGTTGTCTGAACAGGGTATATGTGTCGTCCCCGACTTTATCGCCAACCCAGGGGGCGTGATTGCAGCCTTTGTTGAGTTAACCTCTGACTCTGAGAACAAAGTTGAAGAGGCCAAAACTATGACCCGCTCAAAAATCACAGAGAATGTCCGTGAGATGATGGCACTCTCCAAGACACACAACGTGTCCTTACGGGACGCAGGATTTTATTTAGCCTATTCCAGAATTTTGATGGCCTGAAGCCCCATAAAACTATTTGAAAGATAGACTTTGTCTGCTTTCAAAAGGCGATCAATAGAGATGTTTTCTTCTCTAATGTCTCGCTCTTTGATTAAATTTTTACGGGTGACGCCTGCGAGCACACCGTCGGAGAGAGGGGGGGTGATGAGTTGTTCGTGTTCTTCGATGAAAATGTTGCTGGTTGTTCCACAGGCGATGTCGCCGTTGGTGTTGGTGAGGAGGGCATCTGTAGCGCCTTTCTCTCTAGCATCCATCCGTGCGGCGTATGAGCGTGTATAGTCTAGCCTCTTACAATTTTCCAAGGGACAGCCTGCAATGCGAGGATAGTCTGTGATGATAACGGCGGTAATAGGGGTGGGGGGGTAAGCCAGTCCTGCAGACATTAAAATAGTGATATCTGTGAGGGGGTCGAGAGGTATTGATTGTACTCCTCCTATCACAGTTGTACGAATACGCGCCAATCCGTTTTTTAAATTATTCTTTTTCAAAAGCTCTTTAATGACTCTTTTAAACAGCAGGAAAGAAAAATCTTTAGGAGACTGGCGGAGGACAAATTCACTGTCATGGAGGAGGCGCTCGTAATGGTCTTGAACATGCTGTGGAACACCGTCAATACATAACAGGCTATCAAAAATACCAAGCCCTGTTGTCCATCCACTGTTTTGATGATGGATATGGGGGGCTTGCGCGCTTACAAATGTGCCATTGAGCCAGATCATGATGTCCCTATGCGTATAAAGTTTTTCAGGAGTGTTAGTCCATGGTCTGTTAGAATAGACTCAGGGTGGAATTGAAGTCCATAGGTGGGCGCTGTTTTATGTTTAAATCCCATAAGAAGAGCGTCTTCTGTGTGCACAATTGGAATTAAATCTGGCGCAGAAGATACATCAGAGATCAAAGAATGATAACGCCCCGCCATAAAAGGGGAAGGAATGCCTTGAAAGAGAATATCATTGTCGTGGTGGAGTGTGCTGGCTTTGCCGTGATGGGGTGCGGGCGCTTTGCAAGTCTTTCCTCCCAAGGCCTCCGCAATAATCTGATGCCCCAAACACACGCCCAAAATGGGGAGCGTGCGATAAAAGTGTTGAACAATCTCAATGCTCGTAGGAGCATCTTGTGGCACACAAGGCCCAGGAGAGAGCACAATCGCCTTTGGAATGCCCTCTTCAATCGCCCCCACAGAAATCTCATCCCACCGCGCAATCCTATATGTCTCGCCTAACTGTTCAAAATACCGTGCGAGATTATGGACGAAGGAATCATAGTGATCGATGATGAGAATCATGAGGGTTTCCCCTCAAAACTCTCAAACAATTTCTGTGCTTTATCTAACGTTTCTTGATACTCCTCTTCAGGATCAGAGTCGGCCACAATCCCTCCGCCTGAAGAGAGATAGACGGAGGTGTCTTTAAATATCAGCGTGCGGATGAGGATGTTCATGTCCAGAGTGCCGTCAAAGCCGAGTGTGCCAAGTGAGCCACAATAGGCATGGCGGCGGACGGGTTCGATCTCGTCGATAATTTCCATGGCGCGGATTTTAGGTGCACCCGAGATCGAGCCTCCAGGGAAACAGGTGCGCAGGAGGTCGAGGGCGGTGTGCTCTGACTTGAGAGTGCCTGTGACTTTTGAGACCAGATGATGGACGTTGGCGTAGCTTTTGAGAGTGCACAGCTCTGGGACATTTATAGAGTCGGCCTGACAGGTGCGGGAGAGATCATTGCGGAGGAGATCCACAATCATAATATTTTCAGCACGGTTTTTCTCACTTTTTTGAAGGTGAGTGGGATCAGTATGACGGGGCGCTGTGCCTTTAATGGGGGAGGTTTCGACCTCTCCTTTGTGAGTGAGGGTTAAAAACTGTTCGGGGGAATTACTAGAGATGATGATGTCTCCTGTCTTCATATAGCACGCATAGGGCGCAGGGCTGAGAATGCGCAGATGGCAATAATGGGCATAAGGATCAAAATCATCGGGGAGAGGGGCTGTAAATCTCTGGGCAAGGCAGGCTTGGAAAATGTCACCAGCGTGAATGTAGTCAATCACCTTTTGAATGGAGGCTTTATAGCCTTCTTTTGTTTGGTCGGGAGTCCATATGAGGGAGGGAGACTTTGCAGGCGATCGTTTTTTCTGTTGAAGACGTATTTCTAGTGCTTGAAAATGGTTCTGTGCCTGAGATTCACTCGGGGCGGTGACAAAAAAGGAGAGGATCTGTGTCTTATGGTGAAAGACGAGAACTTTGAGATAGACCCCCACACTTATATCAGGGAGCGAAAAGCTGTCTCGTGCCTGAGAGGGCATTTTTTCTGTCGCGCGTCCGAGATCATAGCTAAATAGTCCCGCGAGACCTCCTGTAAAATAAGGGTGCTCTGCGTGTGTCTCTGGAGCATAGCGTGTGAGGAGTGTTTGGAGGTGTTTAAATGGAACCTCTGTTGGCTGAGTGGCTTTAAAGTCGAATGTCTCTATGGGATCAAACGCAATGATGCTCACAGGCGTATCTGCGTATTCTCGATCCAAAAAAAGAGCATCAGGCTGATCCGCAAACAGCGTAAAGACTGTCTGGGGGGGCTGATAAGGATAGGATGTGCAATATGTTTTCATGTGTACCGTCATCCTGAAGGTGTTTCAGGATCTCATGCCTCTATTCACCAGATCCTGAAACACGTTCAGGATGACGCTGTAGTGAAGGTCATGTGTCTTATTTATACAACGACAATTTCCCCGTGAGTTCTTTGAGATTCGATGTTTTTCCAAAGAGAGACAGCACAACATACTCAACCTCCTCGTCTTTTTTAGTTTTGAGGGAGGCGACTTGCTCTTTCGATGAGCCTAACTGCATATCTTTTGTGAAATCCGTAAAGGGCAGGTTTTTGTCCAACGCCTGCTGACGGATTTTACGGATTTGATTGCCATTCTTTGCTTTTAAAATAATGACAGGATAGTGAGAGACAGAGGGGTGAATATTGCCGTCTATATCCTCATAATTAATCAAACAAAGATCTTGATCTTTGGCTTCTCGTCCAGAGAGCCCCACCATAGAATGTCCAATCGCATTCATAACTCGCCCTGTGTCGGTCTCTTTCCCGTTCACCACAACGACAAAACGATACTCACTGTCATCAACAGTGAGATAACGGTCATTGTTCTCTTCTTTGGCCTCTGGCACGGAGGATAAAGGTTTGGAGGGGGAGGGCTCTGCCTTTGCAAAATTAGGACGTAACGTTGG
This sequence comes from Alphaproteobacteria bacterium, assembly GCA_024279035.1. GTDB lineage: Bacteria > Pseudomonadota > Alphaproteobacteria > Micavibrionales > Micavibrionaceae > UBA1850. Next base: position 116,102 of record JAJRSA010000013.1, read on the forward strand.
AAAGCAGATGACGTCTCGGATGTTGGGTGAGTCTGTGAGGAGCATCACAAGACGGTCAATGCCCATACCCCATCCTGCTGTAGGAGGGAGACCGACTTCAAGAGCTGTAATATAATCTTCATCCAGCATTTGCGCTTCCTCATCTCCAGCCTCTCGTTGAGAGACTTGTTCTTCAAAGCGCACTCTTTGGATGGCTGGATCATTAAGCTCTGTAAAAGCATTAGCAATTTCCCAACCATTCACAAAGCTCTCAAAACGTTCTACAAGTCGAGGTATGTCTCGATGACCTTTTGCCAAAGGTGATATTTCAAAGGGATGGTTAATGACATGGGTTGGTTGAATGAGGGTGTGTTCTACTTTTTCATCAAAGCAGGCTTCCACCACTTGCCCCCAGTTGGCGGTACGTTCAACATGCACACCTGCTTTTAAAGCGGTTTTTTGTGCCTCTTCGGCCGTCTCAATTACCATAAAATCAATGCCCGTTTTATCTTGAACAAGATCACACATGGACGCTCGCTTCCACGGACTATTGAAATCAACGCGTTGTTCGTCAATAGTAATGACGCGAGATCCATGGATATGTTCGACAGTCTGCCCGACAAGATCCTCTATTAAGTCCATCATATCATTATAGTCTTTAAAGGCATGGTATCCTTCAATCATTGTAAATTCTGGATTGTGTTTAATGGAAACACCTTCATTGCGGAAGTTCCTATTAATTTCAAACACAGAATCTGCAATACCGCCAACAATCAAGCGTTTTAGTTTTAGTTCAGGGGCAATGCGGAGATAAAAGTCATGGTCAAGCGCATTATAGTGAGTCACAAAAGGCTTTGCTGATGCACCTCCTAATATTTCATGGAGCATTGGGGTTTCCACCTCTAAAGCGCCAGCATCTTCCATGTAACGACGAATGAACGAGACAATTTTGGAGCGTGTGCGTAAAGTTTCTCGACTCTCCTCATTTACAATCAAATCCACATAGCGCTGGCGATAGCGTTGTTCGACATCCGTAAGTCCATGATGTTTATCTGGCAAAGGCTGGAGGGATTTTGTAAGCATGTGAAGCTCTGTTGCTCGCACAGAGAGCTCCCCTCGAGGAGTCCGACGCATTGTGCCTTTAACGCCTATAATATCACCCAAATCCAGAAATTTGAGTTTCGCAAGCTCATCCTCAGACATGGATTGCTTGTGACAAAAGACTTGAATACGTCCAGAGGTATCCATCACATCAATAAACATCCCGCTATTGCGCATCGCCATCACGCGCCCTGCTACGGAGACTGTGTCCTTCGTTTCCGTATCATCCGCAAGGTCTTTATATGTGTCTTGTAACGCATCGGCCATGTCTGTGCGGTCATAGACATGCGGATAGGGATCTAAACCAGAGTCAATTAACGCCTTGAGTTTAGCTTCTTTCGCAGCTCTTGGATCGCCTGCGGTTGAGTTTGAATTCTGTGTCTGGTTTTTTGGATGCGTTTGTGTCATTTTATATCTTTATTGCTATGTTACCTTCAAACAATCTAGGGAAAACCTATGAAAAATCAAGAATATCTTTCTCAAATCTCCCGTGAGCGGGAACAGGGAAATGTTCTTATCATTGTCCTCATTACAATTGCCCTCATGGCTGCCCTTTCTTTTTCAGTATTACGAAGCAACCAAGGGGGGGATAAACTTCTCACAGCTGGGGAGGCTAAAATTACAGCGAGTAATATTCTTAAAGCCACAAAATCTATTGAAAATGCGGTGAAATCTCTTCAGTTCACGAATGGATGCAGTGGGGATGATGTGAGTTTTGAGAATAATCTTGTTGCAGGATACACCAATGCAGGTGCGCCTGCGGATAATAGCTGTCATGTGTTTGAGCAAAATGGAGGAGGGTTGAATTATAGCGCGCCTCCGGAAAAATCTTTGAATGTCTCAGAAGACTGGATTTTTTCAGGGGCGCATCTCATTGAGGGGATAGGGAGCGCTGTGGGAGATCTCACCATGTATTTACGCGAAGTAAAAGACCCTGTATGTCTAGAGCTTAATCGTATGTTAGGCATTACAACCCCCACAACGATTCCTGCTGATGCTACGGCTGTGACTCTCACAAAATTCACAGGAACGTTTGCCAATGATGCGGCCCCCAATGATGATGAGGTGCGGACGCAAAATAAAAAAACCGCGTGCGTTAATCTTACCGCTTCAGGACATAATGTCTTTTATCATACGCTTATCATGAGGTAGATTATCAACAATACAATTCCTGCAGGGATGATGGCTCTTTGATGCCTTATTGCCTTTGCAGGAAAAAAATTATACAAAATAAGTAAGGGAAAATCATGAACACAGATATCACAGAACTCTGGACACTTACACAAGACGTTTGGTCAAACGGCTTTATGGGTGTTGATGTTGGAAAAATTATTATTGCACTCCTTATTTTCTTCGGATTTTTGATTATTCGAGGGGTGTTTAGTCGCTATGTGATTGATCGTATTTCTAAATGGACAGACAATACGGAAAATAGGGTTGATGATAAAATTATCCATGCCATTAAAGCGCCTCTTAAATTTGTACCCATCATTCTCGGGTTTTATTTTGCTTTAAAATATGCAGGACTAGACGAAACACTTGGTGAAAATTTTACCAAGATTGTTCGTTCTCTTATTTCTTTTACCATTTTTTGGGGGCTGTATAGAGCAATCGAACCTGTCAGTTATAGTATACGGTCTTTAAACAAACTCCTTACACCGGTCATGGTGCTGTGGATCTTTAAGATTATTAAATTCCTGACATTCTTTGTGGGTGCGGCCGTGACCCTTGAAATATGGGGTATTCATGTCGGACCAATGCTGGCAGGGCTTGGGCTGTTTGGGGCGGCTGTTGCCCTTGGTGCTCAAGATTTGTTTAAGAACCTCATCGGAGGTTTTACCATTATTGCCGAACACCGCTTTATGAATGGAGACTGGATCAAAGTGGATGGCGTGGTGGAAGGTGTTGTCGAAGATATAGGATTGCGCTCAACAAGAATCCGTCGTTTCGACAAAGCTCCTGTCCATGTCCCCAACGCACAGCTTTCCGATGCGGCCGTTATCAATTTTAGTCGTATGACAAATCGTCGTATTTATTGGAAACTGGGATTGAGCTATTCCAGTACCATTGAGCAACTCCAAATTGTGCGGGATGGTATTACAAGTCATCTCAAGAGTAATAATGAATTCGAAACGTCCAATAAAGTAACAACACTTGTCCATATTGACAGCTTTAATGACAGCTCCATTGATCTTATGGTGTATTGCTTCACCAAAACAACAGATTGGGGCAAGTGGTTGGAAGTTAAAGAAGAGTTCGCTTTCTTTATCAAAGAGCTCGTCGAGAAAAAAGCTGGCACAAGCTTCGCCTTCCCAAGCCAGTCCATCTATCTGGAAACCTTACCTGCCGATCGTCCAGAGATCTTTGTGCCTCCTGAGGGGAAATAATTTTAAGGTCTCCCCTCTCAAGAAATAACATGCTAAAACTCATAGTATGAGCACCGCCCTTGACCCACAGAAGCAGATTGATATTCAAATCCCTGAGATCTCTGTGTGCACGCTTGCGCCGCGGGTGGCGCATATTTTTACGGTGGAGGGGGAGGTGAAATCTCTGTCTCATGGGCAGGCAGGGGTGTGGCTGGCGCAAAAGTCTGTTTTATTGTGTCATGCGCCCTATACCCTTTCAAAGCTACGCACGACTCTCCACGCCTTTGATATTCTTGATTTATTTTTGTTTGTGCATCCGACGCGCTTTTGTGTACCAACGGTGTTTGGGGTGGGTAAAGCGCTTCAGATTCATATTCCCGAGACAACCGAAGATATGCCTCTTGTTTTGAGTGAGGCGGTGCAGGTGCTTTTGAAAGATTTTCAGGATATGCCCTCTAAGACACAAAAAAAAATGCTCGAGATTGCACAGATTATGGGGATGAATGGCAAAGGATGGGCGTGGACTCCGTTTTTGTTTTCTGCTGTGGGGCAAGACTATGATCCACAGGGCGCTTTGAATAGTCGTGTGGCACTCAATGTTTGGAAAGCGCGTTCTGAATGGACAGAAAGTGCGCCTGTGCCCGCGGCCTCTCATCAAGGGGTGAGCGCGCAGGAGACAGAAATAGCCTTAAACGATATTCTTAAAAGTGACCATACCCATGAAGAGCGTCCCGAGCAGATGGCCTATACACAATCCATTCGTACTATTTTTGAGCCTACAGAGGAGGAGGGCGCGCCTCATTTTTTAATTGCTGAGGCAGGGACGGGGACGGGGAAGACGCTGGGCTATTTGACGCCCTCAACGCTGTGGGCGAAAAAGAATGAGGGGGCGGTATGGATCTCGACCTATACCAAGAATTTACAACAACAAATTGATCAAGAGCTGTCTCGCATTTACACCACGCCAGAGATTAAAGATAAAAAAGTTGTCATCCGTAAAGGGCGAGAGAATTATCTATGCCTCCTGAATTTGGAAGAGGCCAGTGCGAGTGCACATCTGTCGCGCTCTCCCTCTCACCCTATTACATTGGGCATTATGGCGCGGTGGGTAATGGAAACCCGCACAGGAGATTTTACAGGCACTGATTTCCCTAGTTGGGCGCAAAGCCTGTATGGTTATGCCAATACAACGGGATTAAGCGATAAACGGGGAGAATGCCTCTATTCAGCGTGCGATCATTATACGCGCTGTTTCCGAGAGACCAGTGTACGGCGTGCCCCTCAGGCTGACATTGTCATTGCCAATCATGCGTTGGTGATGATTCAAACCGCGCACAACGATCAAAACCTCCCTACTCGTGCGATTTTTGATGAAGGGCATCATCTGTTTCAAGCTGCAGACAGTGCTTTTGCCGTGCATCTGACCGCGCGAGAAACGAATGAGCTCCGGCGCTGGGTTTTAGGACATGAAGATACGCGCAAAAAGCGGGCGCGAGGGCTCCAAAAACGGTTTGAAGATTTAATTTCTGACAATGAGGACATTAAAAAATCGTTAGGAGACCTTCTCCATCGGGCAAGACAGCTTCCCGCGGAAGGATGGAGTGCCCGTCTTGCGGAAGGGGCGCCGACGGGAAGTACCGAGCTATTTTTGTCTGCGGTGTTGGCTCAAATTCGAGCACGAACACAAGAGACGCAAGTCTATTATGCGCAAGAAACCGATATTTTTCCTCTGACCACGCAGGTGCAACAGACGCTTGCGCCTCTTATTAAGGATATGAAAGCGCTTAAAAAGCCGATGGTGGCACTGTCGAAAGCGATGTATGCAGTGTTGGAACAGGAAGACAACGATCTTGAGTCAGATGCCCGTCGTCGCATTGATAGTCTCGCGCAAAGCATTGAACGGCGCGCTGTGACACAGATCAAACCTTGGATTGAGATGCTTATCAGTTTACAGACCGAAGACATCCCCTCTCAATTTTCAGACTGGATGGAGATTGAAAAGAAGGAGGGGCGCGCTTTTGATATAGGGCTCTATCGCCATTGGATTGATCCGATGAAGCCCTTTGCAACCGCGATAGTGCCACATGTTCATGGCCTCGCCATTACCTCTGCCACATTGAAAGGGCGAGAAGATGAGCGGTGGGATACCGCCAAAATGCTCACAGGAGCAGATTATATCTCAGAGACTCCCTTGTTCTTTGAAACAGACAGCCCCTTTGACTATAAAACACAATCCAAAGTGATTATTATCAATGATGTAAACAAAAATAATCGTGCGCAAGTCTCCAGTGCGTACCTCGCGCTCTTCAAAGCAAGCAAAGGCGGAGGGTTAGGATTGTTTACCGCTATCCAACGCCTCAAAGCCGTGTATGAAGATATTCATGAGAAACTCAGTGCTAAAGATATTCCCCTGTATGCCCAGCATATTGACCAGATTGACACAGGGACACTTACGGATATGTTCAGAGAAGATATAACATCCTGTCTCTTGGGCACAGATGCGTTGCGCGATGGTGTTGATGTCCCGGGAGAGAGTCTTAAGCTCATGATCTTTGACCGTGTCCCGTGGCCTCGCCCCACTCTCTTACACAAAGCCCGTCGCAAATCTTTTGGGGGGAAAACCTATGATGAAATGCTCGCCCGTATGAAACTCCAACAAGCCTTCGGGCGCTTAATCCGTAAAAAAGATGATAAGGGGATCTTTGTGATTTTAGATGGTGCGACACCCACAAAGCTCCTCAGTGCCTTTCCCAAAGATATTGAAATTGAGCGCGTGGGATTGCAAGAGGCGTTGAAGCGTGTAAAAGAAGTATAGGAGATCATTCATGTCAAAAAATTTAAATAAATTCCGAGAGACTTCAAAGGAAAATCACAGCTGGTTTAATATAAGATATCGCCAGATAGATACTTTGTTCAGATGGGATTCTCTGAAATCAATTGGAGATCTTCCTTTTATTAGAGGATCTGCCATACTTGTGGTGATTTTACCTATATTAGATAAAATTCTCTCTCCAATTATTGAAGCTGACTTTCATTTATTTTTAGATATAGCGACCTTCAATTTGATTGCAATTCCAGGGGATGCGACTACGTTGATAGCTACACTTAATAGCGGAGGAAAGTTTTTTCTACCAATTGAATTAGGTATTCCTTTTTCTCTCGTTTTAATATACATCGCATCAATCATCCTTATCGTCTCAAACATTATATACCAATTGCAAAAGCCCTCCCTCATTGGTGATTATAAAGATGCAAATAGAATGACGATTTTACAAAATTTTAGAAAACTACAGATGGGGTTGAATTCAGAAGAGGAGCGGGTGGACCATTGGGGAAAGTTTTTTGCACGATTTCCAAATAATATTCTCTCCCTTGAAGAAGAATGGGATGAATTAGAAGACAAGAAGAATATTTTATCCTTAGCTCAGATTGACACATCCTCAGCACATTTTGGAAAACATAAGAAAGTGCCAAAAGATTTCAAATTGAATCCAGACACGATCTATTTTTATGCAGAAAGAATGTTAATTGATGAAAACAACTGGGAAGAGGCTTTGGGAGATATTAAGTGGTACCTGAATAGAACGAAACGTAAAGCAAGGTGGTTTTGTGGAATAGGGTTTTCAATGACGGCAGGTATTGCTATCTTTTTGGTTTTACAAGGTTTTGTAGAACTCCTAACTTAATGTATTTTCAAAAGCTTAAGCTCTAATCTTAACATCTTCCTCTTCTCTAGACAGCCATTTCTCGAGGACATCAACCATGACTTGTTTTTTAATGGGTTTTGTTATGTAGTCATCCATGCCTGCGGCATAGCATTTTTCATCATCCCCTTTCATGGCAAAAGCGGTAAAGGCGACGATGGGCGTTTTTGGGAATTGTTTATTTTTTTCGAGTGTGCGAATGACTCTCGTGGCTTCAAATCCATCCATTTCTGGCATGTTACAATCCATAAATACCAAATCAAATCGGCTTTGCTTGATTAAGTTAACGGCTTCTAACCCATTTCCAGCAGGAGTCACACGACACCCCATTTTTTCTAGCATGATTGTGGCAACCATTTGATTTGTTGGATTGTCTTCGGCCAGTAATATTTGAGCCCCCTTAAAATTAAGATCGACATTCTTAGTCTTGTCTTCTGTTTTTGTTTTGGATTCACGGAGTGTGTGACGTGTAATTAAGCTGGTGGGAGAGACTCCTTTGCGCATGGATTGTATGGCAGATAAGGCAAGAATAATATCATGTCCACTACTTGGTTTGGTTAAAAACCCACTAAAACCAGCGTCTTCCATACGTTTATTATCTCCACGAGAGGGGGCAGATGAAATCATGAGAAGGGACATGTCTTTGATGGCCTTATCGCTTTTAATGGCTTTTGCGAGCTCTAAACCGTCAAGACCTGGCATCATGTAATCCAAGACTGCTATTTCATAAGGAGCGCCCTCTTTTTGGGCTTGTTTAATGAGGGCGAGGCCCTCATCTCCGGAGGCCGCGATCGTGATATCCATATTATGAGAGCGCATATGCTCGGCGGCAATTTCTTGTGCGATTTTATTATCATCAACAATAATGGCTTTAATGCCAGAGAGGTCAGATGTGAAATCAAGTTTTTCTCTGACATTAACATCTTTGTCAGGTTCAAGCTGGAAGGTGAACCAGAATGTAGATCCAACATCAGGTGTGCTCTCGACGCCAATATTTCCAGCCATAATGTGACTTAACTCTTGGCAAATCGTGAGCCCGAGGCCTGTCCCTCCAAATTTACGTGTGGTTGTTCCGTCTGCTTGACTGAATTTTTGGAAAATCTGTTCATGCTTTTCTTTTGGAATACCAATGCCTGTGTCTTCAATAGAGGCACGGAATTCTATGTCTCCAGTGCCCATGTCTTGATATTCGAGGGCGATGAGAATGTGTCCGGCCTCTGTGAATTTTAAGGCATTGCTGGACAGATTAAGAAAGATTTGTCTGACACGCCCAGGGTCTCCCATGACATAGCGGGGCATATCTGGTGCAAAGCGCAGAAGCATCTCTAGCCCTTTTTCCTGTGCTTTAATTGCTATCAGATCAGCAACTTCTTCGACCAAGAGGTGAAGATCAAAGGGTATAATTTCCAGTTCGAGTTTTCCTGCTTCAATCTTAGAAAAGTCCAAAATATCATTGATGAGCTGGAGAAGATTTTCAGCTGAATTCATAGCTGTACGAGCATAGTCTTGTTGTGTGGGGTCTAGCCCTGTTTCCATCAACAAATTCGTCATGCCGATGATTCCGTTCATGGGCGTGCGGATTTCATGGGACATATTGGCCAAGAACTCAGATTTCATTTTTGTGGCGTCTTCTGCTCTTTCTTTGGCTTTTTTGAGCTCTAACGCATTCTGTTTAAAGACATGAATGGCTTTAAACATAGACCCCATTTCATCTTGAAATTTATACTCTGGGAGATTGAAATCTACATCGCCTTGCGATAAACCTCTCATATGCTGTGTAATGATTTGAATAGGGGAGAGAATACGTCTATATAAAACGATGAATAATCCAATCAGAATAAGTAGAATAAGCAGGCTGCCCAAGAGAGTAACAATCAATGTATGACGAGCGTCTCTTTCATAGATGTTTAGCCCTTCCAAAATGGGTTGTTCGAGATGTGTTTCTATCTTTTGAAAACGATCCAAGATGCGTTGTAATTGAAAATCCCAATTTTCACGGACTTCTGCCGTGATCTCCTGTGCAATAATTTTGTCATAGACTTCTTTTTGAATCTCATCAAAAAGAAGGAAAGCTTGTGTGAACTCTTTGAGGATGCTGGAGAGCTCCGTTTGGATCCGTTCGCTTTGAAAAACATTGGCGTTTAGATTTTCTTTTTCGATGATCATAATGAGTGTACGTTGCTTTTGTACCTGTTTACTCAAGAGCGCCAAACGGTTGGAGGCTTCACGATCAAAAACACCTGTTTTGACAATTTTTTGAAGCAATACGCCTTCCTCTATCATCAAAATATAGAGCTGTTCAACGGCAGGACGGACAATCAATTCTTGGTACAACAAAAAGTCAGGTCCATTTTTAGGAGAGAGGAGTAAAAACCGTATTCTCGCCAAAACATTGGAGGTGTGTTCGATTGTATCGACCCACTCATCATGGCTAATCTCAGCGTTATCTTCTTGTGCATGTAAAGTATTTATAGCTCTTTCAATGTCCGAGAGTTCATACAAAATAGGATCTATATTCTCCTTTAAGTGTGGCAAAAGAGCGTTGAGCTTGTCTCTGTTTTCAGAGACAAGCTCTCTATATTCTGCCTCATATTCCTCTTTGTAGTCTTGGTTGTCTTCTATAAAATTATCAATAATCTGTAACCGTAAAAAGAGCTCAGAGCTTAGCCCATAGTCAATCTCCCGTGTTTGATCAATAAGTGTATTCATCTGTCTGAATTGCCCTGAATGGTGGGATGTCTCTATGGCCCTCATAATCCTTTCTCCATTAAAAAATATCAGGAGGAAGACAGGAAAGAGAAAGCTGAGGAGGAGAAGAGAGCGAACAGTGAGGCGCTTTGTGGGGGTCTCATTCATGGATAAGCATATCCTTCATAGAGTGATAAAATGATTGTTTTTATCACTATGAGCACTTTAGGTGAAAATCCTATGCGGGCATTCTATAGCATTCAAAGCGGGGGAAGAGACGAGAAGAATGGTAGCGGAGGGCAGAATTGAACTGCCGACCTTCGGATTATGATTCCGCTGCTCTAACCGCTGAGCTACACCGCCATAAGATACAGGGTTATCGCTTTTTACTCTCTTTTTGTCAAGAGATTTTGAGAGGAGTGTTCAAAATTCAAAAATGATAGAGAGGGCTGTTTTTATGATGAGGGAGAAGAGGCGCAACAATAACTGTTCGTGTGCCTTTATTGAGCAAATTAGATTGGATAATCACACAGGGTCTTTTCTTTTGTGTTTCTGCGTCTCGTGTGGGGGGTAGGTCAACCCAAAATATATTGAGTTGTTTACACACATTAATCGGTTATGCTCTCAGAGAGCGTGGTCTTCCACTCTGAGAGATCTTCTTGATAGGCTGAGTCTTGGGCTTCTTCTTCATTGGCCTGTAATATGGCCTCTTCGAGTGTTCTTTGTCTCTCTCTCGTTAGAAGATCATTGATATAGGCACTCTTATTTGTGCCACCAACCTCTTGCAAAAAAGCAAAAGTCTCTGGATTGAGTGAAAAAGGTGTGCGCTCCATCATTATGTATTACTCCTCTTTCATACGATTTTCTCATACTTGTGTATATGATATAAAGATCTTATTTTCTCTCATTTATACAGATTATCCCCTTGTTAGAGTGTGTATTTTCACGGTTCTTCATTTCGTTCCCCATTTTTCAACAAAAAAACATGACAGTGGCATAAGGCGTGTGGGTTTATGGGGAAGATGTAGAACGGTGTGTGGGGTGTTTTGAGTGGTCATAGAGTCAATATAGGATGAAAATCCTAAAATGTCAAGGAAAAACCCTCCCGCTTTTGGGGGGAGGGGACAGCTATCATTGATTTTCTAGTTTAGTGCAAGTCTGAGAGCATCATTAAGTTTAGTTTTTTGGTCGAGTGGTAGAGCTGTCCATTCAGCTTCTTGTTGAAGAGAATCAATTTCTGAAGCTTCTAAAGCATTTACGTCACCACCGAGTCCAGCAGCCTCAGCCATTAGGTTCTTTAGGGCAGGAGAAATTTTTATTGCGGAATTATTTAATATATCTGTTAGTTCCTCATGTGTCACTGTTCCTGAGGTTCCTTGTGAATCCGTATTGCCTAGAGTATTGTTTGCAAAACTGCCTTTTCCTCCAGTATTATTTAAAATTGCCCTGTTTTTTGCATTAGTTATGTTTTGCCCAGTACCAAGAAATCCTTTGTTTAATTTATCTATTATATTTGTGATTTTGCTTTCTGCGTTTATGGCAATTTCTGGGCTAAAGCCTTTGACTCGACCAGAAACTTGATTTTGAACAGGAGCAATTGTCTCTGAGACCCATTCATTCATATCTTGTGCTCTAGTTACGATTGTTTTTGCAAGATCAGTCATCCCTAACATGGTTGCTACTGCACCAAAAAATCCAGCAATTCCGCTTGTCCAATCACTCAGTTTTTCGGCAACAGCAGATCGTACTTTAAAAATTGTTCCGAGTTGTTGTTGTTCTAAGCCACGAAAATTTGAAAGATGTCCCTCTTTTTCTGTCTTGGAAAGTTCTACCTGTGTTGTTAAAGTCTCATTGACAATAGCCAAAATCTTCGTGGCGCCATCTTCATCAAATTTCTGTATGTAACCTTGACGGCCTTTTAGGGTCTCAATAAAATTGGTATAAAGCTCTCCCTGACCAACGGCTTGTCCATATCTAAGAGGTTCATCCAAAAAAAACTGACGTTGTATAGGATCATTAGGATCAACATCTTTAATATTAGCTTTAAATGTTGCTAATGCTTCTGCCTTTCCTATTGCGCCTGTGTTTTCATCTACCATCTCTATCTCCAAGTTTTTTGTTCATTTTTAACTATTACCAGTATTATAAGTATTTATGTTTTCTTATACAAAGTAAACTTACAAAGCATTGATTTTAAATGATTTTATCTATCCTGCTTCTAAGACTGCTTGTCTAATAACATGCCTTTGTTTAAATTCTAACCCTTTTACAGCTTCAGTAAATTCTGCGTTATTCGTGATGCTCTGACGTGCTTCTTCCTTATTAAGGCCAGCATTTCCATCTTGTTGGGCAACATTATTCATGACTGATCTAATGTTTTGAAGGACATTTTGAGGGATAGATATTCCTGCATTTTTTGTAGCAAAACTAACCCTTTTCATGACGTTGTCTACAGGTTCTCCTTCTATGTCTTTAAGTTTTTGTTGAACGTATGTGTCTGCCCCAGCCTGAGTCTTTTTGATAAAGCTTGTTGCATTATCTGTAACAATCTTTTTTCCTTCAGAAGCGAGGGATTTTTCTTTTTGATCAAGAGCTTCCTGTTTCCTTTCGTCAAATCTTTTTAATACTTCCAGAGCGGCAGCATTCCCCGTGCTACCCAGCATCTCGATATGTTTTCTATAGTCAGCGGTGTCTTGTAATAAGCTTGATGCTATCTGATCAGCCTTATAAAACATGACGGTTGCTCTTGGATCCTTAAAAGGAGCTTCATTTTTGCCTAGATGTTCAGTAACGGTCTCTGAGACAGCTTCACGTTTGAATGGTGAAATATCATTATAATTTTCTAAAAATTCTTCAATGTGTTCATTGAGTAATCTTGTTCCTCCGATTGGGTTGTTATAGCGCCATTTAAGAAGAGTTACACCTAATTGATCATTTCCTCCAGCAAGCTCCATACCAGCTATATTAGCAATAGCTCTTACTGGATTAGGAATACTTCCAATAACTCCAGCAGGGTAAGAGGCGTAACTTAATGCAGTGTCTAAAATACTATTGTCTTCTATCATGTCGTGATCTTTGAGTTTGTCTTGAACACCCATGCTTCCAAGGCTAAGAATGCTCACTCCTGCGTATTTTTTCCAATGATTAGATAAATGTCCAGAAATAGCTGAAAACCTTCCAGTTGTTGCCTCAGGGTCAACGAGATTACCTATGTTATTAGGGACATCATTAGGATTGAGTGGGCTATTTCCTTCACCCGCCAACTTTTTAACTTTCTTTTGAGCCCACTCTTTCATAAATTTTGGAACTGCCATGATACTCTTCCTTTCTTTTTCTCTTTATATTAACATAAGTATACATAAAATATCAAGGATATATGGGTATAATACTGTTTTTGTTTTCTAAAACTCCATTTGATAGAGGTTTTGTTTGGAGGGTTTCTGTGCCTGTTCTTCCATAATCTGATCAGGAAAGAGTATAATCCCTCCGATTTCACTTGCAAACGCTGTTCCTTCTGCACCAACAATCACACCTGCCGATTTTGCTAATGCTTTGACAGACATCAATTTAGCCACGGCACCCGCAGGGGCGATGTAAGATGTTATTGTTCCTGCAATATGTAAGCCTTCGTCAAAAGTGTCAATATGTTTAGAGGTGCATATATGTTGATCAAGTCTTTCTGATATAGTGCCATTTATATGGTCAAACCCTCCCCATGGCTCATTTTTCATTTGACCTGCCCCCCATAGCATTGGCACATTATTAATCGCATCAACAAGATAGCCAATGCTTGATGCTATTTCTACGCCACCGTCAATAATGCCCTTTGAAAAAACATTGGCACGATGTCGAAAGCCCGTCCCATCATTACATTCCTGTGCTGTGGTCGTGATCTGGTCAGGATAGGCACTTTGACCTGTAAAATTATCTGATATTGTGTCTACCATACCCCTAAAATAGCAGGAAAAGCTTAATAAATGCTAAAAATTTATAGTTTTTCTTTGTTTTTTAAGGGGTTGAGGGGGGCTGTATGGCAGTCTGTTATCATTATGTTTTTCAAGAAAAACAGTCCAGATCCCCGCCTTCGCGGGGATGACATGTGGGGCGGGGATGACGTGTGGGGTGTGAGAGGAATGGGTGTGGGATGCCGTAATTTTGTATAAGTAAAGGAACACGACTGTGTTCCCGCCCCGTATGGGGCGAAGCCTGCGTGGCGTTTGAACGTTTATTTGAACGTTTATATGTGTGCAAAACCCTCACCCAACTCTCTCCCTGAAGGGAGAGTTTTCACTCTAATGCCTAAAATGCCTCATCCCTGTAAACACCATCGCTAAGCCCCGCTCATTGGCGGCGTCGATCACTTCGTCGTCGCGGATGGAGCCGCCGGGTTGGATGATGGCGGTGATGCCGGCGTCGGCGATGGTGATAATGCCGTCGGCGAAGGGGAAGAAGGCGTCGGAGGCGACGACGGGGGCGCAGGCTTCTAGGCCGGCCTCTTTCATTTTAGAGGCGGCGATTTTGGCGGCATCGATACGGCTCATTTGACCCGCACCGATTCCAACGGTGGCTTTGTTTTTCGCATAGACAATGGTATTGGATTTGACGTGTTTTCCGACGCGGAAGGCAAAAAGGAGGTCGTTGAGCTCTTGGGCGGTAGGCTCGCGGTCGGTGACGATTTTGAGGTCATCAAGCGTGACATGACCTATATCGGCGCTTTGAACCAAAAGCCCGCCTGCAATAGATTTGACCAGTCTGCGGGGGCGTTTAGGGTCGGGCATATCGCCTGTAGTGAGCACGCGGATGTTTTTCTTTTTGGCAAAGAGTTCAAGAGCATGGGCTTCCACAGAGGGCGCAATCACGACTTCACAGAAGGTTTTGAGGATCTCTTCCGAGGTGGGCACATCCAAAGGACGGTTGAGCGCAATAATGCCTCCAAAGGCGCTTACAGGGTCACATTTAAGGGCAGAGAGGTACGCAGAGAGTGTGTCTTCGCCAATGGCCACCCCACAGGGGTTGGCGTGCTTGATGATGGCCACGGCGGGGGCGTCGAATTCGGCAACCAACTCATAGGCGGCATCGGTGTCATTGAGGTTGTTATAGGAGAGCTCTTTGCCTTGGAGTTGGCTAGCGGTGGCGACCCCTGGGCGATCACTGCCTGTAAGATAGAGGGCTGCGTCTTGGTGAGGGTTTTCTCCGTAGCGCAGGCTCTGTTTGAGGCTTCCTGAAAAGCTGACACGTTGGGGCGTGGCTTCGTCAATGTGCTCGGCAAACCAACGGGAGATATTAGAATCATAGGTCGCTGTAAGCGCATAAGCGTGGGCAGCGAGTTTTTTGCGCAAAGGATGTGTGATTCCGCCGTCATGAATCTCCATGTCTTTGAGGATAAGGCTGTATTCTTCAGGATTGGTGACGACGGTACAAAAATCAAAGTTTTTCGCCGCCGAGCGGATCATGGCAGGGCCTCCAATGTCTATGTTTTCGATGCAGGTCGCAAAGTTAGCCCCGCTTTTGATGGTCTCGACAAAGGGGTAAAGATTGACAACGAGGAGGTCTATTTCTTCAATATTATGCTCTTTCATCGCCTGAACATGATCGTCCTTATCACGACGCCCGAGGAGACCTCCATGAATTTTAGGGTGGAGAGTCTTTACCCGCCCATTCATCATCTCGGGCGAGCCTGTATGGTCGGATACATCTTTGACCGTGAGGCCTGCCTCTGTGAGCGCTTTGGCGGTGCCCCCTGTGGAGAGGAGTTCTATACCGTATTCGGCAAGTTTTGTGGCAAACGTAACAATATCTGTCTTGTCAGATACAGAAAGAAGCGCCCGTTTGATTTTAATTTCTTTCGGGTCACGGATAATGTCAGTCATGATAGATGTTTACTCGCTTATAATAAAGGTGATCTGGGTGTCACTTGGCTCAACTGTCACGTTCAAGCCAAGATCTCGTGCGCTTAGTCCGAGTAGATACGATGTTACGAGCCGAGGGTCAATATCTTCAATGGATATTTCTCCTGCTAGGGAGTCAATAATGGTCTCGCGGAGCATGAAATCGTCGCCTTTGGCTGTGACATGTGTTCTTGTTCCTTCAATATGTGCGTGTAACGTCCCTCCTTTAGGGAGCGTTTCTATAGCAAGAAGAAATGTTCCCATCAATATTTTAGAGAATCCGTTATGCGGTATTGTTGTGATCTCCCCATGAGGATCCCACTCTTGGGTGATTTTATTCTCAAGTGTAAGAAGCTCTTCGATGGCTGTATACATATCTTCTGGTTTTACAGACGGATCCCGTCCCCCTGCGCCATAGGCAAGGCGAAAAGCTTTAAGTTTGCTCGTCGCGTGTATGGCGGAGTGACGCATAAGATCGAGGGCCTCCTCAAGAGAATCTGTTCCCATCTCATCCAAAAACTCAATCCCGTTATGAATCGCGCCGACAGGATTAATCAAATCATGACAAATGCGGGAGGCAAGCATTTCAAGGAGGAGGGTGCGTTCTAACATAATATGAAGAGGCTTTCTTTTGTGATCTAGAAGGGAACTGTATATCCTATTTTTTGGACATGAGCTTGGATCATGTCTTTTAAGCGTTCAAGCCCCTCTTCACTTATCCCCTCGGCGCGCACGGTGAGGGCATTTTGAGTGTTGGAGGCGCGGACTAGCCACCAACCATCTTCTGTAGAGACGCGCACGCCGTCAGTGTCATTTATGTCCATACCGTCTTGTGCGCTATCTTTCACGTTCTGAACCAAAGTGGCTAACTTTTCAAATTTTGTGGCTTCGTCTACGTCAAAGCGAATCTCGGGCGTGCTAAAGGACTTAGGCATATGGGAGGTCATCTCAGAAAGGGTTTGACCAGACTCCGCAATGGTATTTAAAAGACGGATAGAACAGTAAAGTGCATCATCATAGCCATAATAACGGTCTGCAAAGAAAATGTGCCCGCTTAATTCTCCTGCCAGAGGCGATTTAATCTCTGCCATTTTTGTTTTGATCAAAGAATGTCCTGTTTTCCACATGACGGGTTGTCCGCCGAGGGACTTAATTTCATCAAACATGGTTTTTGAGCATTTCATGTCGCCTACAATCGGGGCGTTTGGATGCGTTTTGAGGACGGATTTAGCATAGAGAGAAAGGAGGATGTCACAGCGCAGAATGTCCCCCTTATTGTCTACAACACCAATACGATCCGCATCGCCATCAAAGGCAATTCCGAAATCAGCTTTGTTCTCTTTGACGGCAGTGATCAAATCTTCAAGATTTTTGTCAACGGTCGGATCTGGATGGTGATTTGGGAACGTTGCATCAATCTCTTCATAGAGAAGGTGGTGCTCTCCTGGTAATTTTTTAACAAGACGTTGGAGGAGGTCTCCTGCGGCACCATTACCATTATCCCAGACGACTTTGAAGGGTCTGTCTGTGTCAAGATCAGCGAGAATACGGGTGAGGTATTCTTCAGAGAGATCAATCTTTGTATATGTACCTTCGCCTGTTTCGTAATTAGCTTCGGAGGCAATTTGTCCAAGTTCTTGAACCAATGCGCCGTAGACGGATTGGTTTTGGAAAATCATCTTAAATCCGTTATAGTTGGAAGGATTATGAGAGCCTGTAATCATAATTCCTGCATCTTCTTTACGGGATTTAACGGCAAAATAGAGCATGGGGGAGGGCCCAAGCCCAATATCTGTGACATCAACCCCTGTCGAGAGTAAGCCTTGTGCGACAGCATCTGCATAAATAGGGGAGGTTTCACGTCCATCATAGCCAACGGCAACGGTTTTTCCTCCACGATGTCTGACCATTGTGCCAAAGGCACACCCAATCGCAAAGGCATCTTCCGCTGTGATGTCTTGGTCAACAATGCCTCGAATATCATATTCACGAAGAATGGAAGGAGTGAATGTGTGAGGTGTACGCGTGTAGGCCGTTGTGTGTGTCGAGGCTGTTTGCATGGGTATGACTCTCTAAGTGTTTTGCGTTGTAAATGCAAAAACTATAAAGAATTTCCCTTATGAATACGAGTCATGATTTCTAGTTTTTCTGCCCATAGAAAATAATAAAACTTACATTACCCCTTAATATGGACATTACTGAGTTCTCGGCTGATGCTTTCGAACACATCAATGAGAGCGTCATGTCCTAACGCATCATAGTAATTATCTGGATCTGTGGCGCATCGTTCATACACCTCGCGGGTGTCGTCATCGATGTTGTAGAGGGGGTTTCCTCCGCCGTCAGTGCCTGTTTGATAACTGAAGGTAATGGTATAGATGAGGATGCCGTCTGCTTTCATATTTGTGCAGGTCTCTTCCAATCGATCATTGAGATCATTTACATTAACGCTATGCTCTGTAAAGCCTCCATATCCGCTGTAATGGTCATTAATGTAGTTGTCTCCGTCGGTCATCATCACAACGGCTTTTTGCCATTTATCGTCTCCGTATGGGGCCCCTTCTGTGAAGGGCTCGGCGGGTGAAATGACACGGTATCCCCACGCCATCCCAAGATTTCCAAGGGTACTTCCCTCTGCAGAGAAGGTGTCTATGTGATCTGTGAGGGTTGTTTGATCCGAGGTTAAAGGAAGAATATGGGCGTTGTTGCACCACAGATTTGGACCATAATAATTATCATAGACAATGTAGTACCATGTTCCATAGTAGTTTGACCACGATCTGTAGAAATTACTTTGAGAGGTCTGAAACGTGAATCTATACATATCCCATAGGGTTGTACTGTCACTATCTTCGGTGTCCTCGGGATAATCTAGAGCCAAAGCACATCCATGCCATTGCGAGAATTGAGATTGATCGAAAACCAGACTATTCGGGTTGTTCATAAAGGGGTCTCCATAGATGCTGCCATCTGGATTGAAGCCCAAACCGTAAGGCCCAACATTGACGGCTGTGGCATAGGGAACAATTCCAACCTTAATTGTGTCCTCAAAAACGGCGCGATCAAAAAGAATATCAATGAAATTCGTTGACGCTGTTTTAAGTACATCAATATTGGCGACGCCATCAATAACCGTTGCCATGGAGCCTGTGACATCAAGCACAAGCGCGACTTCTAGTCCTAAAATTTCTCTGGCCACGATGCTTTCGGCATAGACTTCTATATTGTCCACCCCTAAAAATTTTGCAAAGAAGGTATCATAATATGCGGTTGCAGAGACAATGATATCTGACCCATCAATAGTGAGGGTGATGTTTGAGGTTGCGCCGAGTTTCTCTGGGGGGTAATTTTGATCAAAGAACTGATTTATTTTGCTTTGAATATCATCCCCTTCGTTGGCAGAGGCCGCCGCCGCAACGGCTGCGGCGTCAAGAGCATGAGAAAGACGTTGTTTAATCAGATATGCAAAAGCTAAATCTGTGGACAACCCTGTGGCTCCGATGACAACAGGAATGGCAATGGCAAAAACAATCGCGGTCGCACCAGCTGTTTCTTTTATATATTTTCTAAATTTTTTAAACATGGCTTAGGTTCCCCATTCTACGGTTGGACTTCTGCGCCCACGTGAGAAAGCGACTTCTTGAAGATTAAAACTATTGGTAAAAAGGCCCGTGAAAAAAGGCGTGTAGGTATACCGAACAGTCACAATGACCATTCCTTCTCCTTCTGCGCCAAGCCCTATGGTGCTATTGACAGCATTATCATTGGGAGACATATCACGTGTTTCTCTCCATAAGATAAGAGGGTCATTGTTTTCGTCAAATTCTATGCTTACAACATCAATGCCAAATCCATTGATAGCATAAGGTTCAAAGGTCACACGAGAGGCCTCGATAATATTGTTCACATCACCTAGGGAAACTGTTTTGTTTCTAGAGATAAGATCTGAGGCCACTTGAGAGGCTGTAATGGTTTTCTGATTAAGGGCGATCCCAAACCCCAGATCAAACGTGCCCATGAGCAGTGTAATCAGAGGAGGGAAGAGCAAGACGGCTTCCATCAAGGCGGTGGCTTTGTCTTCTTTGATCCATCGTTTTAGGAGAGTCATCTTCATTTTACACGCCCTCCTCAAAATCATAAGGTTCAGTTTGTAAAACAATGGTCGATAAAATAAGACGTGAATTGCTTGACCCTTCTCCTAAAATGGGTCCCAGAAGAGGAGTCATGAAATTATAACGATACATGGCGCGGATAAGAACCACATCGTTTACTCCTCCTGCTGTAAACCCATTGTAGATAAGATCACCATTGGCATCATATTGAACAGGATAGTTCGAAAAATCACTGAAATCATCAAGAGTAATGACTTCATATTTTATGTCTCCACAGGAAATAAAGACAGCCGCATGGTCACATAAGGCATCTTCGAACATTTGTTGTGGATCTCCTGCTGCTTGTTGGACTTGTCCTGTGCGGACAAGACGAGCGGCCTCTTCTGCGGCGCCATGGAGGAGGCTTGTCGTTGCAAAATACAAAGAGAGCTCAATAATTCCAATGAGAATAAAGGTAAAAGGCACAGCAATCATGGCAAACTCAATCGCTGTTGAGCCATCCTTTTTCTGCATGAATTGTCTTAGTAAACACAACATAACCACCTCTATTGGCCGTTCTTTCGACCTTTTATTGACCTTCTGAGTTTATCAAAGAATGTTAAAGAGGAACTTAATTAAGGATGGTATTTTAGAGATGTTTGAAAGACTTTTTAGGGATTTATTAATGCTCAAGACTAGATAAGAGAGACAGGGGTGAAATTTGAAAAAATCAGCGTTTAATGTGTCTGGAGGCCATGCTACACTGCTCTCATGAATAAAGTTACACAGGCATATTTTGATCTCTGCATTATTGGCGGAGGGATCAATGGGGTGGGAATTGCACGGGATGTTGCGGGGCGAGGGCTTTCGACCGTTCTTCTTGAGACGGGAGATCTTGGGCATGCAACGTCTTCCATGAGCAGTAAGATGATCCATGGGGGCTTGCGCTATCTGGAGCATTATGAGTTTTCTTTGGTGCGCAAGGCGTTGAAAGAGCGCAATGTTCTTTTGACTGCAGCGCCTCACATTATCCGTCCTTTACGATTGATAGTCCCCCATGAGCCCTATTTGCGCCCTGCGTGGTTGATACGATTAGGGTTGTTACTCTATGATTTTTTAGCGGTGCGCCATCGAAAATTGAAACGGTCATTTGGCTTTCGTTTGAAAGATACACCTCATGAAAACATTTTAAAGTCTTCTTATAAAAAGGCATTTTCCTATGCGGATTGCTGGGTGGAGGATTCTCGTCTTGTGGTGTTAACGGCAATGGATGCGGTGAAAAAAGGGGCGCACATTCGTCCTCGCCATGAATGTCTTTCAGCCGTACGTAAAGGGGGGCGATGGTTGATTACGGTTCAAGACCATGTCACAGGGCAGAGTTATTGCATTACGGCAAAAATGCTTGTGAATGCCGCAGGGCCTTGGGTGAAGACTTTTCTGGATCAGAATAATTTAACCACGTCTCACACGCCTGATATTCGTTTGGTGAAGGGCTCGCATATCATTGTTGATCGTCTCTATACAGGAGACCATGCCTATCTTCTTCAACAACCGGATAAACGTGTGGTGTTTGTGTTTCCCTATGAAGGAAAATATTCTCTGATCGGGACAACGGAAGAGTTGCATGAGAGTGACCCGAAAGAGGCTAAAATATCTAATGCAGAGATTGATTATTTATGTGCTGCCGTGAATAGAAGCTTTCAAAGAACGATAGATCCTGATGATATTCTCTGGAGTTACAGTGGGGTACGACCTTTATTGGAAGACGGAGAAGACAATACTTCTGCTGTGACACGGGATTATAAGATTGTTGTAGAAGAGGGACGTGCGCCATTACTTTCCGTTTTTGGAGGCAAGATTACAACCTATCGAAAATTGGCAGAGAAAGCGACGTCACAGATTTTTCATGCTTTGGGCAAAGAGGATCTGAAAGGACAATGGACACACACACAGCCTCTTCCTGGAGGGGCTCTTCCACAAAAAGATTTTGATCTCTTTTTAGAAGATCAAGCGCAACGAAGGCCTTGGGTGCCAATGGCATTGCTTACGCGCTATGCCCATTCTTATGGAACAAATATGGATAAAATCCTTCACCATGGAGACTCTCTTGTTGGACTGGGGCGCCATTATGGAGATCATGTGTACGAAAAAGAAATGGCCTATATGATTAATCATGAAATGGCGCTCACCCTTGAAGACATTCTCTGGAGACGCTCGAAGCTGGGACTTCATATTACGGCGGATACAGAAAAAAATATTGAGGAAGATTTGCCTCGTTTGTTACAGGAGAAACCTATATGAGTATTCTTTCTATTGATCAAGGGACAACAAGCTCCCGCGCCATCCTCTTTTCTGAAGAGGGAGAAATTCTGGAAACCAGACAAAAAGAGCTGACACTGGTCTATCCGCAGAAGGGGTGGGTAGAGCAAGATCCTGAACATATTTGGCAGGACACGTTGTGGGCGTGTGAAGAGATTTTAGACCATCACAAAGATGTGCACGCGTTGGGGATTACCAATCAGAGGGAAACGACCCTTGTTTGGAATAAGGTCACAGGCCAGACTCTTTATAATGCGATTGTTTGGCAAGACCGTCGGACGGCGGAACTCTGTGAGTCTCTGAAGGAGAATGAGGCTATGGTACAGCGTAAAACAGGCTTGATGCTCGACCCTTATTTTTCAGCCACTAAAATTGCATGGATTCTTGATCATGTTGAGGGGGCGAGGGCTTTGGCTGATAAGGGCGCGCTTGCCTTTGGCACAGTAGATTGTTTCCTCATCTGGCGTTTAACACAAGGAAAACAGCATCTGACGGACATCACCAATGCCTCTCGCACGATGCTTTATAATGTTGTTGAGCAGAAATGGGATGAAGAGCTGTGTACTCTGTTTCATATTCCCATGAGTATGCTCCCCGACGTGAAAGAAAATGTGGATGAGTATGGACAGGCTACAGCGTTAAGCCAGCCTCTGCCCATTTGTGGTGTGGCAGGTGATCAGCAGGCCGCTCTGATTGGGCAGGCCTGTTTTGAAACAGGGATGGTGAAATCAACCTATGGGACGGGGTGCTTTGCACTTATGAATATTGGGACTCACTTTAAAGTCTCAAAGAATCGTCTGTTGACGACGGTGGCCTATAAAATCAATGGGCAGATAAACTATGCTCTTGAAGGCTCTATCTTTGTAGCAGGTGCTGCGATTCAATGGCTCAGAGACAATCTTGAATTCTTTGAAGAGGCAAAAGACAGTGAAGCATTGGCACGCTCTGTGGAAGACAGTAATGGGGTTACGTTTGTGCCTGCCTTTACAGGGTTAGGCGCGCCGTACTGGAATCCTAACGCGAGAGCCGCTATTCTAGGCCTCACACGAGAGAGTAATAAAGCCCATATTACGCGGGCAGCGCTTGAGGCTCAAGCATTTCAGACGTATGATTTGATGGGAGCGATGGAAAAAGACTCTGGGGGAGAGTCCCAAATTATTCGTGTAGATGGAGGGCTTGTTCACAATCAATTTGTCTGTCAGTTCCTCGCTGATATCTTGGAGGTACAAATTGATGTGCCCGTGATCACAGAAACAACGGCTTTAGGTGCGGCCTATCTGGCGGGGATTGGGGCAGGATTTTATAAGGGGCTGGAGGATATTTCAAAGAGATGGCATTTAGAGCGTTCTTTTTCTCCTGCAATGGATTTGGGTACACGTCAGGAGGCGCTCAAAAGATGGGAAGAGTCTGTGCGCCTAATTAATCAATCACCTTCTTTTTTAACCAATTATGTGTAGACTTTAGAGATGGTGTCGTCTGGATCAGGATCGTTTCCGTCATTGAGTGGAGCAAGCGCTGCGCAGATCAATGCGCGGACGCAACAAGTGGCTGTGCGTTTGTTGAACGTGCCTGAGCCGTTACAAAATAATAGCCAAGCGGTACGCGTGGAGGGAGAAATTATCTCCTCAGGGCCAGAGAGAACATTGGTGGTGCGGACAGAGCATGGGGAGGTGTCTGTACAAACGAAAGGCTCTGTGCGTCTTCGTGAAGGACAAAAAATCCAAATTGATGTGCCTGCAAACGGTGCAAAAGAGGCGCTCATAAGACCGTCTTTGCAAGGGGGAAAAGGGGGAGGGGTGAGTGAAACGCCTTCACTTTTAAAGGCTGTGGCAGATAAGCTTACCTCGTTTGCACGTAAAGCGGATGTGCCCAAAGCCCTTGTCACACAAGCTCAAATTTTAAACACAGACGGGAAGAATAACACCATAAAAACAGCCTCTTTGCTCCCCAATAGTGCGGTTAGGTTGTCGTCTGTTTTGGGGCAAGGGCTTTCATTGTCCCCCGTCAATGGTAGCCAAACATTTCTAGCCTCTGTGATAAATCCAATTCTCTCTCTCCCTGTGACGGGGCAGTCGCTACAAACGGTGCCGTTGTCTTTTTCCAATAACTCTCTTTTTCACTCTGTTGTGTCGGGGGACGTGTCTGGAGGAGGAGGGCAGGTGATACACTCTGCTTTTGTGACGCAGGGGCCTGTGACCTCTCATGGTACTCTTCATTCAGGCCAGCATTTTGCCTTTCCTGTTTCTTTAAATGGGCAGGGGGCAACGTTTGATGCCCGAGTTTTGTCTCATTTTCTGTCTTCCCCTGTGTCTAATCTGTTTTTGCCTGCTCAAGAGGGCGGACAAAACTTTCTTTTGAATGGGCAGAGTACGGCACTGACCTTTGAAGTGACGGGATTTACTTCTTTGCATCAGCCGATTGTCACACCTCTCTTTGCAACCCATGGAGATGGGCAGGTGAACAATTTTCCACCCTCTTTTGTGTTACAGTTTCCCGCAGGCAATGTCTCTGTTGGGCAGACGATTGCGTTTCAGCCACTGGGATGGGGGCAGGGGAGCAGTGGTGCTGCTCCGCTTGACCCTTTATCCTCTCTGATGACGATGATTAAAGAATTACACGCGGTTTCTCCTGCTTTGGCACAGGCTTTGTCTGTTTTAACACCCTCCGTGTCAGCCCCTCAACAGATGGGGACATCGATCTTGTTTTTATTTGCAGCGTTACAAAGTGGAAATATAGAGAGCTGGGTTGGCAGTGGGATGGATAAATTATCCGCCCGTCACAAGATTTTAGAGGCGTTGGAGCAGGCTTTAAAAGAGGGGGTTCAACCGCGCATGGTGTCAAATCCCTCTACAGGAGACTGGCGTGCCTATAGCTTTCCACTGCTCTCTCAAGACACTGCTGTGCCTGTCTCTCTTTATGTACAGGACTACTCTGATCAACAAGATCAAGGTGCACAAGACAATGAAGAAGAGGCTCTTCCTACACGTTTTATCTTTGAGTTTGATCTTACTCATATGGGAGAGGTGCAAGTCGATGGATTAATGCGAGAGAAAAATGTTGATATCTTTGTGCGGACTCAAAGAGAGTTGAGTGCAGAGATGAAAAAGACAGTGCGCGCGCTCTATCTCAATGCTCTTGACCGTTCAGAGCTGACAGGGGACATTGCTTTTCAAAGTGAGAGGCATAAATGGGTTGAGGTGGAAGACAATAAAAAAGCCAGCATATAAACTGGCTTTTGTTGTTTTTTGGTTATTTTAAAGCTGTTACTGTGCTTGCGCTTCTTTGGCAGGCTCATGCACCACATCATCTGTGTTTGGAGCTGTTTGCGCAGGGCGGAAGGATACTATTTTATCAGGATCGGCAGGTGGCTCGCCTCGGTTGAGGGTGTCTACAATGTCCATACCTTCTGTGACTTTTCCCCATACTGTGTATTGGTTGTTGAGGAAGCTACAATCATCAAAGCAGATAAAAAATTGTGAGTTTGCACTGTCTGGGTCAGAGGTTCGCGCCATCCCGATCACGCCACGTCCAAAATTAATATCATTAAATTCAGCGTTAAGATCAGGGTGCTCAGAGCCTCCTGATCCTGTCCCCGTTGGGTCACCTGTTTGCGCCATAAAGCCATCAATTACACGGTGAAACACAACATTGTCGTAAAACCCATCGTTGGCAAGCGTTGTGATGCGCTCAACATGTTTGGGGGCGACATCGGGATATGTCTCAATGACAATTTGACCTTTTGTTGTCTCCATAACGAGACTATTTTCTGCGGATGCTGTACTCATAATTAGTAAACTCCATAATGCTATTAGAAGAATGCGCATTGGTATGACTCCTTCGTGTTATCGTTGTTTATTCCTTCATATTTACCGTGTGAAAAGGAAGGGGTCAAGAGTTTTTCAATGCACGATCAATAATCCCATCAATATTCTTGGTGTAATGGTCATAGTTAAAAATATCTTCAAATGTCTCTGTGGAGAGCGCATCAGTGACCTCTTTGTCCTGAGACAGGAACTCTTTGAGAGAGGTCGTTGCATTACAGTCCCAGACTTTCATGGCATTGCGTTGGATAATCACATAGGCATCCTCACGACTGACCCCATTTTGAGTCAGAGCCAACATCGTGCGTTGGGAAAAGACAAGACCACCGAGCTTTTCAAGATTGATCTTCATTGTGTCAGGATACACCAAAAGATTTTCAATGAGGCCAGTGAGGCGGTGGAGTGCAAAATCAAGTGTGACCGTTGCATCAGGGGCAATCATACGCTCTACGGAAGAATGAGAGATATCTCTCTCATGCCAGAGGGCGACGTTTTCCATGGCTGGAATCACGGCACTTCTCACAATGCGCGCTAACCCTGTGAGATTTTCACTTAAGATAGGATTGCGTTTGTGAGGCATCGCAGAGGAGCCTTTTTGTCCCTTTGCAAAAAACTCTTCGGCTTCACGGACTTCCGAGCGTTGAAGGTGACGAATTTCAATGGCAAAATTCTCAATCGAGGAGGCAATCACACCAAGGGTGGCAAAGAACATCGCATGGCGATCACGAGGAATCACTTGGGTGGAGACCATTTCATGTTCTAGCCCAAGCTTTTGTGCCACATAGTCTTCAATCTGAGGATCAAGCGTGGCATACGTGCCAACAGCGCCAGACATCGCACACACTGAAATTTCCTTTTGGGCAAGAAGAAGACGTTCTTTGGCGCGTTTAAAGGCACAATAATGCCCTGCGAGTTTTAGGCCAAAAGTGGTGGGCTCAGCATGTATTCCATGGCTTCTTCCAATACATAATGTTGATCTATGTTCTTCTATCCGTTTTTTGAGGGCGTTTAAAACTTTATCCAAGTCTTCAAGGAGAATGTCCGAGGCTTGTTTAAGCTGATAGGCAAAGCTTGTGTCAATCAAATCAGAAGACGTCATGCCTTGGTGAATATAGCGAGACTCTTCCCCTACATGTTCAGCAACACTGGTGAGAAAAGCAATCACGTCATGTTTGACTTCCAATTCAATCTCATCAATACGTTGAAGATCAAATCCCCCTTTTTCACGCAAAACTTTAGGAACAGTCTCAGGAATAATCCCAAGATCCGCCATTTTCTCACAGGCGAGGGTTTCTATCTCAAGCCATATTTTAAAGCGATTTTCTGGATCCCAAATTTGTGTCATCTCTGGGCGAGAGTAGCGTGGAATCATTGGTGTGTACCTCATGTCTTTAAATCTATAATTTCCTCGCAGTATAGGGACAATTTTTAAGAATGCCAGAGCGTTTTGGACGAGCTTTTTAGGTTGACATAGCGTTTTTTATGTTGTAGATGTAGATATATAATTCGATAAATACGAGGAGTTTCGTTGTGAAGATATCGTTGATTGTTGATAGGATGGATGTTTTTGGAGGTGTGGAGACACATATTCGAGATATTGTTCATAATTTTCTTTATTATGGGCATAATGTAGATATTATTACAGGGGTAGAAGGTGTTTTATCTGATCCATTAAAAGATAGAGGTGTTAATGTTGTAGAATGTCCAGAAATCATACGAGATATAAAAAGACCCGATCTTTATGTACGTAGTGTATTTGAGCTTGCTTCTCTCTTAAAAAAGAAGCCTCCAGATGTAGTGCATTCGCATAACATATCATCTGAATTTCCCGCTAGAATTGCTGCAAGACTTTTGTCAATTCCTTCTGTTCACACGGTACATGGGTGGAGTTTTGGGCATGATTCCGTTTCTCTTAAAACAAAAGCTATTAATGGTGCATGCCATAGCATGGCAAGTATATTTAATAATGGACAAACTATTTTTGTAAGTGATTTTAATAGAAATCATGGCCTTACAAGAGGGTATGTGTACCCTGAGACATCAAGGACAATCCATAATGGTATTCCTAATGTTCTTCCGACTCAACAAGGACAACATAACTCTAAAAAAAATGAGGCGGTAAGACTTGTAATGGTTTCTAGATTGTCTCCTGAAAAAGATCATACAAGCGTCCTGCATGCCTTATCAGCTCTTAAAGATATGAATTGGGTAGTTGACTTTGCTGGTGGGGGAGAGAGTAAGCAGTATAAGGAATTAGCAACAAAGCTTGGTATTGGAGATCGTTGCCATTTTTTGGGAGAGGTTGAAGATATTCCAAATTTTATTTCTCAGAAAGATATTTTTATTTTATCCAGTCATCAAGAAGGGCTTCCTATTTCCATTATTGAAGCCATGCGCGCAAGACTTCCTGTTATTGCAAGTGATGTGGGTGGAGTTTCTGAACTTGTTGTTGATGGTGATAACGGTTATGTTTTTCCACGTATGGATGTAGAGTGTTTATCTGGTCATCTGAGAGATTTGATTTCTAATCAAGAAAAAAGAAGAGAGATGGGAGAGGTTGGTAGAGAGATCTATGAACAAAAATTTGCAATGAATAAAATGATGTCGCAGATCTACAAAGTTTATAACGAAACTATTGAAAATCACACACAGCATATTCATCGTCCTGAGTTTTTACAGCCGGCTGTTCGATGACGCTCTAAGTGTATTCTGAAGGAGGCAAGCAATGGTCATGGGGCCAACACCGCCAGGGACAGGGGTGATGGCGCGGGCGATCTCTTGAGCCTCTTTAAAGTCAACGTCGCCACAGAGCTTCCCTGTGTCTAGGCGGTTAATGCCGACATCAATAACGATGGCTCCTTGTTTGATCCAGTCTTTTTTGACCATTTTGGGGCGTCCGACGGCAGCGATAAGAATATCGGCTTGACGGCAAATAGCTTCAATATGCTTTGTTCTGGAGTGAGCGGTTGTGACTGTACAGTTTTCTTGGAGTAACAGTTGTGCCATTGGTTTTCCAAAGAGGTTTGAGCGTCCAAGAACGACAGCATGGAGTCCCGATAAATCCTCTTGAACGGATTTTATAAGCAGGAGAGAGCCTTGTGGCGTGCAGGGGACAAGACCATCTTTGTGCCCTAAGAACAATTTCCCTGCATTAAGCGTCGTTAAGCCATCGACATCCTTCTCAGGGTGAATCATCTGAACGAGGTCTTCTTGCACATCAGAAAGATGATCTGGAAGAGGGAGTTGTAACAGAACCCCATGGAGTGTTGGATCCGTGTTCAATGTTGTAATCACAGAGGCAATTTCATCAAAAGTTGCCGTGTCGAGGAGTTTGTGTTCTGCACTAAGGACGCCGACGCTTTCACAGGCTTTTATTTTCCCTTTGACGTAAACATGACTTGCAGGATCATCACCGACTAAAATGACGGCCAGTCCCGGTTTTTTGTCCATACTCTCAATCTGAGTTTTTAAAGTCTCACGGAGCTGTGTAGCGATCTCTTTTCCGTTGATAAGCATCGTCATTTAGAGAACAAAGCCTCCAGATCCAGAGAGGAGAAGTCTAATCACCAGATTTCTTAAGAGCATTAATCCAAAAATAACAATCATAGGCGTTAAATCCAGCCCTCCAATTGGGGGGATATAGCGTCGTACGCGGGACATAACAGGATGCGTTGCTTTTTTGATGAGGTGAATAAGGTTTTGGGCTTGAGGGTTGCGTGTGTTGATCACATCAAAGATCACCAGCCAGCTTAAGACAATTTCGGCAATAATAATCCAGATATAGATCTGGACAGCGTAGCTTATGAATTGGATTAAAAAAAACATATATGATCTCCTAAAATTTCCTCCTTCTTAACACTTTCACGCTATAGTAACAATATGTTTGTCCGTCGTCTTTTGATTGTTTTATGTCTGTGTTTCTTCTCCGTAAGTGCGCAGGCGTCGTCATGGTGTAAAATGTCAAAGAAGGCCAATATCAGAATTTCACCAGAAATGTCTAAGATCAGATATGATTATTCCAAAAGCTTTCTTGAGCTGTCTAATGTGCAGTTAGCTAGCCAAAATCCCTATGGCAGTAAGGCCATTACACATACGTTTGGGATCGCCAATGGACAGTTTAATATTGAGCATTTGGTCAAGTTTCAAATTTTAACCAATCCCAATACCAACGAGAGTTGCCTGTGGTATGACACAGTGACGGTAAAGATGAAGATGAAGCCTGTCATTATGATTGCCAATGAATATAGAAAAGGGGGATGTCATTTTAGGGAAGTGATGACCCACGAGATGCAACATATTGCTGTTGATAAGCAAGTGACCAATCAATATGCTCAAAAATTGGGGCAAGACTTATTAAGAGAAGTGAACCGAAAAGCCATTTATGGCCCGTTCCCCACTGCACAGAAAAACAAGATTCAACAACAGATACAGAAACGCCTCAATCAAATTGTAAAAGCCAATAACACAGCAATGATGAGTGCGCGCTCGCAGCGCCAGTCTGTGATTGACTCCAAAAGTAATTACGATGCTGTGGGTCAAAAAATAGAGCGCTGTGACCAGAGAAGCCCTATTACCGCCAAGCGTGTCCAGCGCAAGATTGAGCGTTAAGTTTACCCTATAGCATAGTGCCCCGCATTTGCGCGTGTTTGGTCTAAAAATTTAGGAGGGACAGAGAGGCTATCTAACTCTAATTTAATAGCCATTTCAGAGGCTCTATAGTCTGTTCCCATGTGGCGTCCACAGATGGAAATTTCAATATAAGGGTTAGCGTTTCGTGCCTGTGTCACGATTTTTTTTATTATCTCTTCTAAAATGGATGTGATGTGTTGGAAGGGGCTTTGTCCTGTGACTTTATGTGTAATCATCCAGTCTGTGATGGTCTTTCCGTCGTGGCGTTCTATACCGCCCATGATCTCTGACATAAGATCATTTGTGCCAATGCTTATAAAGTCAGCCTGTTGGGCTATTTCCCTGATATTGTCAACCGCATCCAGTGTTTCGATCATTGCGCCGATCTTATAGGCACGATTATCTGCAATTTTTTGTGCTGTGGCTTTAACCTCTAAAAATTCATCGACCATTCTGACTAAAGGCACTAAAATTTTAACAGGGGCAGTATATTTAGCTTTGGCGGCAGCATTGAAGAGAGAGGCAATTTGCATCTCATAGAGACCAGATGTTTGAGAGGCAAACTGCACACCTCTTCTCTGGTCTGTATCAAGATCTTGTCTAAAAGTATGTGTATTGTCCAAAATTTCATCAGGGACAGCATCTAGGAGACGGACGGTAACAGGCGTGTTATTTGCGTCTGTGAATATTTTTTGGAGGATCTTCTCCTGAATATCATTAAGAATGTTGAGGGCAGATTTTCTGTGTGTTTCATCGATCTCTGTCATAAGAGATTGAAGGGCCTCTAAGCCTTTTGTGTTAGAGGACAATAAATGTTCTGTACGGAGAAGCCCAATACCTTCTGCGCCATGCTCAAAAGCCTTTTGTACTTGTTCAGAGGTATCGGCATTGGCTAAAATGGATAAAGGAGTATGCGTTTTTCGTGCGGTATCTGCCCAGTCCATGAAGTCAGAGTACCAATATTCATCTTGAAGGGAATAGTTTGATATTTCACATTGTTCTGAAATGAAAACACCTCCTATGGAGCTGATTATATTACCACTATCTATGGTCACATAATCTCCTATTGATAATTTTTTTAGCTGCTGATCATTATCACCCGTCTCAAGGTTATGGAAATAATATGTGTGGAGGAGCTGATTGTCTTTCAGAGAGATATGACCATTGCTCTCAGGGTCTAATCCCATAATTGCTGTAATGTCTGCATTTTCTGCTTGAAGAGCGAGATGGTTATTTGCTTTTCCTATAAGGATAAATCCATCAATGTTCCTGAAAAAAGTAGACATTTCTGGTGTATAATCATGTGTGCAGAAAATAATAGGCTCGTTTTGACTTTTTCTTTTTAAGTCATCAATATCGGATTTACTCAATGCTAATCGTCCAGAGACAGGGCTTCCTGTGCCTTCTTTAAATATCAATTCTTCAATATATGGGACACTACTGATGTAATTTTTCTCGATAAGCTTCCTATTTGAAGGATCAAAGCAAGAAAGCCCTTGTTCTTGTGTTGCATTCCCGTTGGCAACTATTTTATGGATTGTTTGAGGGGGGAATTTGGTCTCTGGGCTTTGTGTTAATGTGTAAGCATCTTTACTTACAATAAAATGTGTTCCCCAGTGTCTATTACAATATCTTCGTAGCGTTGTATGGAGAAATAGGTAATTTTCATATTCTTTCAATATTTTCTCTCGTTCCTCTTTTTTTTGCCAAATGGCAATACACTCAAACTCTTGAGTTTGAGTGTATTGAGGGGTTCCCCATTTTAAAGCAGGCTGGCAATCTGTATCTCTAGAGTGTATAAAAAATGTATCTGGAAGGTATTGTGTTCCTGTGTGTTCACAATGAGAGAGGAGATCTGTCAAAACATCCAGCCCAATCTCACCACTTCCACAAGTATTATCATCCGCTGTAATAATGTTTGGTTTGTGACCACTTTGAAGCCAGTTGTCTAATATTTTTAGAGCATCTTGCGTACAGGTGGCATAGCCGACTTCAACTTCAACGCCACAATTCTTAAACATGCTCTCCACATCGTGGTAGCGTGCCATATCATCATCGACAATCAAAATACGTCTTTTTTTATCAGCCATTGTAGCATTACCTTAATGGATTTTAAGATATAACAGATGTAAATTAATTTATAGTATATGTCAACATTCGTGATTCTGCCCTCCAGACTCACGAAAACCGCTGCGTGAGGGACGTCAGCGGTTTCGAATTTGGTTTTGTTAAGCTCTATAAATGTCCTTTAAAGGAGAGATCTATAAAATTCTTATAGTCTTAATATCGCATGGAACTGTGTCTTTTTTTTGCGTTAAATACGCCTTATTTGCGCCTTATTTATATCCATTTGATTTTAAACGATATTTTTAGTCTTTTTCTTTGTATTTTTTCATTTTAAATCATGGTATTTTGTCTGTATTGGCAGTAAAAACTCGTAAAAGCAGGATAAAACATGGCACGCACAGGTCAAAACTCACTTAAAACACGACAAACGTTGACTGTGGAGGGGAAGGCGTATGACTATTTCTCCTTGAAAACAGTGGCTGAAAAGCTGGGCAATATAGATAAGCTCCCCTTTACATTGAAAGTCTTGTTAGAAAATTTGTTACGCTATGAAGATGGGCGTTCTGTGACAACAGACGATATTCAAGCCTTGATTGACTGGCAAAAAGAAAAATCCTCGGACAAAGAAATTGCCTATCGTCCTGCCCGTGTGTTGATGCAGGATTTTACAGGCGTCCCTGCCGTGGTTGATTTGGCAGCAATGCGCGAAGCCATGGTGTCTCTGGGGGGAGACCCTCAAAAGATTAACCCGTTATCAGTCGTTGATTTGGTCATTGACCATTCTGTGATGGTGGATGAATTCGCTAGCCCTGAGGCCTTTGACGCGAATGTAAAACGTGAGTTTGAACGCAATGATGAGCGCTATAAGTTTTTGCGCTGGGGACAAGATGCGTTTGATAATTTCCGCGTTGTCCCCCCAGGGACAGGCATATGCCATCAAGTCAATTTGGAATATCTCTCTCAAACCGTTTGGGCAGAGCCTGATCAAGACGGTAAAATGGTGGCCTACCCTGATACATTGGTGGGCACAGATTCACATACCACCATGGTCAATGGTTTGGCCGTTCTTGGGTGGGGTGTTGGAGGGATTGAAGCGGAAGCCGCTATGCTTGGGCAACCTGTGTCGATGCTTATCCCTGAAGTGATTGGCTTTAAGCTCACGGGAAAACTCAAAGAAGGCGCAACCGCAACAGATTTGGTTCTGACCGTCACGGAAATGCTCCGAGAGAAGGGTGTGGTTGGGAAATTTGTCGAATTTTATGGCGATGGGCTAGATCATATGAGCTTGCCAGATAGGGCAACCCTTGGGAATATGGCGCCAGAATTTGGCTCAACCTGTGGATTTTTTCCGATTGATGAGGAAACATTGCGCTATCTCTCCTTTACAGGCCGTGATCCGCATCGTGTAAAATTGGTGGAGGCGTATGCGAAAGAGCAGGGGTTGTGGCGTGAGGCAGGTAATGAGCCAGAATTTACCTATACGCTCCATCTCGATATGGGAGATGTTGTCCCCTCTATTGCAGGTCCAAAACGTCCTCAGGATCGCATTGATCTGACACAGGCCGTGCATGCGTTTCAAGATGTGGAGGCAGAAGAGAAAAACATCCCTGTTGAGGGCGCAGACTATGCGCTTGATAATGGAGATGTTGTGATCGCCGCTATTACAAGCTGTACAAACACCTCTAATCCATCTGTGATGTTGGCGGCGGGGCTTGTTGCCCGTAAAGCCAGAGAAAAAGGCTTACAGGTGAAACCATGGGTCAAAACGTCTTTGGCGCCTGGATCCAAAGTGGTGACGGATTATCTGGTTAAGGCAGGCTTGCAAGAGGATCTTGATGCGTTGGGCTTTAACCTTGTGGGATATGGCTGTACAACCTGTATCGGAAATTCTGGACCTTTGCCAGCACCTATTGCCAAAGCGATTGAAACGGGAGATCTCACGGTGACCTCAGTGCTCTCAGGAAACAGAAACTTTGAGGGACGGATTAGTCCCCATGTCAAAGCCAATTACTTAGCCTCTCCGCCGTTGGTTGTGGCCTATGCCTTGGCAGGCTCAATGAAAATTGATCTCTACAAGGATCCTCTCGGGCAAGATCAGGAGGGCAATGATGTGTATATGCGTGATATTTGGCCCAGCAATCAAGAGATTCAAGAGAGGATTGACAATTGCGTCACGCAAGAGATGTTTGAGACACGCTATGCAGATGTCTTTACAGGCTCGAAAGAATGGCAAGCTTATGGAGACGCGCACGCGACCCAGACCTATCAATGGCAAGACAGCTCAACATACGTGAAAAACCCACCATTTTTTGAAGGGATGGGGCTTGAGCCTGAGACTCCCTCAGATATTAAGGGCGCGCACATTTTGGCACTTTTGGGGGAATCCGTGACGACTGATCATATCTCTCCTGCAGGGGCAATCAAAATTGAGTCTCCGACAGGGGATTATCTGAAATCCCATCAGATTAGTCCAAAAGATTTCAACTCCTATGGCTCTCGCCGAGGCAATCACGAAGTGATGATGCGGGGCACTTTTGGAAATATCCGCATTCAAAATGAAATGACTCCTGACATTGAGGGGGGCTATACAAAATATATCCCCTCCAACGATCAAATGTCTATTTATGACGCGGCGATGAAATATGTCGCCGACGACACGCCTTTGGTTGTGATCGCAGGCAAAGAATACGGCACAGGCTCCTCTAGAGATTGGGCCGCCAAAGGCACCCGTCTTTTAGGTGTGAAAGCCGTTGTGGCGGAAAGCTTTGAACGTATTCATCGCTCAAACTTGATTGGAATGGGGGTTCTCCCTCTCCAGTTTAGAGCAGGGGAGTCTCGTAAGAGCTTTCATCTCACAGGCTTTGAAACAATAGATATAACAGGTGTGGCAGAGATTACGCCCCGCAGTGAGGTCGAGATGCAGATTGTCTACCCAGACGGCTCACAAAAAACAACACAGTTATTGGTGCGTATAGATACAGAAGACGAGCTTGATTACTATCAAAATGGTGGGATATTGCACTTCGTCTTGAGACGCTTGGCGAAAGATACTAGCTAAGTATCTCTAGTTCAATCTTGTTATTTTAAGGAGAAACATATGTCCCGCTGTCTCTCCCGTCATCCTGAACTTGTTTTAGGATCTCCTGCATATATTCTACCAGATCCTGAAACAAGTTCAGGATGACGGTGTGTGAAGGATCTCTTAAAAACTTTTAGGAGAATCCTGTCGGATAATTGTTCGTCCGCGAGAAAATTCCATAATGGCAAGGCCGCGTTCAACCAATCCATTCGGACGAAATCTGAAAATACCATCTAGGCCATAAAAGCCATTTGGTCTGATGAGGTCATCTTTTGAATACTTAATGCCTCGTTTTGCTAAAGAAATGGCAAGGGCTGTTGCGTCATATCCCATACTTGCCAGACGAGGAGGGGGGACGTCATATGTATTTTCATAGAGACGGGTAAAACGGTCTCTTTGGAGAGGGCTTGGCGCGGCATACCATGCGCCTTCTAGAGCGCTGGAATAGGTACGTTGCGCGTCATCCCACAACCCAAGACCCAAGCGTTGAAGGACTTGATTAGGGAGTCCTTTGGAGAGGAGATAATTGGAAATGCTTATGGCTGTTGTCATATCAACGGCCAAAAGAATGGCCTGTGAGTGAGAGGAGAGAATCTCATTATAGAGCCTGTTTAAATCAGGTGTTTCTCCATCTATTGTGTGAACATGTGGAGAGGGCACGTTTTGACGAGAGAGGACTTGGCGTACATTTTTAGAAACAAGCGCGCCATATTGATTGTTTTGGACAACGATTGAAAAGCGTTGATGCTTTTGTTCCATCGCATATCGTAAAATAGTTTCGACTTGTGTGCTAGGCAAAAATCCCATGGCAAAGCTGTTATAGCTGACAGCATGAGAGTCTGTTGTAAAGCCTATGATGTTAATATTATGGGGGGCGGCCGCTGCACTTGCACTTTTGACAGAGTTTGAAAAGAGAGGGCCGAGAATAAGGTCTGCGCCGTTATTAATAGCTTCCTGTGTGGCTATTTGAGCGCCAAAAGGAGTCCCTTGTGTGTCCCGTGGAATGAGCTGAAAATCTTGAGGCGCCATATCAAAAACTGCCAATTGTGCCGCATTTAAAATCGCTTGCCCAAGATCCCTTCCCCGTCCTGATAGGGGAACAAGAAGGGCAACTTCAACAGGGTGAGATTGTATTTGTCTGTCAGGAAGGGAGGGCGAGGGAAGAACCGTAGAACTCCCCGCTGACTCTTTCCATGTTTGAGACGTTTGAACACAGCCATTTAACGTGAATACAAGTAAAACAACGGCAAAGCACTGTATAAGAAATTTTGTCATGAGGGCATCCTAAATAAAGAGAGTCTACTATGATATGTAGTGGTAATAGGATGGAGGGTTAAATACAAGGAAGAAACATAGCTTTCTGTCCAGAAATAGTGTAACCACATCAAAATAAAAAGGTATGACTTACTCAACGTATTCTTCGTTCTCATCATAATTTTCGGGAGGAATTTGGCTAAAGAGGTCACGGGCGAGTTTTTCAGCGTGGCTCACAAGGTCTCCAAATTCTGGACGTTGAGGTCTGTAGTGAACAGATTTTGAGTTTTCGAATGCACGGATTTCCGTATTGAGTTTTCCTAAGCGCCGTCGCGCAGAAATAGAAGTCACATATTCAGTGTTACTTTTTGAGATGAGCGTTAATCTCATCTTTTAGTTGGCCATACCAATAATAAAAGCAAGCTGTATGCCTTCCAAAAAAGCAGCACAGATATTGAGGCATTGAACGGGAGATATATGTTGGTCTTTGCTTTCTTCTATACGGAAATTAAAGGTTGAGTTTTTATCTGAGGCGTTGCGGAGGATAATGCCACAGCGTCCTTGCCCTTTCTCAACAAAAACAACCAGCCCAATGTTGGATTCATAATCGACTGTAACTGTTTTTCCAAGCTGGCTAAAGGCATCTTCGGCAAGGCGGACGGCGGAATCATAATTTTCAGGATTGGCGGCATCACATTTTTCAATAAGATCAAGAAAGGGATGATGGATCCCGCTTTCAAAAACAACTTTTCCTTGGGCATAGAGTGCAATCCATTTATGAGGATTATGTTTTTGCTCATGCGTGCCAATAAGGCGTTCCCACGCCTTTTCCCAGCTATAGGAATGGTCGTGGTACAAGAGAGACCCATTTTGTTCATAGGCGTGGACGATATGGCTTGCCATGCGAATACACAGATGCATGTTTTGAGCACGGACAATGATTGTTTCAACAGTGATTCCTTTGGCATCGGTTAGATTGACAGCCATACGGTTGCTCATTGCAATCAAAGCACTGTCAGACGGTGCATTGATCACATCGCGAATGATAAACTTTTCTCGGAGTAATGTGGTGTTAAAATCCATGGTGTAAATAGAGTATCATATTGGAGAAGAGAGGAACATAGTTATAACTGTTACTCTGGATGGATGGCAGAGATCATTTCTATTTGTTTTTCGAAGAAATCCGTGCGCGTTTGACCTAGAGTTTCTGTCCATGTCTCAATCTCTGTAGAGCTTGGAATCTCATAAAACGGTCTGTAGGCATAAGGTGTGGCCTTATCCCATTCTTTGAGTGTCTCCATGATTTTTAAAAAACGAGGTTTTTGAGCAAGAGACCACCCATAGATTCCCTGTGCGATTGTTGTCGAGAGAAGGAGTGTTTCTGTTGCAGGGTGCGTTTTTTTACGGGCACTAATTCCACTCTCATTTACTATTGGCCACCGCTCCATGTCAAACCGAACGCGGAGTTGAGAGGCATAAAGATAGAGCGCAGCCTTCTCTTTCTTGTTCTGTGTTAAAAAATACTCTGTGGCAAGGA
This sequence comes from Alphaproteobacteria bacterium, assembly GCA_024279035.1. Lineage (GTDB taxonomy): Bacteria > Pseudomonadota > Alphaproteobacteria > Micavibrionales > Micavibrionaceae > UBA1850. The sequence goes on from JAJRSA010000013.1 coordinate 154,625, forward strand.
GGAGCACCATAGGAGAAACCTGTTCAGGATGCGCTTCAAGATATTCAATCGCCATTTTTTGTCGTGCGGGATCACTACTGAGCAGAGATTTTAAATAAGGCCACTCTTTTAGATCTTCTTCTTTGGTAAAATAAGGAATGGGATCCGTCATTTTGTCTTTGATCAAAGCTTTGATCAAAGAAGAGCGTTTCTCTTTCTTGAGTTGCTTTTCTTCTTCAGAAAGCTCGATGTTTTGAGCAGGAGAGGGGGCAGGATCCGCTGTTTTTGCAGGCGATTGTACAGGCGTAACACCAATCTTCATATGCTTCATTCCCATCTCTCTTTTTTCTGGAAACTGAGCAGATATAGGAGAGGCGAGAACGCAGAGGAGGAGAAAGAGGGCGTAAAGTTTCATAGCTGGGAGACTAACAGATTCTATTCAGACTTGTCATCTCTCATTTTTTTCAATAAAGGGGTGAGCGATCCTTGTGGACGGGCTCCAAAGTGGAAAAGGGCTTTATGGGCACATAAAGAGGCCAGTTTTCCACAGTGTTCAAGAGGTAAATTATGGGTTAATCCATATAGGAATCCTCCTGAGAAATGATCTCCTGCACCACAGGTATCAAGAGGCGGAGAAATGCATTCTATTGCATTCACTTTTAGTATGTTCTGATTTTTAAATATATAGGCGCCCTCTTGGCCTAAAGTAAGGGCACCTGCTGTCTTGCAACGTGCTAAATCATCCACGATCTCTTCTGTAGTTTTGTTTGGAAAGCACGTCATGGATTCTTTTTCATTGAAAATGACGATGTCTGCTCGTGCTGTTAAAGACTTGACCTCTTGAGGAAATGCTTTGACAACATTGACATCTCCACAGTGAAAAACAGAGCGTGTCTGTGTGTCTTCTATATAATCCAAAATTGTATCAAATGCCTCTTTGGCATGGGGAGAGTAGAGAGAATAACCATCTAAATAGACGATCTTACTCTGTTGGAGTGTCTCCATGTGAATGTCATGCATGCTGATCTCTTGACTGATCCCATAGTAGGAGGCGAATGTCCTTTCTGCATCGGGCGTTGTGAGACAAAAAATCTCAGCAGTCTCCAGAGGTGTATTTGAAACAGCATGAAGAGGGTAATGTATCTTTGCCTCTCGAAGCCCTGTCAGGATCCTGCGCCCTGTAGAATCATCGGCAAGACGCCCCATGAAGGCTGTGTGTCCTCCCAAGGCAGAGATAACATGTGCAACGTTTGACGCCGCTCCCCCTAAATTATAGGTGAGGGAGGGAAGAAAGGATTTAAGAGTGCCTTTGGTCTTCTTATCAATGACATTGCTATAAGATTTATCAAGGCTAAAACGGGTAATAACCTCCTCCTCAACAGAGGCGATAAGATCTAGGCACGCATTTCCAATTCCTGTGAAATCATACATGAGGTGATCCTACAAAATTTTATGCAACTTTGGCAATCAAGGCACGAAATTTTTGAGTGTTTTTAGTGTGATCAATATTCTCTGCAAGCAGAAGATCTGGAGAAAGTAGAGCGCGTGTAAAAAAATCAGAGAGCTTCGTATAGGCATTTTTTGTAAATAAATCAGCAGGTCGAATGTCCGAGAGAAGCGCCCATTGGTGAGGGGTATAATACGGAGCAGGGTCTCTCGCATCTTTAAGCTGTAAATTAGGGTTATTGTTTTGATAGTGTGTGCTTACAGCATTTGCGGCTCTGACCAGTTTACTGGCCGGTGAGGGGGATATATCAGATCCATGCTGGGTACGGAGAATCTTATCGAGCTTATCTTGCGCAAGGATAATTTTTTCTTTGACCTCCTCAGGCGTTAAAAATTCATCAGAGATAAATTCGTAGATTTCAAACTCGGTTTCCAGATCCCCACCAACATGTGTATCTGCATGTGGTGTGAGGAAAAGATTTTGGTCAGCGCAGGCATGATATCGCGCGATAAGCCCCTCCTGCACTCGAAATTCAAAAAAGAAATTAGAGCGTGAGGTAAGGCACAAAGCCTCCACACGTAGATCATGATCCGTAATATGAGTGAAGACAGGGGGGAGAGGTTTATCTCCTCTCCTTTTTTTAAGGACGGAGAGGCTTTTGGGAATGGTTTTTTTTTCTAAATCTCCTGCCTGTGTTTCTATTTCTATACGATCACAAGATGTGTTGTGTGTCCGACATTTTATAGTGGAATCAGTGGCATTATGTGAGCCATGATAGGTAGAAGATAAATTAGTTCGCACCCTATATTGATACTCAGCCGTGGCAATTTTTTGTGTGGGGTATCCATTTTGACTGATTGTGTCCAGACCTATACTGAGCAACACGTAATTATTTGGGAGGGGGGCAGTCTGATTTGTATGTGTTTGAGGGGTGCTCAGAATTGTATCGAAGATTTCTCTAAAGCTCCTTATATGAGGGAGGATATATTTTAATTCTGGTTCTAAATCATCGGGAATTGTATAGGCGCGGGCAGGGTGTTGAAAATGAGTTTTTAAGAGGGTGTCTGTTGAAGTATGACTGTGTGGATCATATGCCATTTTAAACTTTATTTACTTCTACTTGGTTAAATTTAGGCTCTGTTTATAGATATTTTTTGATGGCGTCAATATAAAATTATGGTAATTCTATAAAAACGCACACCTTAATCTTGTTTTCCCTCCTGTTTTGTCTTATTATTCTGCGTATCAAAATGAAGGGGAAATCATGTCTGTCTTACCATCTTATGACGTTATTATCATCGGCGCAGGGCCAGGGGGGTATGTGTGTGCTGTGCGGTGTGCGCAGTTGGGGATGAAAGTGGCGTGTGTAGAAAAACAGCAGGCGCTAGGTGGAACATGTTTAAATGTTGGGTGTATCCCCTCGAAAGCGTTATTGCAAGCCTCTGAGAAATATGAAGAGGCGCAGCACTCTTTGGGAGCATTTGGGGTTAAGATTGAGAAAATGTCTCTCGATCTTAAAGCGATGATGGCGCATAAAGACGGTGTCGTTGGTGCCAATACGCAAGGCATTGAGTTTCTCTTTAAGAAGAATAAAATTGAGTGGATAAAAGGAACTGCCACCATTGAAGAGGCAGGAAAAGTCTCGGTGGATGGAAAAAAATACGATACAGATAATATTATCATTGCAACAGGCTCTGAAGTTATGTCTTTGCCTAATATAGAGATTGATGAAGATCGGATTGTCTCCTCTACAGGGGCGTTGTCGCTCTCAAAAGTGCCCAAAACACTGGCTGTGATTGGTGGGGGATATATTGGCCTTGAGATGGGGGCTGTCTGGAGCCGTTTGGGGAGTGATGTCACAATTATAGAGTATTTAGACAAGATTTTGCCTGGAATGGATGAGGATGTCTCGAAAGACATGCTCAAAATTCTTACAAAACAAGGTATGAGCTTTAAGCTGAGTACAAAAGTAATGGGCGCAAAACGCTCTAAAGCAGGCCTTGATCTAACACTTGAGCCTGCGACAGGCGGGAAGAGTGAAAAGCTGAAAGCGGATGTTGTGTTGGTGTCTGTGGGGCGCAAAGCCTATACGGACGGTTTAGGGTTGGAGGCAATCGGTGTGGAGCGGGATGAGCGCGGACGGATTGTCACAGATGAGACCTTTGAAAGCTCTGTGGAAGGTATTTTCGCGATTGGAGATGTGATTGCAGGACCAATGCTCGCGCATAAAGCCGAAGAAGAAGGCGTTGTACTGGCAGAAATGCTAGCAGGAGAAACGGGGCATATTGATTATAACTTAATCCCTGGTGTGGTGTATACGCATCCAGAGGCCTCTCAAATTGGACAAACAGAACAACAGTTGAAAGAGGATAATGTTGCCTATAAAGTTGGAAAATTCCCCTATATGGCTAATGGGCGTGCCCGCGCGATGAATGCCCTTGATGGTTTTGTTAAAATTTTAGCGGATAAAAAAACAGATAAAATAGTGGGGGCTCATATTCTGGGCGCAGAAGCAGGGACTTTGATCCATGAAATTGCAGCTGTGATGGAATTTGGAGGCAGTGCAGAAGATCTTGCGCGCATGTGCCATGCCCATCCAACCCTTTCAGAAATTGTAAAAGAGGCGGCACTCGCCGTTGATGACCGTCCCATTCATATATAAAAAAGGAAGAAAAGAATGACAGACCAGACACCCAACCATATCACAGATAGTCGCTTTAACATGTGGCGCGCCGTTTTTGCCATGGCGCATGCGGATGACATTATCACGGATGAAGAAGAAAAGTTTATGCGTGATGCGATCTCAGAATATCCTTTTTCCGAGGATCAAAAAGCCGTTTTGGAGTTGGATATAACTCAAAAAGCAAACGTGGGAGAATGTTTTCATAGCATTACAGACCAACATGATAAAAGTGAATTTTTTATCTTTGCCCGTCTTCTTGTCTGGTCAGATGGAGATTTTGATGCACAAGAGCGCAATATTATGGACGAGCTGAAGAAAGTGCACATGTCTGCACTGGATTTCCAGACGATGCTTAAAGATGTTCAACTCTCTTTTGATGATGAAGAAAAAGATCAGATGAGAGAACGCACACGTACGATGTACAGAAATCTCCAAGAGGAGAAAGAAACGTCAGGAAGCAGTGTCTTTGGTGGCGTTGTCCGTCAAATGTGGAAATCTGAAGAATCCAAAATGGAGTATGAAAAAGAACAGCGTGAATTAGAGCGTGTGGCAAAAGAGAAAGAAATTGCGGAACGAGAAGCAAGAAAACAAGATAACTCTCAATCAGAATAAAAATAGCTTGCTCCTGCATGCGGGTCATGTCCTTGATAATCTAGGGCGTTCAGGGTGAACGCTGGATACCCTGTACCTTCATTTTGGAGCTCAATATAGCGAGGATCACGGTTGAGACCGTATTGCCGTGTGACAATGCTTTTCCATGTCCCTTCTGTGTCGTGAAGAAATAAAGGGCCTCGAATAGGCTCAATGCGACTATGAAGGCTGATTTTTCTCTGTTTCTCCTCAAAAATAAGAAGTGTACATCCCGTGGCTTTGCACCATGTTTTAAAGGGCGTGTTCATCATAACAAGCCCCTCTGGGCTATGATCTCCATTTAGATCTGTCATGACAATGTCGTATGTACTTACAGCGGGTCCTCCGCCCTTATAAAGATAGTCTGTGACCGCTTCTCTAAAATCTTGCTCGGTGAGCATATTATTTATGGGGATGGAAATGGTGTTTTCTATGCTCTGAGGGGAGCTACAGGCTGTGCATAGAAGGAAGAAGTGGAGGAATATAAGATGACAATATTTCCTCAATCTCCTGTCATCCTGAACTTGTTTCAGGATCTCATGCTTATATTCACCAGATCCTGAAACAAGTTCAGGATGACAAGGAGGGGGGAGGAAAATATACCGCATCATAATCTAAGCATAAATCGAGGACAAATATTTTTCTCCCCGATCACATAAAAAGGTGAGAATGTTTTTGATGTGTGGGTTTTGTGCTTTGAGCTTTCTAATGGCACACAAATTAGCGCCTGAGCTGGCGCCCACAAACAAGCCTCTGCGTGACAAAAGGCGCGCTTCGGCAACGGCTTCTTTACTGGGGATAGGAAAAAAGCCATCCATCATCTCTTGATTGCGCTCATAGACAGTGGGCACAAAGCCATCGGCGATGCCTTCAATATCGTGCTTTCCAACTTCCCCGCACTCCAAAGTCCGAGACTCCATCGGCTCGGTGACATAGAGTTTTAAGTCTGGGTTATGATGGGCGCGCAGACATTGCCCAACGCCCACAAGCGTTCCCCCTGTTCCCACGCCTTGTATCATCGCATCGAATTTGATCCCCTCAGGAATTTGATCAAGGATCTCCTGTCCAAGCCAGTCTCTATTTTCTTCAATATTCCATTCAGTATCAAATTGTTCTGGGCAGAAGAATCCCTCTTTTTTGCCCATTTTTATGGCCTGTTCTCGCGCTTCATTGACATGGAAATACCCAATATGACGGACCTCCGCGCCAAAGGCTTGGGAAATCCGTGTACGCTCGCTGGTATAGCCATCAGGGAGAAGGACAATCATTTTGTACCCTTTAACGGCAGCCACAAAGGAAAATGCATTCCCCGTATTTCCACTGGTCGACTCAACAATTGTGTTCCCTTTTTTCAAAAGCCCTTCTTTTTCCGCTTTCTCAATAATATAGAGCGCAATACGGTCTTTGACTGAGCCCGAGGGGTTAAGATATTCCGCCTTGGCATAAACCCCCTCTTCAATTTTGAGGAGTGGCGTGTTGCCGATGGAGTCGAGGATGGAGTTAATCATTTAGAACCAGTCCTTTAAGTTTATACACTATATCCAACGCTTCCCTTGGAGAGAGGCTGTCAGGAGAGATTTGGGAAAGGGCGTCTTCGAGGAGCGATGGAGAGGGGTCTTCTTCTCTCTCTCTAGGCACAGAAAAGAGAGGAAGCTCTGTCGTGTTTTTCTTATCTTTTTGGAGGGTTTTAAGAATCTGAGAGGCGCGTTTGAGGGCAGGGGCAGGGAGGCCAGCGAGTTTGGCAACGTGGATACCGTAGGATTTATCTGCTGCGCCTTTTTGAACGCTATGGAGAAAAATGATATCCCCTTTCCATTCTTTGACCGCCATCGTATGGCAGGAGAGAGAGGGGAGTTGGGTTTCAAGTTGGGTTAACTCATGATAATGCGTGGCAAACAAGGCACGACATTGATTATGTTCATGCAGATATTCAACACACGCCCACGCAATGGAGAGGCCGTCATAGGTCGAAGTGCCTCGTCCGATTTCATCTAGAATTACGAGAGACCGCGCGGTGGCTTGAGTGAGGATGGTGGCCGTTTCAACCATCTCCACCATAAAGGTCGAGCGTCCACGCGCCAGATCATCGGCTGCCCCCACACGGCTAAAGACTTTGTCAACCAGTCCAATGGTGGCTTGAGAAGCAGGGACATATGACCCCATTTGCGCCAAGAGTGCAATGAGCGCATTCTGGCGCAAGAAGGTGGATTTTCCTGCCATGTTTGGCCCCGTGAGTAACCACAGGCGCGTGTTAGGGTTAAGGAGACACTCATTAGGCGCAAATTGTTTCGTACCACTCAGGTGGAGGACGCGCTCAACCACAGGATGACGTCCATTCTTGATCTCGAAGGTGTAATCTTCGGTTATCTTTGGACGCGTATAGTCCAATTCAATGGCCAACTCTGCCAAGGCAGTTGAGACATCCAGATCGGAGAGCTCTTGTGCCATACGGGTGAGGTCATCGGCAACCGAGAGAATTTGCTGTTCAAGCTCTTTGAACAGCTCTAATTCAATCGCCAACGCTTTGTCAGAGGCAGACGCAATATCCCGTTCGAGTTCTGCCAGTTCTGCCGTTGTGAAACGCACATTATTGGCGAGCGTTTGACGGTGGATAAAGGGATTATCTTGCGTGTTTTCTTCTCCTGTACGGATTACCCCTGCGCGGATCACCCCTGTGCGGATCACCCCTGTGCGGATCATAAGGGCATCTGCCTTTTTAGCAGGCACATCAATAAAATAGCCTAAAACATTGTTATGCGTGATCTTTAGGCGATCAATTTTGGTCATCCCAATATATTTCCCCTGCAAGGCGGCAATCAGGTTTTTGCTTTCTGTCCTAATATTTTTGAGGGCATCAAGCTTGGGGTGAAAGCCTTCTTTAATAAAGCCTCCATCCCGTGCCAAAACAGGTGCATCATCATCTATCGCGCGGAGAAGCGTGTCAAAAAGAGAGGCAATTTCATCTGTAGGGGAGAGGGTCTGTCTAAGTGTCTCCAATACTGTATTTGAAGAACCCCTCAGATGGATTAGGATTTCATTAGATTGAAACAATCCGTTTCGTATGTTTATAAAGTCTCGGGGGCTTGCGCGTTCTAGGCTTATACGTGCCAAAGCGCGTTCGATATCAGGAAGGTCTTTCAAATACGTGCGGAGGGTGCTTTTTAGGGATGTATCCTTGATGAAAGCCTCAATTTTGTCGAGCCGTTGCATGATAGACGGGCGATCACATAAGGGCGAGGCGAGGCGCGCATGGAGCTCTCGGGCACCTGCCCCTGTGAGCGTCCGATCAATCGCCCAAAGGAGAGAACCCTTTTTCTCTCCTGACAGCGTATGTGTCAGCTCAAGATTTTTACGGGTGGCACCATCAATCTCCATTACGCCATGATGCGAGATATGTTGTGGAGGGGCGATATAGGGCAAATTCCCTTTTTGTGTTCGATCAACATAGTCAATCAGAGCTCCAATCGCAGAGATCTCGGCACGACTAAACGCGCCAAAGGAGTCTAAGGACTTGACCTCAAACAAAGTCTCAAGACGGCTTTGTGCATTTTGACTGTCAAACAGGCTTTTAGGTTGAGGGGTGAGGATTTCCTCATAGAGTTCATGGAGCGTGCCACGTTCTTGACTGTCCATAATAATAAGTTCACTGGGGGCAATGCGATCGATGGAGGCGGGCACAGCCTGTGTGTGTGCAATGCTTTGGACAGACAGGTGTCCCGTGGACATATCCAGCCATGCGAGGGCATTTTGACCTCCAATCTCGGCTAAGGCGGCGAGATAATTATTCTGCCGTGCATCCAAAAGATGATCTTCGGTGAGCGTGCCTGCGGTGACAATACGGACGACATCACGGTTTACAAGGGCTTTATAGCCTCTCTTTTGTTTGGCCTCTTCAGGAGTTTCTGTTTGTTCGCAAATAGCTACTTTGTGCCCTGCTTTCACAAGACGTGCCAGATAAGGTTCATAGGCATGATAGGGAACACCGGCCATCGGGATTTCATTGCCTTGGTTTTTCCCTCGTTTTGTAAGGGTAATATCCAAAATCTTGGAGGCGATTTCAGCATCTTCAAAAAAGAGCTCGTAAAAATCTCCCATGCGATAAAAGAGAAGAGAATCAGGATGGTTTTGTTTAAGGATTTTGTATTGCGCCATCATAGGCGTATGCCCCTCAGCAATAAAATCCTGAGATGTTTTTAGAGGGAGAGGCTCAAATGAGCTGTCTTTATGTGCCAGTTGAGCCAAAACCGCCAGCTCCTCTGTCTGTCTCATCAAGACTTTCTACAATATCCCACTCCACTTGCTCAAAGCGTGCAATGACCATCTGTGCAATGCGCATGCCTCGTTCTACAACAAAAGGCTCGTGCCCATGATTGACCAAAATAACTTTAATTTCCCCGCGATAATCCGCATCAATCGTCCCTGGTGAGTTGAGCACGGTTACCCCATATTTCAATGCCAGCCCTGAACGTGGTCGAATTTGCGCTTCATAATTAGCAGGGAGTGCCATCGCCAACCCCGTAGGAATAAGCGCCCGCTCTCCAGCCCCAATCTCAACAGCTTCTTCAAGCGCCGCCGTCAAATCCATCCCCGCAGATTGCGTGGTCTCATAGGTCGGGAGCTTTAAACCAACGGCGTGTTCTAAGGGTTGGAGGAGAACCTTGGTCTGTGCCTCACTGTGTGGCGATGTTTTTGGTATCGGTGATGTCATGTATGTTATCTCTGTTTGTTTGTTCAAAAGTCATAATGATCTCATCAACTAGTTTCTGGGCGACACGAGTTTTACTCATACGATCCCATTCCTCATAGGTGATGTCTTTGCGATCATCTGTATATTTAAATAAACATACTTGATTCTCATCCTGTCCGAAAACATTTTGTGTCTCGGAGACATCGTTGCCCACAAGCCAGTCACAATTTTTGCGTTTGAGCTTGTTTGTCGCATTTTCTTTTAGGTTTTCTGTTTCCGCCCCAAACCCAATGACGAGGTGTGGACGGTCTTTATGTGTTGCAACTGTTTTAAGAATATCGGACGTTTCTTTGAGAATAAGCTGTGGAGGGTCTCCCTCTTTTTTTATTTTGTGTGTGCTTGTTTGATCAATCGTCCAATCACACACAGCGGCGGTGCCTATAAAAATATCGGCGGGGAGGGTATGTTCAACAGCCTTCAACATCTCTTGTGCGGTTTCAACTTTGATTTCAGTTGCTCCAGACGGAGGAGGAAGATGTGTTGACCCTGAGATATAGTGAACATCAGCGCCTGCACGCACAAGAGCTGTTGCAATTGCATGCCCCTGTTTTCCAGAGGAACGATTGCCAATAAAACGCACAGGGTCTATCGGCTCAAATGTTGGACCAGAGGTGACAATGGCTTTGAGGCCGTTGAGTGGCCTGTCATAAAAAAAGCCCTGAATGGCACAGAGGATGTCATCAGGCTCACCCATGCGTCCAAGGCCTGTTTCTCCACAGGCCATCTCTCCTGAGACAGGGCCTATAAGGGCGATGTTTCGGTGTGTGAGGGTTTTGATATTGTCTTGTGTGGCAGGGTTGTTCCACATCATGTGGTTCATCGCAGGGGCAAGAAGGATAGGCTTGTCAGAGGCGAGAAGGGTGGTACTTGCCAAATCATCCGCCAATCCATGTGCCATTTTGGCGATGAGATTGGCGCTGGCAGGGGCAACAATAATTAAATCCGCCTCACGGCTTAACTGAATATGCCCCATCTCTCGTTCATCTTTAAGAGACCAGAGATCTGTATAGACTTCATGTTCGCTTAAGGCTGAAACACTCATCGGGGTTACAAATTCTGACCCTCCTTTGGTCAGGATACACCGCACGCGTGCATTGTTTTTGCGCAACCCTCGGATGAGCTCCAAAGACTTATACGCCGCAATGCCTCCTGAGATAATAAGGAGTATGGTTTTGTCTTTAAACATTAAGGTGTTTCACGGCATAGACCCTTTTCCTATTTTCGATAAAGAGAGGAAAAAACAAGTCCTAGTCCGATTACCTGAATAAATGTGCCTACAAACCACAAAGTAGCTAAGCACAGAGGGATCGGCATGTAGGGGTATAGTCCAAAGCTCATGACAGCAAGAAGAGCGCCCATGGATAAACCAAAGCGCAGTCCCTCAGAAAGCCCTTTAGCTTCGTAATTACGAGTAAAAATAAAGGCCAATGCTAAGACAAAGGCAAATTGATTTCCCAGTGCCCATGGGAAATAAGAGTTCATTTCTTCTTTTGAACGCCATAGATCTAATGTGGCCTCATATTTGTCCGCCAACAGCATGCCGTGCCAGATAAAATCAAAACAAAAGACAAAAATAAACCCGATGAGAATGGTTGTCCAAAATCGAAGGATATTAACACCAGTAAGAGGGCAATGCGTTATCATGATAAGGATATCCTTGTGTATTATTTTAATAAAAAAAACGGCTTTCGTATATATATGCACGAAAGCCGTTTTTTGTAAATTCATTTAGATGGTTTAGATTAGAATTCTAATGCATCTTTTGTAGCTTCAATGGCGGCATCAATGTCTGATCCAGCGGCGGGCTCAGTGGCTTCGATGGCTGCTTTTGTTGCATCGTCTATGGCGTCTGTCGCCTCTTCTGTGAGGGCATCAGTTGTGGCGTCTGTCGCAGTGTCTACCGCAGTGTCCACAGAAACATCAGGTGTTTGTGTGCTAGAGAGCGCGTCAAGTGCATCTTCTGCTGTTTCAGAGACTGTTTCTGCAACGTCAGAGGCTGTGTCTGTTGTGGCTTCAATCGCAGAGCTTGCCGCGTCTGTCGTTGTATCAATCGCAGAGCTTGCAGCATCCATTGTTGTCTCAACAACAGAGCTTGTGGCGTCTGCCATTGTATCTAAAGAAGATGTGAATGTTGATTCGATGTCACCAGCAGCGGGGACAATCGTGTTGAATGTGCTGGCGTCTTGTTGTTCACCGCTGAAGTACCCAATCCCTGCAATCGCAACGATAGCAACCACAGCAACGGTTGTAAGTGATGATTTATTCATAGTTCTCTCTCCTTGGTTTTAGACTTATTTTTAGTTACGCATAACCCTTTTACAAGGGTGTATTATTTTTGATAAACTCAAATATACAGGCTATATATGCCGTATTCCCCTCTTGAATTGCAAGCTTTTTCTTTCAAGCCCCCACCCAGCCTTCATGAATACAGACAATTCCAAGGCTTAAGGGGGTTGATTTTGTACGTATAAACCCTGCGTTTTCCATGCGCTCTTCAAGGGCGTGTGGTTTTGGGAATTTACGGATACTTTCCACAAGATATTGATAGCTCTCCTCATCGTTGGCAATGAGTTTTCCGACTTTTGGAATAATAGTGTAGGAATAGGTGTCATAGAGTTTCGCAAGCATGGGATTATTTACATGTGAAAACTCAAGACAGAAAAACCGCCCCCCCGGTTTAAGAACCCGTACAGCCTCTTTCAGGGCTTCATCGATATGCGTAACGTTTCGTAACCCAAAAGCAATCGTGTAGACATCATACATATTATCAGGCAAAGGCAGGCTTTCCGCATTCCCTGTGACCCACTCAAACCCATCTCCATACCCTTTGTCCAACGCACGGTCTCGTCCCACAGAGAGCATCGAGTGATTAATATCCGAAACAGTAATGTGTGTATCAGGGGCGGTGGCTTTCCGCAGACGAAACGCAATATCTCCTGTCCCTCCAGCCACATCAAGATAGTGATGATTTTTCCGAGGGCGGATCATACGGATCAATCGATCTTTCCACAGACGATGCACGCCCCCCGACATAAAATCATTCATCACATCATATTGACGCGCAACACTATCAAACACCCCAAGCACGTTTGCGGTCTTTTCCTCGGGCGTGACGGGAATGTCTCCAAACCATGTTTTTTCTGGGTTGTTCATGATGTCCTCGTCTAGCATACTCTGTATGAGATGGCTAGATGCATATGCATGCCCGTTCAATTAAAAACCCTTGCTAAATGAAAAAGAGTGCACTAAGTCTATCTTTAAAAATCAACGGTAAAATGTTAAAAAGGGACTTTAACATGTTAAAATCTATTAAAGTGACAAATTTTTACAGCATAGGAAAGGAGCAAAAACTCTCTTTTGAGATTAACAAGAGCGAAATGCTTGATGAGTCTTCAAGAACTGTCTTCGATAAAAACATTAACTTAGTTAATAGCATTATTGGTGCTAATGGTTCGGGTAAGACAACAATACTAAAAGCACTCTCATTTATCCTATGGTTCATGCATGATTCTTACAGATCGATGTCTATTGGAGAAGATATTCCTGTTGATTCCCATCAGTTAAACAAGAACAAGCCAAGTCAAATTGAAATAGAATTTTTTAATGAAGGACGTTTCTTTCAATATAAGATTGAATTAAATCTAAAAGAGGTTATTTCTGAGTTTCTAGGGGAGCATATTGAAAAAGGATATTCTCAAATTTTTGAATATAGAAGAAATCAAGAAGATTGGAATTTCAAAGCTCCTAAACTTAAGATCAATAAAGAAGATCTTCAGCGTTTTAGAGAAAAGAAAAATGTTGCTGTTTTTTCAAGCCTTCTTGCAACAGGGTATTTAAATGACTTTATTTTTATAAAAAATGTAGAGAGTAATGTTACTAATATGGGCATGTTGAATAAACATCCATTCGGATCATTTCTAGAAACATCAGAAAGATTTTTCAAAAATAAAGAGCTAAAAGAAGATGCACTATCCTTTGTTAGGGACATCGACTTAGGAGTTTCTGACTTTAATTTTACGGTAATAGAAAGATCTGTGAAAGATAAGCTGGATGCAGAAAAAAAAGAGCCTGCTCTTTTATGTACACATAAATCTAATGTATCTTCTTTTGAACTTCTACTCTTTAATGAAAGTAATGGAACACAACGCAGTCTTCATATGTTTTCTGAAATCAGTTTGATTTTGAAAACGGGAGGGGTGTATATTGTGGATGAAATTGAATCTGGGTTGCATCCTGATGTGGTTAAAAAAATTATTTCCTTATTTGAAAGTAAAGAAACGAACCCTCATCATGCTCAAATTATTTTTTCAACCCACCAACACATCCTTTTGAATGATAGAACCAAGACTCAAATATTTATAGCAGAAAAAGGCAATGAAAAATTTGAGACAGAAATTTATCGTCTAGATGATGTGAATGATGTTAGAAATGATGAAAATTTCTTTCAGAAATATAAGGTGGGGACATATGGTGGAACACCTGAAATAAATTGGCTCGGGGCTTAGATGTGGGAAAAAAGAACAGAGTAAAAAAAAGAACAGTTTTTGCCTCTATTGAGGGGGAAAATACAGAAATAGGGTTTTTTAAACTTTTAAAAGAGTTGTATTTTGACCAATCAACAACAAGCTTAAGGGAAAAACCTGTAGGGGGAGGTAATCCTGACCATATCATTGGGTTTGCTTTTAAGGAGTGTTCTAGAACTAATTCTTTTGCATGGATAGATGAAGACACTGATATAAAAAAAGATACGCGAGAGAGGCTCTTTAAAGAGTGGCGTGTTGACGATGAAAAAAAAGAAGATTTATTAAACTGTCCTTTGAAAGATCTTCAAAGACGGTTTAATCCAGATATAAGAAATCCTATCTTGATTGTTTCTCAACCAGTTTGTGTAGAATCTTTAATTTTAAGAACGTTGGGGAGAAAACCTACACATAGTACATTTGATGAAAAGACAAGAAAAAAGCAGGTAGACGATCTTAAATCCTCACTAGCTGGATTGACGGAGAGGATGCCTTTATATGATTATTTAAAAGAACATCTGACAAAAGACATTTTGGATCAAAAACGAATAGAAATTCCCGAACTTGATTTGTTAATCAAAATGGTTTCTGGAGACTAGTACCCCTTATGCTATAGGAGATATCTATGAAACTCATCAAAGCCATGGCAACAGTTGCGGGATTGACGATGGTCTCGCGGGGGGCGGGATTTGTGCGGGATGTCTTGACGGCGGCGATTTTGGGCGCAGGGTCGATTGCGGATGCGTTTTTTGTGGCGTTGAAATTGCCTAATTTCTTTCGGCGGGTGACGGCAGAGGGGGCGTTTAGTGTCTCCTTTGTGCCTCTTTATTCTAAGAAACTCGAAGGAGAGAATGGGCAAGAGGCGGCGGATGCGTTTGCTTCGGATGCCTTGTCTTGTCTAGCGGTGGCGCTGTCCATTTTTACCCTTCTTATGATGATGTCCATGCCTCTTGTGGTGATGGGAATTGCGCCTGGGTTTGAGCAAGAGGGGGCGCGGTTTGATTTGGCGGTGGATTTGTCTCGGATTACCTTTCCCTATTTATTCTTGATCTCGATGACGGCCTTATTGGGAGGTATTCTTAACGCGCATGGGCGTTATGGACCATTTGCCGCTGCGCCCATTTTGTTTAATTTATCTTTGATTACAGCGCTTTTAGTCGGACGGCATTATACCCCGACGGTTGGACATGCTCTGGCATGGGGCATTTTTGTCGCGGGAGTATTACAGCTTTTATTCATGATCTTTTTCACGCTCCGTGAGAACATACACTTAAAAATTAAAAAACCGCAGGTGTCTGGGGATGTGAAAAGGCTTTTGATGTTGATGGGGCCGGGGGTGATTGGAGCAGGGGTTGTGCATATTAATTTGTTTGCGGACATGATTATCGCTTCTTTTTTGCCGACAGGTTCAATCTCGTATCTTTATTATGCTGATCGGCTCAATCAATTGCCTCTCGGTGTGGTGGGGATTGCTGTGGGAACGGCGCTTTTGCCTCTGCTCTCAAAAGCATTGATCTCAGAAGATAAAAGTGAGGCCAACGGCCTGTTCAATCGTGCGTTGGAATATTGTTTTCTCTTGGCGTTGCCAGCTACCGCTGCTCTCATTATAATTCCTGATGTCCTTATTAAAGTTTTGTTTGAACGTGGTGCGTTTGATGCCAATGATGCCGCCGTGACCGCGATGGTGTTGCGATGCTATGCGATTGGCTTGCCCGCCTATATTGCGGTGAAAGTATTTTCTACTGTGTATTGGGCCAATGAGGACACGGTCTCTCCTGTCAAAGTCTCTGTGAAGGTGACGCTCTTAAATATCATATTGGCGCTGATCTTGTCTCGTTTTATGGGCGTGGTAGGGATTGCGTTGGCAACAGGAGGGGTCGCATGGCTTCAATTTATTTTGCTCAAGCGAGGTCTAAAAGACAAAGAAGAAGCGCATCTTGATCCACGCTTTAAACGGCATTTTATCAAAATTGTGTTTTCGACTTGCCTCATGGGGGCTGTTTTGGTTATGGTGAAAATCTTATGCGGAGATATTCTTGACCATGGTACATCACTTCAGACATTTATGGCGCTCGTGGCGCTGATCCTAAGTGGTCTTGTGACCTATGCGATTGCTGTGATAGCCACAGGCATACTCTCTCCTCAACATTTCAAAACACTCTTTACAAAGAAAAAATCATGACACAAAAACGCATTTTATCGGGGATGCAACCGACAAATAACCTTCATCTTGGGAATTATCTTGGGGCGCTTAAAAATTGGGTGGCGTTGCAAGAAGAGGGCGCAGAGTGCCTCTATTGTATTGTTGATTTACACGCCATTACGATGCCTCAAGATCCTGATGATCTCAGACGCTCTACACGAGAGATCGCAGCAGGCTATATTGCGTGTGGGATTGATCCAACCCAATCGATTATTTTCCCGCAGTCGATGGTGGCAGGACACTCACAACTCATGTGGTTGCTGGCGACGATGACGCAAGTGGGGAAGCTTAATCGCATGACTCAATTTAAAGACAAAGCAGGGAAAAACGCGGAAAAGGCAGGGCTTGGCTTGTATGCTTACCCTGTGTTGATGGCTGCCGATATTTTGCTCTATAAGGCCACACATGTGCCCGTAGGCGATGACCAAAAACAGCATTTAGAGCTGGCGCGTGAAATTGCCTCCACCTTCAATCATCGCTATAAGCAAGAGTTCTTTGTTCCCCCCGCGCCTTATATTATGGGTGAAGCCACGCGTGTGATGTCTTTACGGGATGGCACACAGAAAATGAGTAAATCGGCAGAGTCTGATATGAGTCGAATCAATTTGATTGATGATGCCGATACCATCGCCAAGAAAATCCGTAAAGCCAAGACAGACGCCGCGCCTTTGCCTGAGACTATAAAAGACCTTGAAAACCGCCCCGAGGCTAAAAACCTTATTACAATTTATGCCTCTCTCTTAGATAAAACCTCTCAAGAGGTGCTTACTGAGCTTGCAGGGAAACAATTTTCAGAGTTTAAGCCTTTGTTGGTGGATGTCGCTGTCGCGCATTTAGCGCCAATTACCGCACGTATGAATGATTTAATGCGGGATGTCTCAGAGATTGATAAAATCCTAAAGGACGGTGCAGAGAAAGCCAATGCGCTCGCAGAGCCTGTGGTAAGAGAGACGATGGATATCATGGGGTTTTTGATAAATAAAGCTCGATTTTAACTTTTACCCTCTTATTTGCATTTTACTTTTGCATTTTTGGTCAACTCGTATCATTATAGTCGGTATGAAAAATATAGCTCTCTTTCTTTCGGTATGTGGTTTAAGTTTGACAAGTGGCGTGAGCGCTTCTCAAGCAGATTATTTTGTGTGGCAGGATTCTGTGACAGGCGTGAATCTCTCGTATCCTGATACATGGCGCCAAGGTAATAATAGGGCCCCCGATGATTTAATTACACTCCTCGCCCCTAATGATGATGGTGGGACGCCTCAATGTCGTGTCCGTGCACGCAAAGATGGGCGTTTTGGATTTTACCCTGTGGAGTTTGCTGCAGATGTTCAAAAAGTAGCCTACGGGCGAGAGTTTTGGGATGTCTATCTTTCCTCTCATGATGATGTGGTCGTGCATGATTTTAAAGAAACAACGGGGCTTGGGCGAGGGTTTGGGAGTTCTGTGCTCTCTTCCTATAAGACAACTTATCCTGTAAAAGGCCAACAACGCTCCGCCCTGTTGGCTGTTGGGTTGTATAATGCGAAAACATATATCTTTGAATGCTCTGCGGATACAGAAGTCTTTAATGACTGGTATCCTCGTTTTTCCTCTATCTTGAAATCACTGGACACTAAAAAGGTCAATCATGAGCTCTTACAAGGGGAAAATGCGGATATGACCTTGAGTAGAAGCGTTGGTTTCACAGATAAGACAAAGCGTTATCGCTTTAATCAGTAAAATGTTTATCCAAACAGAACAAACCCCCAACCCAGCCAGTTTAAAATTTCTGCCGGGGACAATTCTTCTTGAAAACCGCAAGGCAGAGTTTACCACGCAAGAAGAAGCTGAACGCTATTCTCCCTTAGCAGAGCGCTTGTTTCGGATTGAAGGCGTGGCTCAAATATTTATCGCCGATGATTTTGTAACGGTGACCAAAACACAAGAGGCAACGTGGGAAAATCTTAAGGCATTGGTTATGACAGCCTTGATGCAACATCTCACTTTTGTAGAACCCCTTGTCCATGAAGAATTCTTTAAAAGTCAGGGGGACAAGCCAGAGTATGAGGATGAAATCATCATTCAAATTATTGCACTTTTGGATGAGCGTGTCCGCCCTGCGGTGGCGCAAGATGGCGGAGATATTGAATTTGATAGCTTTGTGGACGGTGTTTTATATCTGCGGATGCGTGGCGCGTGCTCTGGCTGTCCAAGCTCAACCATGACTCTTAAATCTGGAATTGAGAGTATGATGAAACATTATATTCCCGAGGTTCTCTCCGTTGAAGCGGTGCTCTAGAAATGAAAAATATCCTTGCCATTGAGACAGCACTTGAAGCTTGTGGCGTGTCTGTTGCCACAGGAGATCAATGTCATACAATATTTGAACCCATGAAACGCGGACAAACCGAACGTCTCATTCCTATGGTGATGGAGGCCTGTGAGGGCGTTAATATAACGCTCAAAGACGTGGAAGCTGTGTGTGTTACTCGCGGGCCAGGGAGTTTTACAGGCGTGCGCGTCGGTTTATCCGTTGCACGCACGCTCGCAAATATTAGAGAGATCCCCTTATATGGTCTCACCAGTTTTGAAGCGTTGAGTCTCTTTATGGAAGGAAAATCAAGCTATGGAATTGTTTTAGAAAGCAAACGCACAGATGTTTATTTTCAAGCCATCGTGGACGGGCAGGCACAAGAGCCGTGTGTGACAACATATGAGTCTCTTCTTGAAACCTACCCTGACCTTGAATTGATTGGCAATGTCGCTCCCCTCCAGTTTGATCAAAAAGCTCTTACTGTGAAAATGATTGAGTATGTGCAGAGCGGACAAGCTGAAGAAGGCCAGATCTCTCCCTATTATTGCCGTGAGGCGGATATCTCTGCCTCCAAGAAAAAATATAGAACAATGTCTTCTGATGTATTGGACTCTCTTTTATAGTTGTTTTTCAATAAGAATTAGATACACATCACACGCTGTCATCCTGAACTTGTTTCAGAATCTCCTGCTTATATTCTCCAGATCCTGAAACAAGTTCAGGATGACGGTAAAGGGGATCTATAGAATAGCTTTCCCCTCTAGTGAGTACGTAAAGACTACGCCAGTGTGCGCTCTGTGGTTTCTCTTTTTATCGGCATACACTCTATGGCTGAGAGTCTATAATCAGCAAGGGTGTTTATCTATGAAATCTCTATATACACGGCTTATCCAAAATTTTCCCTTGCGCAAGAGGACTGAAAACACCCTGCGTCATAATTTAGAGGAAAAGCAGGCACTCACGGATTTACTGGAATTTTTAAACCGACCTCATGAAACTTTGGAATCAATGCTAGATGGATTTATGGAATGTCTCTTTTCTATCAGTTGGCTAGAGGTTGAACAAAAGGGAGGAGTCTTTGTTGTTGAGGGAGAAGAAAAAATATTAACGCTTGTCTCGTCAAAATACCTCGCGCCACAGCTTCAGAAGATCTGTTCAAAAGTTCCTTTTGGGACATGTTTATGTGGCCGTGCCGCCGTACAGAAAAAAACACTCCATTTTGGCTGTGTGGATGAACATCATGAAAATCGTTTTGAAGGGATGGGGCCTCATGGGCATTACAACATCCCAATTATGGATGGGGAAGATGTGATGGGGATGGTGGTTTTGTATCTTGAGCATGGAAAGAAAAAAGAAGAAGGTGAAATTCAGTTTTTAGATAATATTGCAGAAATACTCAGTATGGCGATTAGCCGTAAACGGATAGAAAATAACTTAATTATCGCCAGAGAAAATGCAGAAGAATCAAGTCGCGCGAAATCAGAATTTTTGGCCAATATGAGTCATGAAATTCGAACGCCAATGAACGGTATTATAGGTACCAGCAGTCTGATGGCGGAAACAAAGCTTTCAGAACAGCAATATAAATATCTTGATATTATTCGAAATTCTTCAGAATCTCTATTGCAATTGATCAATGATATTCTTGATTTTTCAAAGATTGAAGCAGGAAAGCTAGATATGGAAGCGGTGCCTTTTGATCTTCGTGTCCTTATGGAAGAAGTTAAAAGTGTGATGTATGTCCATGTTAAAGAAGGTGTTGATCTACAAATTGCATGGGATGAGGATATGCCTCATTACGTAGAGGGCGATCCAGGGCGTATCCGACAAATTCTGTTTAATTTGACCAGCAACGCCATTAAATTTACGCAAGAGGGAGATATAAAAATAAAGATTCAATCTGTGGGAGACAAAGAAGATAAGCACATCTTTTTGGTCTCGATCGAAGATACGGGGATTGGAATTCCAAAAGACAAGCTAGGGCATATTTTTGACAAATTCAGCCAAGCCGAAGAATCAACAACGCGCCGTTTCGGAGGGACGGGATTGGGTCTGAGTATATGTTACAAGCTCGTAGAAATGATGGGCGGAGAAATTACTGTCGAGAGTGTCTTTGGCAAAGGCTCTCTCTTTTCCTTTACAATGACTTTGCCTTTGTCCAATGCAGAGGCTATTGGGTCGAGTGTAAGCTGTCGGGATATAAAAGATATAGGCTCTCTCAAATTTGATAAAGCGCAAATCTTGCTTGCAGAAGACAACCCCACAAATATGTTAATTGCCACAGTTATATTAGAGCAATATGGCTGTCATGTAACGCCTGCAGGTAATGGGTTGGAAGCTGTTGAACGTGCGTCAAAGCAAGATTTTGATGTTATCTTTATGGATTGTCAGATGCCAGAGATGGATGGCTACGAAGCCACAGGAGCAATCAGAGCGTATGAATCTAAAAAGAAACAATTGTCTACGCCCATCATTGCCTTTACCGCGAATGCCATGATCGGAGATCGTGAAAAATGTATAGAGGCGGGAATGGATGATTATATTTCTAAGCCCGTCAAAAAAGAGGATATTGCCTGTATTCTCTTAAAATGGATTTCTGAAGAGAAGAAAATAACCAGCAAGGCTGCATAGATATAGTCATTTTCATTAAGAATAGTACATTCTTTGAAGATGACCCGAGCGACTGCGAGGCGGCGGGAGTCCGCCGAAAGCCTGCGTGGCTTGAACGCCGTTTAGAATAAGAATGTCTTGTTCTTATTCTAAACGATTATAATAGATCAATCGAAATAACGATAAAAACTGGAAAACTCATATAAAATCGGTTAGATTGAGCGAATAGATTAAGTTGAAGCACTGAGTAACAGAGGAATGACGATCATGGAAAATATCATTGAAGAACGGATTAAAAAACATATCACAGATCACGATGTGGTGTTGTATATGAAGGGAACGGCAGCCTTTCCAATGTGTGGATTTTCTGCGGCAACGGTGCAAATTCTCTCTCAGTTGGGTGTCCCTTTTCAGGGTTTTAATGTTCTTGAAGATGCTGATATTCGTCAGGGGGTCAAAGATTTTGCCAACTGGCCGACAATTCCTCAGCTCTATATCAAAGGTGAATTTGTTGGGGGATGTGATATCGTCCGCGAAATGTTTGAAACGGGAGAACTGCAAGAGTTTTTAACGGATAAAAACATTTCCTTTGAAGCCGCGGCTTAAGGCTCTCTCTCTCTCTCTCTCTCTCTGTCTGTCTGTCTGTCTGTCTGTCATCCTGAACTTGTTTCAGGATCTCGTTAGTTATGCATGAGATCCTGAAACAAGTTCAGGATGACCACGCGTCTGGCAGAGTCCCAATAAGACACCCTACAAAACCCACGCTAGGAATAAAATCTTAAAATAAAGCTTGACATCTTTATAATCATCAGGCATAAGTGTGAACATAAAAAGAACAAAAAGACAACAAAAGGGGATAGACAGATAAAATGCGACAGACTCTTCAAGATAAAACAGAGGATCAGATGACCACACTGCAAGGTATTTTAGAGGGCTATGAACGGGCAAAAACCAGACGTTCAAATTGGGAGTCTTTATGGACGGAATGTTATGATTATGCGCTCCCCCAACGTAATCAGTTTGGAAATTTTTCTGGACAAGGACAGCAGAAAACAGATCATTTATTTGATGCCACGGCCTTAGATGCTGTGGATCAACTGGCCGCCAGCCTCTTGGGGCAACTCACGCCTCCACTTACACAATGGTTTGGATTTAAACCGGGGCAAGATGTGGCGGAAGAGGATCGAGACTCTTTGTCTAAAATTCTTGAAAAAGCGGCTAAAATTATTCAATCTCATTTTGATCGCTCTAATTTTTCTGTTGAAATGCACCAATGCTTTCTTGATCTGGTGGTGGGAGGGACAGCCTCTTTGCTCTTTGAAGAGGCCAAGCCGGGATCCATGTCGGCCTTTAAATTTTCCTCAGTGCCCTTGTCCGAAATTGTTTTGGAAGAGGGGGAGAATGGACATTTAGAAGAATCTTATCGCCAGTTTTCCTTAACCCCTGCCCAAATCATGAAGCGCTATCCTTTTGCTGAGGTTGAGAGGGATGATTTTTCAAATCATGCAGAAGAGCTGATTGTTTTAGAGAGTGTTTTACCTGATGAGACGGCCTATCATTTTACCGCGATTTTAGAAAAAGAGAACCAGATCCTTGTGGATGTGCGTTTGCCTCGCTCGCCTTTTATTAATTTTCGCTGGATGAAATCTCCGGGAGAAGTCTATGGGCGCTCTCCGATTATGAAGGCGTTGCCTGATATTAAAACGGCGAATAAAGTCGTGGAATTAATCTTGAAAAATGCTTCGATTGCGATTTCTGGAATTTGGCAAGCCGATGATGATGGGGTGCTTAATCCTGCGAATATTGAATTAACGCCAGGCGCGATTATTCCTAAAGCTGTGGGCTCAAAAGGTCTAACACCGCTTGAAATGCCGGCGCGTTTTGATGTGTCACAATTAGTGCTCGATGATCTGCGAGGACGTATTCGTCATGCGATGCTTATTGATCGCTTGCCTCAGATTGGATCACGTCAGATGACGGCGACAGAAATTTTGGAACGGAGCAGTGAGATGTCTCTGATTATGGGCGCAACTTATGGACGCCTACAATCTGAGTTGTTGACGCCTCTTATTCAGCGTGCTTTTGATATTCTTCGTCGTCGTGGGGAAGTGCCTGATATTGCGATTGATGGACGTCATGTTGAAATTGATTATCGCTCGCCTCTTGCTCGTAGCCAAAGTCAAAATTCTGTCCAAAATACATTAAGCTGGATTTCCACTGTTTTAGGAATGGGTGCAGAAGCGGCAAGCACTGTGAATACGATCCAAGCCTCAAAATATCTTGGTGAAGCCCTCGGCGTGCCTAGTGATCTGATCCGAACCCCCCCCGAGCTAGATTTAGAAACTTTAACAGATGTTTTAGAAAAAGGAGACCTCAATGTTCTCAATACGTAGCGCCTTTGGATATCAGGACGGGCAGGAATATGTTTCAAACGAAACACAAAGACCTCTCTCCGATCCTCTCCTCACAGAGTCAGAAGGAAAAGATCAAGCCTCTATTGAAAAGGCCTTTGCGCGTGTTTTTTCTACGAAAGATGGGCAACTTATCCTCTCTCATCTTCAATCCATCAGTTTTCAACGCACCCTTGGTCCGGAGGCCTCCGATATGCAATTGCGCTATCTCGAAGGACAACGGGCCATGATTGCAACCATTATGCGTTTGATACGATCAGGACGCACCCCCAATCATCATTAACATCAAAGGAGATTAAAAAATGATACCCACTGAATCCCAAACAGAAAAACCAGCGTTCCTTCCAGAAAAGTTTTGGAACGAGAAAACACAAGAAGTTCGTCTAGAGTCGTTTGTCAAATCATATACAGATCTTGAAAAAAAGATGTCGCACTCTATGGCGCGTCCTGAAACTGAAGAGGATAAAACTAATCTTCTCAAAATGCTTGGATGTCCTGAGTGTGCAGAGGATTATAAAGTGAACGTGGATCACGGCCTCTTTGAAACGGATCCAGACCTCAATGAGCGTCTTCACAAGCTTGGCTTTACTCAAGACCAAGTGCAAGCTGTCTATGACGCCGCGGCTGAAAAGCTTGTGCCGATTGTCTTGGAACTCTCTGCTGAGTTTCAAGCAGATCGAGAAGTCGAACGCCTTGTGCAAGAATTTGGAGGCATGGAAAAATGGCAAGAAGTCTCGCGTCAATTATTAGCTTTCGGCCAAAAAAATCTCCCTGCTGATGTTCTTGATAGCCTGTCTGGATCGTATGAGGGTGTGATGAGCCTTTTCCAAATGATGAAAGGCAAAGACCCGTCTTTAGTGCTAAGAATGCACGTTCAGGGGCGCTCGACGAACAAGGACTCCAATCCATGATGCGGGATCCAAAATACTGGCGCGAGAAAGATCCTGCCTTTGTCAATAAAGTCACCGAAGGTTTTGAAGGCTTATACAGCTAATTCTATACACAGTTTACTCTCTCAAACTCACCCGCTCTTTCCTTCTTTATATGAAGGAGAGGCGGGTTTTTTTTGAGGTGTAGAGAAAATAATTAAGCCACTAACAATTTATTCCAACCGTTTGCATTTTGGGTATTATGTGGGGAGGTAATTAACCCTTGATTGGCTTTGGGAAGTTGTACAACGTGCCAGATAAATAGAGACTCTGTGCTCTCAATAAACTCTTTCTTGCAAAAGAAAGTTAGCTCACAGAGCCAGCGAATTCGAGGACGTTGTAATTATCAATGACTTTATGGAAGTCTCTGCGTACGTCTCGGGTGAGGGGGGCGAATTGGAGGGCTATCTCGTCATTTACTTTTCTGACAATATGCGCGACATGTGGAATATTTACAATCTGAGTTTGGACTTTAAATTTGAGGATAATAGGAACTTCTTGTCCAATGTCACTGGTCTTGAAATTGCCGAAGACACGCAGGCCTCCCATGCTCCAGTCTTTGATAGGATAGTTTTGTCCATTGATCTCCCCCACGCATTGATCACGCCTCCGTCGAGGCGTTGCGCGTTGGTTATTATATTCTGTATTGTCTGAGTGTGTCTGTTTCATATTTCTAAAATTTAGCATTATTATTGTACCCTGTGTACTTTCTGTTTACGTACATCAAGCCTTGAACGCCTCAATAATCAAGATTGAATTCACATTATAGTGCTCTATATCCCTTTCTTTTACAAGGAGGAAGTAATATTTATACATTTTTTACACAAAACACTTGACTTTGTAGGATTAAAAGCCTATATTAACCTTATCAACGCCATAATTGTGTCTAAAATATGTCAGTCCAACGGTGCTTTATAAAGGATTGCGACGGCAAGCCCGTGCTTTCGCACGAAGCCTGCGTGGCGTCTGAACGCCCTGTTTTAAAAAACAGGGAAAACAGGATTGCGACGGCAAGCCCGTGCTTTCGCACGAAGCCTACGTGGCGTCTGAACGCCCTGTTTTAAAAACAGGGATAATTGGGATAACAGTGCCTTTTATATGCATTGCTCCAGCCTTTTTTGCTTGTGTCTAGTCTTGTTAGGATAAATTTTTATTTAAAAATTTATCGTTCAGACGCCACGTAGGCTTCGTGCGAAAGCACGGAGTTGCCGTCGCAACTCTTTAATATGTGCACCATTAAGGGACGCGACCGCGTTCCCGTGACGTATAGTCACGAAGCCTACGTGGCGTCTGAACGGTCACAAAGTGACCTTAATAAAGTAACTCCCCACATGCCTTCCCACTATTAACATTTAACTTATATGAGGTATTAAAATGGCTACTTCCATTTCTCAGGCCTTTGTGAAGCAGTTCGAAAGAGAAGTTCACGAAGCCTATCAACGTATGGGGTCTAAATTAAAAGGCACTGTGCGTTCTATCAATAACGTCAAAGGGGCGAGCGCTGTTTTCCAAAAGGTTGGAAAAGGCACCGCGTCGACGAAATCAACGCATGGTATGGTGCCTGTGATGAATCTGGATCATTCTTCGATTGAATGCTCTTTGCAGGATTTTTATGCAGGAGACTGGGTGGATCATTTAGATGCGCTTAAAGTCAATATGGATGAGCGTCAGGTGATTGCTAATGCTGGAGCGTATGCTCTGGGGCGTAAAACTGATGAGATGATCCTCTCGGCGCTTGGTGCTGCCACGCAAAATATCATTCCAGATGGCGCTATAGGCCTGACCAAAGACAAAGTGCTCAATGCCTTTGAAATACTTGGAGGAGCTGATGTGCCTGATGACGGACAACGCTTTGCAGTTGTTGGTTGGAAACAATGGAGTGATCTTCTTCAAATTGATGAGTTCGGAAATGCGGACTATATCGGGTCTGAAGAGCTTCCATGGCAAGGCTCTCAAGCCAAACGTTGGCTGGGGACAACATGGATTCCCCATTCGGCTCTGCCTGATAATGGGGCGAGTGTTCGTTCATGTTTCTGGTTTCATAAAACAGCGATTGGTCATGCGAGTGGCTCGGATGTGCAAACCGATATTTCATGGCACGGCGATCGCGCAGCCCATTTTGTAAATAACATGATGAGCCAAGGCGCTAGCCTAATCGATGAAAACGGGATCGTCACCATCGATTGCGACGAAACTTAAACCCCATAAACCAAGTAAAGACCCATAAGGCTCAAGACTAACTTTGAGCACAAGGCTTGCGACCGCAAGCCCGTGCGAAAAGCACGAAGCCTGCGTGGCGCCTGAACGCCCTGTTTGCAAAACAGGGAAAAAAAGTGCCTGCGTGGTGTCTGAACGTAATTAATAAGGAGAAAGCAAATGGCTTTTCAACCCAATGATTTGAGTGTGTTAGCATATGCAAATAATTTCACCCTCTGGCATTTTACGACAGTGGATAACGCTGTCGATGGCGCAGGGTATTTTGACAGCGCTGTTGATATGCTCAGAACCAATGATCTGATCATTACGAATGTCGATACGGACGGCGTTCCCACCACGACTTTTTACATCGTGACGGGCAATGACGGAAGCACTGTAAGCGTCGCCGCATACTAAGCGCAAAACGCCTAGGTTTGCATGGCATAGGGAAAAAAGGATTGCGACTGCAAGCCCGTGCTTTCGCACGGAGCCTGCGTGGCGTCTGAACGCCCTGTTTTTTAAAACAGGGATAAATCTCCTCAACGCTCATTACAGGATCGCTCATCATGTGTCGCTCTGACACGTCATACGCACCGCCTATCGATACCGCCTGTCCCGTCCTTCACTGCGACGGGGCAGGTTTTTTTACCTGTGATGAATTAAAAAGTTAATCAAAAAGGAAAAACGCATGAGTTTATTCGGCAACAGCATTGGTCAAATGATGATCAATGACGAAGAAGATGTCTTCAAAGCCAAAGAAGTTTTGAGTGAGATCGGTTTATACGAACGAGAACCAGACAATGGTATTTTAGACCAAGAGCTCGACAGTGCGTTGAAGATTTTTCAGAAAGATCAGGGCTTAAAAATTGATGGAATTCTTTACCCAAACGGAGAAACAGAAGACGCTCTGACGCAGAATTTTGCTCAAAAACAGGATCAAAAAGAAACACTTGAAAAACACCGTCCACAGGCCCAGAGGAAATCACCGCTGGAGATGTTACTTGGAAATTTAGACGCCTTAGAGGAAGCCCCAGAGCGCATTTTTAGGGCAGTGGAAGAAAAGAAAACACCTCACTCAAAAGAAAAGCCTGAGTCTGTTGACGCTACAGGACGGATGATCCGAGATAAATTGCCTTCTGTGCCAGAGAGAAAGCCTGTGGCGCCGAGAGGGTCAAAGAATAACGATAAGGGGCATACAATTGACACCTTCTTCCCGAAACTTTCCTCGGAAGAGGGGGCTTTTACGGAAGGCGTTAATGATAGGAGAGGGAGAACAAATATTGGGATCAATAAAGGAATATTGGATGAATATAAGGATTGGAAAGAGTCTAAAGGAGAAAAACTTCCCGATACATATACACAAAATGTTAAAAAGGTTTCTCCTGAACTTGCGCGCCGAATCTATGATGAAATGTATTATAAACGATATAATATAGACAAAATAAAGGACACAGGGATGGCTTCACATCTTTTGGATATTTCGATTAATCAGGGCTCAAATAAAGCAGGTCGATGGTTACAAGAGGAGCTCAATGACAAATCAGGAGCGAATATAAAAGTTGATGGGATCATGGGCTCAGAAACACGAGATATGATTAAAAAGGCCAAAGAAGACGGTGTTTTGGATGATGTTCACAATGGAATTGTTAAAAGGAGAAAGCAACATTACCGTAAAATATCTGAAAACGATTCTTCACAGAAAGATTTTCTAAAAGGGTGGCTTGATCGAGCGGATCGTTTTTCAAAATGACCTAATGTGCGGGAATACGATTATTTTCATGCAAGTAAAAGACCATCAGGGTTAATATATTTTCAAAATGATCTGCTGTATTATTGATGTGAAGCCCGCTATACATTGTACCACATGGTGCACAGGATCCCTGGTGGAGCAGGTTATACACTGCGTATGAGTGTGTCTGATAAAGGTGGAGTTCACGTAGAAAATCCTCTTTAGATTTAGCATTTAAAAAAAACATGTCTGATATATTTATAATATGTTTTTTAAGGCATTGAACATAATCATAACTTGCTTGAGTCATCTGCGATGTGACACCACTTTCCTGATTGCCTTTAGAGAGGAGATGACAATGATTGATAATATCCTCTGCCTGAATCTCGGGAGATATATCCATGTCATTTGCTTTTGTACTATATGGATGAAAAGCTAAAAAAAGGGACAGGAGAAAAAAGGAGATCGATTTCATAGAATAGATTTTAAGAGAGCTTCGTCACAAAGTCACGCACAGTTTTTGACCACTTTTATTGAACAAGAGGAAAAAGTCATATGTTGATCCTTAAAAGGGGAAGACTGTTGGTTCCTTTGTCTGGAGCTGGTTGTCCCTTTAGGTTATTGTGTGTGCAGTGAGTTGTCGCTCACTGTCCGAACAATTAGGGACGTTTATCAAAGCTTTCATAAGATTTCTCCTTTTGTTAGCGATTGACAAGAGGAAACTCTAGCATGGATTTTATAATTTATCTATAGGAATAAAACCACTGCGTTCTCTGCGCCTCTGTGGTTTAAAAATAATTGAAACGCCCAGAACACAAAGTTACGCAAAGTTTAAACAAAGTTTTTTTAATACCTTCTTTGTGCCTTCGTGTCTTCGTGGTTCAAGTCAAAAAAACGCTTGAAATAAATTTAACATTTTAACAGAAAGGCTTTCCAATGGCTCTCAATGATGTGGCTTTATGTAGCCGTGCGCTTATTCGGATTGGCGCGCAACCGATTACTTCTTTTAATGACGGGACGGCGGAGTCCGAGATTGCGGGGGCACTCTATGAGTCAAGCCGTGATGGGTTGCTCTCCAGCTATGCGTGGAGCTTTGCGAGTGGGCAAGTGACGCTCAATCAGATTACAACGGCACCGATTGCGGATTACCAAAATGCCTTTGAATTGCCCTCTGATTTCTTGCGGGCCATTTCAGCAGGATCAGGCGGAAAGGGCCGAGGGCTCAATTTTCGGATTGCGCGCACAGAGTTGCATACCAATGCCACTGACGTCGTGCTTTCTTATATCTTCCGTCCGCAAGAGGCGGATGTCCCGCCCTATTTCGACACCGCCCTCATCGCGCGTCTGACGGCCGAATTCACCATCCCTCTCACCGAGAGCACCAGCCGCGCCGAAGTCATGTTCCGCCTTGCCGAACAAGAATACGCCAAAGCCCGCCAAATCGACGCGCAACAAGATACGCCAGGGAAGATTGAACGCTTTACGCTGATTGATGCACGGTAGGCAAATCCCTCGCCCTTCAGGGAGAGAGGGGAGTGAGGGTGGTTAAATTTACAAAAGGAAAAAACAATGAGTTTATTCGGTAACAGCATTGGTCAAATGATGATCAATGTGGAAGATGACGTCTTCAAAGCCAAAGATATCTTTGGAGAGATTGGTCTCTACGAACGAGAGCCAGACAATGGAATCTTAGACAAAGAACTAGATAGCGCCCTCAAAGTCTTCCAAAAGGAGAAGGGTTTGAAGATTGATGGACTACTCCATCCCGATGGCGACACAGAACAGGCTGTGATCATGGAATTAGGACGCCAGACGCATGAACAAGCCCCTCAAAGAGGCTGGATTGTAGATCATCAGAAGAAACCCAAAGATCCACTGTTGGTTTTGCGAGAAACCCTCGAAAAGAGCCGTCCTAAGACTCAGAATCAATCTCCGCTAGAGCTATTGCTAGGGAATTTAGAGGCACTAGAAAAAACGCCAGATGTAATCAAGACTCTGCAGGAGAAACAAGTGCCCAAACCAGAAGATAAACCCGCACCCGTTGATGCCACAGGGCGGATGATGAGGGATGAAATCCCGCCTGTGCCTGACAGGAAGCCTGAAATAGAGAAGAAACCGAGACAACAGGACATGCCAGATAATTTTGATGAAATTGCGGACTTTGTTAAAAAGCAAGAAGGGGCTGTTGATCATTTGTATAAAGATACAGGGGGTAATATGACGGTTGGTGTCGGGCACTTGATTACAAATGTTGAGGAAGCCAAAAAACTGCCCTTTTATATGCATGATGAAAATGATAAGCCCGTTCGACCTGCGACGCCGAAAGAAATTGAAACACTCTATGGGCAGATCAAAAAGATTCCACATGGGCAGGGTGTGGGAAGTTCAGTATATAACCCTCAAACAATCCCTAAGATGAAGGATATAAAACTCCGAGAACAGGACAGAGATCAACTCTTCAAAAAAGACCTAGAACAACGCGTCAAAGAACTCCGTCAAAACTGGCCTGAATTTGATGACGTGCCTCCAAAGATGAAAATAGCTCTGATGGATATCCATTTTAATATAGGGGCAGGGAATTTTAAACCAGCACAATGGAAAGAGTTTAAAAAGGCCCTTGATGCCAAAGACTGGAAAAAGGCGGCCAAGGAAAGTCACCGAGATACCCCTCATGAAGGTAGAAACGATAAAACACGGGATAAAATTCTCGAAATTATTGAGGATGAACAGGAACAATAGACGAATGACTCCATATAGGAATTATAGCGCACATATCTTTTATAACATCATCTTTATCTCCCAATAAATCTTTGTATGATAGAGGATTATCCCATATGTCTTCTGTGACGTTAAGACACGAATAGGACCAATGATATGTTGGGGATGACCGTATTTGTTTTTGTTTAACAGATAAAACCAACAGACTCGGAGGACTCCATTCTTTTTCAACAGGTACCAAGAATTTATTCTTGTGAACCATCACAACATGTTTTTTATCATACACATGGAGTATTTTGTACTGGACTTTTCTTGTCAGTTCCCCTGTCTTTCGGTTCGCAAAAAGCATGTTGCCATCTGGATTGATGGTGAGGCTGAGATGCCCTTTCCAATACCCCCATGCGCCCAAAAATGTCTCAGGCATCTGGAGAGATCTGTCCGCAGAAGGCGACACGCACCCAGACAAAGATATAATGCATAACACCATGATCAAAAAAGATTTCATGCTCGGAGTCTAGCATGAGGGACAGACAATGAAAACCTCTGCGTCCTCTGCGCCTCTACGGTTTAAAAATAATTGAAACGCCCAGAACACAAAGTTACGCAAAGTTTAGACAAAGTTTTTTTTATGGTCTCTGTGATCCTTTGAGTTCTTAGTGTCTTCGTGGTAAAAAAAAGATCCTGAAACGAGTTCAGGATGACGGTTTTATTCTACAAAAAGAAAGAAAATCAAAGATATCAAAACAAACTTCACCGCGGGCGAAGTGTCTCGGCAGTTGTTGGGGCGTGGGGATTTGCGGGCGTATCAGAATGGAGCCTTGGCTCTGCGTAATATGTTTATTTTTCCAACGGGCGGAGTCACGCGCCGTGCGGGGTTGCATTATATTGACAGCGTGCCTGCAAATGGTTGTTTGATTAGTTTTGAGTTTAATACGCAACAGACCTATTTGATTGTGTTTACGGATGGACAGATTGACATTTATTATGAAGGTGTAAAGCAAACAACGATTCTATGCTGTCTCGGCATATTGTTGAGAACTCTGTCGATCAGGATTTTGACCAAAAACGGTGCTTGCTGTTTATTGTGAGAGAAGACGGGAAGTTTGCCACGCTTATAGTGTATAGAGTCGAGCAGATGGCCGCATGGATGCCCCGTCTTGCCGAACAAGAATACGCCAAAGCGCGCCAAATCGATGCCCAACAAGACCCCCCAGGGAAAATTGAACGTTTACGCTGATTGATGCGCGGTAGGGTTCGTTATACAGAGAAAAATTAATCTTTATAAAAAAACATATTGACAAATTAATCTTTAATACAGTACCTTTTTTTGTAATTAAATTATAAAAAAAGAAAGGGTACGGGTGTTTTATGTCGGATGAATGTAAGGAGGCTCGTAGTGTAAGAAGAGGATCTAACGTCGTAGGGGCGATTTCAGTAGTTTTATTGTGCTCTCATTTTTTTCTGTCCTCCGTGCACGATGCCTCTTCCGTCGCTCCTTTGCAAGAAGGAGGTGTCCTTCATGAATCCAGTGAAGGAAATAGGCACAAAAATGAAGGGCTAGGGGCATATAAATTCTTGGTGGGCGCATTTTTAGCAGCAGGACTCTCTGTAGCGGCAAAGCAGTTAGCAAAAAAAATAGATAATATGCCAGATGGGTCATCAAACAATTTTATGGCCTAATGTTGTGGCTATAATTCAAATGTAAAAAAGGGCGTGTAAACATGGATATTACAACACAAGAAGAAGTTAAATATACAAAAGCATTATCCTCCATTATGGGAACAGTTATGGGGACTATCTTGACTGTAAGTGTGGGGTTGTCAGGGTTTCATTATTTTGCTCATGGAGCAGAAGTTTCTGATATAGAAGAATCTACACAAAGTTTTGAGCAGTTGTCTTCTTTTTGGGGTATTGATTCAGATCTTGCTTTGAGTGGCATTTTCTTTGTTGCTGGTTTAGGGGCTTTTGGCGCTAAAAGAGCCATGGATAATAACTTGGAGGTGGCTCAGAAAAGTTATAATCTCGACATTTCATAGAACAAAATAATTCTGAACCTGTTTTAGGTTCTCTTTTCCCCCTCTCCCTCACAGGTGAGGGTTTTTTTATGCCAAAATTTAGAAAGAAAAACAAATGGTTAAAATCAAAGATATCAAAACAAACTTCACCGCAGGGGAAGTGTCTCGGCAGTTGTTGGGGCGTGGGGATTTGCGGGCGTATCAGAATGGGGCGTTAGCTCTGCGTAATATGTTTATTTTTCCAACGGGCGGAGTTACGCGCCGTGCAGGGTTGCATTATATTGATACTGTGCCTGCAAATGGTCGTTTGATTAGTTTTGAGTTTAATACGCAACAGACCTATTTGATTGTGTTTACGGATGGACAGATTGACATTTATTATGAAGGTGTAAAGCAAACAACGATTCCATCTCCTTGGAATAGTACACAATTATCAGAGTTGGCATGGACGCAGAGTGCAGATACACTCTTGCTTGTGCATCCGAGCGTGTCTCCCAAAACATTGACCCGTGATAGTTTTGGAGGCTGGTCTTTGAGTGATTGGATATTCTTTGCGGATAATAACATACAATACTATCCGTATTATAAATTTGCAGACAGTACCGTTACGCTCACGCCCAGCGGCACAACAGGAACAGTCACACTCACGGCCTCGGTGGATGTCTTTGATCCGTTACACGCAGGGACACGTTTGCGCGTTGGTGGGAAAGAGGTTGAAATTCTCAGCTATAATTCGCCCACTGTTGTGAGTGTAAATATTATTGAGGATTTAACGGACACCAGTGCCACGATTGATTGGGTCGAGCAAGCGTTTTCGCCTGTGCATGGCTATCCAGCTTCGGTGGCGTTCCATCAAGATCGCTTGGTGATTGGAGGAAGCCGTGATTTGCCCAACCGTTTGTGGTTTTCAAAATCAGGAGATTTGTTTAATTTTGATCTCGGGACAGGATTAGATGATGAATCCATTGAGTTTTCTATTCTCTCGGATCAGGTCAACAGTATTCGCGCCGTGTTCTCAGGGCGCCATTTGCAAGTCTTTACCAGTGGGGCGGAATGGATGGTCACAGGAGACCCACTCACGCCTCAAACTGTGCAACTTAGACGTCAGACCCGTATTGGATCTGTGATTGATCGTTTTATTCCACCTGTGGATGTGGATGGGGCGACGCTCTTTATTGCGCGTAATAAGCAAGAAATCCGAGAGTTTCTCTATACGGATTTAGAACAGGCCTATCAGGCAAGTGATTTAGCGTTGTTGTCTCGGCATATTGTTGAGAACCCTGTCGATCAGGATTTTGACCAAAAAAGACGCTTGCTGTTTATTGTGAGAGAAGACGGGAAGTTTGCCACGCTTACAGTGTACAGAGCCGAGCAGGTGGCCGCGTGGACGCTCCATGAAACGGATGGGGCTGTCAAATCAGTCTCTGTGGTGGGGGAAGAGGTCTATCTTTTGATTGATCGAGGTGGACAATACACAATTGAATTGTTTGACGAAGATCTTTATTTGGATTCTGCCCTCAAGGGCGAGGTAGGTACCCCCACGGACACGTGGTCAGGGCTGGATCATTTAGAAGGAAAATTAGTGCAAATTGTCGCGGACGGTATTGTACAAACAGATCAAATTGTCACAAGCGGAACGGTCACCTTAGCGCAAAGTGCCTCAGACGTACAAATTGGATTGCCCTTTACGCACACAATTGAACCTTTGCCCCCCAGTGTTATTGATGGGGCAGGCGCAGGGCGGAGTGTGCGTTTGGTCGAAGTCCGCTTCCGTGTGGAAAAGACAGCTGCTTTGCGCGCTGATGTTGGGCGAGGTTTGCAAGACATTGCTCTCAAAGAATTCGGGCAAACCCCTATATTAAACACGCCTCCGCCTCAAATCAGTGGAGATATTAGAGTACGCGCCTTTGGTTGGTCTCATGATCTCACCAAGCCACTGTGGAAAATAGAACAAGATCTCCCTCTGCCCTTTACATTATTGTCTGTGACAATGGAGCTGAGTGTGAATGATTAACGCACAAAAGATCTCTCTTCCTTCAGGGTAAGGGGTGCATAAAGCTTTTTTACCACAGATAAGCTTTATCTTTATGAAGAAGCCCCCGTGTTCATCTGTGGCGAAAGAAAAAGACCCTGAAACAAGTTCAGGATGACACACACTTTAACATTAAAGGAAAAAAATGAGTATACTCTCAAATTCCGTAGGGAACAGTCTATTCTCTCGTCCAGAGGATGTAAATCGCCTGCGTGGTGCTTTGGATGCTTTAGGATATAAAGATGATAACCCTGATTGTGCCAATAAGTAAGTTCTTACCTATGGAAATTGTATAAAAATGCTCAATATCTTCACTGGAATACCCTAACAAATGTCCAAAGATGCGATCATGGGCATCTTCATACTTGAAAACTTTACTGTGGATTTGTTCGCGAAGCCATATGTAGCTCTGCGCACGCCATTCTTCATTGGGGATTGTGAAACAGACATAGAGCATGTACGTGTTCGCATCGTAAGGCACAGTTTTTTCAAACCGTAAAAGTGTACTCTTTTGAATGTGCGGGGCGAACGCTTGCTCTGGAATGATCTCTTCAGATATAAAGCCTGATTGAGGGATAATATCCCCAAAAGCCGCGAGCATTTTCTTGCCGTTGAGCATGAGGGTAAGTTCTTGTCCTTGGTGCGGAGCGATCATCATGGAAAAACTTTAAAACGCAAAAGACATAAAGTCACGTAAAGTTTTAGAGGGTCATTTGTATTAAGAACGTCTTATTCTTAATACAAATGACCCCGAGCGACTACGAAGCGGGCTTTGCCCAAAGGCTGCTTGACGTTTGAACGCAGTGTGTAATTGTCTTATTGTAAATGACTATAATGTTTACAAAAGAGAGAAACTTGGCTATAAAACGGAATAATTGGATTTAGGGGTATAGCTCAGTTGGTAGAGCGACGGTCTCCAAAACCGTAGGTCTGGAGTTCGAGTCTCCATGCCCCTGCCATTTTCCAAGCGACGAGAACAGCTCATACAAAAAACTTAGACTCCTCTCATGATCCATCTTTTGGAGAAGAAACCGCATGAAGAAACCGTCAGTTTCTATGTTTTAACCAGCCTCTGAAATGAATTCAGGACAACATTTAATTTAACAGTAAAAGGAGAAAAATATGGGTGCTTTAACAAGTGGTCTGACGACTGTTTTACCTATTTTAAAAACAGTAACGGGAATTGCCAATACTCTAGGAGGGTTTACCAGCCAACGGCGCAAACAAGATAGCGCTTTGGATCAATTGCAAGCCACGCAAGCCGAGCGCTTGCGTCAAACGCAAGAGGATGCCAGCTTGCGCAAAGATCAAATTCAAGCGACTGCCGAGAACGCCGAAGCGGCTCGTAAAAAAGCCCTTAAGCGGGCTGTTGCGCGTCAACGGACTCGGTTTGGATCTCAAGGGATCAGTACAAGCGGAGGATCTGGGCAGGCAATTTTACTCGGGCTCTTTGAGGAGAGCGATGAAGATCGCGCCCAACGAGACCGTTTGGATGGGGTGAGAACACATATCCTCGATCAAAATGTAAACCAGCTCCAACGCTTGAATGTTTTGCAGGCGAGTCAATTGGCAGAGAGACAGAGATTTTCTAGGCTGTTTTGAATCACTAAGGCACAAAGACATCAAGAAGAAGGAGATGTTTTTCAAATCATCTAAATGTTTATGGTTCGTTGTGACATGGTCTGTCAATCACTGGCTCTTGAAAAAACAACTAAAAATATGTCAACCATTAAGTTACTTTTTTTTACCACAGATGAACACAGATACACACGGATAAGAGTTTTCTTCAAAATAAACATCCGTGTGTATCTGTGTTTATCTGTGGTTTTTTAAAAAAGGCCCTCACCCAACCCTCTCCCTGAAAGGAGAGGGTTTTTATTTATCTCTAACATTTAAAGGAGCCCCCATGCTTGAGCATATCAAAGTGCCTGATATCGTGCCGATTGTGCGCTATTTGGCGAATGGAACAGAGACTCTGTTCACCTATCCCTTTCCGATTTTTGCGAGTGAGGATTTGCAGATCTTTTTTGATGGAGCGTTACAAAATAGTGGGTTTACCGTTTTGAATGCAGGACAAACATCTGGCGGAGAAGTGCAATTTACGACAGCTCCTGTGAGTGGTGTGATTGTGACGTTAGAGCGTCGTTTGCCGTTGGAGCGGATTACGGATTTTCTGGAGGGTGGTGATTTCTCGGCGCAAGCCATCAATAACGAACTCGATTATCTCACAGGCTCGATCCAGCAAATCTCTAGCGATCAAGCAGGGATGTTGCGCTTTGATAAGAGTGAAACGTTGGGGAAATCCACCTTGCCCACACGAGCACAGCGCGCCAATCAAGCGCTGGGGTTTGATGGGAATGGAGATCCTGTCCCCATATCTTTGAGCGGCGCCATGGCGTCGCCTGATTTCACAGCGACAGGCGTGGGGGCTGTGGCGCGTACGACGCATGATAAATTTTCTGATATGGTGTCGATTAAAGACTTTGGCGCGGTGGGGGATGGGTTGACCGATGATACGCTTGCCATTCAACAAGCGCTGTCTAGCCATCAAAGTATCTTTGTCCCCAATGGCACATATATTGTCTCTGCGCCGATTGTATTAAGTGAGCGTCAAACCATGATTGGGGCAGGGCAACGCGCGGTGATTCAAGCCAGTGGAGCAGGCTTTGCGGTCATTGAGATGGTCTCGGACTATATCACGCTCTCAACCTTGCGTATTGAGCAGGGGGATATCGGGCTGAAGCTCTATGGACGAGATCGTCCGTGCGTTCAAAATAGCATTTCAGATGTGACAATTTGGCAAGCGGGGACGGGGATACAACTCGATGGCTATATTGATACGAATTTGCCCTGTTACTGGAATAATTTTGATCGCGTGTTGGTGGCGCAACCATCACTGCACGGGATTCATTTGATGAGGTCTGGCGCAGGAGACACCCCCAATGCGAATAAGTTTCATGCGTGTCGGGTCTATTCTTTGGGGGCTGATATTTCGGGCTCGGGGATTTATGTGGAGCAAGGACGTTTTAATAACTCTTTTCTGGATTGTGAAGTGAATGTCAAAGGGACGGCTCAAGCCTGTTTTCATGTCGGAGCGTTCTCGGATAAGACATTGTTTGTAAATCCTTATGCCGAGTCAAACAATCAAGTGCCTAATATTAAGCTTGAGGCAGGTTCGATTGAAACGTCAATTTTTAATCTGCTCTCGGTGAGTGATGGCGCGGCAATTTGGGATCTCTCGGGCGGAGAATATACGGCCTATAATGCAGGGTTTCCGCATAAAAATAGATTGCAACGGACAAGTGTCACGGATCTCACCACAACGCTCAATCGCTTTGACACAGAGTTTTTGGATAGCAGTGGTGTGGTGGATTTAGACTTGTCTCATACTGTGCATTTGGTCTCAAGCTTTGGAGGGGATTTGGAACTGCGCTTGCCTCTGGCGAGTGATGCCGTGGGATGTGAAATTACGATCAAGAAAATTGATACGTCCAAAAATCTTGTGACGATTTCTGAGCAGGGGGGAGGGAATGGCCCTGATCGCGCGCCGTTCTTTTTGGGCGGACAATATGATTTTGTGACCATGGTCTCGAATGGCGCAGAATGGTTTGTCATTAGTTCTAATCGTATGGCAGGCAATACACGCTTTTATGACGGGACAGGCTTTTACGATATTGATATGGCGGTGGACACCTATTTCTTATCAAGTTTTGGTGGCGTATTAGAAGCCCGTCTCCCTCCTGCCAATGCGGCCGAGGCCATAGGGCGGACGATCACGATTAAAAAAACGGATGTCTCCAGTAACGTGATTACAGTGAGTGAGCAAGGCGGCAGTGGCCCTGATGGGTTTGCGCAACCGTTGA
This sequence comes from Alphaproteobacteria bacterium, assembly GCA_024279035.1. Lineage (GTDB taxonomy): Bacteria > Pseudomonadota > Alphaproteobacteria > Micavibrionales > Micavibrionaceae > UBA1850. The sequence goes on from JAJRSA010000013.1 coordinate 193,633, forward strand.
ACAGTCAGTACAACACGATTAGTGTGGTGTCAGATGGCGGGCAGTGGTTCATTGTGTCTAAGTTTTAGTCATTGATGTGTTGTCTTTCTTTTGTGTTTATAGAGACTGTTGAGGTACACTAAAGAATGATCTCTGATATCGTCATGCTTATCTGTATTCCTGTGTTTTTGTTTATGATTGTGCTCTTTCATGAGTTTGGTCATTTTGTGCTGGCGCGGATCTTTGGGGTGAAGATTGATGCGCTCTCTCTGGGGTATGGGAAAGTCGTGTGGGAAAGATATTCTCCGAACAAATATACGCGCTGGCGGATACGACAATACCCGATTGCAGGACGTGTGACTCTCAACCATCAAGATTTTGAGGCGTTATCTTTTTTCAAACAAGTTTTAGTGATTATGGCAGGGCCTGTGTTTAATGTGATTTTGCCCTTTCTCTTGATGTTTTTCGCCTTCTTACTCATTGGTCAGCCCTCTAAGCCGCCTGTCTTAACAGGCATTAAAATTGGAGAAGTTGGAGAGCAGGCAGGCTTGAAAGTCGGAGATGTTATTTTAGAGATTAATGGGATCCCTGTCATTGATTATGAGCAGATCATGGACATTAAAGGAAAGCTTCCGCCTGTTGAGCTGAGCTTAAAAATTGGACGGGGAGAGAATATTGTAGATATTGCGCTGACCCCCACCCACGATGAGTATGTGGATATTAAGGGGATTAAGCGCTCTCATGGTGTGATGGGTGCTTTTGCCCACCACACACCTCTTTGGTTAAAACATATTGTGAAGATCAATGAAATTGAGGTCAAAGATAAGGATCATGCCAGAGCGCTTGTGATCGCAGCGTTTGATCAAGACATTATCTTGACCCTTGAGACCGCAGACAATAGAGATAATGCCTACACCACACGCATTCACTCAAAGCTTAACCAACATTTGTTTGATGAGGATCATAAGCACTATAAGAAATTCTATTTGGGAGAGATTGGGGATAATTTTTATCATCGCTTATCACTCTTTGAAAGTGCATCTCTTGCTGGTAAAACAGCGACAAGAATGTTTATGAATATCGTGAAACTCCCCGCACAAGTTTTTCCGATTGACGGAAGTAAGCTCAAGACTAAAAATCCTGTGAAGGACGAGGACACCGCGGTTCAAAATTTTGTGTTTCGGAGTGCTTTTTTCATGAGCATCATGTCGATTGTCATCGGGTTTATTAACTTAATCCCTCTGCCTCATTTCGATGGCGGACAGCTCTTGCTCTTGAGTGCGCAGAAATGTACGAGGAGACCTCTGACGCCAAAGAACAACGCGATGATTATTATGGTCGCGCTGTTTACGCTCTATGGCGCAATGATGGCCGTCAACTTCACCAAACTCCCCCTCTATTTCGAGGCGAAGATTGAGGCTGTGACGGAGTGGTGGGCGAAGCGTTAGGCTTGATAGGCAAGACGCACAATTGGATATTCTGTGGTTCAATGTTTATAGGTCTATCTCGTCATCCTGAACTTGTTTCAGGATCTGGTGAATAGAGGCTTGAGATCCTGAAACAAGTTCAGGATGACGGCGTTGTATTCTTAATTAATGAGCATAAAAAACTTTGCGTCCCATAAAAACCTCAACCCCATAAGGAGTATGATAGCTATGTCTGATGAAATTATAAAAGTAAGTGGTGAATGGATTGATATCTTCTTGCCAGAGGCCTTGGGGAAAGCGCTCTATTCCTATCAGGAATTTATGGAGCAAGAGATTCCCACAGACGTGAAAGGCTTCTCCGCCCACCATGCCGCCGCTAAAGTGGCGATTGCACATGTGGAGCTCCTTGTGAAGCTCGGGAAATCCGTAGACCGCTCAAAAGACCCCCAAGACAGTCAGGCCACAGCCCTCATGCTCTCCAAAGCCGAAACAGAACTGCTAGGCTATAAATCTCGCCAAGATGTATGGGAACAGGAGGGGGAGGAAGAATTATCTTGACATATATTGAAATGTTTTTATATGGTGTGCTCTTATAACCATAAAAATAGAGTGTGTCCCATATGACTAAATTGTTTCCATCATTCCTGTCTACTGAATATGAGTCTTTAGAGATAACAGAGCGTTGGAATTCTCTTATAGACATTATGAATTTCTTGCAATCGGAATACGACAATGAAAATTGGTTTACGACTATGGAGCATTTACAGAGACAGGGTGTTTTTGATACGGATGGACAACACCCATTTTTTAAGAGTCTGTGTAAGATTGTTTCTAAAATATATAATGTTCATTTGGAGAATCTTACGCCTCAAGATATGGCTCGTGTTGAGAGGGTCTATGCTTGTAAGGGAGAAGAATTGGAATGCTGTAATGTTAAAACTCAAATGGATATTATACAATATTTACTTAATGAGGGTGAGAGTATTGATCAGGAGTTAAGCTATCTGGATTATGATATGGAGGAGTTAAAGAATTATAGCACGTTAGAGACGTGGAAAATTGAAAATATTCAGCAGAGATATCAACGTATTATCTCTCGTCAAAAAGAGACAGGCTTTGATTTAACGCCAGAGATGATTGAACACAATGCTCTGGAGACTACTATGGCTGTGATGGAGATGGATCTTGGGTTTTTAGCGTATGCTTTGTGTCATCAAGATGATGGCGTAGAAAGTAAGAAAGAGTTCATTAATGCAATTATGGGGACTGTAAAAATATGTTTTGAGGAAGCCTGTTTCCATGTTCAGTCTATGTTTGTCGAGACTGAACAAAATATGAGGACTCAAACTGGCATGACTCAGGTCTTGCACTAAGGCCTTGTTTTTTTTCACACCCTTCCTGTACAGGTAGGACACTATATTTTTTATCTTAACATCAATGGAGATCTCTCATGAAACACGCTTCGTTTTCAGTGTTTGTGTCTGTGTGGAATCAGATACAGGGCTATAAAACCCCCCGTGTGCATTTTCAGATTGCGGAGTGGTTGGAGGAAGCGTGGGTCTCGGGGGATCGACATTTGTTGTTGATGGCGTTTCGTGCCTGTGGGAAGTCAACATTGGTGGCGTTGTTTGTGGCGTGGGTACTTTATCGTGATCCGAATATGCGTATTCTTATTCTCTCTGCCGAGAGTGATCTGGCGTCTAAAATGGTGGGTAATATTCGGCGTATTCTTGAAAGACATCCTTTGACGCAGGGCTTGAAACCGCGTGTGCCTACGCAATGGAGCGGAGATCGTTTAACCATAGAGCGCACACGTGACTCGCGCGATCCCTCTGTCCTTGCGCGCGGTGTAACCTCTAATATCACAGGAAGTCGGGCGGATTTGATTATTTGTGATGATGTCGAAGTGCCCAATACGTGTGACAGTGCAGATAAGCGCGAGAATTTGCGTCTGCGGTTGAACGAAACGCCTTTTATCCTCGTGCCCAATGGGACAATGCTCTATGTCGGGACACCGCACAGCTATTTCTCTTTGTATGCCGATAAACCCCGTGAGGAAATTGGAGAAGAACGTGTGTTTCTTGAGGGCTATACGCGCCTTAAAATCCCTGTCCTCACGGATGAGGGGGAGAGTGTCTGGCCCGAACGGTTTTCACTCGATGAGATTGCAGATCAACGCCTGAAAGCGGGGCCCAACAAATTCCAAAGCCAGATGATGCTCGAGCCGATTAATATTTTAGACGGTCATCTCGACCCCACGCTCTTGCAGTTTTACCATGACGATCTTGTCTATAGCGAAGCCCAGACACGCCCTGTCTTACATATAGGCACCACACAGATGGTTTCGGCCTCAGCATGGTGGGATCCTGCGTTTGGGGGGAAGGGCGGAGATAATAGCGTGGTCGCCATTGTCTTTTCAGATGCGGAGGGCAATAAATATATACATTCTGTATCGTATCTTAAAATAGATGAGCATTCAGAAGAAGATGAGGCGACACAACAATGTCGTGCGGTTGTGGGGTTGATGCAAGAATTCTATGTGCCGTCTGTGGCGCTAGAGATCAATGGGTTGGGCAAGTTCCTCCCCTCGATCCTGCGCCGAGAATTAGCAAAATCTCATGTGAACTGCGCCGTCCTTGAGATGAGTAGTCGCCGTGCGAAAGAACTCCGCATTTTGGAGGCTTTTGATGCGCCCATGGCGGCGCGCTCACTCTCTATTCATCGCACAGTGAGCAAAACACCGTTCCTTACCGAAATGCAAGAATGGCAACCCAAAAAAACAAACACGTATGATGATGGACTGGATGCCGTAGCTGGCGCTTTGTCGCTCGAACCCGTGCGTATGAAGCGTGTGTATAGCGGAGGAGGGATGGGATGGGGCACTGGAGGGCAGACACATAAGGCGAAGACCGTTTTGGAGTGAATGCATTGACATACAAACAAAACTATGAAATATATGGTAAATTATTTTCAAGTCTATGCTGTGTAAAGGAAAAACTATGCCATCTCATTCCAATCCTGAATTCCCTTGGCTTCTTGCTCAAAAATTCCCCATTTTTTCTAATCTGGATGATAAATTATGGGAGAGAATTCAAAAAGAATCAGAGCTGAGAAGACTTTCTAAGGGCTTCTGTGATCAATCCCTTTTGAGCCCTATCTCTCGTATAAAAATAGTGGGGCCAGACTCAGCTCTCCGTGTTACAAAAGAAATCGAATTTCAAGATAAGACGAGGACACAATTAAAAATCCTTGGGCCTGGGGACGCTTTAAACCTCTCTGCACTATTTGAAGAGGACTCTGTCTCAGATGTTATAGTGAAGGCTTATGGGGATAATACGCGTCTCATAGAATATCCTCTTATAGCCTTTAAAAAGCTCTTAACCGAGCACCCAAGCATGTTGCTTAAGGTCGCACAGTGTTTTTCACAGGCCTGCGCATATGAAGAGAGTCTGAGGGAGGCTTCATCTTTTGCAAGCTGTGGAAATGAATCTCAGGTTGCATTTTGTTTGAAGAATTTGTCTGAAAAAATAGGAAAACCTGTGAATGTGAAAGTAGGGGAAGTTTCAGAGAATTTCTTCTTGATAAACAAAATGACAAGAATAAATATTTCTGAAATAATTGGATGCACTAGAGAGATGGCAGGTCAATCATTAAAAAATTTGGCTAAAGCAGGACATATTCTAACTCAAGAAGAAAAGGAAAAATCCGATTTAACGACAAGAGACATCGTTATAAGACCTTCCCTCTTTCAAGCCTATGATTTAGATAAATTATCAGCGAGAACACTCTCTCTTAATTTATAGAAATAGAAAAAGCTCTCTCCCTTCGGACAGAGGAAAAAAATCAAGAACATGACAGGAGGCTCTTATGCCCATAACACTTATGAGTGATCTCAATTGGTGGGTAACGGTGATTGAGATTCCAGCGTTGAGTAGCTTGTTTTGGCTGTTTTGGCGGAATAAAAACACGGTGGATTGGATGATTCAACAGATCAGACGGGATCTGATGGAGTTTCGAATTGATGTCGCACAATCTTATGCACAAGCCAGTGATCTCAAAGAGCTAGAGGGGCGAATTACGTCTCATCTTCTGCGCATTGAAGCCAAGCTGGATGTGACGGCTCTGAAAACCGAGGCGTTGAAGGCGCGGAAGTAAAGTGCCGTGCTTTATATGCGTTCAGACGCCACGCAGGCTTCGCCCCATGTGGGGCGGAGACACGGTCGTGTCTCTTTGTAGAGGCGTTCAGACGCCACGCAGGCTTCACTCCATGCGGAGTGGAGACACAGTCGTGTCTCTTGTAACACCCTTATCCACCCCTCCTCCTCCTTCATTGTCATACCCGCGAAGGCGGGTATCCAGCCCATGATAAAGACAGTGGCTTTGCCACTGACATATGGGGGTCTTAAATTTAAACCAAGAAAAGGAAATAACATGATGAAATTTATACGAAAACTCATTCCACTCCGCACTGTCCCAAAAGAAGAACCTGATGCCACACAATTTTATAAAGAGTTGGAAATCGATGTGCTCGCGCGCACTTTATGGGGAGAGGCGCGCAGTGAAGGGGTGCACGGGATAGAGGCTGTGGCGTGTGTTGTGCTTAATCGTGTGAAAGTCTCTCGGAAAATGGCAGGATACTGGTGGGGCAATGACATCATTCAAGTCTGCCAAAAGCCCTATCAGTTTAGTTGCTGGAATAAATCTGACCCTCAATATAGACGTGTGATTTCTGTGGATACGAGTGATCTTCATTTTGCCACCTGTATTCGTGTGGCACGCCGTGCCCTCCTGGGGCTCATTGATGACCCTACAGGCGGGGCAACGCATTATCACGCGGATTATGTGAGTCCGACTTGGGCAGATCTCAACAAAAAGACAGAGATCATCGGACGGCATATCTTTTATAAATTATAGCCATTTTTATTAAGAGAGAGCATCTTCTTTGAAAATAACCCGAGTAACTATAAATGAATAGTTGAGGGCTCTAAAGTCAAATTTATTTTTTAGGAGAGGGGCCTTCCAGTTTTTTCCCTATGATCTGAACAACTTCTGGGGCTTCTATATTCTCTATTGTTTTTGAAACAGCCTTTCCAAATTCACCCGCTATTTGTCCGACTTTCGGAGCTATAAGTTCTCCAACTTCTTTCGTTTTATCAAAGATTTCTCCTGAAGTTTCACTTATAGCGTCCCCAGCTTCGGAAAGAGTGTCTCCAATGTCATCAAAAATTTCCCATCCCATAAGCTCATCTCCTCACTGTGTTGTTTGTTATTTATGCCAGTGTACTATAGTTTATGTAAATAATTAATTAAGGGATAGCTTTTTCGTTGTATTTCAGTTGTTTATTATTGGTTCAAAAAGAATGTTTAATAAGCTTAATATTTTCACCTATCAGTAAAGGAGCACTCCCATGGCTGCACATATTCTTGCTCAAATCGGAATCCCCATTCTTGTGAGAACAGTATCGGAGGCTTTAAAACGTATTGATCATCCCTTGGCAAGGGGCGCGTCTAGTGCGTTGGGGGATTTAACCAATGCACTAAGTCGGGGGCAAATATCTCCAGAACAGATGGCTCAAGCCAATGCTCATATAGAAAAAATGGCCACGCTTGAGTCGGGAGAGCGCAAGGTGGCGTTGGCGCAGATCAATGAATCTCTGAGGGCAGAAGTGAGTTCTGAGGATCCCTATGTCCGACGGATGCGCCCGACTTTTGGGTATTTGATTGCGATCACGTGGGCGGCACAGATGTTGGCGCTGGCCTATGTGATTGTCTTTGAAACAGAGAAAGCGTCGTTGGTGATTGAAGCGATGGAGTCGTTGGGCACTATATGGGCCGTGGGGTTGTCGGTGCTGGGGATCTATGTGTATAAGCGCAGTGAGGATAAAAAGTTGACATCAGTCAAGTATATTGATAGGCTAAGTGATAGAGAGACAGATCCGTCTGGGTCTCCGAGTAAGGGTAATAATAAAACTATATGGCGTCTAAATGACTAACTCAGTGTAACCCTATAGGAGCTTTGCCCATGTATACCCACCCTCAAGAATACAGAAATGCTATTTTCTTTTTCATTTTTATTGTGACCATTTTTATCGGTAGTCTTTATACGGCTATGGCCTCTGCAGGCCCGATTGTCTTAGGGACAGAACTGAATACCAATGGGATTGTTGAGTATTTGTGCCTTGGGATGGGATGCGAGAATTTGCCGTATTAACGTTCAAACGCCACGCAGGCTTCGTTCCATGTGGAACGGGGGTGTGGCCGTACCCCTTTAGGTTGTCTCCGTTGCCTCTCGTGTAAACAGGGCCACATGTAATCCTGCATAGATAATGAGGACGGCTCCAATGAACGTTGAGGTGGAGGGGATATGCTCAAATATCAAATATCCCAACGCAATCCCCCAGATCATTTGTGTGTAATGGAAGGATGTGACAGTGCTTGTGGTACTGGCGGACTGATATCCAATAATACATCCAATTTGTCCGCATAAGGCGCACAGCCCAATGCCCATCAAAATGATCCATTGAAAATCTGTGGGGAGTGTATAGCTGGTGAGTGCAAAGGGCATATAGACAATAATCATCGCAAGAGAAGGATAAAAAGCAAAGGCAAGCCGTGAGGTTTCAGGACGCATTTTTCTCAGGATGATGGTCTGCCCTGTTGCACAGATAACGGCCAAAAAAGTATACAGGAAGCCAATCCATTGCTGGGCAAACTGCCCTTGAATGACGATCAAGACTCCTAAAAATCCAATACAGGTCATGGTTACTTTTGTGCGTTCAAAGGGCTCTTTCAGGAAGATAAAAGAGGCGATGATCAGCATCAGAGGCGTCATAAAAATGACGGAATAAAACTCTGTCAGAGGGAGATATTCCAAAGCATGGAGAACAAGAAAAGGCATGGGAAGAATACATAAGGTTCTTAGGCTATGGAGCTTGATTTGCGTGACTTTAAACCCTTTGATCCCATGCCGTCCTAGAATAAGACCCAACAGAAGGATTACGGCAATACCATGGGTGATTACGGTCACTTGCGGTGCAGAAATATCAGTTATCACCCATTTTGTGAGTGCATCTGACAGGCTGTAGCCAAAATAGCCAAAGCAGATCATAAGAATAGCGAAGAGGTCTTTGTTTTGTTGGGGTGTGGTCATGAGGCGCTTTTATATTTGAATTTTGAATAATAGAGAGTCTTCTCATGAGGTCAATACATAAGACTCTTGTGTTGTGTTTCTTGTTTTCCCATAAACATTGACAAAGGTTTTGTATTTTTGTACTTTTATGAAATTTTAAACCCAAGATTGGACTTGTTTTATGGATACTCCTCTTGAGGCACTGTTAGCAGAAATGCGCGTGCACCTGGACAGAAAATGTCGAGACAAGCATGCTTACAAAACTTCAATTTTGGAAGTATGGGAGGATGTTCCCTCCCTTCATCAAGCGAACACAAATAAAATTGATTATTTTGTAGCTAATTTCTTTACCTTTCTAGGTCGATAAAAGACAGGGTATGATGTGTATGATCCATTGCTCGATGCTTTGGAAGCGCTTTGTTTTGAGTGTTTAGAAACGGCAGACAAGCAGAAAATTCTGTGCGAGGGGTTTTCTGCGTTTGTAGGCTTCATTCAAGAGATCTATCCAGAGGCTATACATGATGTCGTGGAGGTAGGGTTAGAAAATGCGATGTTGCATGACCCCCTTCTTTCTGTTTTACCCGATTATCTGAAGGGGATGAAAGAAAAGAGTAGGGGCAATGGTTTTCCTGTCCTTATTGAGACTATGTTGCAGACTGAAACAGAGGATATGATTGCGTTGGCCAAGTCTCATTTTTCAGAGGCATTAGAGTATGCATTGTCCTATCCAGATATGCGGGCGTCTATGGCTCTTTTGCAGGGATGGCTCAAAATCGGAGAGTCTACAGACGATCTATATGTGCCCTTAAAAACAATTTTTCAGGCAATAGAGAAGGAGGAAGAGTCTCCTGCGATGTCATGCACCGAAAAATTAGCTCAAGGCCTGTGTCGATCAGAATTTGTTGATTTACTTATGCATGAACGCTTTCAAAATGATCAAAAATTAAATGAAATTTGTAAGAAATTTGTAGGTGTGTCTTTGAGGGAGTCTTCTCAAACCTATGATGGAACTACAGGTCTGGGATCTAAAAGAAAACGGACGCTCCTTCTTACGCTGGGAGAGAGAAAATCTCAGCCTTGTTTTCTCTTGGGCTATCAAGATAGTCAGAGACGCACCACTATTTTGTATCTGTCTCCTGATAGAGGAACAACATGGTCTTTGTCTGCTGTGGAGGCGCACACAGATAAAATTTCTGCCCTCTTGGATCAATATCAAAAACATAATCCTGAGACACCTGAAATAGTGAGTCTTGTTCATGCCACAAAAGTTGCATTAGAATTGTGTGAGCAAGACAATATTGTGCGTACAAGCGCTTTGGTCGAAGAAGGGATGTCTCTCGCGTTTTTAGAGACAGAGGAGGGGCAAGCGTTTTTACAACAAACATTAGCAGACAAAGCACGGGCTGAGGAGAGGCTACAACAGATTGCTCAGGAGCACGTTGCCATAGAGCCCAGAAAATATATTCCACATTGATTTTATACCGTGACGCTTTATGATTGATCTACAAATCATCATCAAGGACATTTTCATGACACATACTCCTATCACAGTTGCGCGCGGCAATGGCATTGGGCCAGAAATTATGGCGGCGACGCTTGATATTTTAGAGGCGGCAGGGGCTCGGCTTGAAATTGACGAGATTGAGATTGGGGAAGAAATCTATAAACGTGGATGTATGACGGGAATAGAAGACTCGGCATGGGTGACCCTCCGCAAGAATAAGGTCTTTTTAAAGGCGCCTGTGTTTACGCCGATGGGGGGCGGCTTTAAGAGCTTGAATGTGACGGTACGTAAAACATTAGGGCTGTACGCGAATGTGCGTCCATGTCGCGCGTTTCATCCTTTTATTCAAACCCATCACCCCGAGATGAATCTCGTGATTGTACGCGAAAATGAAGAGGATCTTTATGGGGGCGTTGAGTATAAATATACACCGCATGTGACGGAATCTATTAAGCTGATTTCTCGGACAGGGTCTGAGCGGATAGCACGCTATGCCTTTGAATATGCGCGCGCCAATGGACGTAAAAAAGTCACCTGTATGGTGAAAGACAACATTATGAAGATCTCGGACGGGCTATTCTATGAGGTGTTTCAAGACATTGCGACAGACTATCCAGAGATTGAAAATGAACGCTATATCGTTGATATTGGCGCAGCGCGTGTGGCGTCTAACCCTGCGTTGTTTGATGTCATTGTAACCCAAAATCTTTATGGAGATATTATCTCTGATATTGCAGCCGAAGTCTCAGGATCTGTGGGGCTTGGGATTTCAGCCAATATTGGGGATGAATTCGCGATGTTTGAGGCAATGCATGGGACAGCGCCAGATATTGCAGGGCAGGGGATTGCCAATCCGTCTGGCTTGATTTTAAGTGCAATTATGATGCTTGTTCATATTGGGCAAGGAGATATTGCAGAAAAAGTCCATAATGCATGGCTCAAGACCATCGAAAATGGTATCCATACAGGAGACCTTTATACACAAGGCCTTAGCCGAAAAAATGTAGGAACAAGAGAATTTAAAGAGGCTGTGATTGCACGTATGGGGCAAAAGCCAGAAAACCTAAAGCCAGTGTCCTATGAGGCGGAGAAGGGCGCTTTGATTATGCCTCCGTTGAAAGCACGGGATGAGTTTGAGCGTATTTTGGTGGGGACAGATATCTATATTTATACAAAAGAACAAGATGTTCAAGCTCTGGCGGAGGGAGTCTTGCCTCATATCGTAGAGGGGCTGGACCTGTCCATGATCAGCAATAGAGGCGTAAAAATGTGGCCAGGCCACAAACCTGAAAGCTTTTGCTCAGAAATGTGGCGCTTGCGGTTGCAAGGAGATGTCTCGTCTTCGGTGGTTGCCCAACAAATTTCTGCCTTAACGGCGGCAGGCTTTGACATCGTTAAAACGCATAATCTCTATACTTACGATGGAGAGCTTGGGTTTTCTAAGGCGCAGGGGGAGTAAATATTAGGGGCGGAGACACGGAGAGTGCATGCTCAGAAATTAAAACAGGGTGTTCATTTATTATTTAGGACCAAAAAGAATATTGCCCATTCTTTCTGCGCTTAGCCCCTCTTGTCCAACCATCATGACCTTCCCCATTTGCTGATTATTTTCCACAATAACATCAGGTTGGCATGCTATTTCAGCTCCCGCGGTTTTAAAATCTGCAGAGCAATTAATGTCTGCCTCTATATTACCAGTATCAATAATCCCTATTTCATCTCCAGCCATATCATCTTCCTTTGTAACTTATATGAAAAGAATACAGTATATGTATTACATAATAGTTAACAAAGTCTGATGTCAGTATGGTTTAGATATATCATTCAAAAGGTTTAATCCCTTTATCCTCCTTCAATCTCTTTCTTCACCGCTTCAACATGATCCGTGACTTTCACTTTGCGCCATATGTGGGCAATGGTGCCGTCTTCGTTGATGAGGAAGGTGGAGCGGTCTATGCCCATATATTTGCGTCCGTACATGCTTTTTTCGATCCATGTGCCGTAGCGTTCGCACGTGTCATTCTCTTCATCGGAGACGAGGGGGAATTTAAGGTCGTATTTGGCTTTGAATTTATCGTGTTTTTTGACGCTACATTTTGAAATGCCGATGAGGGCGGTATTGAGGGCGTTAAAGGCTGTGAGAGTGTCATTAAAACTACAAGATACTTTTGTGCATCCGGGGGTATCATCCTTGGGATAAAAATAGAGGACGACTTTTTGGCCTTGGAGGGAAGAGAGTGTGAGTGCTCCGCCCCCATCTGTAGGGAGTGTAAAATCAGGGGCTTGGTCACCAATATTTAGAGCCGTATTTAGTGTTGGCATGGGAATAAGCCTTTCTTTTTGTGGTGTGTTTCTGTATCTCTATAAGTCGGTCAAAACATCTTTTTGTCAAGGTTGCGTCTATGCTAAAAAAAATATTATGTCGTTTGAGTGAATTCCTTTTGATCATCGCCCTTTTTGTGGTGCTGACGATAGGTATTACGCTCTATCGTGTGCATTCCTCCCCGTTGAATATGGGATTTGCATTGGAGACGATTGAGCAGGCGCTGGCGGATGAGGCACGCGGGCTTAAGACCAGTGTTGGACACGTATCTCTTTTTTGGCCTGATTTAAAAGGCCCTGTTTTGTTGCTTCTCGATCAAGTCCATATTCTTCAAAACGGAGAAGAGCGTTTTGCTTTGGAGCGGGCGGCAGTATCGATTGCACGTCTCCCCTTGTTGGTCGCAAAGATTGAACCAGAAGCCGTTATTTTAGAGGGCACAACAGTAAAGTTAATCCGTGATATTGAGGGCAATATGCGTGTGGCTCTTGATTTGGGAGAAAAGAAAGAAGGACAGAGCGTGCACGCCGTAGATCCCTTTAAAATCCTCGAGGAGGTTTTAGAGACAGAGTCTCAAAATGATCCTCTCTATGGGCTAAAGGCTTTTGAAATTAAAGAGGCCTCGATCTTTGTAGAGGATCAAAAACAGCAAAAAACATGGATTATTCCCGATTTTTCTGCGGTGTTTGCACGAGAGAATGGAGAGGTATCTCTTAATGTGTCCTATGGGATGGAAGAAGCAATTGTGCCCACAGATATTAAAATAAATCTTTCTCGCCATGAGAGGGAGGACTCTTTTTACACAGGACATCTTCATTTTCAAAATGTTGATGTGGCGCTTTTGGGAGAAACGTTTGGCTTTGAACCCGTGCAGGGAAGAGGTTTGATGGTTCAGGGGCGGGCGTCTGTTGATCTCTCTAAAGAGTGGGGGGTGAGGCGCGCAGATATTGATCTCAAGAGTGGAGGGGGGCAGTTAAAGATAGGAGCACTTTATGATCGGTTTTTAGACATAGACCATATTAATCTAGATCTTGATTATGATGCGCAGACTTCAAGGGTTCAACTTCGTCAATTGGATGTGTCGGCACATAATGTAAGTCTGACACTTTCAAGTGACATAGACTTGCACAAGAATGAAATTAAAATCCCTCTTAAAATCACAGGGCAAGAAATTGTTGTCGATGATCTCGCCATTCTTTGGCCTGAGGCATTGGATGCTGAAATTGCCAAAGAATGGGTTGTGGATAATCTCTCAGTGGGAATTTTGACAGATCTGTCCGTGTCTATCCCTCTCTCCTTTGCACGAGATGAAACTCACCCATGGACACTCTCTGTTGGAGAGGTAGAGTCTGCCTTTGCGTTTGAAAATATGAGTGTAGATTATAATAGGCCTCTGATGCCTGCAACGCATGTGAATGGGCATGGATCTTTTAAAGACGATGATCTTCGTATTGAAGGGACAACAGGGAAAATTAAGGATTTAACAACAGATAAGCTAAGTGTCGTTATTTCGGATTTATCTGTGGTTGGAGGAGGGCGCGCGGACATTGATGTACATGTGGACGGCCCGCTTAAAACGCTTATTGAATATATTGGTCATGAGTCAATTAACCTCAAAGATGAGCTTGGATTTGAGCCAAAAGAGGTCAAAGGACAAGCGAGTCTTGATGTTCAAATTGATTTCCCAACAGTTGAAGGATTGGAGATAGAGGATATCAATGTGAAGGTGGATGCAACGCTTACAGATGTTTATCTCCCTAATATTGTAAAGGGCATGCCTTTGACGGGAGGCCCTTTAACTCTGGAGGCTGGGAATGGAAAATTTTCTTTAAAAGGGAAAGGCGCGTTGGATGGACGTCCTTTAGATCTTACCTATGTGCGCTACCTTGAACTCAAAAAAGCCCCTTTTGTACAAAAAGTAGAGGCGCGCCTTGTCGCAGATAAGGCGTTGAGGGATAAATTTGACATTGAGTTAGAAGAGTATGTTTCAGGTGATCTCCCTCTCTCTCTTGTGTATGTCGAAAAAGCCAATAAAAAAGCTAAAATTGAAGTGGATGCTGATTTAACACCTGTTGATTTTTTTATTGAGTCTTTGAATTACAAGAAATCCATAGGAGAAAAAGGGCGCGTTGAAATGTCCCTCCTTTTAGAGGGAGAGACACTTAAAGAGGTTTCAGATTTGAATATTACCCTTCATGATGGGCACATCAAGAAAGGACGCTTGGTTTTTTCAAAAATACAAGGAGAAATAGATCTTGAGCGGGCACAATTTCCTGATATTAAATTTCCTGATAATATTTTATCCGTTGAGTTAGAACAAACACAAAAGGGAACATTAAAAATTGAGATTGGTGCTCAAAAACTTGATGTGCGCCCCTATTTAGGAAAGGATGCGGCTCAGGATTTTTCTTCAAAGGATGCGGGGAAACGGACGATTGTCTCGGGACATGTTGATCGTTTGCGTGTGTCTGATAAAGGGGTGTTTGAGGGAGTAAAACTCTATCTGGACATATCTCAAACAGGAGATGTTAACCAACTTGAATTGGATGCACGGGCAGGGCGGGGAGATATTTATCTCCGTTACAAGCCCAATGCGTTAGGAAATCTAGGGTTTCGATTGGAAGCAGAGGATGCAGGAGCAACTCTCAAAGCGATGGACATCTATGAGGATATGCAAGGAGGGGCGCTCTTGATTGAAGCCTCTCGCCCACCTAAAAGCCACAAAAATGATCTCACTGGACTAGCACAAATTACGAATTTTAAAGTTGTGAATGCGCCTACCTTAGCCCGCTTGTTGAATGCGATGAGTCTTCCTGGACTTCAGCAACTCTTGAATAGCGATGGGGTTGAATTTGAAAAAATGAAAACGAATTTCAAACGTAAGAAAACAGGCGGCGGGACAGAACTTCTCTTCAAAAACGGACGGACATCAGGCTCGGAAGTTGGGTTAACCTTCGAAGGAAAAGTGAATCAGGATACGGGGTTTGTTGATATTCAAGGAACGATTGTACCTTTGAGCACACTCAACAAGGTTGTTGGGTCTATCCCTCTTCTTGGACCTATCATAACGGGGGGCACAGGTGTTTTGATTGCCGCGACCTATACGATGAAGAGCGCTCCAGCGGATAAGGAAATTAAAGTATTCGTAAACCCTCTCTCCGCGCTCACTCCAGGGATCCTAAGGCGTATTTTGTTCGAAGGAGAAAACCCCGCGGACAAATAGAAACGTGTTGTTTCATTTTCTGTTGGCGCATATAGTAATTTGCATTAGGAATAAGACATTCTTCTCTCAAAATACGTCCTTCCTGCGAAGGCAGGAATCCACCCTTTTCTCTATTCCTCTATAAAGACAGTGGCTGTACCACTGACATGTGGATCCCCGATGTTTAAGATATGCTGTGCATGTCCTCGGGGATGACGGTGTGTGGGATATGTCTTATTCCTAATGCAAATTACTATAATCTCAAGCCCAGACTGGTCTTTGAGGGTAAATCAAGTTTTCTCTTGTCGTGGTAAAGCCCAATCAGGCCGCGGTTTTTTTGGAAGAGGATCGTATTGATGATTTAATCCGAGGAGAATGCAGTAATCCGAAGGATAGTCTAGGATTTTATCCTGATTATCTTGACTCATCATTCCAATAATTTCTTTTAGTCTTTGCCCTTGACCCTGTTGCGTTGCAAGTGTCCAGACTAGTCCCTGTTTTTGAAGGGCTTGAACAGCTAAACCTGAGTCTTTGGAGTTTGGAGATGTTGCCAGTGCTTCAAGAAAATGGACACTCTTTGCCAAATCATCTGTAAAAAAATCAATCAGAGGCTGGGGGTCTTGATTTTCTACAAGCGCTCTAAAACCAGAAAGCGCGGACTCTGAAAAATCCACAGTTATTGTTATACCATCAAGTATAGCTGACATTGAAAACACCCTTTTTTATTGCTTTATTTTTAGTCATAAACCAATAAAGAGTATATGTCAATTTTTAATTAGTTCATTTTCTGCCCAAGCTTGATCCCATAGGAGCTAATCCCAATAAAGAGTGCGCCAAGAACGATAAGCGCTATAGGCCAGCCTGTGACATCGGAGAAATATCGTCCTGTCAAATAGCTTAAATAGGTGAGGAGGGTTATAATACTTGCAAACAGAAAGCTGCGACTTTGCGTCCAGGTACTGGCATAAATAAGAAGGGCGGCCACGCCAATAAGGGCAAAGTCAAAACTACCTTCAAGAACCCAAAAGACTCTCAGTGAAAAATAGAGGGTGGACACAAAATACCAGAAACCAGCAATCGCCCGATGAGCTGTTTTATCAAGACCATAGGCAAGGCAAAGCCCTGAAAAACTTAAAACAATATGTATTACATCTGCATCAAGATTCATGAGATAGGCAAGAGCGCACAGCGCCCCATAGCCAAAGAGAATACCGAAGAAGGCCAAGCTTGTTTTGCGGTATTTTAGAAATAAAAGCCCCTGTTGGAGGGCAAGAACGCCGAAGACGATCATTATAGCGCACTCGAGTGATTTATGGTTGTTCATATATTCATCCAAAAAGACAAATAACCCCAGAGGCTGAAGGGCTACGGCAATGAGCATTAAAGGGGTGAATACTTTGGTGTATCGACTGTCTTTGAGGGCAATCAGGGCAAGGAGCAAGCAAATAAGTCCAGAGCCCAGTGTGATGAGAACGCGCGAAGCAGAGGAAAAATCATCCCACACCATATTTGCATAAGTACATAGTCCTGCAAAAATCAAGCCCCCTCCCAGATAAGAAAAGAGATAGGTAAAAAAACTATGTTTTTTGGAGTGTGTACTGAGTGTATCAGCGTAGTGATTTTGAATATTTTCAATGGTAACATTGTGTGTACGGGCAAGCTCAGAAATTTGAGCGAGGATTTTGTTTTTATCACTCATTGTTCAACCCATCCTATAAATTTTGTGTGTGGCCAAGGCATTGTGCTTGGGAGCTCGATCCTGTTGCCATCTTTGACGATGAAATCTTTACGATTATGACGGCTATATCCAAAAATTTCAGTTAGGACACTCCCATTTCTATAGCCTGCACGCTCAAACTTATACCCATCAAGGGCGGTCTCTTTATTTCTAAATTTAATATGTTTGAATGTGTCAGGGAGAGGAATATTTATGGTTTTATTCTCTTTGTAAATACTTTCAATATCAATTGGATAAGACTGCAAGTCATCTTTGGAGGCGTCATAGATATGCAGTGTGACATCAGCATTTGAGGGTTTGTTTTTATTTTTTTTTAGGGATAGTTTGAGCGTTTTTGTATCAGGGGCTATTTTTATGCGTAGGTCATTACGATAGTCCCTCGTATCACCGAGCAAATACGCAATTTTATACTGTGGAGGCTCAACATTTATTTGTGAGAGATGTTGAGACAGGGACAGAAAGGCAACCAACGCCAACGGTAGCGTTATACCGAGCACAATAAAAATATTTTCTTTGATAAAACCCATGTCAAACCCTATTTTCTTCCTGTAGTGTCATGAGCAGTATGAATGAGAAACAAGATAATGTCTATACAGTAAAGAGATGGCGAAAAAGACTAATTTTTCGCTCGTGGCATCGTGGGACGAAGGAGATGGATCTCCTTTTAGGTCATTTTGCAGATCTCTATATTCAGACATTCACTGAAGCACAGTTGCAAGAATATGAAGATGTTTTGTCTCTCAATGATCCTGATCTGTATAAGATGTATCTTGGACAGCGTGTTCCGGAAGAGGGAGAGCAGAGTGATATTTTACAGCTCTTCTTGAGTTTTGTCCTTAAACCCACATAAATCAGACACAATACACTCTCCGCATTTAGGTTTGCGTGCAACACACACATAGCGTCCGTGCAAAATGAGCCAATGATGCGCATGACGTTTAAATTCATCTGGGATGGCGCGTTCTAATCCTGTCTCCACCTGTTCTGGTGTTTTGCCCTTTGCCATGCTTGTCCGATTACCGATGCGGAATATGTGCGTATCTACCGCGATTGTCGCGTGCCCAAAGGCAATATTGAGGACAACATTGGCGGTTTTTCGCCCCACCCCTGCGAGCTTGATTAAGGCTTCACGTGTTTGAGGGACTTCTCCATCATGCGCATCAATCAAAGTCTGTGAAAGTTTAATCACATTCTTGGCTTTGGTATTGAACAGGCCTATGGTTTTGATGAAATTACGGACTGTGTCTTCTCCTAACGTGACCATTTTCTCAGGCGTGTCTGCGGCTTTAAAAAGCGCGGGAGTGGCTTTATTGACGCCTTTGTCTGTGGCTTGAGCTGAGAGAACAACGGCAACAAGTAAGGTATAGGTATTGGTGTAAAAAAGTTCCCCTTGAGGCTCAGGATTTTGATTGCGCAGGCGGTCAAAGAAAGTCTGAATATCTTGTTTTTTCATGAGAATAGGTATAAAGAGTCATATATGCCTTGTCCATCCACTCCCCTGATCCGTCTCTCTCAAAAACCACATTCCATTCGATATGCGTTAGAAGGAGGCATGATGATCGGAGTGTGTGAGCAAGGAGTGTGTTGGGCTGGATTTGATCTGGATGGGGCTGTGATGCGCGCCCGCTTTTCGAACGCAGAGTTTACACAAGATATGCGTTTAAAGAGCGAAGGTTTGCCTCTTGCCCTCTATGGCACAGATTTTCAGATGAAAGTCTGGAGAGAGCTTCTTAAAATCCCTACAGGTCAAACGATGAGCTATAAAAATATAGCGCAAAAGATAGGGCATCCAAAAGCACATCGCGCCGTGGGGACAGCTGTAGGCGCTAATCCAGTTTCTGTCCATATCCCCTGTCACCGTGTTTTGCCTGCGGCAGGGGGGATTGGAAAATATCTTTGGGGAAGAGAGAAGAAAGCGGCGCTTTTGAAGAGAGAAAATATAATGTTGACATAGGACGTGTATAACTTTAAAAAGAGACATAAAAATTAACTTAAAAAGGGCTTTATGTCATGATTTTTAATCCTCTAGACTCTGTGAGAGAACAACGTATAAAAAAGGCCCTTCAAGAGAGTAATTTGGAAGAGTTCGGGCTAATTCTTGATGATGGAGAGAGGGATGTTTCAATCCTTTGCAAGGGCTAAAATCCATGCCCCACTTATTGTTCAGGATTGGGAAAAAGAAATAAAAGCGGATAATTGTATGTGCTGTTTTCATGCCGCCGTCACAGCAACGGAAGAGGGGGATCTTTTGAACGTGATCCATTATCTGGAAACTGTACAAGATATCCGAGGACAGGAGTTAAGTGGAGCGTGTCAAAAGAAGGTAGAGAGTGCCCTTACAATACAAAATGCTTATCCATTACATGTTGGGCAGGCACATATGAATAAAGTGTTGTATGATCATTCTTAAAGGACAAAGAGGCGATGCCTCTAATCCTTTAAATCACTCCACAAATCTTTCATCTTTGTAAAAAAACCATCACTTTCAGGATTGTGTTTTCCTGATTTTTTGAGGTTGTCGTCGAGTTCTTTAACCATTTTCTTTTGTTTTTTGTCGAGATTGATGGGGGTTTCAACATAAATTTCAATGAACATGTCTCCACGGGCAGAGGATTTGAGAACGCTCATGCCTTTGCCTTTGAGGCGGAATTGTTGACCTGTTTGCGCGCCTTCGGGGATTTTGACTTTGCTCTTTCCACCATCAATGATTGGAATCTCTAAAGAGCTCCCTATGACAGCTGTCGTCATAGAGATAGGCACGCGACAATATAAATTCGCCCCGTCTCGTTTGAAAAATTTATGGGGTTTAACGCCAATCAAAACATAAAGATCCCCTGGGGGTCCTCCTTTGTAGCCTGCTTCTCCTTCTCCAGCGAGACGAATGCGACGGCCTTGATCTATCCCTGCAGGAACAGAAACTTGAAGTGTTTTGTCTTTTTGAATACGTCCTGTGCCATGACAGGGAGAACAAGGATCTTTGATAATTTGTCCTTCTCCTTTACAGGTGGGGCAGGTGCGTTCAATGGTAAAGAACCCTTGTTGTGCACGCACACGCCCTTTGCCTCCACAGGCTGAACAATTTTCCGCGCCTCCTGATTTTTTGGATCCTGTTCCCTTACAAGGGCGACATTTCTCAACAGCAGGAACGCGGATTTTAGCGTCCTTCCCTTTAAAGGCCTCATCGAGTGTAATATCCATCTGGAACTGCATATCTGCACCACGCATAGGGCCAGAGGCGTGACCTCCGCCGCGAGACATACCCCCAAACATGTCTTCAAAAATATCTGAAAAATTCCCAAATCCAGCGGCACCGTGGCCTCCACCGCCCCCACCACTGGCTTGTTGTGTGAACACATCATGCCCATATTGGTCATAGGCGGCTTTTTTTTGAGAATCTTTGAGAACGTCATAGGCTTCATTGATCTCTTTGAATTTTTCTTCGGCCTCTGCATTGTCTTTGTTTTGATCAGGATGATATTTCATCGCCAATTTTCGATACGCCTTTTTAATCTCAGAATCATCGGCTGTGTGGCTCGTTTCTAGGACATCGTAATAATTTTTGCTCATGAGGTCTCTTTTTTCTAAGGAGGTAAAAAAAGAGCGCTTATGAGGTAAGCGCTCTTGCTTTTTAAATTAAGCAGATTTCTCTGCACCCTCATCTTCATCATCATCGAGACTTAGATCTGTGAAGTCAGCGTCGACGACATCATCTGGGTTTCCCGCAGGAGACACATCATCCGCAGAGGCACCGTCTTCAGAGGCATTTTCTTCCTGTGCTTTCTTATAGGCGGCTTCTCCGATCTTCATGGAGGCCTCTTGTAGCGCTTGCAGTTTTTCTTCTAAAGCTGTTTTGTCTTCTGCCTCTAACGCTTCTTTCAGAGCGGCCATAGCTGTTTCTGTTTCCGCTTTCGCATCGGCAGGACAGTCATCCCCAAGCTCTTCAATCGATTGTTCAGTGGCGTGAAGTGTGGATTCAGCCTGATTTTTTAGATCAACAATTTCTCGTTTTTCTTTATCTGCATCTGCATTATCCTCAGCGTCCTTAACCATTTGGTCAACATCCGCATCGCTTAGACCTCCAGAGGCTTGGATTTGAACATTTTGTTCTTTGCCTGTGGCTTTATCTTTCGCAGAGACATTCACAATCCCGTTAGCATCAATATCAAAGGTCACTTCAACTTGAGGCACACCGCGTGGAGAGGGAGGAATACCAACCAAATCAAATTGTCCCAGACGCTTGTTGTCTGCGGCCATCTCACGTTCTCCCTGATAGACAGAAATTGTGACAGCCGTCTGGTTGTCTTCTGCTGTGGAGAAGGTTTGTGATTTTTTCGTTGGGATGGTTGTGTTGCGATCAATCAAACGGGTGAAAGCGCCCCCCAATGTTTCAATCCCAAGAGAGAGAGGGGTAACATCCAACAAAAGAACATCTTTGACGTCTCCTTGGAGAACACCCCCTTGAATGGCCGCCCCCTCAGCGACAACTTCATCAGGGTTCACCCCTTTATGAGGCTCTTTTCCGAAGAATTCTTTGACCGTGCTTAAAATCTTTGGCATCCGAGTCATTCCTCCAACCATCACAACTTCATCAATGTCAGATGGTTTCAGGCCTGCATCTTTGAGGGCTGCTTTACATGGCTTGATAGATTGACGAATAAGATCATCAACGAGAGACTCTAATTTTGCACGGCTGAGCTTAATGTTAAGATGTTTAGGTCCAGATTGATCCGCGGTCACAAAGGGAAGGTTGATTTCCGTGTTTGTGGCGCTAGAAAGCTCAACTTTTGCTTTCTCGGCTGCTTCTTTTAAACGTTGGAGCGCAAGCTTGTCATTGCGCAAATCAACACCACTGTCTTTAAGGAATTCATCGGCAAGATAATCAATGATGCGTAGATCAAAATCTTCTCCGCCCAAAAATGTATCTCCGTTGGTGGATTTGACTTCAAAGACACCGTCTCCGATTTCAAGGATAGAGACATCGAATGTGCCTCCTCCAAGGTCATAGACAGCAATCATCCCCGTTTTCTTTTGATCTAGGCCATAGGCAAGGGCGGCCGCTGTTGGCTCGTTAATAATCCGCAAAACTTCAAGCCCTGCAATTTTCCCTGCATCTTTTGTGGCTTGACGCTGAGAATCGTTGAAATAGGCAGGGACGGTAATGACGGCTTGCGTCACTTCGCTCCCAAGGAAGCTTTCGGCTGTTTCTTTCATTTTCTGTAAGATCATGGCCGCAATTTGTGCAGGCGCATGCTTCTCACCATTAATCTCAACCCACGCATCTCCATTATCACCTTCGACAATATTGTAAGGTGCTTTCTTTTTAAGATCCTGTACAAATTGTTCTTTAAAGCGTCGTCCAATGAGACGTTTGATGGCAGAGAGCGTATTCTCTGGGTTTGTAACAGCCTGACGTTTTGCAGGTTGTCCGACGAGGCGCTCTCCATCTTTTGTGAAAGCAACCATAGAGGGCGTTGTGCGTGCCCCTTCGGAATTTTCAATAATTTTTGCTTTTTTACCGTCCATAACGGCCACACAGGAATTGGTGGTTCCCAAATCAATACCAATGACTTTACTCATGTTTTTCTCCTTATAATAAGCAAGATTAAAATTACTTAGCCCTCTTCAGAGGCACCAAATATCATATCCTATATATAGGAAGAATAGAGGAGAGGTCAAATATTTTTGTCTGTTTATAGTCATTTTTGTGTTTAAAAAATAACCCTCTCTTGGAGGGAGTGTTGATTTATCCTTTACACGATAGGTTCAGCATGGCAGAATCAGTGTATCTATTAGAGGGGGAGACGTTCTGTTTCCTCAGCGTTTCAAGAATTAAAGCATGTCTGACTCTTTAAAGAATACATCTTCGCGTTTGATCCTTATGGCTGTGGCATGCGGTCTTTTGGGGATGGGCGCGTGTGCGCGTTCAAGTGATCCTATTACCGTGGATGAGCAAGTTGAGGTTTTAGAAGAAGACTTTAAGAGCATTTTTGCAGATCAAGAGCCGTTGTCTCATGCGATTTCTCTTCATGAAGCGATGGCACGCGGTATTCTTTATAATCTCGATCATCGCGTGTCCATGATGGAAGGGATGATTGCGAAAGGAGAGGTGGATCTGGCGTTGCTTGAAGTGCTTCCCTCTCTCAATGCACAGACCAAATATAGGGCGCGCGATGAAGATTTAACGATTACACCGCGCTCTGTGGCGACAGGAGCGCCGTCTCTCCCAAACTCGGTCTTTGATGAGAAAAGCAAAACAACAGCGCGCCTTGGCGTGAATTGGAATGCGATTGAAGCGGGGATTGCTTATGCCGAAGCCAAAAGCCGAAGCGATAAAGCGCGTGTGGCGGAAGAGCGTCGTCGGAAAGTAGTCCATACAATTATTCAAGATGTGCGCTATGCCTATTGGCGTGCGGCGAGTGCTCAGATTTTACTAGAGCGTATCGATGAGTTTATTGAAAAAGGAAAAGCGGAAGTTGCGCGTTTAGACCATTTGTCGCGGAAAGGGCAGAGCAAGCAGGCGCAGTTTGATCATTATGAGCAACAAGTTCGTTTGCTAGAGCATATGCAAGAACTTATGTCTTTGAAAGAGACCTTGGTGACGGCAAAAGTAGAGCTGTCTTCTCTCATTAATCTCTCTCCCAATGAAAATATACAGTTGAATGTAGATGAGTCTGTGATCTTTAATCAAGACAGCGTTCCCACGCTTGATCTTGATCTCGAGTCTCTTGAGTTGGTGGCCTTAATGATCCGTCCTGAAATTCGGGAAGATATTCTGATGAAGCGGATTGGCGCGCGTAATGTCAAAACAACAACATTGAGCGCTGTGCCCGGGATTGGTCTGGCGATGGGCTATCATTACGATGGCAATAATTATCTGGGCAATAATGACTGGAATGAGTTTTCCATATCGATTACACAAAACCTTGTAAAGCTCTTCTCTCTTCCAGGGCGCGTGAAACATGTTAAAAACAAAGAAAAACTCATTGAAATGCGCCGACGCGCCTTGATTGTCGCGGTGATGTCCCAAGTCCATTTGGCACGTTATAGGCTGGATCTCGCACAAGATGATTTTCGTGTGTTGCATAAATTAGCCTCGGTGTCTGAGAAAATATCTCATGCCACACAGGCAATGAAGACGATGTCTCATGCGGATCATTTAGAGCATGATATGGAAGCACTCCTGAATCGTTCCAAGTTGCATCTTTCCTACGCTGAGTATCAAAATGCCTATGGACGGATGTTAAGTTCCATTGGAATGGATCCTCTCCCTCAACACATGCCTGTGACAGATCTTGTGTCGATGACAGGCGTGATTGCCAAGCGTGCGGACAAGGTAAGCCCAAGATTGTTTGATAAGCTCTTGAAAGTAGTGAAAGACAGAGGCTTGGACGCTTTGTCTCGTCAAGAAGGGCATGTTGTGATGGCGTCGGCTATTGTCCCTGCCACAGGAGAAGAAAGACCTCAAGAGCCTCAAGAATATGCGCCACAGTATAAACAGTTTGTTTATAATGATTAAAATATAACTATTTCCATTTCTTTCCGAAGGATTTATGCTTTCTGTGCGTAGAAAGACTATAGGTAAAAACGAGAACGAGGAGAAACCCATGAAAAATACATTAATATTAACACTGGCCGTTTTGGCATTGAGTACAGGATATGCGGTAGCGCAGGAGGCTCAAAGTGAGGAAAAAAGACCTCATAAGGGGATGGGAAAGCTGGATTTAAATGGAGATGGCGTTGTTTCTAAATCTGAATTTCTAGCGCATGCAGAAGAACGTTTTTCCAAGATTGATAAGGATGGGAGTGGGGATATCTCTAAGGATGAAGGGAAAACAGCCCATAAAGCGATGCGCGCACGCAAAAAAGAATTTATGGAGAAGCGCAAAGAGAGACAGGACAACCGTCCAGATAGATCCTCTGAGTCTGAGTAACGAGAGTGACGGAAGAAGGACATGACGATAAAGACTTGATGACACTCATTCAAACGGGTGACCATCAGGCTTTTTCTATTCTTGTGAAACGCCATACGCAGATCTTTTTTAATCTGGCGTTTCGGACGGTACACAATGAGAGCGATGCGCAAGACGTGGTACAAAATTGCTTTTTGAAGCTGTGGCAGAAGCCTCATATGTGGTCGGACAAAAAAGGCGCTAAATTTACAACGTGGTTTTATCGGGTGGTGCTTAATGCGTGCGAAGACTTTCGACGAAATAAAGCAAGGCACACGCATAAAGATATCACAGACTATGCAGAAATTTACGGAGAACACGCCTCCCAAGAACGAGGCTTAATCGTAACGGAAGAGCAGGCAGAGCTAGAGAGCGCCATTGCAGATTTGCCTGAGCGCCAAAAAAAAGCGCTTAATCTGGTGGTCTATCAAGAGCTGAAACAAAAAGAGGCCGCAGATGTTTTGGGCGTGGGGGTAAAGGCACTTGAATCCTTGTTATCCCGTGCCAAATCCACATTGAGAGCGCGTATGACACACAAACAGGAGCGTAAAAATTATGCCACACGATGAGAGTAAACACTTACAAAATCGGATGAAACCTGCCCCTATGGATCATTTGGCAGAACAAATTATTGCACGGTCTAAAACAATAGAACAAGAACAGAAATCCTCTGCATTCAAATTCCCACATTTCTGGAAAAAGCCGCAATTCTCTTATGCTCTTGTGGCTGTGTGTTGCGTGATTGTATTAGCGGTGGCTGTTCAACACAATGTGAATGTCACGGCGCCAAATACAGTTGAAGTCGCACAGAATGAAAGAGAGGCACAAGACTGGGAAGAGTTTCTGTTGTTAGAAGATGAGCAGTTGTTTGCGGGGTTGTATTAAGCGATGATGTTTCCAGTCGCATAAAGGCTTGTGACATCAAGATCGTTGAGGCCGTTTAGTTGACTGATGTCTTGGAAGTTAACGCCATTTGCTGCGCCATCAAGATCCACTGATACAATGGCATTTGCGCCAGAGTTATTGATTTGAATAAAGTCGTTAATATCGCTTGTGCCCGCAATAAATCCACTTAGCAGGTCAGAGATATCGAGTGCGTCTCCATCCGTGATATCGAAGCTATTGATGACATCAACATCGTTGAATGCATTTGCGCCTTCAAAGATAAAGGTATCAAGACCATTTCCACCATAGAGCGTATCAAGACCATCTCCTGCGGTGATAAGCTTTGTACCATTTCCAAATGTTCCACCATTGGCAATGATGGTTGCGCCGTCCCACTCAACAACATAGCCTGCGCTATATGTTCCAGTATATGCGTACCATTGTTGTGCGTAGCTATCATTTAGCAACAATACGTGATCATTACTATCTGTGTTTGATATCGGGCTACCGTTATACCAATTCGTGTAGCTGAAGGCGTCTCCTGCCTCAGGGCCTGTGATCCATTCAAAAGCACTTTCTGTATTTGTATCGCTACCGCCAGTCCAAGCATAGCCTGTAACCAAGCCTTCCATAAAGAGTTGCTCTTCAGCTGAAGTGATCGTTACAAGGTAACCGTTTACACCGTTTACATTTGATGCTTGTGCCGCGGCATCTGCGCCAGCCCAATCACTTGTTGTTGAGACGTACTGATAGAAATTTCCTGTGTCTACGCTGTAAGATAAGAAACTAAATTCTGCCAAGATATCTTGGTATGTAAGTCCTGCACCATCCGTTGTGGCATAGATTACATCGTTCCCTGCGCCACCATTGAGTGTATCGTTTCCAGAGCCACCAAAAATTGTGTCATTTCCATCGTTTCCATTCAGAACGTTATCCCCTCCATCTCCACGGAGTGTATCGCCAAAGATTGTGCCTTCAATATTTTCTATTGAGGTGAGTGTGTCTGCCCCATTTCCTGTTGCTGTGCCGTCAACAAGATTCACATTAACGCCCCCTGTTGCAGATAGGAATGTGACAGTATCAATACCACCACCTCCATTTATAAGGTCATTATCAAGACCACCATCAAGTAAATCTGCGCCTTCTGCCCCAAAGAGTTGATCATCTCCTGCGCCACCATTCAAAACATTGGTTTCCCCACTGCTATCATAGTAATGTGGGTTTATTGTAATAATGTTTGCTCCCGTCCACTCAACAACATAACCTGCGTTATATGTTGATGTGTAGGCATACCATTCTTGATTTAAGCTATTGTTGAGCAACAAGACATGATCATTTGTATCGCTATTTGATGTCGGGCTACCATTGTACCAATTTGTATAAGTTACCGCATCCCCTGCCTCTGGTCCTGTGAGCCACTCAAAAGTACCTTCTGTGTTTGTATCTCCTGCACCGCTCCATGCATAGCCTGTGACTATGTTTTCAATAAAGGCTTGTTCTTCAGCGGATGTAATTGTCACCAAGTACCCATTATTACCTTCCAAGCCCGTTGTTTGCGCTGCAGTATTTGACTCATCCCATGTGAATGCTCCTGCTACATATTGATAGAAATTGCCTGTGACCGAGCTATAAAAGACATTCGGGTTAGACTCTAAAATATCTTGAGAGTTATCTGGTGCTTGCGTTAAGATAGAGGCATAGAGAACGTCATTCCCAGCATCTCCGTTTAGCGTGTCATTTCCGTCCCCACCATAAAGATAGTCGTTTCCGTCCCCGCCGTTTAAGATGTCATCATCAAGGTGCCCTTCAAGAATATCGTTTCCAACCCCACCATAAAGGGTGTCATTCCCAGTATGTCCAACAAGGCGGTCATCCCCAGCATCGCCATATAATATATCATCGCCAGCGTCTCCAACGATCATATCATTTCCATCATCTCCATGGATAATATCATCGCCGTCATCGCCTGCAATAACATCATTTCCTGCTCCACCATTGATGGTATCGTTTCCGCTCCACCCATGGATACTGTCTTGGTCGGCGCCCCCATCGATAAAGTCATCATCAGCACCACCGCTGATTTTATCGTTTCCTGCGCCACCGTAAAGTTGGTTTAAACCATTATTACCATAAATGAAGTCATCACCATCTCCACCATCAAGAAGATCGTCGCCGTTCCCACCATAGAGCACGTCATTGCCCGCTTCCCCATAAAGTGAGTCTGCGCCATCATCGCCTCTTAGCGTGTCATTTCCCTCTCCACCATAAAGTGTGTCATCTCCAAAGCCACCCCAGAGCTTATCAGCACCTGCATCACCATGGAGCGTATCATCTCCAAATTTTCCAGAGAGGTTATCATTGCCATTCCCCCCACGAAGGACATCTGTTGATGTTCCACCATAAAGTGTGTCATTCCCATCTTGCCCATCAATCTCGTTTCCAAGATTGTTGGCAAACATTTTATCATTCGCGGCTGTTCCCAAGATAATAGCGGGTGCTAACCCTAAATCGGCGGCCGTATCAAAATCCGAGTATTCACCTTGATCAAGTGTAATTGTTGTTGATGTAACCGTTGCACCATTTCCGTTTGAGAAGGTTCCAATATCCACAGCGTTTCCACTTAACGCTATGTTTGATATCTCAACTGTTCTTCCTGACTCTGCGCCACTGTTTAAAAAGTAAAATCTGAGATGTGTGTGATTGAAATTATTTGTATCGAGTTCAAAAGATAATGTTGAAGATCCGACGCCTGTATAAAACTGAGAGACTTTAACGCCACCATAGTACACAGCGACCTTTGGGGCTTCCGTCCCAAAGCTTCCTAAACTGTCAAATGTTAATGTAAAAAGTGCCATAATTCCCTAATATTTTATATACCCTACATTTAGAATACCCAATATTGGTTATGAAACATCTAATTTTAGATAAAATTGTATTTAATTTTTTATTTAGTGCCCGTTCTCTCGCTACTGGGCAGGTGTCCACACAGGGTATTTCTTCATGATGTCAACACATAAGGAGCTCTCTACATGGTGTTTAAGCCATTTGTGAATCTGGGGGGAGGGGAGAGAGATAAAGCGCTCTGGATCCACCTTGGAAAACTGACGAATGAAGGGGAAGATCGCTATATCCGTGAGAGTGGTATGATCTGGGCTGATGTAGGACTCTAATTTTTCTATAAATCTTAAGCATATATCAAGAGCGCCTGAACAATCCTCATCAGGATAGCGGTTAGGATATTTATAGCGGTCGAGGGCGCGTTTGAAAAATGTGTCATTTTGGATGATGAGGTCTTGGTTATACCCTATAAGCCAATGATCAGGGTCATGCTGTTTGAGCGCCCAGTGCATAATGTCTAAGCTTTCCTCAATCACTGTGCCGTTAGGCAAGACGAGGACAGGGACGGTCCCTTTGGGAGAAATGTCCAACATCTCTTGAGGCTTGTCTTTGAGAAGGATTTCTCGGTGCTCTAGCTCAATGCCTGCATAGGTAAGTGCCAGCCGTGCGCGCATTGCATAGGGACAGCGTCTGAAAGAATAGAGGAGGGGGAGAGACATTAGATGTGCTCGTCGGCCAGTTTTTGAAATTGTTGATGGCGCATACGGAAAGCACGCGCTTTTTCAGGGGTAAGCGTGTCTATGCAATGCTTGCAGGACACTCCTTTTTCGTAAGAGTCTAAGTTTGTGTCTTCTGGATCAAGTGGATAGCGACAGCCATAGCACAAAAGATGCGCACTTTCCTTTAAGCCGTGCGCGACACCCACGCGCCGATCAAAGAGGAAACAACTCCCTTCCCAGAGGCTCTCCTCTTCGGGCACGTCCTCAAGATATTTTAAAATCCCGCCTTTAAGGTGATAGACCTCTTCAAAGCCTTGAGTGAGCATATAGCTTGAGGCTTTCTCACACCGAATACCCCCTGTGCAGTACATGGCGACTTTTTTGTGTTTTTTAGGGTCAAGATTTTTTTCAACGTAATCGGCAAACGCGGTGAAGACTTTTGTGTCTGGATCTGTCGCGCCTTTAAACATCCCAATGGCGGTTTCGTAATCATTGCGCGTGTCTAACATGATGAGATCAGGATCATTGATGAGCGCATTCCAGTCTTTGGGTTCAACATATGTCCCAACTGATGTCGTGGGATCAACATCAGGCTGACGCATGGTGACAATCTCTTTTTTAAGGCGCACTTTCATATGACGGAAAGGTTTGTGATCTGCCTCTGCATATTTTACTTCGCCTTTGTTGATTTCAAGGAGATCCTCTAGGATCTCTACAATCTGGGGAAGGGACTCAGGATGTCCTGCAATTGTTCCATTGATTCCCTCTGGTGCAATCAAAATCGTGCCACAAATACCAAACTCAAGGCAGTATTCTTTGATCGTTTTTTGCATATCTACAGGCTCTGCAATCTCAACAAAGCGATAAAGCGCTGCAATCTTCCATGTCTGTTCTTGTGTCATGAGAGGGGTTATAGTCTGTTCTGCGGACAAATTCAAATGTAATGGAAAATTTTTTATACTAAGAAAGATGTTTCAATATGTCTTGGATTTCTTTTGTTTTTGATAGCTCAGATATCGTATTTTCCAAAACTTCTCTTCCATCAAATTTCACGGCTAAGTCCCTAAAAGTTTTTATAAGCTTATCATAGAATAGCTCTTCACCTGTTAATCTGTACCAAAAATCTTTTCCTATATAAACAGGATGAAAATATTTACGCTCTATGGCTTTGTAGTGAGAACTTAACTGAGATATTTCTCCATACATAACAGAAACTATCAAATCAGAATCTGTTATTTGCAAAGAATTTGTACGCGCCAAATTACGAACAGAAGTAAAATGATTATGAATGGTTTCTACATCATCTTTATTTACGGTTTGTGGGCCTGCTTTTAATTGACAAAATTTCTTTCTGCCATCTATGGCGTCTATAAATTCAATGTCTATACCTGATGTGGTGCTTCCATATGCCCCTAAAACTCTAGTTATAAAGGATTGAAGGTTTTGGCCAAATGAGGTTGTAATAGAGGTTCCTAAAACTCTCGGATATATTAAAGCTTTCGCTATGCTTTGAGCCGTAGCTTCTCCTTCTAAAAAATTTGCTAAATATCCTACAGTAAAGGGGTTTATTTTTAGAGCAGATGGATTGGAGCATTTTTTTGTATTTGTGATGTGGTTAACAACGATTATGTCTGAAAACCAATCTTTTGCACTATTTAAAATATCTTCTGAAGACATAGGGACCTCTCTAGTTAGCTCTTTATTAGTGTGCGTTTAAAGATCCAGTATCTGATTATTTATTTGTTTACACAAGAAGAAGACGATGTTTTAATAACCTTGTATATAGTTGTATAAGGTGGTTATTTATAATGCGAAAACATTACACGGTTTCAGAGGCAGCAAAAAAGCTCGGTGTTTGTTCCGAAACAATTCGTAGGTGGGACAATGAAGGTAAATTAAAGGCTGTTAGAAATCCTATGAATAATTATAGGACATACACGCAAGAGAATATACAGAGCATTTCTTTTTTAAATGGTGTGAACGAAAATGATTCAAAAGAACATACGCATGTAAAACCCAAAAGAGAATACACATCAATTGAATTATTTGCAGGAACTGGTGGTCTGGCTCTTGGTTTGGAGCGCGCTGGAATTACTCATACCTTACTGAATGAAATAGATAAATATGCGTGTGAGACCTTAAGAAACAATCGTCCTGAATGGAATGTGCTTGAAGGAAATATTACAGATGTTGATTTTTTGCCTTATAAGGGAGAAATCGATATTGTAACAGGAGGTTTTCCATGCCAGACATTTAGCTATGCTGGAAAGAAAATGGGGTTCGATGATGTTCGTGGAACAATGTTTTATGAATTTTCTCGTTGTATAAAAGAAGTGGAACCCTCTATTTTTATTGGTGAGAATGTTAGGGGGCTCTTAAATCATGACAAAGGGAGAACCCTTTCTACGATGATAGATGTTCTTGAACAATTAGGGTATGATATTATCAAACCACAAGTCTTGAGGGCTATACATTATAATGTTCCACAAAAAAGAGAACGTTTATTAATTGTTGGGGTTAAAAAAGGCACGGGAATTCAATTCGAATATCCAAAAGCACAGCCCCGTATATATAGCATCAAAGATGCTTTAAAGTCTGGAGAACTGTATGAGGATAATGTTCCAGATTCTATAGGTCAGTCATATCCCAAAAGAAAGAAAGAGATCCTTGATATGGTTCCTCCTGGGGGATATTGGAGAAACCTTCCCATAGAAATTCAAAAAGAATATATGCTGAAAAGCTTTTATTTAGGAGGGGGGAAGACAGGTATGGCTCGGCGTATATCTTGGGATGAACCAAGCTTAACTCTTACATGTGCTCCCGCACAGAAACAAACCGAACGATGCCATCCAGACGAAACTAGGCCGTTTACAGTGAGGGAATATGCAAGAATTCAAACATTCCCAGATACGTGGAAGTTTTCTGGAAGCATGAACCAACAATACAAGCAGATAGGAAATGCTGTGCCTGTAAATCTTGCATATTTTATTGGGCAAGCCATTATTATAGCATTGAATAAAAAATATTCTACACGGGAATAAATTGACCGCTGGCGTAGAGGGCTACCGCATCGAAGTCTTGAGCGCCCTAGATTTCTTCAATATTCAAAAAGGTAGTTCCTCCAAAAACACCGATAATATCAAAGCTTAATGTGTAAAGTGCCATAACATAATACCTTATTTTTTAAAATACCCTATCCTTAGAATATCAAGTAAAGACTTAAAGCGTCTTAATTTTAGATAAAATTTTAGGTAAATAGACCTGTTTAAGATGTGCAAAGAAGAGAAAATTATACAGTAATAATCTGACCACTAGCGTAGAGAGTGGCTGCGTCGAAGTCTTGACCGCCCCAGATTTCTGCGACATTCACAAAATTACTACCTCCAGAATTTCCATCATCATCAATCGCCATAATGACATGGTCTCCAGTATTGGTGAATTGGACGTAGTTTGAGATGTCTCCTCGTGTTGGGTGACCGTCGATCCAATTGGTGAGAACGTCGCTGATATCAATAATATCTCCGTCCCCTTCACTGAAATTATGAATGCGATCTAGATTGTTGAAGGCGCTGGCCGCTTCAAAGACAAAGGTGTCTATTCCACCGCCCCCATAGAGATCATCAAGTCCATCTCCGCCAGAGAGTGTGTTGTTTCCATTGTTGCCTTCATGAATAATGATATTTCTAAACCATGCGTTTCCGTCTGTGCCTCCCCCATCGTCATCATTAACGAGGAAGAGATATCTGTTCTCTCCTGTGTAAACAGAGCCAACATCAATAGAATAATGAGTCCAATCCCCTGATCCATCATAATTATCATACGTGCTGTTTCCCCAATTTTGTATGCCAAAGACTTTAAAGGTGAGGCTACTATTGATCCCTGTGTCGTTGTCAAACCCAATGCCACTAATTTCTGCTTCTAAGCTACTTCTGAAATCAAACTCAATCACAGTATTTGCGGTGATATTATAATTAACCTCTAGATATTTCCAATTGTTTCCATCCAATTCAATCCCTACACCATCATCTAATAGATTTATGCTTCCACCTTGTCCATCTTGCCCGTTTCCGTAGGCCATCACATCGGCTGTGCTTAAAAATGGGATATCAACCTGATCGCCTCCAAAGAGGGCATCATTTCCGTTCCCTCCAGAGAGTGTATCATTTCCAGAGTTGCCTTTGAGAAGGTCATTTCCATCATCACCGTTGAGGATATCATTGCCTCCGTTTCCAAAAATACGGTCACTGTTCGCTCCACCATTGATAGTGTCTACACCGCTTGCGCCATAGATGAGATCATTTCCTGCATCCCCATCGACTGTGTTTGCGGAGGTGTCGGCCATGATGGACTCGGCTTCCCACTCAATGATGTATCCTGCTGTGTGAGAAAATCCTGCGAGGGGCGCATCCGCCATTCCGCCTCCTGCTGACCAGACATAGCTATAGTTTTGTGAGTTACCCCCGTTGGGTTGCCCCGGTGCCCAGCCTGCAAAATTGCCGTAGACATTAGACCCAGCAGGTTCAGAGTAATAGTTTATCCCTGCTTCTGGACCACTATACCAGCGCCATGCGCCTTCTGAGGTGTAATCTCCGCCATCAATCCAGAAGCTGTCTGCGCCTCCTAGATTCATAAAGAAATCTAGCTCTTCTTGTGAGGTGATGGTGGCAAGATGCCCATTTACACCATTCAATTGTGTGCCTTCTGCAGCTATTTTTGAATCTCTCCAGTCTGTGCCAGCGGTCACGATTTGATAGAAGCTTTGTGTTCTTTCACTAAAGAGAATGCCAGAGAGTCCTGGTCCAGAGCTGTTACGAATTACATATTGATCGTAAGAATCTATTCCTCCTGCAAAAATAACATCATCTCCAGCGCCTCCGCTGATAATATCTGCCCCTAATCCACCAATAACAAAATCATCTCCAGATTCACCATAGAGCGTATCATCGCCGTATTCTCCATCTATTGTGTCGTTGTTATTACCTCCGTAGATAGTGTCATTTCCATCTTGTCCATCAATATTGTCATCGCCATTGTCCCCATACAAAGTATCATTGCCGTTATTTCCAAGAATACGGTCATCTCCATCTCCCCCTCTGATGGTATCATCTCCGTCCCCACCGAAGAGCTGATCTTGTCCAGCATTTCCACTGATGTCATCATCTCCAGAATCTCCACCGATACGGTCATCTCCATCTCCGCCTGTGATTGTATCAATCCCAGCACCGCCTTTGATAAGGTCATTCCCGAGATCTCCGTTGATTATATCATCTCCATTTTGACCATAGAGACGATCATCATCATCGCCTCCATTAAGAGTGTCATTGCCTTCGCCTCCATATAGGCGGTCGGCTCCAGCCCCTCCTGACATTACGTCATTGCCTGTTCCTCCTTTTAGAATATCATTTCCATCTCGTCCAAAGACGGTGTCATCTCCGGCGCCTGCAATCACATAATCATTCCCTGCGAGGGCATCAATCACATCTCCGCCCGCTTCATTTGTGCCGTAGAGTTTAATATCATCACCAGCTGTCCCTGTAATTGTAGCAAGTGGGGCATCTCCGCCTGGTGCTCCTATTTGTGTGTCTGGTAAATCTGTTCCTGCCTCA
>JAJRSA010000014.1 GCA_024279035.1 Alphaproteobacteria bacterium
GGAATCCACCCTTTTCTCTATTCCTCTATAAAGACAGTGGCTGTACCACTGACATGTGGATCCCCGATGTTTAAGACATGCTGTGCATGTCCTCGGGGATGACGGTGTGTGGGATATGTCTTATTCTTAATGCAAATTACTATACACCAAGCTCACCCCCACTAAAATCATAGCAATGCCAATGCCTTTTAACTGTGGGGTTTGCATGATTATGAGTTGTGCCATGATGCGGCGGATGTGATTGGGGAAGGTGGCATAGAAGAGGCCTTCAATGATAAGCATGAGGGCAAAGGCAGTTCCTATATAGATCACATATAGTCATCTAGAATTAGAATAAGACATTCTTATTCTAAACTGCGTTCAAGCCTCGCAGGCTTTCGGCGGACTCCCGTCGCCTCGCAGTCGCTCGGGTCATCTTCAAAGAATGTACTATTCTTAATGAAAATGACTATAGTGCATGAGCTAGCGAGAGGGGTTATCTCCAAAATATTTTAAGAAATCATTATCAGAGCTTAAAACCAATGTCTTACTTGGGTCTGCCAAGACTTTATTGTAAGCCTCTAGAGACCGATAGAAGCTGTAGAATTTTGGATCTTTGTTGGCCGCATCCGCATAAATTTTAACCGCTTTTTTATCGCCTTTTGCCCGAATAATTTGAGAATCCCTCTTGGCTTCAGAGAGAAGAACGGTTTTTTCTTTATCGGCTTTAGATTTAATTTCAAGAGAGATCTCTGCCCCTTGTGCGCGCGCTTCTCGGGCTTCTCGTTCTCGTTCAGAGACCATTCTGTTATACGTCGCCTGAGTCACTTCAACAGGCAAATCAGCGCGGACAATCCGCACATCTACGATCTCAATCCCAAAACGCTTTGTTTCTTCATTCACGGACTCTTGTATCTCCTTCATGAGATCATGCCGTTTTTCAGAGAGCACATCTGGAAGAGAGGATTTACCGAGTGTTTCCCGTAAAGCCGCATTGATAATATTACCCATACGTTGTGTGGCCGCATACTCAGTGTTCAATGTCTGGTAATATTTCAACATGTCAGAAATTTTGTAGCGCGCAAACGTATCTACAACGAGACGTTTTTGATCTGCGAGGAGTAATTCTTCCGCAGGCGGATCGATATTAAGAATACGACGCTCAAAGCTTTTCAAGTTTTGTACAACAGGGATTTTAAAGTGAAGTCCTGGCTTACTGATTTGTTGGCGAGGGTCTCCGAATTGAAGAACAAGAACTTGTTCCGTTTCTTGAACAATAAAGAGAGATGATCCCACACCAAAAATGATAAGACCAATGACAACAAGAAGAATGGTTTGTTTTGAATTCATGAGATGTTCCTTATTGCGCCTTTTGTCTGGCTTTTTTTGTTAGTTCGTCAAGGGAAAGATAGGGAATAGCCCCCCCATTTCCACTTTGTCCATCAAGAATGAGTGTATTGGCCTTTGAGAGAACATTTTCTAATGTTTCAATGTAAAGACGTTCACTGGTTACTGTTTTTGCATTTTTATACTCATTATATACAGCAATAAAACGCTCAGCATCCCCTGTGGCACGGTTGACAACCTCTTGTTCATAGGCTTCGGCCTCTTGGAGGAGCTTGTTGGCTTCCCCTCGGGCAATCGGGATAATTCCGTTACGATAGGCTTGGGCTTTATTTTTCAGCTGTTCCTTTTCCTGACGGGCGCGTTGAACATCATTAAAGGCATCAATCACAGACGTCGGGGGATCTACTTTTTGAAGCTGGACATTATTGATTTGAACCCCTGCTTCATATTCATCCAGCATGGCTTGCATCAAATCACGTGTATCCGATTGAATTTGACTCCGAGCCTCTGTCAAGGCCGGT
This sequence comes from Alphaproteobacteria bacterium, assembly GCA_024279035.1. Lineage (GTDB taxonomy): Bacteria > Pseudomonadota > Alphaproteobacteria > Micavibrionales > Micavibrionaceae > UBA1850. The sequence goes on from JAJRSA010000014.1 coordinate 1,848, forward strand.
TGAATCTCTGTGCGTCCTATTATCTCACGCATGGCACTTTCTGCCACAATTTTAATGGTCGCTTCTGGATCCCGAATACGATAGAGATAATCTTTCGCATCTCCGACGCGCCATAACACAACAAAATCGATATCAATGATATTTTCATCTCCTGTGAGCATAAGGCTTTCATTGGCAACATCTTGTGTGCCTGTACGTCCTCGCCCAGAAACATCCCGAAACCCAATTTTGATCCGACGTTCATTGGTTACATTCACAATCTGATGATGTTGAAGAGGCCACGGCATGCGCCATTTTAGACCCGGATTTTCTTCCGTATTACTATATTTTCCAAAGGTGAGCACAACCCCATGCTCACTCGGTTGAAGGAAAAATAGACCAGAGACAAGCCACAGCGCAATTAAGGCCAAAATCCCAAGCCCAACAACTTTCGTAGGACCAACATTTCCTGGGAGAATATCTTTTATGCCAGACATTCCAGAGCTTGCTTTTCTAATGAACGCCTCAATGTCAGGCGCATCTTTAGTATGGCGAGGGCCAAAAGGGGTTATATTGTCCCCTTTATCCTGTCCATTCTTTTGCGCCCACGGATTTTCACGCTTCTTTTTGTCTTTTTTATCTTTGTCGTTGTCGTCGTCATGTCCCATAGGGTGGCTCTTCTCTCATGCTTAAGATTTTTATACACCCTACAATATCTCTTTTGTCCTGAAAGGCAAGATGCTAGGGTCAAAATTATGAAACCCATACACCAAAAGCATCTTAAGAAAGCTCTGTCTCGTGTGATGGATCCTGCGTCAGGTAAAGACATTATAAAAAGTGGTCTAGTCACAGATCTACACATTTCTTCAAGCAATGATGTGACCTGTCTTATTCAAGTAGATCCAAAGCAAAGTGAAACGTTAGAGCCTTTGCGTCAACAGGCAGAGGAGAGTCTCAAAGCCCTAAAAAATATCGGGCAGGTGTCCGTTATTTTGACAGCAGAAAAAAAACCTCCCGCGGATCCGCATGGTATGCAGAAAAACCCACCACTTACTTTGCCCTTTAAAAAGATCATTGCGGTGGCCTCTGGCAAAGGAGGGGTTGGAAAATCCACTATTGCGGCCAATTTGGCTGTGGCGCTTGCCAAGAAAGGACAGAAAGTTGGGCTTTTGGATGCAGATATTTACGGCCCCTCTATCCCAAAATTAATGAACGTTGAGGGCGTAAAACCTGAGAGTGCCGAAGATAAAAAACTCATCCCCGTTTTGGCACATAGGGTAGGAGTCATGTCGATTGGGTTTTTGATCGGGCAAGAAACGCCTCTCATTTGGCGCGGCCCTATGGTGCAAAGCGCCATTTACCAGCTTCTCCGAGATGTACAGTGGGAGGGCTATGATACGCTCATCATTGATATGCCCCCTGGGACAGGAGATGCACAATTAACATTGGCGCAGAAAGTGAATATGACAGGCGCTTTAATTGTCTCGACCCCTCAAGACCTCGCTTTGATGGATGCCCGCAAAGCCATCGAGATGTTTAAAAAAACAAACGTTCCTGTCTTGGGACTAATTGAGAATATGTCTGTGCATGTCTGCACACAGTGTGGACACGAAGATCATATCTTTGGACGTGGGACGGTTGAAGCCGAAGCCCAAAAGCAAAACATCCCCCTCATGGCATCCATTCCTTTGTCTCATGAGAGCAGAGAAGGGCTTAATGCATCTTGTCAAAAGAAACTGTCGGATATACAGCTTTATTAACGGCCCCTGTTATTTCTTGACCCCCCCCCTGCTTCACAAACCTTTTTATAAACACTCACAAGACATCTTAAATGTGCACGATAAAGAGCGGGGTGATCTATTATGGGTTTGTTATCAACTTAACATTAAGATGTTGCTCTTACGACTTGAAAGGAACTCCTCTAATCTCCATCAGCACTGGTCTATTCGTCCAAAGCAATGCGGTTCGAATGGTGTGTGTGGGGTAGATTTGTGTGAGGACATCCTTATAGGCTTGCATTTGTTTTTGGTATTGGGCAGGGATATCTTTTGGGTCTGTGGGGGGCGGACGGTTTGTCTTGTAGTCAACGATGAAAATCTCTGTGTCTGTGATGATCAGGCGGTCTATTTGTCCGTTGACAATGGTGTTGTCCCCTATTTGACCACTGATAGAAACCTCGGCACGGGAGTTTTTTCCAAAGACGGGGGCAAAAACAGGGTCGTTTAGTATTTTGAGAATCTCTTGTGTGATCTCGCTTTGAGACTCTTGGGAGAGTCCATGCCCTGTGTGGGAGAGATATTGTTCAGTAGCGCTTTTGCGTGCGGCCTCTGGACAATCAGGGAGAAACTCTAAGAGGGTATGAATAATAGTCCCGCGCTTAAAACGAGCATGAGATATATGTGATGCTAATGGCGACATTGATTTCACCTCCCCTGAGGGACGAGAGGGCTGTAAGGGACGTAGGGGAGACGGCTCTGCCTTTGGATGTGTCTGTGACCATGGAGGGAGAGGGGCAAAAGAGAGGGCGGTCTGTGGCTGTTTTTCGTTGTCCGTTGGCTGTGTTTGTGGGTTTGAGAGTGTTATGGTCCCGTCTTGAGAGACCAGTATGCACGGCGCCCGCACGCCTGTGTCTTGTGCGCCTTCCATGGCAGATTTGATTGTGCAATACCAGCTATCCTCTAAATAACTTCTTTTTTCTGTGGGGGTATAGCCAGAGATATAGAGTTCATCACGGGCACGGGTTAAAGCCACATAGAGCAAGCGTTGATATTCACAATCATCTCGTTCAAGAGCTCTTTTTTTAGCGTCTTTGAACAAAGAGGGCGCAGATCTCGGCGCCCAAAAAGGCATGGAAAGTGAGGAGCGTCTTGGCCAGAGGAGCTTTGATCCGGCTTGGAGGGCATTGTCTCTTGATTGAGCTGTGCGGATGGTGTCGGGCAAAAAGACAATTGGCGCTTGTAAGCCTTTCGATCCATGGATCGTCATGATCCGTATGGCATTTGATCCGTCGTCCATTTCTCTTTTGATCTCTTGTGTCTCTTTCTTAAGGTCGTGGACAAAAGCTTGAATACTTATACCTTTGTTGCTTTCAGCGTCAATTGAAGTATTTAAGAGTTCCTGAAGAGGATCAATCGCATCTGTCCCAAGGCGCTTTATAAAAGCATGGAGGCCTGAGCCTTGAGGATCAGCAGGGCAGGGCGTATTGAGAATAAAACTCACCCCATCAAAAGGGCGGTGCGTGAGGATAAGGCTGTGGAGGTCTAAAAGATAGGCATGTATCTCGGGACTATGCGTTTTGAGCGTGTGCCATAAAGACGGTGCGTCGGGATGATCAAGAATAAAATGCATAAGTTGCGTGTCATCCCATCCAATCAGAGGAGATTTCAAAAGAGTCGCAAGGGTCAAATTATCTTGTGGCAAAAGCCCAAATTCAAGGGCAACAAGGACATCTTGCACTGCGATGTGATCTTGTAAGACCATACGGTCTAAGCCCCCGACAGGAATGTTATGTGCTTTGAGTGAGCGCACTAGATTTTTTTGAAACACAGAGCGCTTTTTGAGCAAGATCATAATATCGCCTGCACGGATAGGACGATTTTCAGACTCTAGAAGGCGTCCACTGTCGAGCCAATGTTTGATGGTGCCTGCAATCTTTTGCGCCATCAAATCGGCGGCACTTGTATGGTGTGTGGGGGTGCGAGGAATAGGCCAAGGGGGGAGCTCTTCTTTCTCTTCTCCGTGAAGAAGAGGCCAAAGCTCAACATGTCCCGCCATGCCTTGGCGAAAAGCTTCATGGTGAATATCTGAATTGTGTGCTGTTAAGGCCGGACGCATATCCTCTTGCGCGAAGACTAAATCCACAAGGGCAAGAACAGCCTCCGTGGAACGGAAAGAAAGTGTTAAAGGCACATCTTCCCATGTTTTGGAGGCAGCGTTGACTTTCTCTTTAAACAGAGATTGCATGTGTCGAAAGACATCAGGATCTGCTTTTTGAAAACTATAGATAGATTGCTTCTCATCCCCCACAACAAAGAGCGTGCGCTCTATAGAATCACGCGCACTTGCCCCATGAAAGAACTCATCACTGAGCGCTTCAATGACACTCCATTGTTCGGGGTTTGTATCTTGGGCTTCATCGACAAGAAGGTGGTCTATGCCTTGATCGAGCTTAAATAACACCCATTGCGCCGCTGTTTTTGAGTGCTTTAAAAGCGCATGAGTCGCGCGAATGAGATCATCAAAATCAAGACCATTGCGCTTTGTTTTCTCGTGCGCATATTCTTTGAGGATGGCGTGTGCGACACATAAAAAATCATGCGTATCCTCAACCATATGGAGGGTGGCGTGTATATCAAAGAACGCCAAGCATCGCTCCCCTTCTTTCAATAAGATGTCTTCCATATTCATTTCTGGATAGGCCTTCAAGACTTTCTGAGTGGCCATTTTTTTGCGCAGGGTCAGATCTTTTTTAAGAAAAATATCGGCGTATTGTTGAATATTTGTATAAGTCTGTGAGGTCTCAGAGAGAAAATCAGAGAGCTTGCGGACTTTCTCTTGCTCTGTCTGTGTGCCGTAATCCTCATAGGCTTCAATCATAATTTTGAGGTCAGATTTAGGCGTGTTTTTGAAAAAATCAGCGCGCATATGCTCTGCGCTTGTTTCTTTGGGCAGGTGTGCGGCATCAAACAGAGCAGGTTTTAAGTCTGAAAAATCGGCAAGCGCCTCAAAGACAGGCAAGATCTGTGCTTGTTCTTTGAGGGCATCTTCTAAAAATTGCATCAATTGCATATCTCCAGATTTAACAGACAGGCTTTGTACCGCTTGCCCAAGGAGGCTCTCAGGCGCGTGCTTTGCTTGCCTTAAAACATGCAAACGGGCGGTTTGGAGAGAGGCTTTGGCCTCAGGCGCGGTAAGAATTGTAAAATTCGGCGAGAGACCTGCTTCCAACGGAAATTTTTGTAAAATCGACTGGCAAAACGCGTGAATGGTCATAATTTTTAACCCACCTGCCACATCAATCACCCGCGCAAAGAGTGTGCGTGCCTCTCGTGCCTGTTGGGCGGAGGGGAGATGTCCCATTAAGTCTTCCAGAGAGGAGAGAAGCCCCTCGTCACTACAAATAGACCATGCGGATAGTTCTTTTGTAATTCTAAGCGACATTTCAGCCGCCGCCGCCTTCGTAAAAGTAATACACACAATCCGCTCAGGCGGAGAGGCAGATCGTGTCTCATCCGACAATAAAAGCCGCAACACCCGATCCGTCAAAATCTTCGTCTTCCCCGTCCCCGCCGACGCATCCACCCACACAGATTGCACAGGATTCGACGCAATCCTCTGCTTTTCGTTGGGATCAATAGGGTCTGTCAGAAGAGGGAGAGGCTGTACACTCATGAGAAGAATACTCCCCATTTTTTAAAGTCACCACAGATAAACACAGATAAACACGGATAAGAGTATTTTTTAGAAGTAGAGGCATTTCTATACCCCCCCCCCACATCGTCATCCTGAACTTGCTTCAGGATCTCCTGCTTATCTTCACCAGATCCTGAAGCAAGTTCAGGATGACGCAAGAGAAAGGAATAAACCATAACCCTCTCGAAAACACCTATATCAGTGTTAATCCGTGTTAATCCGTGGTCAAACCCCTTCTTCTTCCTTCCCTTGTCATCCCCACGAAAGCTGGGATCTTTTGAGCTTAATGACGGACAAGATCCCAGCCTCCGCTGGGATGACAAAAAAGAGGGTGTCTCCGTGCCTTGGTGGTTAAATGCATTGATCTGGAAATAGAACATCCTAGATATTCCCCTAATTCACGGAGAAACGAAAGGCTTTTTCTCCTGATTGTCTCTCTTTTGATAAGAGATCATATTGGATGGTAGGAAGGTATTAAAGTTTTTTAACTCAACGGACTGAACTTCTATAGGGATATTATTCTGTTCTATGCGAATTTTAAAATCCTCCAAAAAATTTTGAAGATACTCTTCAGGATGAGAGGCCGTATGTGCCATAGTAGCTTGTCCCATAACAGCGTTAGCTGAATCATTCATCATTTGTGTTAAAAGCCAATACCCATCTGGCATAACAAATCCATCCATTGCCCACCGATGAAATCCGAGTTTTTCTTTATCAGGTAGTACACGATAATGGAGTCTCATGTCTGCCAATAATGAATTTTGATCCTCTGTACTAGCTCCGAATGGGATATGATAATGACCTCCCGTCGTAAAGGATAGTGTCTGAACCTGTCGATTATAATCATGGGTATATTGAGCAAATGGAACATTCAAGTATATCCCAGATGACAAATTATCTGATGAAATATTTCCAAGGGTTGTTTTGATCACAAACTTGTTAGAGCCAGCATAATTATAGAGTAACCCGCCATCTGCCAAAGCTAGGGTTAAGGCAACTCCAATCCCTCCCCATTTAGAAGCTTTTTTAAATGTATGTGAAGATAAAAAACCCATTCAAATTTACTAATTATTTTTTGGAGATGCAATACTGCCAGCTTGTTGCACAGAGACCGCCGCAGGGCCTGCCATACTTTCAACAGCCCAGCCAGCTTTCCCTTCTTCTAAACGACGTATACGTAACTGCACAGGAATACGGTAAGGGTTTCCCCCGTCTCCTATGTGGATGGTTAATAGTTCAATGGAATCAATTTCAGCGGGAACATTATTTTGCCTAAACCGCCATTCAAAATTATCAGCCAACCCTTGTAGTAAGCCTTGCGGGTTAGCCAAGTGATCCATGGAGTGTCGTTCACCAACAACAGAATCCAACGAATTATCGGCTACTTCTTCAAGAAGAGCTTTCCCCTGATCTGTTACCATATTGTCAATTTGGAGGGCGATGGATCCTATTTCTGGCTTAATTTTATAATGGATACGCAAATCAGCAGTGAGCATGTTTTGTTCGTGTGTATTTCTACCTGTTCCTGCTGTTGTTTCTAAAATAATCGTATTATTTCGTAATTCGTAAATTGTGTCAAAGATTGGTGATTTTGAATAGATACCTGCTTCCAGGTTATCACTGACAAGCTTTCCGTTTTTTATGCGAACACCAAAGTTTCCTGCCTCAACAATTTCAAAACTTCTATACCCTAATATAGAAGAGGCAAGAAAAGCTGTTACTACTGTACCGATGATACCTACTTTATGATCTTCATAAAATTCAGACACAGATCTACGTTTTTTCTTTGCGGGTTGTTCTTTAGACTCAGGCTGATCTTCAGACATTGGAGTTCTCCTATTATTTTATTTTTGATTACATATCGTGTATCAGGAGAAAAGCAGTATGTCAAGAGCATTACGTGCTCTCATCCTCCTCCCCCGTTGACCACTCGCTCACGCGCGCAAGATGAGCATAGTCCTGATAGCGGGGTTCTTTGCCGGCGAAGGGGAGGGAAAGATAGGGCATGGTGGGGTCTTGGAAGGCGATGAGAAGGGCGGGGAGTCCTGTGCGGGCGGAGTCCATGATGGCTTCAACGGATGTTTTTGAGGTTTGAGTGGCGTGAGACACGTCTCCTCCCTCTTTAAGTCCCGAGAGCATCCAATAGCCTAAATAAGAAATGTCGGCAGGAGCGCGTGTTTCAAAAGCGCCTTGTTCAATCATTAACCCTTCGACAGGCAATTGAGGCAAAAAACCTCGGAGCATATCTGTTTGAGCATATTGTCCGCCTGTTTTATAGTCAATAAGGGCAATATCTCCGTCACTGTCTCGATCTATACGGTCACATCGTCCAACAATTTTAACGCCTTCAATTGTAAGTGACGCTTTTTCTTCTCCTGCAACAAACGTATAGCCTTGAGCACGCCAGTCTGTTTCATGGGCGATAAACCACGTGGCCATGCGTTCAAAGCGCGGCCACCAGCTCGCCCAGACTTCAGGAGTATCGAGCGTGTCTTCTAAAATATCTTTCCCCATTACGAGTAAATCCGCATGGGCGGTCTCGAGGAGATCACGAGGGTGGGCGGTGACAAAGCGATCCAAGACAGCATGAATGAATGTGCCCCGATCTTTGGCAGAGAGGTCTTCTTCCAAGGGCTCAAGCGGTTTGAGTTTGAGAATGCGCTTGGCATAGATCGCATAGGGATCACAGATCAGCTTTTCAATATCTGTCACATACAAAGTGTCAGGACGGGTGTTCAGAGGTGGTTTTGGGGCAGGGCGGGTGAGTGGAGGGAGAGTCTCTTCACATGCATTGAGAGCGTGCGCCCAGTGTCTATAGTGTTCCCCGCGCTGTGTGATGTCTTCAAGCCCTGCCGATTGGCACACGGTTTCTAAACGTTGGAGCCATCGGGAGGGCACAGTGGGATTTCCCCCTGATTTTTTAGCGCGTGTGATAAAAACATGAGGGGCGCTCATGCCTTGTGCAAAATCATGCGCGGCCAAGGTGATGGCTTGTTCTGGAGAAGGTAGCCCCATCTCTCGACGCATCGGGCGAGACATCCACGGATCACTGGCCGGCTCGGACGGCCATGTGCCTTCATTTAAACTGCCGAGGATCACGACATCAGCTTGCACAAGGCGCGCCTCAATTTGTCCATAGATCGAGAGTCGCGGATGCGCGCCAAATTTAGGGCGCACCGCAATGCGGTTCATTTGTTGGATCAAAATGCTTGTCCATTCTTTGAAGCTCAAAGAGGGCATATCCGTCATCAACTCCAGAATTTCAGAGAAAAAGAGAGAGGCCGCCTCTCCTGCCTCTCCTGTCCAGAGGGTGTCTTTGCCCTCATTTGTCTCTGAAAGCGACTCTCCTGTTTGAATCACAAGAGTCAGAAGCATTTTCAAATCCTCCACAGACACACTCTTCTCGATATGCTCCTTCAAAGGCATAAGAAGGGCGTGAAGATGGGAAAGATTGTCTTTGATCTGATCGTCTTGTGTGCGCTGGAGGAGCGTATCTATCCCCTGTGCTGGCGTATTACCGCGAATGCATCCGTCAATTTCCAAGCGCTTAGCCAAAGCATTGCCCCATCCTTTAGACATCCCTGCACTACACAAAGGGTGCTTTAACAATGCCAGCAACGCAACGGGCGCTTGCTTGGTCTCCATCACATTGAGGAGGGCAATGAAAAAGCGCCCAATATCTGATTCGGGGAGGGGAATGCCTGCACTATCATTGATCTGAATATCCCAGCGTTTGAGAATAGCTTCGACACGGCGTCCCAAAAAACGATCTGGCGTAATAAGAGCGGCTGTTTTGTTTTGGTGCGGATCTTCTAATACTTCGCGCATAATAAGTGCAATCACGTGCGCTTCCTCATCAGGAGAGTCACACACGCACTGTGTTAACCCCTTCAAAGAGGCCTGTGAAAGCGTGTTTAAATTTTGCCAGTGATGCACAGTGTCCGCAGGACGCATCAATTCACTGACAAGCTGGAGGCGGTCTGCATTTGGTGTGTGTGTCATATCAGGCCAGTGCGCAATATGCGCCCGATCAATCTGAAGACGATCAATCAATTTTTTAAGCGTATATTGTGGATGGCCGTCCGAGACAGACTCCCAACTCTGTGCCTCTAAAATCTGATCTAACCCAGGCAGGATCACTTCTCCTTGCGGAAGAGAGAGCACCGTGTCCAAAATATCTGCCGTAGCAGGGATAGACCCCGTCGTTCCTGCCACAATGACAGGCGTTTGAGGCGGATGATCTTGCCAATAGCTGTTCATCGCTTCCATCAAAAGACGGCGACGGAGTCCTCCATCAATCAACCCATAGGACTCAAGGAGGGTTGGCCAGGCGTCTTTCAAAATCGTCAAAAATTGGAGGTTAATATTCCAGTGCGCGGCTAAGGTCTCAGGCACAAGCGCCTCAAGATGATCCAAGCTCAACCCCTCTGTATGGACTTGATCAATAAAATGCCCCAATGAATCCGCCAGCCCAAAGGCTTGTTCCTCCGAAAAGGAAAATCCGGGCACTTTGCGGACAAGACGGGCGAGGAGAATCGACCGATGCAGGGAAGAAATCGCAGGCTTAATAGATACAAGCTTTTCTTGCGAGGACGCAATAATAGAAATCTCATCCTGATCCACATCTCCAATGGCGTGCATCCGAGGCAAAATAATGGGCGCCCCCTCTGTATAGCGCAAAAACGCCTCCCTCAACCCTCGACACCCGCGCCGTGTCGGCAGCAAGATTCGCATATCCGCAAGCCTATCCTTACGATCCCCCACCCGATCATAAAGCCCCTGCGCCAACACATCCAAAAAGGAAACGCCAGCAGGAATTGTGTAGAGAGAGGGGTGTATGCTCATCCCTTTAAAATAACGATTGAAGGAAGGAGTGCAACATCATTTTTTGACAAAAGCAGGGTAAATGTATAAAATATGTAAAAATAGTAAAGATAAATAATGACGACAGAGATAACACCAAAAGATTACTTCTCTAATTTTTTAGAACCTGTTTAAAATCTTTTTAATATTTGCTATCCTTCCTTAGGCAACTTTGGAGGTTTAAATGTCGCATACTTATCCTAGTGATATAACTCGCAATCAATTTGAAAACATACGCCATATTTTAGAGAGTTCACGTA
>JAJRSA010000015.1 GCA_024279035.1 Alphaproteobacteria bacterium
TCGCAAAATAAATAAGGCTGATTTAAAGCATCATGTTGAGGAAAACCCAGATATGTTTCTTCGTGAACGAGCGGTGATTTTTGGTGTTGATCCTAGCGCTATTAGTTATGCTTTAAAACGAATGAAAATCGTAAAAAAAAGGAAAGACGATATTTGGAAAGAGAACCAATTTACTGATGGCTCAACGGGGTAAAAAGTGGTTGGCTCCCTTTGTATTTAAAGGGACATGCACCGCTAAATTGGTAGAAGAATGGCTTCAAAAACTCTTAATGAAAGAGCTTACAAAGCCGAGCATTATCATAGTGTATAACGCTCCAGTGCATATAAAAAATATCATTAAAGCAATACTCGAAAAACAGGGTCATACTTTATTGTCGCTGCCAAAATATAGCCCAGATTTTAATCCCATAGAACAGTCCTTTGGTGCCATGAAAAAACGAAGAGAGGGAATGCCCATTGATACAACTATTGAGGAACTCATAATGTCTTATTCTTAATTCAATTTACTATACATTAACAATTGAACGTTACAAGCATGTCTATTGTTGTGCTTGGAAGGGCGTTTTTCTCATTTACCCTTAACGTTTGCGTGAAGCTTCTGCCCTATGGGAGCTCATCCACTGAGCCATCCTTTATGGTTCTGAACATGCGCCCACAAATCCGCTTTATTTATCTTACGATGACGGGTCTTGGGGGGTGGCTTTGGTGTGATGTCATCAAGGCTTAACCAACGATAAATAGCGGCGCGAGAAACCCTGAAAACTTTTACTGCCTCAACTTTACTTCCGCCGTTTTGAATGAAGGATAAGACTGAAATCCTGTGGGGGGGAAGGTTTTTTATTTTAAGATATTCTCAAAGCCCATTTTTCAACGGGCTCAATATAGACCATAGGAAAAATTTACTGTAGTCTCTGCAAAAATCCAAGAAAGAACTTACATGCTTCTCTTCCACATTGTTATTCTTGCTATTGTCCAAGGGATTACAGAGTTTCTGCCCATCAGCTCTAGTGGTCATTTAACATTGCTTCATGGGGTATTTGATGGAGAGAATGTGCAAGCACAATATGAAACCAATCATATGTTTGATATTGCCGTCCATGTTGGGACGCTTTTAGCCGTTCTTCTTTATTTTTGGAAAGATGTGGGCACAATGGCAACAGGGTTGCTCTGCTTTCATAAGACAGAAAAACGAAGAGATGGTATTTTAGCGCTTCAAGTTGGTGTAGCATCTGTGCCCGTTATTATTGTGGGCTTTCTTCTTCATACATGGTCACCTGATTTCTTAAGTGCGCTGTATATAGTGGCATGGGCCAATATTATTTATGCGGTGTTCCTATGGATGTCAGACAAAACCACCGTGAAGAAAGACACATTGGAGAATCTAAGCTGGAAAGATGCTTTAATTATTGGCGCATCACAAGCGCTTGCGCTTATCCCTGGGACAAGTCGTTCTGGTGTGACCATGACTGCAGCACGCTTTTTAGGCTATAACCGCACAGAAGCGGCTCGTTTTTCAATGTTTTTAGGGATGGTCGCTATTTCTGGAGCTGGGTTACTTGGGGCGCTTGGGATGGAGTGGAGCAATACGCAACTCGGGCTAGATATAGGACTGGCTGTTCTTCTCTCTTTTGTGGCAGCCCTTCTTGCTATCACGGTAATGATGCGCTGGTTGGCGCGTGCAAGTTTTACTCCATTTGTAATTTACCGTTTGGTTTTTGGTGTCGGGCTTTTGGGTGTTCTCTTTTTAGGAGGATAAACCCTATCTTACACTGGCCTTACACTGGAAAAGACAAAGTAATTGTTGTGCCTTTATTTTCAACACTCTCTATATTGATGCTTCCATCATGAAGTTCGACAACATTTTTCACAAGGGTAAGTCCTAGCCCTGCGCCCCCTTGAATATTATTTTCTCCAAAAGGTTTGAAGAGTGTCTCTAATTCAACTTGAGGGATTCCTGTCCCTGTATCTTGAACAGAGATAAGAATAGCGTCTTTTTTCTTTGCGACTTTGAGCGTAATAGACCCTTTTGTAGGGGTGCTTGCGATGGCATTTTGGATCAAATGAGTGAGGGCATGTTTAATTCTTTTAGGATCAATGTGAAGAGATCCAATTGTTTTAGGACATTTCAATGTTAGTTTAATTTGTTTATCGTTGGCCCAATCTTGCGTGATGTCTGTGATATTTTTAAGGAACACGGGGAGAGAAATATCTTCGGTCTTTAAAGACATGATCCCCGCCTCAATACTTGTGAGGTCCAGGATATCATCGATAAGCGTTTTTAGGGCGTGGCCTGCGTCTTTCATGCCTGTAGTATATTCTTTTTGCTTTGCATTGAGTGCGCCGAAATATTCTTGATCCATAATATCATTAAATCCTATAAGGGTACTCAGAGGTGTTCTTAATTGGTATGAAATTTTGGCAAGGAACTCTGTTTTAAGGCGTTGGGCTGTTTCAAGGGCGGTGTTTTTCTCTCGGAGGGCGTCTTCGACACGAATAGAATCACTCACATCCGCATAGGTAAACATTGTACCTCCATCAGGGAGTAAGACAGAGGAAAAATCCAAAATTATGCCATCATTGCGTTTGATCAATCCTGTTTTTTCTAGTCTATTTTCAAAAATACCAAGGATATATTGCCTTCTGTCTGCCCACTGTTTTTCGGCAAAAAGATCTTTTGTTCTATCCAAAATTTTTGTGATGTGCGGTTCACCTTCCAGATCCTCTGGATTCAGAGACCACATTGTCGAAAAAGTGTAATTCCAGAGCTTTACTCTGCCATCACTACCATAAACGACAATGCCCTCGGCTAGATTATCAATGGTTTCTTTTTGAACAGCCATGAGGGTGTTATAGGAGGATTCTAGTTCCAGATTACTTGTCACATCTTCAAATACATGTCCAAGCCCCCCTGTTGGATGAGGGATGATCTGTGTCCGTAAGATTGTGCCATCGGGGAGCGCAATGATATCACTATGGGGGTCCATAAGCTTTGTGAACATATCAATCCAGTTTTTCTTATAGGATTTAAAATCTGTTTGTTCAGGCAGGCGTCTGGTTTCTCGTAATTTTTCGAGAATATCTTCTAATTTTGGTTTTTGATTGAGCCAACTCTCTTCCAACTGCCAAAGCTGAGAAAACCCTGCATTATAAAAGGTCAGTTGATGATCAGAATTATAGAGTGCAACGGCTGTTTGTAGAGCGCCAAAAATTGTACGGTACGCACTCATATTAAGCTGGCTGTTGGCTTCTATTTCTTCTTTCCATGTTAGATTTTCAAGAAGTCCCACTGTCATATCGAGATGTGGGTAAGGTTTTTCTTGAATTTGGAGGCTATGCCTCTCTCCACCTATAATGCCATGTCCTTCTAGAATCTGTATTTCTCCTGTTTTGAGAGCTGTAAGCGCACTCTTTTGGGAGTCTATTTTTCTCTGAGAGTCTTTGGGCTTAATAAAAATATTTTTTTGATCTTTGAGGACGTGCTCTTCTGTTGTAGAAAAGAAATCACTATAAGATTTATTGCACCATACGATACGTCCCGATTCACTTCTATTCCAAATAGGTTGGGGCAGTGCATCTAAAATATTTTGGAGATTTTTTATTTCTTTTTCGATACGTCCTGATTTTTTTTGAATGTCTTGGTAAGCCTTATGAGTGTCTGTAATATCTTGCGCCCACAGGACATGATAATGGAGTTGATCGCTTTCCCCCCAGCGAAATGAAAGCTCTAAATAACGCCCTGTATAGGTCTCTACGATGAGTGTTTTGGGACGAGGGTCTTTGATATAGCTTGTAAGTGTGGCCTCAAAGCTCGCGGCATCAAACGGCTCTAATGTATTTTGGATATCCTCATGGGAAGAAAATCTCTCTTGTCCAAAAAGGCGTGAAAATCCTGGGCTGTAAAGAAGTGTGTCATTGTCCACTGACCACCCAAAATAATCCCCGGGCGCTGAATCCAAAAAAACTTTCAGACGCTTTATATCCAAAGGGGATGTTTTTAAACAGGGAAGCCAGCTTTTAAAATGTGAGATCTTCTTTCGGCGTGTCATACGCACAGTCTATGAAGAGTGACTCCAAACAACAAGATTTATTTTTAGCATAAATTATAGAGGGAAATAGGTTTTGAACTATTCTTAGTGTGTGTCATATATTGAATAGGAGCTGTAGACCATTTCCTAACAATGCGGAGGTTTTCGGCATTATTTTGAAAATCTGGATCATTTTGTACAAAGATTAAAATAGAGCTCTTTGGTTCTATCGTCTCAGATTTAACAGCTTTAAGATAATTGTTTGCAATGATCTTTCTATTGATCTTCTCGAACTGTTCTACAGAGATAGTCTTTTTATCTTCAGAATGATTCATATTGTCCTGAATATCATCTAACTTTATATCAATACACTCTGGATGCGCACTCAGACGGACGATGTAATCGAGGTAAAGTTCATCTTTTTTTCGCGTGAGGTGCGTGAGCATAGAGCAAGATTCATCATTTGCTCCCCATTCCCTTGCATCATCTACTTCTAAGGACGTATCTTCAAAGAGATCGTGGAACAAGCGAACGATTCTGTGGGAGGCAGAGATGTCTGTTCGTACGATATTCCCCTGCTCATCACATCCTGCGACGGCATAAAGGTGAGCTACGGTTGGCCGTCCGCTATTGCGTTGCCCACTTCCGCAAACATACTCAAGAATGGATTTTGCGGTCCCAAAGGTAAAGCACCATCCCTCATTCCCTATTTGCTCACGTGCAATAAGGTCAAGAATATCCTTTTTGAGATTTTTCCGAGATTTTTTAATCATCCTCTAACTCTATAGAGGATGATTTTATATATGTCCATTAATTAATAGCGATACGCATCATCCTTAAACGGACCATCTGTTTCAACGCCAATATAGTCAGCTTGGTCTTGTGAAAGCTTTGTGAGTTTTGCACCCACTTTTTCAAGATGGAGCGCGGCCACTTTCTCGTCAAGATGTTTGGGAAGGACATAAACTTTGTTTTCGTATTTATCTGCATTCTTCCAGAGTTCAATTTGAGCCAATGTTTGGTTGGTAAACGAAGCACTCATCACAAAGGAAGGGTGACCTGTGGCACATCCGAGATTCACCAGACGTCCTTCTGCTAAGAGGATAATGCGTTTTCCATCAGGAAATGTGATTTCATCCACTTGTGGTTTTATGTTTTTCCATTTCATATTGCGAAGAGGTTCCACTTGGATCTCATTGTCAAAGTGACCGATGTTACAGACAATAGCACGGTCTTTCATATCTCGCATATGATCCACGGTGATGATATCTTTGTTGCCTGTTGTGGTCACAAAAATGTCCATGTCTGGTGCTTTATCTTCAATAGTGGCGACTTCAAAGCCATCCATCGCGGCTTGGAGCGCACAGATAGGATCAATCTCTGTGACAGTCACACGTACTCCTTGAGAGGCCAGTGATTGCGCAGATCCTTTTCCAACATCTCCATAGCCACAGACCATGGCTGTTTTTCCCGCCAGCATGACATCTGTCGCACGGCGAATAGCATCGACAAGAGACTCACGACAGCCATATTTATTATCAAATTTTGATTTTGTAACCGAATCATTGACGTTAATGGCAGGGACTTTCAAACGGCCTTCTTCTTCCATTTTTTTGAGGAATAAGACACCTGTTGTTGTTTCTTCAGAGACCCCCTTCACATCGGCCATCAACTCTGGATAGTCATTATGCATGATGGCTGTGAGATCCCCCCCGTCATCTAAAATCATATTGGGAGTCCAATTGCTTGGACCTTTGATGGTTTGATGAATACACCACTCCCCCTCTTCTTCTGTTTGGCCTTTCCATGCAAAGACAGGCACGCCTGTGGCAGCAATGGCAGCGGCAGCTTCATCTTGCGTTGAAAAGATATTACAGGAACTCCAGCGCACTTGTGCTCCAAGAGCTGTGAGTGTTTCAATCAAGACGGCTGTTTGAACGGTCATATGAAGACAGCCCACAATACGCGCATCTTTAAGGGGCTGTTCTTCGGCATATTCGGCACGGATGGCCATCAACCCGGGCATTTCATCTTGCGCCAGATCAATTTGCATTCGTCCTGCATCCGCAAGAGTAATATCTTTAACTTTATAGTCGTTTTCAACAGGTTGAGGGGCTGTGGACATGATTTTGGTCTCCGTTCATAAAATATTTACTTTTTCAGGGCATACTCAAAGTCTGAAATTCTTTATGAAGCCTACGCATTTCATAAAAAAAGGCAAGCGAGAAACACACAAAAGGATATACATCCAATGATAGATAATGATTTTAAAACAGCCAAAGAGACTCCACGATTTTCTTATCGGCATCATCCCGCCCACGAAAAATCTTTTACAATTTTAGAACGCACTAGAGAAAAAGGGTATGAACCTATAGGGCATTACACAGTTTTAGATTTACAGGAAAAAGAAGTGCTCTCAGAAAAGAAAATAATAAATTTGATTTCTCTTTTAAATGGTCAAGAGCAAATTCTTGATTTATCAGAAGACGTTAAAGGATCTCGTCTTTATTACCATGAGGATCCAGGAACAGAAAAAGATCAAACAAGAATAGTTTTCTATCGTCAGGATGGAACAGGCATTTCAAAAGAAAATGCACTCTTTCTCATTGATAAGGAGGTCTGGGGACATGCTTAAACAAGGACAGCTCATTAAACAGTTTTTAATTCAAACGGATGGTATCCCATCAAACTCTCTAGAGCCCGATATGAATCAAGAACCAAAGTATTAAGCTTTTTATTTTTCTCTATGTATCGGTAAGATGAGTGTGAAGACAGCCCCTGTAATTGTACCATCCTCCTTCTTATTATTGTGTGCTTCAATCGTACCGTTATGCGCCTCTACAATTTGTTTGACGATGGACAGTCCAAGCCCAGAATGATGGGTGTGGCCTTCTTTTTTAGGACGATCTGAATAAAAGCGTTCAAATATTTTCTTATTATGTGTCTCTGAAATCCCAACTCCCATATCCTGTATAGAAATTGTGATCATGTTAAAATTGTTATAAAGGTGGAGAGAAACACTATCCCCTTTTTTCGAGAAAGAGAGCGCATTATCAATGATGTTTGTCAAAACTTGGATAAGTTTTTCTTGATGCCCATTGATGAAGAGCTCTCCCGATGTTTGATCGGTGAGTGTAATTTTAGCTATGCTCGCTTTGTGTTCGTAATGTGTTTTGTAAATATTGTATATACTTTCAATTAAGGGAGATACTTTTATAGGTTCCATTTTTCCATGAGAAAGCTCTACATCCAAGCGGGTTGATTTTGAAATATCGGTGATAAGGCGATCAAGGCGATCCACATCATGTTCAAGTATTTTAAGAAGTTGAGCCTTGTCTTCTTCATCTTTTATTTTTTGGAGTGTTTCCAAAGCACTTTTGATTGATGTGATGGGGTTTTTGAGCTCGTGAGAGACATCAGAGGCAAAAGATTCAATCGTCCCCATTCTGTCCCACAGAGCTTCAACCATAGTATTTAAGGCAATAGATAATTCTCCAATTTCATCTCCTCTGTTACTCATATCAGGAATAGCATGAGCCCCTTGATGAGATTCAGAATGGATAGATTCTGCCGCTTTAACCAATTTTCTAAGAGGGTTGGTAATTGTGCTCACGAGATACAAAGAGAAGGCAATAGATAATGTTAGAATAGAGATAAAAATTCTAAAAATATCTTCCTGAAATTGTGAGAGTTCTGCAGCTAATGTTTGTGCAAAATATGTTACAGAGATAGCCCCTATAATTTTTTTATGAGCAAAGATAGGGGTAGAACTGGAAAAAACGAGTTGGTTGGCTTCTGTACTCCACGCCGCAATATTGTGAAGCCCTGTAAGGCTTTCTGGTATCCCTGGAATAGACTCTACGTGACTCAAGTCAATAGATGGATAGAGAGGGACATTATAGCTCACATACGTAATCTGCATCAAAGAAGAAATGAAATGACCTGTTATTTTTTTGAGAAGAGACGTTTCTCTTGAGGGGGATTTAACCAATATTTTTCCTGTATTGAGAAAAATACCCTGATTTTTAGTTACCAATATAACCTGATCGTTAGGAAGCATATCAAGAATTTTCATGCCTTCTTTTGCACTAATAAGCTGTCTTTCTTTGAACTGTTCACTTTTCTCAACAATATGGGCGTAAAGTTTTGTACGTGTATGTAAGAGCTCTAACTCTGTATTGATAAGGCTTTCTCTATGATCTCCCATAAGTGACAAACCAAAGAGTAAAACAATTAAAGGAATCAGGTTAATCCCTAGAACTGTGAGCATCATACGGGCAGGATGATACTTTTTCTGGCCATCGCTTTGACGCATAGAACGTAGGTGTATACGGGCATACGAGGGTAATATAGCAGGAATTTTACCCGAAATTTTATCAAAGAGTGTCTTTGTATTTGTATCCAATGCCGTACACCGTCTCTATATGGTTAAATTCTTGATCAGACTCTCTGAATTTTCGTCTGACCCGTTTGATATGAGAATCAATAGTACGATCATCAACATAGACGCTATGCCCGTAAGCAATATCAATAAGCTGATCTCGTGATTTTATATGTCCAGGGTGCTCTACAAGTGTTTTGAGGAGTAAATATTCACTCACTGTTAGATTAATAGGGTCGTTTTTCCATGTGCAGGTGTGTTTAGCCTCATCAAGTTTAAGATGTCCACGTGTTATAATATTAATATCATCCGTAATCTCTTTCCCTTCTGAGAGCATTTTACGTCTGAGAAGAACACGAATACGCTCCATCAAAAGTCGTTGGGAAAACGGCTTGGTGATATAATCATCTGCCCCCATACGGAGACCTACAATTTCATCAATTTCATCGTCTTTAGACGTTAAAAAAATAATCGGAAAGTGAAACTCTTTACGAAGCTCTTGGATAAGCTCTATCCCGTCCATGTTTGGCATTTTAATATCTAATATCGCCAAATCAGGTTGAGAATTTTGAATGCCTTCTAATCCCTCTCGCCCATCATTATAAACAGAGACATCAAATCCTTCGGCTTTCAGCGCCATGGACACTGAAGTCGTAATATTCTGATCATCGTCTACAAGAGTGATTGTATGAGCCATAGTATAGCATACTACCTATATTTTTATAGTTTCACCACTCGTTTTTTTTGAGGCCTTACATTTTCTCTGTCTGCTAAAATTGCGCCTGCGAGGTAGAGAGAGCCTGTAATGAGCATACGGGTGTTTTTATCTTGTGAGTCAAGAGCGTCCTCGGGAGAAGAGGCTGTCGTCACGGGACAATGAGCAATCTGTTGAATCTGTGTTGCAAGATCCTGCGCTACCATACCAGACTCTACAGAGGGAATATCAATGGCGGTTATGCTTGATAGATAGGGAAGAAGAGGCATAAGAAAAGCCTTTGGATCTTTTCTACTCATCATGCCAATGATAAGGTGAAGAGGTTTATCACTTTCTTCTGCCCATCGCTGTGCTTGTAGCGCCAGAGCCACCCCCGCACTCTCATTATGTCCGCCATCTAGCCACAGATTATCCTCTAGTTTTTGAAGACGGGCTCTCCATGTGGTATTTTGAAGGGCTTCACCCAATATTTGAATATCTGTCTCTGGATATTGCGTCAAAATAAGAGCCAGAACCGCCCCTGCATTTTTGATCTGGTGTGCCCCCAAAAGAGAAGGAAGAGGGAAAATATACTCATTGTTTTTGAGGGTAAGTATAAAGCCTGTCTTTGTTTCTTTCGTTGTCCACTCATGCCCATAGCGGAGAAGAGGAATATTAAGCTCTTTAGCACGTTTTTCAAATACATCCATAACCCCCGCATCCAGCGCCTCTTGCGTTTGTGCGCCAATAATGCAGGGCGCATTTTCTTTCATAATCCCTGCTTTTTCGGTAGCAATGTCCACAAGTGTGTGTCCTAGATAGTCTGTATGATCAAATGAGATGGTTGTAATAAGCGTTGCGACGGGGGTTTTGATGACATTTGTAGCATCCAAACGTCCCCCTAATCCTGTTTCTATGATGCTAAAATCAGCGTGTGTCCGAGAGAATGCTAAAAAAGTGGAGGCAATCACAATTTCAAAATAAGAAATAAGGTCTCCTGCATTGACACTCTCACACTCATCAAGAAGGGCCATATAGCTTTCAGTTGTAATTTCTTGGCCTGCCAGAACAATACGTTCATTAAACCGTACAAGGTGAGGAGAGGTCATAACGTGGCATGTATACCCAAGATGTTCTAAACAGCTCCGAAGAAACGCTGCTGTTGAGCCCTTCCCATTTGTACCTGCGATATGAAGCGCAGGGGGAATTTCGAGATGAGGGTTTTCAAGCTTGTCTAAAAACCGCTCTATGCGTCCAAGAGATAAATCGATGCGCTTAGGAAATTGCGCCGCAATTCGCTCTGTAATGCTATAAAGCCTGTCTTCTATAGGGGCGTTTTGCATGAATGTTGGTTAGTGTGTTGCTGTTTTTTGAGAGGGGGTCTGAGACTTATTTTTCTTACTTTGATGTCTCTTTTTGGCTTTCTTCTTCTTGTTTCGAGCTTTATCTAAGCTTGTAACATTCCCTTTTGTTTTTTCTTTTCGGTCTTTGTTGTCTGGGAATGGTGTCTGTTCGGAAGATCCATTTGGCTCATTTTTACCTTCAGGGGTATAGTCCTTTTTCGTCTCCATCAAAAGTGTTAAAATTTTCCCTATTTTTGTGTTCAACTGGTCACGAGACACAACCATGTCGACCATCCCATGCTCAAGTAAATATTCTGCGGTTTGAAAATCATCAGGGAGTTTTTCACGGATTGTTTCTTCAATCACGCGCTTTCCAGCAAATCCAATCATAGCCCCAGGCTCGGAAATATGAATATCACCCACCATTGCAAAAGAGGCACTCACCCCTCCTGTTGTTGGGTGTGTAAGGAGAACAATATAGGGGAATCCTGCATTTTTAACCATGGTCACCCCCACAATTGAACGAGGCATCTGCATCAAAGAAATAGCCCCTTCTTGCATCCGTGCGCCTCCCGAAGAGGGGACAACAATCAAAGCAGCTTTTTCTTTTACAGCCGTTTGTGCGGCCGTCACGAGCCCTTCTCCAACGGCAGCCCCCATTGAGCCCCCCATAAAGGAAAAATTAAAGGCGGCCACGACAGCTTTTTGCCCTCCGATCCTCCCCAATCCGACAATGAGGGCGTCTTTTTCTTTGGTTTTTGCACGAGAGTCTTTTAAGCGATCCACATATTTCTTTTTATCTTTAAATTTAAGAGGGTCTTCAGGGACGTTAGGGAGTTTAATTCTACTATACTCTCCCTGATCAAACAAAAGCTCAATTCTTTTTTGAACGGTAATCTTCATATGGTGACCACAATGATGACACACAGCATCATTGTCTGTCATTTCTCGATGAAAAATCATCCCCTCACACGCAGGGCATTTCTGCCAGAGATTATCAGGCACGTCCTTTTGTTCTCCAACAATAGACCTAATTTTTGGACGAATATAACTTGATAGCCAGTTCATGTGTGTTCTTTCTTCTCTTTAAATAATATCCAGATATTAACCTAAAGCCCTAGACAATGCACGTATTTGTACAGTAAGAATTTCAACCACTTTATCTCTTGGCGTTGTTTCAATGGTTTGAACAAGGGCTGAGCCTACAATAATAGCATCACTGAGCGCAGACATTTCTTTGGCGTCCTCTGGGGTTTTAATTCCAAACCCAATGGCAATGGGGAGATCCGTTTGTGTTTTAAGCATTTCAATATGCGTCCGCACATGGTTAATGTCTGCACTCGCCGTCCCTGTGACCCCTGCGATAGAAACATAGTAAAGAAATCCGCTTGCGCCCTGTGTAATTTTCCCCATGCGCTGTCTATCTGTGGTAGGCGTTGCCAAACGAATGAGATCAATCTCATTGGTATGTGCACATTGGATAAGGTCTTGTCCTTCCTCAGGAGGCGTATCAACGATCAAAACTCCATCAACGCCTACTTGCCCAGCATCTTGGAAGAAAAGCGCTTCCCCATAAGCATGAATAGGATTGGAATACCCCATAAGGATAAGAGGAGTCTCTTGATTATCCTCTCGGAAAATCTTTACCATTTTCAGAATTTTTTTGAGAGTCATCCCATTTTTAAGAGCCCGTATCCCTGCTTTTTGAATAGTCTCTCCATCAGCCACAGGATCACTAAACGGCATCCCAATTTCAATCAGATCAGCGCCTGCCTTGGGGAGAGCGTTAAGAATTTCAACACTGGTCTCAAAATCAGGGTCTCCTCCCATAACAAACGTAATCAATCCTTTGCGTTTTTGAGTTTTAAGCTGTTCAAATGTAGTTTGTATACGAGACATGTGGGGAGTATAAAGAGAGAGAGAGGAAGTGCAAGCGGTGTTTACACACCCACATGAACCAAAATTTCATGCACGCCATCCTCAAAAAAGCGAGGGCCATAAAGTTCAAAATCTGTTTTATAGCTTCGTTCTAAATCCGATGACCAGATAGCTGTCCATGTATCAATAAGCGCAGTAGGTTGGTCTCCTGTGGCACTCATGACGGCATAGGACTGATCTTTAATCGTAACACAAAAGAACGAGTCAGGCATCGCTCCTCTCTCAACACGATAACCAATGGTTAGCCGATAGGGTTTCTCATGGTCTCCCTCATAGTCGGAATAAACCGCATAAATAGTATCATTGGCTTTATGTCGTACCCTCTGTCCAACCTTCTCTTGAAAAAACCGCTCCCAGAGATGGTTTATATCCTCTGTCGCTTTTGTATGATCAGTGATCATAGAAATTCCTACAACGTCAAAGCTATTAATGTCTGCAAGTCCTGCTTTGATATCGTAGGTCATTTGTAACTGATATGTGATTAAAGAAGAAGCTCAAGGGTAATGGAATTTTTATTATAGTAATAGCTATAAGCGGATTTAGTATTTTCTTCCACATCTTTATGACTGAGCCCAGATAAATTAAATTTGCTTGTTTTTTGATGAAGGCTTGTTTATTTTTCGATAAGGACAACAATAAAGGATAAAATATGTTTGATTTGACAGGAAAAACAGGACTTGTGACAGGGGCGACTGGGGGGATTGGCGCATCCATTGCGACAGCACTCCATGCGCAAGGGGCCTCTATTGGAATTTCAGGACGTAATGAAGATAAACTGAAAGCACTCGCTGAGACTTTAGGAGGAAATGTGCATGTTTTACCTGCAGATTTATCCGCGGATGAAGCCATAGTCGACTTGGTGAAACGCGCAAATGAAGCATTGGGTGGGATTGATATTTTGGTCAATAACGCAGGTCTGACACGGGATAATCTGTCTATGCGGATGAAAGATGAAGAATGGCAAGATGTTCTCGACGTCAATTTAACAGCGCCCTTTAAGCTCGCCAAAGCCGTACAACGGGGCATGATGAAAAATCGTTATGGGCGGATTATCAATATTGCGTCTGTGGTTGGTGTAACAGGTAATCCTGGGCAATGTAATTATGTAGCCTCTAAAGCAGGCATGATTGGATGGTCAAAAGCGATGGCACAAGAAATTGCAAGCCGTGGAATTACTGTGAATTGTATTGCCCCTGGCTTTATTGCCACAGCAATGACAGACGCCCTCACAGAAGACCAAAAAGAAACGATCAATGCTAAAATCCCAGCAGGGCGCATGGGCGCCTCACATGATATTGCACATGCCGTTGTCTATCTTGCGAGTGAAGAAGCAGGATATATCACAGGCTCTACCACCCATATAAATGGTGGAATGGCCATGATTTAGATCTTTAAACATAGACTTCCCCCCTTTTGTAGAATGAAAAAAACCTATCTGACTATTGATGATTCTCCTTCTCCAAATACAGGAAAAGTGATTGAATATTTGGGTCAAAAAAATATTCAGGCTTTATTTTTTTGTATTGGAGACCATCTAGAAAAATATCCTGATGCGATGGAGGAGGCCCTACACGCTGGGCATGTTCTCGCGAACCATACATATACCCATCGGCGTTTCAGTACCCTATCTTTTGGGGCGTGTATTCAAGAGATTGAAAAAACGGAACATTTGATTGACCGATGCTATAAAAAAGCTAAGAAAATCCGCACAGGAAAATATTTTCGGTTTCCCCATATGGATAGAGGAACGGCGGGATGGGTTGTGGATTATGATGCTATCGATGAGATCTATCGAGAAGAGGTCATTACTCTGTTTGCAGACGGTCTTAACATTACGCTTGAGCGACCAACGGATGAGATGATTGAAAAGAAGCACCAGCTTCAAGCCTACCTCAAACAAGAAGGCTATATTCAACCCTTTAAGGGGGTAACACATCCATGGTTTCAAGGGACAGAGTTAGAAACTGCCCGAGATTGTATGTACAGTTTCTCAAACAGTGACTGGATGCTCCTTGATCGTCATCGTGGCCAATGGCCGTATAAGACCGAAGAAGATCTTAAAGCTAAGATTGATCATGATAAATACCTAAATGATGAGACAAGTACTCATATTATTCTGGCACACGATAAACCTGAACCTGAGCTGTTCCCTATATTTAAAACCACCCTCGATCATATGATCGAGAGTGGTTTTGTATTTTTAGATATCAATTAATTAGAAAATTATCATTTCGCTAAAGCAGCATCGATTTTAGCACTTTGAGCTTTCTGCGCTGCTTGACCCGCTGCCGCATCTTGCGAGCCTTTAATCCCTTTCACGCCCCCTTCAAGACCTCCAAGACCTTGCTGGAAGATCATTCCTCCCCCAATTGCTGCATATTGTGTGAGACTTTGTGCTGCATCTTCGGAATTATCTCCAAAGCTTGTCACAGAGGACCCCATCCACCGTAAGATACTGTTGGGAATCATATCGATCAGTTTGAATGACGAGAGGGCCATCATGTACAAAATCACGGCATAAATGATGAGGAAGAAGAATTGATCAATTTTTCCTCGTGACCATGATATTGCATTGGCAACTGTTCCTCCCCCAGAGGCCGCAGGATCCAGAGAGTTAAACCCAGTTGCATTAACCGTGACAAGATCCCATATATTATTGAGAACAGAGGCCATCGCAGCAAAAATAAGAATAGAAGCCAATAAACCAAATACGATGAGAATAGGCCTTAAGAAGATCTCAAAAATCAAATAATACCCATTCATAGCGCCTTCTCCAGGCAAGCCATCTCCATCAATACGAAGATGACCCAGTGCCCATAACGGAGCCCCCACCATCGCTTCAAAGATCCCTTTCACCCAGTTTCCAACGGCAAAGAAAAAATACACAAAAGGAAGGAAAGGAATAACATAGAAAAGAATAAACCCAATGGTAAGCCCCATGCCTGCAATCCCGAATGCCGCGCTCATTCCTGTACAGCCAACATCTTCCCCTGCAGCACACGCACCTGCTCCAAGCGCCCCTATCCCTAAATTGAGAATAGCACTTTCAATCAAACTTTTACCAACGCCTGCAATTTGTGCCAAAGGATGAATATTTTGGTTTGCGGGACTTCTTAAGTTCATTAACCCTTCTGTCCCGAACATCAAATTAATGATATCTGTAAAAGGATTCCCCGTTGGTTTGTCTGTTGCCGTTGATTCTGCAATATTAGCCGCTTTGAAAACATCATGATAAACTTGTGCCGCAGTCTCCTCGTTTTTACGCTTAAAAGGAATAATCTTTTGCTTAATCGAAGGGCTAAAACTATTCACAACATTAGAAAAACTTTCATCTAACATTTCATGTTGCATAGCCGCATACGTCATAGTTGCTGGGTATGCTTTAACATCTGGGAGATTTCTAGAGGCACCAACCATTGCACCATTCATTTGAGCAATACGATTATACCAGATTCCAGCGCCACCCCACCCACGTGCCAATAACTGACCAGGGAGATTAAAGTCTGTGGATGTTTGCTGTGTTAAAACAGCTGTCGCAATAATTTCATTTATACTCCCCGCTCCAGGAGCAGCAGGAGGAAAGCCCCCTGCATAGAGATATTTTTCTCCAAGATTCGTAAAATCAACATTTAAAGCAGGAGGTGGCGCCGCTGGCGTAGGTGGCCACGCCCCCGAATGTAACCATGCCGAACTCGTTATTTGTTGTGGAATATTTCCAAGACGTAACCGTGCATAATGGAGTCCCAGATCTCGCATAGCTGGATCATCCCACATGGCTGCAATCATTTCATAGTAACGCCGTTGAATCTCGAGTGCACCCGGTTCATACAGCGAAGAATTTTTAAGAACCAACTCTCCACAATAGGGAGACACTCCTCCTTTTTCCATACCATAACGCGCAGGATTTAGCTCTCCAAAGCGGATTAAAATATCTCCATTTTGATAAAAAGTGCGCGCTTGAGCATAGGATGTAATTGGCGTAGTCCCCGGTATTCCTCCCCCCCCCCCTCCAGGAGCCACTGCAGAACTACCAAGCGTTGCATGAGAATTAGCAAAAGGCTCTCTATTAGGGGTTCCTACAGCTTTAACAAGCCAAGGATGAATAGCATTTCTTTGATTGTTAGGCAAAGAATTCTGGGTTCCAGAAGGATGCGTCCCCCCCTCTTGTTGTAAAGCAGCATCTTCTATGATGGCACATGTTTTAGCCAAAATCATAAAGGTTACAAGCCTCTTTGCATCAGGTCCGTTGGGGGTTGCAATCATATTTGCAGAGTTGATTAACCCTCCCCCTGAAATAGCACCTGCTAAATTTACATTAAAAGTTAACCATCCGTTGGTTGCCATATTAGACCCAAGCTTTGCGGCATAAAGCACAATATATTGAGAACTATTTAAACCACTTCCTAGGGGAACAAGAAGACCAATGGCTACGACTAACCTGATTGGTGCCCACACAGTATTAAATCTTTTTCCAAATGGTGTTCCTGTTTGTGCGGTTTCTGCTGTAATCGCAATGGCATAATAGACAATAAGGAGCATTCCAATAATGAGGAGCCCTGTACTATAGAACTGAAACATACTGTGTAGCGCTAAATGAAATGGCCATGGTGCTGGAGGAACCGCCATAACATTAACAGTATCAAATGTAAGTTGGGGTGTGAGCCCATAGCAAGGCGTTGCCGTCGTTACACAAGAGTTAAAAATATTAGGAACACCAAAAACCCGATCTAAAAGCATAAAGGCTATATCCTGATTTGGATCAGAGAGCGCATTCGTTCCAAAATAGACAGCAAATGGCGTTGCCATTGCTGCCGGAGAAACAATAGCTAACATCAAAAATACAAACTGGCCTGCAATCAGGATAAGGGCCGCCAGTAATATAAAATATAAGATAATCTGATCCAGATTTTCACGCTTAAAAACAAGGTTCTTACTTGCTTCTGCAACAACATGACGAACACCAAAACGACCAATATTGGCAGAATTAAGATAAGGATGGCCCGCGGGAATAAGACGAACAATATTATATATACTCGCCATAA
This sequence comes from Alphaproteobacteria bacterium, assembly GCA_024279035.1. Taxonomy (GTDB): domain Bacteria; phylum Pseudomonadota; class Alphaproteobacteria; order Micavibrionales; family Micavibrionaceae; genus UBA1850. The sequence goes on from JAJRSA010000015.1 coordinate 17,424, forward strand.
GAAACGCAAAATAAGAAAATCCAGAGGCGACAAGGTCATAAAGTCTAGGGAATAACCCAGGAAGCATACTGTACTTCAGAAAAGGACGGACGTGACTAACTTTTTTACTCATAAAAACCTTCTGTTCTATATTCTATCCTATTATCATCAGATATAGATAAAATTTTAGTAAATTTACCTATATATTCTACCATATTCTACACTAGAAGCCATCAAATACAGCCTAAGGTATTAAATTCGTTATTTAAATGGAGATATTGCTCCTCCTGCCACTTGTCCTAATCCTTTTGCTCCATCTTTCAGAGCTCCTGTTAATTCTCCCCCAAGAACACCGCCTCCAATTGCAGCATATCTAATTAAATTATCTGCAGCATCTTCTGCTTTGTCTCCGAAACTTTCAACCCCTTCTCCAATCCAGCGCAAAATACTGTTAGGGACAAGATCAATGAGTTTAAAGCAAGAAGTTGCCATGATATAAATCAAGACAACATAAAGAAGTGTGAAGAAGAATTGATCGACCTGACTCCGATAATATTCTATATCTAAGAAAGTAGCCACACCCGTCCCAGAAACATATGTCCCAGGCGTAGAATAAGAATCATATCCCGACAAGTTTGCCGCAACGAGATCAAAAAGCTCGTTCATAACAACCGCCATCGCCGTAAAAATAGAGACGGCAGCAAGCATGCCAAATACCGTAAGAATAGGTCTAAGAAAAATTTCAAGAAGAAGAACATATCCATTTTTTGCCGCAGGGCCTGAAATACCATCCCCATCAATTTTTAAATGGGCAAGCGCCCATAAAGGAACAGCAACCATTGCTTCAAAGATGGCTTTAACCCATTTCCCCATTGCAAAGAAGAAATAAATAAAAGGAAGAAATGGTAAAATATAAAAAAGCAAAAAGCCTGTGGTGAGCGCAATAGATCCAATAGTAATAAAAGTACCGGAGAACCCTTCTGCCATAACACTGGCTGGCTTCTCGTTTGCGGAAGAGGCTGCCCCTGCTCCAAAAGAAAGAGTCATTCCAATCCCAATATTTGTGATGGCACTTTCAATAATGCTTTTTCCAAGCCCTGACATTTGTGCCAAAGGATGAACATCATTGTTTTCTCGTAGATCAAAAAGACCATCCGCACCAAAGATAGTGCTCAAAATAACCCCTATGGGGTTAGAATCTTCTTTTGCATCTGGTGTCGGATCAAGATCATCATCTGTAAAAACCTTATAAATTTCATTAAGATGACCAGCGACTTCATGATCGCGCGCCGCTTGCCAACTAAATGCTGTATCTTTTGGTTCCTTGGGAAGCTGAGGGTTATATTTATCAAGTGCAAATAATTGTGGAGCCATGCGCTTTTTTTCTTGGGCCACAAACTCCATAACTTCTGGGAGATCCTGACCATAAGGTATTTCATAAGTAGCCGTGATAATGGCCCCATTAATCTCAGAAATCTTATTAAACCATAGACCTGCAGCGCCCCACCCTTGATCAAGAAATATTCCACCATAATCAAATCCAGTATATCCAGTAACACTGGCAGGGCTAAGTGTTGCTACTAAGGTGGCCTCTAAATTCGTCTGTGTCATAGAAATGAGGTTTCTAAGGTAAGTGACAGGTGGGGCGTTCGTACATCCCCCCCCCCAAATAGCGGGACAAGCAACAGCTCCGACAAACGTAGAGAAACCATACCGTTCTTCTGCAATTTTTTCTGCCATCTGATTTAAATTGGTATTATTCCAGAGGGACTCCATTATATCGAAATACGCTTCTGAAATTGTAAGAGCAAAAGGAACATTTGTCGAATCGATAGAAAGAACTATTTCTCCACAATACGGACGAATACGAGACGCATAAGTACCATGTATAGGAGGAGTTGCCGTACTTCCATTTTCTCCATATCTGATACGGATATCCTTGTGCCCAGCATAAAAAGCCAATGCCGCAGCAAATGTTGAAGGTGAGACAGATGCTGTCCCTGTATATAAATAAGGTTGGATATCCTTATCGTAGACTCGTTTATAGGCTGCACGACAAGACGTTACGAGATGATAGAACTGTACAAGTGTTGTTAAGTCTGGAGAATTGGGCTTAACAATCATATTAGGCGCGTCAGATCCAAGCGCATTCGTTAGACTAATATTAAAAACTTTCCATCCGTTTGTGCCAAGACCAGACCCCCAATTGGCCACATTTAAGAGAAGATATTGACCTGTATTAATTCCGTTGGCGAGAGGAAGAAGGAGGGCGACAGCCAGAACCAATCTAAGAGGGGCATAGACACTTCCAAATCGCCGTCCAAAAGGAGATCCTGTTTGTGCCGTCTCAGCAACAACGACAAAGAAATAGTATAAGATAATAAGCAAAGCAACAACGAGCATACAAGCACTATAAAATTGAAAGAGGGCATGCAGGCCTATATGGATTGGCCATGGAGTTGCAGGCAAGGCACTCGGAGCGCCCGTACATAAGACACCTTGAGCAATACAGGAATTAAAAACATTTGGAACACCAAAAATGCGATCCAACATTATAAGAGCAAGATCATCATCAGGAGGTGTTGTTTGAAACAATCCCGTAATTATTGTTGCAAAGGCTGACCCAGAATAAGAACAAAGAAACAAGAGGATAGAAATTAATTGTGCCAAGAGAAGAAGAAATGCACAAGAGACAAGAACAAATAACACGATCTGGTCAATGTTCTTCCACGACCATTTAAGGTTAGTATATGCCTCTAAAATAACATCTCTGACTCCAAAACGATTTATATTGTCAGCATTCAGATAAGGATGCCCTGCAGGAAGCAAGCGTGTGATAGAAAACAGATATGCAGTAAGAAAGGATAAGTAACCAAAATTAAATCCAAATTCTCGAAAGCGAGAAGAAATCTCTGGCATAACAGCATAGCGAATAGATCGTTTTAAAAGAGTCGACTGCGGTCTCATGGCGTTGTCCCTCCAGATCCTGTCCCAGTGGGGGGCTTCCCTAGCCCTGTAGCGGTATTGCTAAATCCTGCAATATTCGAGGACGTGTTAGCGCCCACCACCCCACCTAACCCTGTAGCACCGCCAACTCCCTTTCCAAGGGCTTCACCTACAGTCGATACACCTTGCCCAATAGCAGGAGCAAAACGATACGTAGCCATAGAGGCATATCGATAGAGGCCATCTGCTGGATCTTTTGCCATATCTCCAAAGGACTTCACTCCCGCATTAATCCAACGTATTACACTGTGAGGAATTTGATCAATAAGCTTAAAAGAAGACGTTCCAATCATATAAACAACAATAATATACATGACGAGGAAGAAGAATTGATCAACGTTATTTCGATGATATCCCATTGTTAAAGGATTATTCAATGAGGCCATCTCAACAGTAACGCCTGATAAATTATCTGTGACAAGATCCCATATATTATTTAAAACCGCGACAGAAGCAGAAAAGATAGCGGTTGATGCGATAAGGCCAAACAGGATGAGTGTTGGGCGAATAAAGATTTCTAAGAGCAGGTAATAACCCGATTGAGCTTCTTTGGAAAAAAGGCTATCTCCTTTCAATTTTAGATGCGCTAAAGCCCAAAGTGGAACACCCACCATAGCCTCAAAAATTGATTTTATCCACCCAGACGCCGCAAAGAAACTGTATAAAAATGGCATAAAAGGGACGATATAGTAAAGAACAACCCCGAGTAAAATTCCAATGAAAGAAAGAGCAGAAAAGAAACCTGCCATCCCTGTAAAAGCACTCCCTAATCCTTCTCCTGCAGCATTCATAGTCCCTCCTATAAATGAAGCACCTGCGGCAAGGGTTAAATTTGTAATGGCATTTTCAATTAAGTTACGGCCAATGGAAGATAATTGCGCCAAAGGATGAAGGTGATCCTGCTCTCTGATCGTTAAAATAGGGGTTAAACCAAAGATAGAGGCCAATGATCCTTCAAAAGGATTGGCTTTTGAAGCCATATTTCTTGGATCCGCCCCCCCATCAGACGTCCAGTAGTCATACGCAACAAGAAGCGTTGAACTGATTTGCCTATCTTGTTCATTGTCAAATTTTACATTTCTATTACCATCGGCAACAGGTTGAAAAATATTTAATGGATCAGTATTTGGATTAGTAGAAAGCTTATACTCTTTAGATTTTTCCATCACTTCTGGAAATTTCCCTGGGTGCGGTATAGCCGAAACGCCAATGACCACATCCCCATTCCATTCAGAGATTTTGTTATACCATATGCCTGCTGTCACCCACCCTCTATTCAGATCAGCTGCCGTTGGCGTAAAGGGACTTGGAACAATCGTCATCAAACCTGAAATGGTTAGATCAACTATATCATTAAAAACACGTCTAAATTCTGATGTTGAAAAAGCTCTATGATTTGGAGAAAGCTCTGGGTTATTACAAGCTCCCAATCCTGTGTATGAAGACCCTAGTCCACAGGGTGAAATAAGGTTATATCCTTTATTTTGAAGCTTATGAGCGACAATTTTATATCCAAATGTTTGAGGCCTCTGGATTTCTGGAAGAGTAGAAAAAATCAACGGATTGGGCTCTGAAAAAAGAGTCATGACCTCAACATAATAAGCCCACCCTAACGCCGTTTGCAATTGAGGAATGGTAAGGTTTTTATACGGGAAAACAAGGTCTCCACAATAGGGGCGTACGTTTCCTGTAAGCTTAGGATAATCTGTTATACTTTTATGACCAAAATATATATAGACATCGCTCGTCCCATAAAATGTAAGAGCATCGTTAAAATTAACGACTCCAGGGCTTGAAAACACAAGTTGTGAAAGCCCTGCTCCAGCATTTACTTTTACAAAGTAAGGCTGGATATCAATATCATACATTTGCTTATAGGCATAAATGCATGTATGTATTAAATTAGCATACGCAATTAGTCCTGACACATCAGGAGCTTGAGGATGCACAATCAATCCATTTGATACATAAGAGCCTCCACCACTATAGGATGGCGCTTGAGTATAGGCATTTCCATTGACATCAGTGTAGCTATAATTCGGTCCTTGATATGCAATGGGAGCACCTGTCCCAAAAGGGGAGGTAACACCTGGAGCTGCGTTAAATGCAAGCCATACATTGGTTGCCACACCCGACCCATATTTTGCAACATAGAGAAGTATGTACTGCGCAGAATTAAGACCATAATTTCCCATGGGAACAAGGAGTCCAAGAGCCAGAACTAGCCTCAATGGCCCCCATATTTTATGAAACCTTTCTCCAAAGAGATTCCCCGAAAAAGCGGTTTCCCCAACAATTGACACAATATAATATAGAAAGATAAAACCAGCAAGAATCCACAGAGCAGTATTATAAAATGCTAACATACTATGCAGTCCGACCTGAAAAGGCGTTGGGAAAACAGGCACAGTTGCAGCATATCCAGAGTTATACACACCAGGTATACCAAAAATACGATCTAAAATTTCAAAGGCAATATCAGTCGCTGGACTTGCAGTAATGACAGTTGCCATCAATGCATGAGCACTATTCGAAAAAAAAGAAAAGGCGAATCCAAAAGCAAAAAGAATAAACAAAAAGAATGTTAAAAGCGTCGCTCCAAACACAACAATTTTATCAATATTCTTGCGATCAAATGTAAGTTCATTTGCAGCAACAGAGACCAGAGAAACAATTCCAAATCGTCCATAATTATCCATATTAAGATAAGGGTGCGTTGCAGGCAAAAGCCCTAAATTTTTATAAAGGCTGGCCAAGAACATGGGGAGGTAATAGAAGTGACTAAACAATGTTTTCAAGCGTGGAAATACGCCCGGTAAGGTCGCATACATAAACACATTTTTTGGTTTTAATTCAACCTCTTGCACTAAAAACCCCTCCTATTATAGATATAGTAATATATCTTCATTTTATCAAAAAAGTGATAAATTTTATTTAATTTCCTTTATATTGTAGCATGATAGATAAAAAGAACGCCAACTTTTCACCATAATTTTTTTATGCTCAAAAAACATATCCACAACATCTTTTTGATTTTTTCTGACCACAAGGTCGATTTAGCTCCCATTACATGCTACCAAAATAAAAGTCTTGCAATCGGGATAGAGGGGCTATATCTTCACGCCCGATTGACTTCATAGACGTGAACGAACAGAAAAGGAAATACTATGAGTGACGTAGCTGAACGCGTAAAAAAGATTGTTGTTGAACATCTTGGCGTAGAAGAAAGCAAAGTTTCAGAAGCGGCAAGCTTCATTGATGATTTGGGCGCAGACTCATTGGATACAGTTGAGCTTGTGATGGCCTTTGAAGAGGAATTCAATGTTGAAATTCCTGATGATGCCGCAGAAAAGATTCAAACTGTTGGAGATGCTGTGTCCTTCATCTCTGAGAATGTTGCATAGTCGCCCCATTTTAACTCCCCATTTACTGACGTAGAAAATTATGAGACGTGTTGTTGTTACAGGTTTAGGGATGGTGTCCCCCCTCGGTGTAGGGGTTAACCATAACTGGTCTGCAATTACGCGCGGGCAAAGCGGGATTCGTAAAATAGATCGTTTTGATGCATCTGATATTTCGTCCCGAATTGCTGGACTTGTTCCTTATAATTCAGAAATTTTTGGAAAAGGTAAAGAGTATGCTTTTGATCCTGACAAATATGCTAGCCCCAAAGATCAAAAGAAGATTGATACATTCATCCTCTATGCCCTTGCCGCGGCAGCAGAAGCCGTTGAAGACAGCGGCTGGACACCAGAAGATGAGTTATCATTAGAGCGTACGGGCGTGATGATTGGCTCTGGGATTGGTGGATTACAAACAGTTCATGAAACAGGACGAACATTGGATGCTAAGGGACCACGCCGTGTGTCCCCTTTTTCTGTGCCTGCCATGCTGATTAATTTAGCCTCTGGACATGTCTCTATCAAATATGGCTTTAAAGGCCCTAATCACTCTGTCGTGACGGCCTGCGCCAGCGGAACACATGCCATTGGAGACGCAGCACGTATGATTGCCCTTGATGACGCCGATGTTATGGTCGCAGGGGGCGCAGAAGCAGCTGTGAACCGTATTGGCGTATCTTCTTTTGCGGCGGCGCGTGCCTTATCGACTGGTTATAATGATACACCAAAAGAAGCCTCTCGCCCTTTTGACGAAGGACGGGATGGTTTTGTCATTGCCGAAGGGGCGGGGATTTTGATCTTGGAAGAATATGAACATGCCAAGGCTCGGGATGCACATATCTACGGTGAAATTATTGGATACGGTCTCTCAGGAGATGCCCATCACATTACCTCTCCTGCCCCTGATGGAAGTGGTGGATTTCGAGCTATGAAGGCTGCTTTGAAACGCGCAAAAATTAATCCTGAAGATGTAGATTATGTGAATGCACACGGGACATCTACTCCCATGGGAGATGGAATTGAATGTGGAGCCATAAAACGTCTTTTTGCGAATACACTTGAGACAGTCTCTATGTCCTCCACAAAATCCTCTATCGGACACTTACTTGGGGCGGCTGGGGCTGTAGAAGCAATTTATTCCTTTAAAACTCTGGAAACAAATATGCTTCCCCCAACATTAAATTTGGATAATGTTTCTGAGCCTTGTCAAGGTATTGACCTTGTCCCTAAAGAAACAAAAGAAAAGACTGTAAATATTGTTCTTTCAAATTCCTTTGGTTTTGGTGGAACAAATGCCAGTCTTGTCATGAAGTCGGTGTAATTATTACATTCGTTCGGGAACTTTAATTCCCAATAGCCCCATACATGTTTCAATTTGATCCAAGATAAGCTTGCACAAAGCTAAATGGCTTGATTTCACAGTCTCATTTCCCTCAGACAAAATATGGCAGTGATTGTAAAAACTACTAAAATTCTGGGCAAGGCTATACACATAATCACAGAGGATATGTGGCGTATAATTGCGACAGGTTCCCTCTAAAACATCAGGAAATGTTGTGAGAAGGAGAATAATCTCTTTATTGCTTTCCGAAACGAGAATGTCTTTGAAAGAGTGATCTCCTGCTTTTTTCAAAAGAGATTTAATACGTACAGCTTGATAGAGAATATAAGGCCCTGTCTTGCCCTCAAAAGAGGTTAAGCGATCTAAATCAAAGATATAATCAGAAATTCGGTTATTTTGAAGATCTGCAAATTTAATGGCAGAGATCCCTATTTTTGTTGCAATATCATTTTTTTCTTTGTCTGATAAATCATTTTCTGCATGAACTTCGTTAAGCTTCTCTAGGGATTTGTGAATGGCCATCTCTAGAAAGTCGTCAAGCTTCATTACACCACCTTCACGGGTTTTAAATGGTGTTCCGTCTGTTCCGTTCATTGTACCAAATCCTGCATGGATGAGCTCTGTAGAGTCAGGAACAATCCCTGCTTTTTGAACAGCTCGAAAGACTTGCTCAAAATGAAGATGTTGACGTTGATCCGCCACATAGATGATTTTAGACGGATGATACAAATTCATACGTTCTACAAGCGTAGCCATATCAGTTGTTCCATACATTACAGCCCCATCTTTTTTGTAAAGGATAAGAGGGGGAATCTCTTTCGTATCATTGTGTTGCTCAACAGAAATTACAAGAGCGCCTTCACTTTGAAGGGCGTAAGATTTTTCCTTTAGGAGATCAACCATTGGAGCAATCAGATCGTGGACATCAGACTCCCCCTTCCACAAATCAAAATGAACATCGAGAGATGCATAGTTTTCTTTCATGCTTTCCACAGAGACATTTGTAAAATGCTTCCACAGAACGTAATATCCAGCTCGTTTGTTTTGAAGATCAAGTGTTGCACTTTGTGCCTGTTTATGGCGGTCTGGATCAGCTTTACAAGCTTTGGAAGCGGTCGGGTAAAGTTCTTCAAAATCTTTAATCGTCAAAGGAGTTTCTTGAGGATAATCCCCCGAAAAATCAGGATCAAAATAAACCCAATTAGGATAACGAATTTCAAGTTCTGACAAAATCATCCCCATGGGCGTACCCCAATCTCCCATATGAACGTCGGAGATTGTTTTATAGCCAACATAAGACAAGATTTTCCGCAAAGAATCACCAATAATGGCTGTCCTTATATGTCCGACATGCATTGCTTTTCCAAGATTTGGCCCTCCATAGTCAAGCACAATAGTTTGCCCTTGCCCTAGATTAGGAGCTCCAAATCTGTCCGTCATAATCGTTTGTTGGAGGTGACTTTGGAGATACGCATCCGTAACAGTGAGATTGATAAACCCAGGGCCTGCGATTTCAACAGTTTCAAATTCTACCCGATCTCTGAGAAGAGCCACAATATCTTCAGCAATCTGACGAGGGGCTTTTTTAGCAATACGCGCAGCACTCATCGCCCCATTACATTGAAACTGTGCCAGATCAGGACGATCGGAGACATCCACTTGCCCAAGTTCGACAGGGAGCTCCAGTTGAACAAAAATGTCTGAGACAATCTCAGTAAGACGAGAAGAAAGTGAGGACATATTCTACCGTACCTTAAACATCCAAATTAGAGACTTTCAACGCATTCTCTTGAATAAACTCACGGCGCGGAGCAACAACGTCACCCATGAGAGTTGAGAAAATGGCATCAGAATCGGCAGCATCCGCAATTCTGACTTGGAGAAGAGAACGCACATTCGGATCAAGAGTCGTTTCCCAGAGCTGTTCGGGGTTCATTTCTCCCAAACCTTTATAGCGAGAAATTTGGAGGCCTTTACGGGCATAGGCAATGGCGTGTTCGTGCAAGCTTACAGGGCCATCAATCGTAGCAAGGTCTTTGTCTTTGGCGGTGAGCTGTCCAACACCATCAAAGGTCTCTTCCAACCAGTTTTGAGCGTTATGCAAGCGTTGTGCATTAGGAAGCTGAATATGATCCATACTCAAGCGTGCGGTTTCGGTTACACCACGGAGTGTTCGTTCAAAGGTAAACCCATCAAGGGCTGTAAATGTTCCTGCCCATGTATTTTCATTCTTTTTGGCAATGGCATTGAGACGTCCTGTCACAGCTTCAATGAGACTTGTCCCAAGCGCTTCATTATTGTCTATGTCTCCATTGAGTGCACCAGAAATAGCGGCTTGCTCGACCATTTGTGGGAATCCTGTGCGTTGCGCCACAGTTTGCACAGAGGAGCGCATAGTCGCGGAGCGCACCAAAATATCCTTAAGGTCGTTTCCACTATGGGAGACATTGTTTGAATCCGTAAAAACGAGATCGGTAATGGCGGAGTCAATTAAATAATTATCCAACTCATCATCATCTTTCAGATAGAGCTCGGCTTGTCCCCGTTTGACCTTATATAAAGGCGGTTGTGCGATATAGAGATAGCCACGCTCAATGATTGCAGGCATATAGCGATAGAAAAAAGTCAAAAGCAATGTTCTAATATGTGACCCATCAACATCCGCATCGGTCATGATAATGATTTTGTGGTAACGGGCCTTTTCAATATCAAACTCATCATGAATGCCTGTGCCTAGGGCTGTGATCAATGTGCCTAGCTCTTGAGAGCTCAAAATACGGTCCAGACGGGCACGTTCGACATTGAGAATTTTTCCACGGAGAGGCAAAATAGCCATATTCTTACGGTCTCTGGCTTGTTTTGCAGATCCTCCCGCCGAGTCTCCCTCAACGATAAAAATTTCAGACAGGGCTGGATCTCGTTCTTGGCAATCCGCCAGTTTTCCAGGGAGATTTGAAATATCCATAATGCCTTTACGGCGAGAAAGATCACGCGCCTTCCGCGCCGCATCTCGAGCACTGGCGGCATCAATAATTTTACCAATAATTTTCTTGGCATCCACAGGATTTTCTTCCAACCAATTGCCTAACCCTTCAGAAATAGATTGCTCTACGACAGGGCGCACCTCGGACGAGACAAGCTTATCTTTGGTTTGAGAGCTAAATTTCGGATCAGGGACTTTGATTGAGAGCACACAGGTTAAGCCTTCTCGAATATCATCTCCTGACAAAGAGACATCTTTTTTCTTAATAAGGTTATTGGATTCTGCGTATTTTGTGACAATACGAGTTAAGGCAGATCTAAGTCCTGCTAAATGTGTCCCTCCATCACGTTGCGGAATATTATTCGTAAAACACAATGTCGATTCATGATAGGAATCTGTCCAAACCATGGCACAATCAACAATTGTACCTTTATTTTCTTTAGAAATAGAAATAACTGGTTTAAAGAGCTGTGTCTTAGAGCGATTCAAATACTCAACAAAGCTTTCGATTCCCCCCTCATAGTACAATTGAGATTCTTTTTCTTCATCTTCGCGTTTATCAACGAGGAAAATATTCACGCCCGAGTTCAAAAAAGCCAGCTCGCGCAGACGATCTTGGAGGGTATTAAAGCTAAACTCCACCATTGTAAAGGTTTCAGTTGAAGGCAGAAACGAGATTTCTGTGCCTGTTCGTCCCACCGCATCTCCAACAACCTCAAGAGGAGCCACCGCATCTCCATTCTCAAAGCGCATGGCATATTCTTTATCATTACGCCAAATACGAAGCTCAAGCCATGAAGAGAGGGCATTCACAACAGAAATACCCACACCATGCAATCCACCAGAGACTTTGTAGGAGTTCTGATCAAACTTCCCTCCTGCGTGGAGTTGAGTCATAATAACTTCCGCCGCGCTAATGCCTTCTTCGGTATGGATATCGACAGGAATGCCTCGCCCGTTATCGCGCACAGTCATCGACCCATCTGCGTTTAAAATAATGTCGGTGCGATCACAATGTCCTGCCAAGGCCTCATCAATTGCATTATCAACGACCTCATAGACCATGTGGTGGAGTCCAGATCCATCATCCGTATCCCCAATATACATCCCCGGACGTTTGCGAACAGCATCTAATCCTTTGAGAACTTTAATGGAATCTGCGCCATATTCATCTGGCGTGAGGGATTCTTCTTCGGGCACTTGATCGGCGACAGCTTCTGACATGATATATTAAACCTAACATATTAAAATAAAACATTTTTTCTGAATATTTGAACAGAGATTATTTATAGCATTTTATGGAAGGAAATCATAGGGAAAACCCCAGAAAAGAGTGTATTCTTTTACCACAGAGCCTCTCTGTCATCGCCTGAATGTGTTTACACATTCTAGGGCGATCCAGAGTGTAAGATCTCAATGGATTCCCCTAGAATTGTCTACGACAATTCAGGGAATGACAAAGAAAGGATTCTTATAATGAGGTTTCAATGACAGGAGTAGATGAAACAGGATTTTTGCGGGATTCTTCTAAATCAACCTCAAGTCTCTTAATCTCTTTTGTGCTGTGACGGAGTTTTGAGCGTGTTTTGTGGCCACTGAACCACACCATAACGCCTCCCCAGAAAAACCCCAGTGTGAGAGCGGTTAAAATGATGGCATAGAGGGGAATATCATAAGGATCATGAAAGAGACTCCATTTCACAGAAACCAGATCAAGATTACTCACACTGAATACAATAACAATCACAGAGACAATAAATGTGAGGAGCCAACGGAGAATGCCCATCAGGGAGAATCCTCTCTCTTATGCGTTCTCGTCGTTAAGACGTTCGCGTAATAATTTTCCTGTTTTGAAGAAAGGCATAGATTTTGGTCCAACATCAACACTTTCGCCCGTGCGAGGATTACGCCCGACCCGTGCCGCGCGTTTTTTAACGGAGAAAGCGCCAAAGCCACGCAATTCAACACGGTCTCCATTGACCAAAGCTTGTATAATCTCATCAAAGATCGTGTTTACAATTGTTTCAACATCTCGCAAATAAAGATGGGGGTTGCGTTCTGCCATCCGCTGAATGAGTTCTGATTTTGTCATGGGTCACTCTCTTGTTTCAAAAATGTTTCTAATGTCTATTTATATCATTGTTTTACATGAGAAAGCAAGAGACTTTGTGATGATAGCTAAATGTTTGAACATCAGGGGCGCGACTGCGCCCCCGTCCCGTATGGGACGAAGCCTGCGTGGCATCTGAACGCATATAAACAGTATGATTTAGCCAGAGACTATCTCTGGATTATAGCCTTCAAACAGACCAGACTCAACAACACCTACGATCGACTTGATTATTTTCTCCGTCCCTTTTTCTATAGTGTCTAGAGAAATATCGAGCAAAAAATTTCCATTTTCGGTGACAACAGGCCCATCTTTTTTTTCTGCAAGTCTGAGATGAATTGCTTTTGGAGACAGAAGATCTTCCAGTTGTTCTTTGACAAGATTGAGCGCATCAGGAACAACTTCAACAGGAATAGGGAATTTCTGCCCTAGTTTCTCTACAAGTTTTGTTTTATCTGCAATGATGACAGCCTGTTTTGCGGCGCTCATAATAAGCTTTTCTCTAAATAATGCACCGCCTCGTCCTTTGATCAAACGAAGGTCTGAGTCAATTTCATCAGCCCCATCAAAGCACCAATCCGGTCTTTTTTCTAATAAGCTCGCCATAGGGAGATTTAAGAACGCACAGACCATTTCTATTTCTCGTGAGGTTGGAATGAGCGTCACATTAATGTTTTCCGCCTCACAGCGATCTGCAATGGCTTGCAACGTCAAGAAGCACGTTGATCCTGAGCCTGCTCCCACAATGTCGTCATTGGTGAGTCTCATTGCCAATTTCTGTGCAATTGCGGATTTTTCCTCAAAGTTAGAAATTTCCTTATTCCATGTATCTCTATTATAAAAATGGGTGTCCCACGTCATTTTGCTCTCCTGAGTGTGTGTCTCTTACTATAACTTTATACGCACTATCATTAAAAAAGCCAGCATAGAAGCTGGCTTTTTATATTCTTTATGGAGACTCAAATTTACTTTGAGTCTTTTGGCTTGTCTTGAAGCGCAGCACCAAGGATATCACCCAAAGACGCCCCTGATTCGGTAGATCCGAACTCTTCGAGCGCTTGTTTGTCTTCCTCAAGCTCACGGGCTTTAATGGAGAGATCAACCTTACGGTTTTTCGCATCAACCGAAAGCACCTTCGCATCAATTTTTTCACCAATCGCAAAACGGTCTGTGCGTTGCTCAGAACGCTCACGGGAGAGATCAGCCTTCTTGATCGTTCCAACCACACTGTCATTCACGCTCACTCTTACGAGTGTTGCCTTCACTTCAGTGATCATTCCTGTGACGATAGCCCCTTTGAAGACTCCCTCCATAGCGCCTTGAAAAGGATCATCTGACAATTGCTTAATGCCAAGCGCAACGCGCTCATTATCAGAATTGATGTCCAAAATTTTCACTTCAATATCCTGCCCTTTTTCAAAAGCTTTTAAAGCATTTTCAGAGGAATCCTCCCATGAAATATCAGACAAGTGAACCATGCCGTCAATATCTTCTCCGACACCAATAAACATACCAAATTCTGTAATATTATTGATTGGACCTTTGACAATATCGCCAACTTTACGCTCAGCTTCAAAGGCAACCCAAGGATTTTCAAGAGCTTGTTTAATACCCAGAGAAATCCGACGTTTTTCTGTATCAACGTCCAGAACAACAACATCAACTTCCTGAGATTTAGATACAAGCTTGCTTGGGTGGATGTTTTTCTTTGTCCAAGACATTTCAGACACATGAACAAGACCTTCAATTCCGCCTTCAAGCTCAACAAACGCACCGTAATCAGTGATATTTGTGATCCGTCCAGTAAATTTTTCACCTTTCACGTATTTTTTCTCGAAGCCATCCCAAGGATCAGATTCAAGTTGTTTCATGCCCAGAGAAATTCGTCCACTTTCCTGATTAAAGCGAATGACCTGTACTTCAATTGTTTGACCAACGGTCAAAACGTCTGATGGGTGATTAACGCGTTTCCAAGAGAGATCTGTGACATGAAGAAGTCCATCGACGCCCCCAAGATCCACGAATGCACCATAATCTGTGATGTTTTTAACAACACCCTCAAGAACAGCGCCTTCTGCTATATTCTCTAGAATTTCGCTACGGATTTCCGCACGACTTTCTTCAAGAATAGCACGACGAGAGACAACAATGTTCCCGCGTGGGCGATCCATTTTCAAAATCACGAATGGCTGAGGCACATCCATCAAAGGCGCAATGTCTTTGATCGGACGGATATCCACTTGGCTTCCTGGCAAGAACGCAATAGCGCCTCCAAGATCCACAGTGAACCCCCCTTTCACACGGTTAAAGATAACCCCTGTGACTTTTTCTTCTTTCTCATGTGATTTTTCAAGCTCAGTCCAGACTTCTTCACGACGCGCTTTTTCACGAGACAATGACGTCAGGCCATCACGACCCTCCATCCGCTCCACAAACACTTCGATCACATCTCCCATGTTTATTTCAGGACTTTGTCCTGGGAGTGAAAACTCACGCAAGGGAATGCGTCCTTCAGATTTCAAGCCTACATCAACAATCGCGAATTCTGTATCAATGTTAACAACAGTTCCGTTAACAACAGATCCCTCGATTGATTTATTATCATTAAATATTTCTCCTAAGAGAGCCGCGAACTCAAGCGAGCCCTCGCGGTCTTTTAAATTTGCAGCAATATGTGCCATAGGTATTAGTTTCCTTTCAAGGATTAAATAGAGGTGAGTGTCCACATTTTCCCGCAACCAAAGAAACCTTTGACCGCGTGCGGAAGAAACACCTGCTATGGGTTATGCAGTTTTTTTCAATAAATGCAAGGATTAAAGCCTCTTGCGACGAATAATCTCTAAAGAGCGCTCTAAAACCTCTTGAGCCGTCATAGTCGATGTATTGAGAATGACAGCATCTTCGGCAGGGCGTGTAGGGGCAATTGACCGCCCACTATCCCGCCCATCACGAATATGAAGTTGTTTTAAAATATCCTCATAATCAGCGGGAATCTTTTTATCTTTAAGCTGTTTAAAACGCCGTTGGGCTCTCACCTCTGAACTAGCATCAATAAAGAGCTTTACATCGGCATTAGGGCAAATCACTGTGCCGATATCTCGCCCTTCCATAACCACGCCTGCACAAGGGTGTGTCGAAAAATCTTGTTGGAGCATAAAGAGAATGTCTCGCACCTCTTGAACGGCGGCAACTTCGGACGCTCCTTTTGACACTCTCTCCGTCCGAATGGTTGGATCATTTTGAAGAGAGAGATCGTAATTCTTATGGAGGAGATGAGCCGCCTGAACAGCTTCCTTTTCTTGTGCAGGATCTAACCCTTGATCAAGGGCTGTTTTGGCCACACCTCTATATAATGCCCCTGTGTCCATATATTCAAACCCCAGAGCCTGCGCAATTTTCGAGGCCAAAGTCCCCTTCCCGCTTGCTGTTGGGCCATCAATTGCAATAATAAAAGGAGGTTTTTGGAACATGGTCTAACGCAAATGTTTAATTTTTTCATGAGAGAAATCAATAGGATCTATAGCTTGTGCTTCCACAGTATGAAAACATGCCCCAATGTCATTCATCGACTCAATAAAGTTCGGAAAAGACGTCAGAATAGGAGAGGCGTCATCAATTGTGATGGGGTCGTCTGTTACTGTGCCCAAAACAAGAAAACTCATCGCAATACGGTGATCAAGAGCCGTTTCTATGGTTACCCCTCCCCGAGGTGGAGCACCCGTACCATGAATGATCAATGTATCCTCGCCTTCTTCTAACTGTACGCCACATTGCGTCAAGCCCTTGGCCATGACTGCCAAACGATCGCTTTCTTTCACGCGAAGCTCTGCTAACCCGCTCATCATACTTATGCCGTCTGCACAGGCAGCCGCCACTGCAAAAATAGGAAATTCATCAATCATAGAGGGGACACGATTGGCAGGAACGTTTACTCCCTTTAAGGGACTGCCTTTAATGATAAGATCCGCGACTACTTCGCCTCCTTGTGTGCGTTTGTTTTTCAAAGTAATGTCTGCGCCCATCTCAATCAGCGTTTCATATAAACCAAACCGTCGTGCATTGATCCCAATATTATTTAAAGATACTTCTGCGCCCTCAGAGAGCAGAGCTGCAACAGTGGGGAAAGCCGCAGAACTCGGGTCTGCAGGCACATCAATGGCACATCCTTCCAGAAATTGGCCACCTTCGAGTGCAATCTCCAACCCTTTTGTGTTAATGGTCACTCCAAATGCCCCAAGCATCGTTTCTGTATAATCTCGGGTCAGTTCCAATTCTGTAATATGTGTTGTCCCTTTGGCGTTTAATCCTGCCAAAAGCAGCGCTGATTTGACCTGTGCAGAGGCAACGGGAAGTTTGTATGTGATGGCATTAAGAGTCTTTGATCCTGTAAGAGTCAAAGGCAAACACCCTGTTTCATTATCCCCAAAAGACGCCCCCATCTGACGGAGAGGCTCAACAACACGATTCATAGGCCGTTTGGACAAAGACTCATCACCTATAAACGTCGCCGTGACATCATGTCCTGCAACCAATCCCATGAGAAGACGCGTAGATGTTCCACTATTGCCCATGTTCAACGGGTTTTGGGGAGATTTAAATCCTTTGGAGCCAACCCCTTGAATACTCCAGACCCCATCCCCTCTATCAGTAATTTTTGTCCCCAGCGCTCTCAATGCATTGGCGGTACACAGAACATCTCCACTGTTTAAAAGCCCATACACCAAAGTTTCCCCCTCCGAAATCGCTCCAAACATAAGCGCACGATGAGAAATGGACTTGTCTCCAGGAACACGAATATGCCCCTGAAGAGAGGATGATTTTGAGGAAATAATACTGTTCATTTGTCCATTATATACACAGACATTCAAGAAAGAACAAGGGAGGAGAGAGGGAAAAGCCTACGCCTCAAAATGATCAAATGAACCTGAATAATTCTCAATAAATTTTATAAATTCATTGTCTGGAACGGCGCGTGAATAGCGGAATCCTTGAACTTCATCACATCCTTGATCCATTAAGAATTTCTGATGCTCAAATGTCTCCACACCTTCCGCGATAACTTTAAGGTTAAGAGCATGTCCAAGAGTAATAATGGTACTAGCTATGGAGGCATCATTATCATCTATCAACGCATTCCTGATAAAAGATTGATCAATTTTGAGGCGATCAATTGGGAAACGACGAAGATAGGACAAAGAGGAATAGCCTGTTCCGAAATCATCAATTGCAAGCTCTACTCCAAGAGCATGAAGCTCTTTCAGGATTTTGACGGTATGGTCAATATCATCCATAAAAGCACTTTCTGTCACTTCTAATTCAAGGAGGTGAGGCTGAATTTTTGTTTCCTTCAAAATATTTCGTGTGTAAGCAACGATATCACTTTGTTGAAATTGAACACCAGAGACATTGACAGCAATACGAATATCTTGCCCACTATCATGCCATTTTTTAGCGGTCTGGCAGGCTTTTCTTAGAACCCATTCGCCGATCGGTACAATGAGACCAGACTGTTCGGCCACGGGAATAAACTCACCGGGCGAAATCCATTGTCCTCCTTCTTTACTTTGGTCTGGTTTCCACCACCGAAGAAGAGCCTCTGCACCAATAACTTTACCCGTATTAAGATCAAGCTGAGGTTGAAAATTAAGGCTTAACTGATCTGTTTCAATGGCATCCCTAAGATCACGCAACATTTGGAAGCGGGCTTGTACAGCCTGATCAAAATCTTCCATGTATTCACGGTAATTATCACGTCCTGCTTCTTTTGCACGGTTAAGTGCAATATGTGCATTTTTAAGAATTTGATCTGGTTCGAATCCATCATCAGGAAACGTAGAGACACCAAGAGAGGCGCGAATTTGAAAATCTTCATTAAAGACAGAAAATGGTGCCATACGGATCAAGGAAAGTACTTTTTCCGCGGCCTGTTTCGAGCTCTTCATTGTCCCAGAGAGAGGCATTTTAATAGAAAACTCATCCTCTCCTATTCGCGCGACAATCGCCGTTTCGGGTAATGAAGATCTCAATCTGAGACCCACAGATTTTAAAATGGCATCTCCAACATTATGCCCCATTGAATCATTGATATCTTTGAAATGATCAATATCAAGAGTAATAATGGCACATCTGAGATTTTTCTTATATGGCGTATTCTCTTCTCGTTTTCCAAATTCTGCAAGTTTTTCAAGAAAGTTAATACGATTTGGAAGCCCTGTTAAAGGATCAAAGTAAGCAAGTTTGTGAATTTGATCTTGCGCTCTGTTTTTGATTTCATAGATATTCTTTGCGTTTTGCTGAATAAGCTCCTGTGCAAGAAAAATTACATTTCCAATTTCATCCTTTTTTGAAAAAGGGGACGGTTCAACATTTGGGTTTTCAGGATTTTGGGACGCAAGTGCTAAATTTTTCTGAAGAAATATAATAGGCTCAAGCAACCATTTTCCAAGCGCCATCATCAAAACAACTGTCACAAAAGCAGACATAAGAAGCATAATGAGGATTGTCTGTTTGACATGATTTCTGATATCTTGTGCAACACGAGTAGAATCCAGACGGATGACCATATAATAAGGCTGGCTATTTAAATCTCGTGGACGAAGAATTATTTCATAATTTTTCCCGTTTTGACTACGGTATGTCTTATCTAGATCTCGCGCACCACTCATGAATATATTGGTCGGCTCCCCTCTGTACCCCAACAGATTAAAATCCAGAGAATAAACAGAAAAACCACTGATGGGCGTGTGCGCAATCAATCGTTGCATCTCACCATTATCGAACGGCATCGCAAGTCTGCCTGTATGTTTATAATTCAATGTTGGAATAATCGCTGTTCTCGCACTTTTCTCAAGCACATGTAGCTTAGACATCTCATAATCATTCAGGGTAACTGCAAGAATAGCAGCCTGCACAGCCATAATCGTTAGGAAGACTGCAAAAGCAACGCGCCAACTTAACTGGCTTCTCCAGAGTTGTCCTCCTGATGTCAGAAGCGTTATTATGTTCGTTTTTAATGTAGTTCCAGATTTATCAGACGAGCGTGTCTTCAATTTCGTCACAGTAAAGTTTGACATTCATTCTAATCCCTTTTGAGCCCTCAATATTGGATGGCTAGCTACTCACTAGAAACCACGCACTATTAAAATTCTACATAAATATAGTTAAATTTTAGTTTATTTATTAGGGAATTATAATATATTTTTTTTAATATTTCCAACGATAAGTTTTTGATTATACATATCTTTTACAAGAATTCGTATCAGAGGGACGCGTGCTGCCACAAGGGCTTTATTCACAAAAATATCACGACGTTGGCGATGGGCCTGATCGTGAGAAGGGTCGTCAAGCTCTATACACAGCTTGATATCTGCCGTATGAGGATCAAAAAGGACGAAGTCTATGTGTTTCGAAGAAATTTGTGGGCCATATCCTTTTTGCCAGTTCCTCTCTGTACAATTGATAATGTCCGCAAGACGCACTTGAGGAGCAATTTCAAGGCTAAAAGGTAAACCCGATAAGGATTTTTTGCAGATCTGTGAAAGTATTTTATAAAATTTTAGTTCCGTTTGGGTTAAAAGTGTTTGGCGTGCAAAATAAGGATCTTGTTTTTGTCCCAAAAATGAATAGGCAACAGCAAAAATCAGGACACTCACACATCCTCCCACAACCCATTCTATAGGAACAGGATTAAACATTGAGCGTCCAAGGCAATGTAGTCATGTTTAACCCAAGAGGGAGAGGTACAATACTTTCAGCTTTCGTATTTAATACGTTCACCACACTCTCTTCTCGTACAAGATCAAATGTTTTATCAGGAATAGGGAGCCCATAAAAGTGAGCGCCATTCAAACATAAAAAGCGTTCAAAAATCTCTTGAGACAATCTGTCATCCAAATTAAGATTGGTTTTCTCAAACGCCGTCGCATAGAGTTGTGGCGCGATACCTCCTGTAAAGCACCCCGCCGCACATCCACACTCTGTTGCCTTTGTTGTATGAGGGGCGCTGTCCGTGCCCGCAAAAAACTTCGTATTATAAGGGTCTATAACCGCTTGGCGGAGGGCATCACGATCAGCCTCAAATTTAACTAAAGGCAAACAATATAAATGATATTTTAAGCCTTGCACGAGATGTCCCACAGTGAACAGGAGATGTTGTGGCGTCACACTAGCCACAATATTTTTTCCAGAGATGTGAACAAAATCCACCGCTTCTTTCGTGGTGATATGCTCACAGACAATCTTGAGATTTGGGAATTTCTCTCTTAGTTTTGGCATGACCTTCAGATAAAAGCTTTTTTCTGCATTTGTTGTGGCATCAAAATAATCAACTCCAGATAGTCCATGATCTTCTCCATGAACACACAAAACGATTCCGTGCTCTTCCATCGCGTGTAAAACACCATTATCCATGAAAGATTCAAGGGGGCACCCATGGTCCGCGTTCGTTGTCCCGTGGGGAGGATAATATTTACAGGCCCTTAAAAGCCCAGATCTTTTTCCATTCTCAATCATTTGAACAGTCGTATCTTTTGTTAAATACAAAGGAATTATAGCCACTTTAAAAGCGTCTCCTCCCGCATGCACAATTTGGTGGAGATAATATTCTATGCTCCAATAGTCAAGAGGATCAGAGTCCAAGACTTTTCCAACAGGGGGCTTTGTATTGGGCATCGCCAAAACCCCTGCACATCCCATATCAATCTGAGCTTGAATATAGGCATTCATATTCTCTCCTTGGCGGAGATGAACATGAAGATCATACCAGAGGGGAAGTGTTATTGTTGTCATTTTGGTATGTGATCATGATTTATGCTAGAATGAAAGAGTAAACACAAAAAAGGAGAAAACTCATGGACTGTCTGTGTACACAATGTGACTGTAAAAAGCCCTGCGATAAAACATGCGATTGTTCTTGTTGTAAGTAGCTTGCAATAGAGTCGCTCATCTATTAAAGACAAATGATGAATGATTTACAATTGCACAATTCCTTAACACGCCAAAAAGAAATTTTTGTGCCAATAGATCCTGCCCATATCCGTCTTTATGTGTGCGGACCTACGGTATATAATTACGCCCATATTGGGAATGCACGCATGGCAGTTGTGTTTGATCAATTGTCTCGTGTCCTCCGCGAGATCTATCCAAAAGTAACCTATGTTTCTAATATTACAGATATAGATGACAAAATTATAGGAGCGGCCCAAGATACAGGGGAAGAAATCTCTGTCATTACACAAAGATTCACCAAAATTTATAATGCAGATATGGCATCTTTATACGCCAAAGCCCCTGACATTCAGCCTTTGGCTACCCAACATATTGGCGAGATGATTGAGATTATCGAACGTCTTATCACAAACGGACATGCCTATGCTCAGGATGGACATGTTTTATTTCATGTCCCCTCTTTTGAAAAATATGGTGGGCTCTCAGGGCGTACACGGGAGGAGCAGATTGCAGGGGCTCGTATTGACGTGGCTTCCTACAAAAAAGATCCTGCGGATTTTGTCTTGTGGAAACCCAGCACATCAGATCAACCAGGATGGGATAGCCCATGGGGATTTGGACGCCCAGGATGGCATATTGAATGTTCTGCCATGGCAGAAAAACATTTAGGGCTTCCTTTTGATATTCACGGAGGGGGCGCAGATCTTAAATTCCCTCATCATGAGAATGAGATTGCACAAAGTTGCTGTGCTCATGGACATACCGATGATCTCTCACAATTTTCAAAATTTTGGGTGCATAATGGCTTTGTGACTGTCAACGGTGAGAAAATGTCTAAATCTCTAGGGAATGTCACGCTTGTCCATGATTTGCTTGATCAAGGCATTGCAGGCGCAGTTATTCGCCTTGCGCTTCTGTCATCACATTACAGACAGCCTTTAGATTGGACACAAGATAAAATTCATCAGGCGAAAAAACTTTTGGCTAAAATATATAATATTGTTGGAGAGGAGACACATGACCCTCTCCTCTATGCCCCCATTTTTGAAGCCCTTAAAGATGACCTAAACACGCCTAAGGTTCTGGCAGAGTTAAATGGGTTGATCAAAAGTGATTCCTCAGATGAAAAGAAAAAACAATATTTGGTATGGGCTTTGCAGATATTAGGATTACCTCTCACCATGAAACAAAATAACACTCTTGATGAAAATAAAATAAACGCCCTCATTGAAGAGCGTACACTTGCCAAAGCCAATAAAGACTTCAATCGATCGGATGCCATTCGAGATGAACTTCTAAAAATGGGAGTTACACTCAAAGATACACGAGATGGCACGCTTTGGACAAAAATTTAGAATCTAATTTTAAATATAGAAAACCGAGCATGACCCAGATGAGGGTTCGCTGCACAAATTTCTATAAACCCTATGTTATTGGCGCGCACCATATGGACAAGGACGTATTGAGATCTTCGTGTAACAAAATAAAAGAGAAAATAATTGTTGCAAAAAGAGAACACCAAAAATTAAGAGCAAAGGGGTGTCCTTTGTGTTTTGTTCACACTAAAATAGAGGTATTTGTTAAAAACGTAAAGCCAAATGAGTGAGCCAACATTGATGTTTATCAGACTATCGAAGAGGGACGATTTATCATATCTTGCTGGAGTAGAACGCTCAGCAGCAAAAAGATTTGTATTATATTTTGATAACGACACCTCCTATACAGACAGAACTTTAGACCATAAAATTCTTTTGAAAGCTCATAGAAATAAGAGTCTCTGGATTGCTTTAGAACAAGGAAAGCCTGTTGCTTTCCTTGCCTCGACACAAATTGATAGCATGCTCCATATACAAGAAATGTCTGTCCTGTTTGAGTATCAAGGGAAGGGGATTGGAACGTGCCTAATAAACAAGCTTATTGTAGAAGCAAAAAAAAGAAATCATCTACAAATAAGTCTTACAACAGATTGTTCTATTCCTTGGAATAAGCCTTTTTATAAGAGAAACGGGTTTAAACAGACAGAATTTAACGCATGCCCCCCTGACTTAAGAAAGATACTGCTCCGTGAGAAGGGGCATCATCATATTCCAGACAATCGAGTTGCAATGATTTTTACTATTCCATAACGCTATTCTTTTGAGAAGGAACAAACGACTATAGAAAGCCGAACATGACCCAGATAAATTCGTTGTGGCTGCTTCCTTTCGGATCTGACCAAATTGGCGAAGCACCTGCCCATGTCGACTTTCCATGGACAGATATAGAGAAAAGAAGGAACATCTTCAAGAAAAATATGCGGTGAAAAAAAATAGTATGGTATACACAGAGTATGTCAGGTTTATCGAATGTTTTTTATCTTAAAATTTTAATTTCTATTGCGCTTCTCGCTTTTATTGCTACGCAGGTGAATTGGGGAGATGTCAGCCCCTCTTTCTCTAACATGTCAATATCAGGGCTGGCGTGGGCTTTTATAGCGCTTACATTCCAAACACTTGTTTTGGGTGTAAGATGGTATTTCATTGTGAATACAGGACGCCAGCGCATGGATTACAAAAAAGCGCTCCAGATTACCTTTGCCTCTTTGATTGCCAATTTTATGTTCTTGACCTCTGTAAGCGGGTTAGCTGTGCGTGTTATATTAACTGTACGAGAGAAAGTCTCTCTTCTTTTTGCGCTGGGGGCAAGTGTAATTGACCGTTTAATGACCCTTCTTGCCCTTCTTATTCTGGCAGCTCTTTTTATGCCATTTGCCCACACTTATATGGGGAAAGAACTTATGATTATGGCGGCGAGTCTTTTTGCTACATTACTTGTCTTGGGGCTTGGACTTTATGCGCTCTCGAAAACACACTATGGCTCTTTTCTAAAATCATCTCGAAAAACAGCATGCACCCTTAAATATATGCAAACCATTTTTACAAAACCACACTTATTCAGTTCGATTATCATGGTGAGTCTGATTGCGCAACTTTTCTATTTTGGGGCGGTTTATATTTTATTACAAGGGCTTGAAATTGATATTAAATTTGTTCAATTGCTCACTGTTTTGCCTATGATTGCTCTGATCTCAAGTCTCCCTATCGGGATTGGAGGATGGGGGGTCAGAGAAGGGGCTTTTGTCTATGGCCTCGGCATATTAGGGATTGGGATGGAGCAAGCGTTCCTTGTCTCTATTCAAGTCGGTTTATTGGGGCTTGTCTCCGCCACTCTCGTAGGATTGCCCACATGGTTTATACAAGACCGGAAACAGACACAAAAAGTATAAAAATGATCTCTGTTCTTTTGTGTCTTTTGGGCATAGGCATTCAAACTCAAATTTTATTTGGGGTGACAGACTCTTATATGGGACTACGCCTTAATCTTGGGGATTTTGTTATGCCTTGTGCAGGTGTGATTATTTTCATCTCTCTTCTGCGTCGCCGTTCTTTTTGGCCTCAGTGGCAAAGCCCTTGCCGAGATGTGTGGTTCTATATGCTCCTTGGTTTGATCTTCATGGGGCTTGGGAACGCCTATATTCAGGAAGGCACTCTCAGTCATTGGGCAGTGTTCAATCGTGGAATAGGCTGGTTTGTCCTCACAGGTTATATATTTTTTGCAGGGTGGGGTGTCACTAATCTCTCAGAAAAACATGTTCTTATTTTTATGAAAGTCTTTCTCCTTTTCACATTTGCAACAATAATATGTGGGACAGTTTGGTTTTTTCTGTTTCGGTTAGAGAGTGATCATACAAATACAACCTATCTCTACATTCAATTTTCTGGGCTAATGGGCAATCGTAATGCCTTTGCTTTTTTGATGATCTGTAGCCTTGTCTTATATACATACTTTGATGATATAAAGATGATCATACTTCCTAAAATTCAGAGCTATCTGACTTATATAATCTGGTTTTTTCTACCTCTGGCTATGATTTTTAATGGCTCACGGGCAGGATGGGTTGGGTTAGGTCTTGTGATTGTGTGGTTTCTCCTCTCAAAATTCAAATATACGCTCCGTTTTATTCTCCCAGCGCTTCTTCTGTCTTCTTTGGTTGTGGTATATATGTATACGCACAATTCTAAATCTGTCTTTCGTGAAGATCAAAACAACAAAATGTCAAATCTCGGAGACGCCAAAACAGATCAACTCCGTTTAACTGTGGCAGAGGATGCGCTTGAATTGTGGGCAGAGCATAAATTTTTGGGGGCAGGAATCGGAAGCTTTTTGCTTTACCAAGAAAACAAACATGGACAGATCTTAGATCAAATTGATAATAGTGCGCTTTGGGTTTTGACAGAGCTAGGGATCTTTGGGGCTTTGGTTTTTGGAAGCTTTTATATGATGGCGTTAATCGCCCTCTGGCGTACCTATAAAACCCGACAAGACCCGCAAGATATGTACGGTGCCCTTGCCCAAGCCATGATGGTGATTATGGTTTTATTTGCGTTGTTTTCTCTTGTGCATCAAATATTATATGCACGCTATCTCTGGTTTTTACTGGGAGTGGCGCTGGCTAAACCTCAACACGCTTCTTAATCTGCGCAGGGACACCTGCCACAAGTGTGTTTTCTGGAACATCTTCGCGCACAACAGAGCCTGCCGCGACAATCGCATTTTGTCCAATCGTTACCCCTGGGAGAATAATGGCACGAGACCCAATCCATACGCCTTCTTTGATGACGATGGGCTTGGCTGTATGAGGGCGAGGGAGAGCTTTAATACTCTGATCTAAAGAATCTGTCGTGAGAATAACATCAGGAGAAATCACAACATCATTGCCCAATTTAATACCCCCGCGTGCCATCATCATCACGCCATGGTTAAGCGCGCACCGGTCTCCAATGACAATATTGTGGTGACCGCTAATCCGCACGGCTCCAAAAACGCGCAGATCACGGCCACATTGTTGAACACTGGCACGGATCAAAGATTTTCTTAGAAAGCGTGTCAAATGATCCCAGATGTAAAGCATCGTAAACATTGCTTTTTTAAGAGGCGACAAGTGACGGACTCGGGTTGTGATCTCATTCATGTTTTTATCCATCCTGTTAAATCTCGTCCAAGACATTCAGAGAGAGCCTCTATCTCAGGCGCACAGAGCGCATTCAGCTCTTCCCGAAACGGGGGAGGAATGCCCTCCAGATATTCTTTTTTCCCAGAGAAGGCCTTGTGCCCCATCTTTTCAAAGAGTTTATGCCCAACCCGTGCAGAGAGTGTGTTTTTAGGGCGCGCAACATTTACTTTTTTGGTCAAAGTCTCTGGTATAAAAGACGACTCAATGTCTAAAAAACTGTATAAATCTTTGACTATTTGTTCAGGATTGTCTTTCAGATCATCAAAATAAACAGGCATAATATTATGCGCCTCAACATGCTGCATCAGCCATGCGATATGCGCAGAGATAAGCCCTGGTTCAACCCATGCCCGAAACCAGACATAGGTGTCTAAAATTTCTTCAAATGTATAAGTGATATGCCCTAAGCGCTGGACATGCCAATAGCCCGAAAAAGCGCGTTCCACAGGATTGCGCACCCCAAAGGCAAATTTAGCGTCTGGATTATGCGTGAGAATACGCTCCAGCGCCTGCACAGAATTAATATAGGTTGGCGTACAATCAATTTTCAATTGCCCGTCTGTTTGAGGGGGGTAAAGTGACTCGTACCACGCCTCCCCTTTATAAAAATTTACATCAAAATAGTTGCTTTCAGACTGCTCCGTTGCACAAATTTGAGGATGTTCTTTCAAACATTCAAAGACCCATGTAGAGGCTGTTTTAGGGGGGCCAAGATAGAAAAAATCAATCACGACTTCACTCCACAAATATTGCCCGTTGAGGCATCATAGTGAAAATAGAGATCATGGGGATGAGCCGCAAAATACTCATCAACCGCCTGTTTTGAACCTGCCCATGCGCCATAATCATCAACAATCAGAATACCTCCCTTCACAAGCTTGGGAAATAAATGCTCCAACTCATGTTTAGTAGATTCATACCAATCCGTATCCAAGCGCAAGAGCGCAATCTCATCAGGCATTTCTTTCGGGAGTGTGTCTTCCACTTTCCCTTGTATTGTATGAATTTTATCGGGGGGATAGCCCGTATCCCCAAGCACTTTTTGAACGGTCTCTAATGCTCCAACAGACCAATCACTTTTACCATCTTTTTGATAGGTCTCGTATAAAGCATCCGCTTTCATAGTCGTAAAAAAACTAAAATCTTTGTCTGTTGGCTCACTCATTCCCTCAAATGTGTCATAAAGATAAAAATCCCGTGACACATCACCTTGCTTCACAAGATGTTCTGCCATAATCGCTGTACACCCCCCTTTCCACACGCCACACTCTACAATTGCGCCTTGAATCTTGTGTTTGGAAATATGATCTGTCGCATTAAACGCCGTATATAACCCTGGCCATTTCACCATCGAAAAAGCACAATATTTTTTATAAAGTGTTTTAAAATCATCAGAAATTGCCGTCGGCAAAGCCTCTTGCCCTCGTGGCCGATACCGCGAGACCTCAAGCCCTAGAGATCGTAAGAAATCTCGTAGCCAGAACCGAAATGTTTTATATGATTGAGCAGACATGGTCTCTCGAGTTTACAGCTTTTATCCCATGGTTCAAGAGGGCATACACAAAGGGAAGCACCTCTTATCCCCGTAATTCACAGGGCAAGATCAAATAGTCATGCCCTTTCTTTTCTCTGTTAGTGTAGAGTGGAGAGATGAACAATATCGCACATATGACACAAGACTCGGTCGAGATGGTATCCACCGAAACATCCCCACAAACGCACCTTCCTCATAACTTAGAGGCAGAACAAGGTTTGATTGGGGCCTTATTATTGGACAATAAAGTCTTGGAACGTGTAGCAGATCTCTTAAAGCCTGTGCATTTTTATGCAGGCGCCCATACTCGTATTTATGAAGCGATCCATGTTCTTGTTGAGCGCGGACAAGCCGCCACTCCCGTCACGCTCAAAGGTTATTTTGAGAAAGATCAGGATTTAAACTCTGTGGGTGGGGTTGAATATCTGGCAGATCTGGCAGGCTCTGTGGTGAGCTTAACCAATGCAGAAAGCTATGCACATACAATTTATGATCTCTATTTGAGGCGTGAGCTGGTGAGTGTCGGGAGTGACATCATTGAAGATGCCCGTGGTTTTTCCATTGATCAAGAAACAACGGAAACCATTGAAAAAGCAGAAGCAGAGCTTTTTAAGCTCGCAGAAAGCGGAGAATCTAAAGGTGGATTCGTAACCCTAAGAGATTCGGTTGTCACAGCCATTGAAATTGCAGAGAAAGCCTATAACACCCAAGGTCAAGTCACGGGGGCGACAACAGGTCTTGTGGATATAGATAAAAAACTGGGCGGATTACACCCCTCTGATTTATTAATTCTCGCCGCGCGTCCCTCTATGGGGAAAACAGCGCTGGCCGTTAATATTGCCTTTAATGCCTCCAAAAGATATGCCGAATCGGGAGGGAAAGAAGGAGCTGTCACCGCCTTTTTCTCGCTTGAGATGTCTCACGATCAGCTCACGACACGTATTCTTGCCGATCAGGCCAGTATCTCAGGAGACTCTATTCGGAAAGGACATTTAACCCAAGATCAATTTAGAGATTTTGCACAAGCTGCACACGCTCTCAGCCAAATTCCTCTTTACATTGATGATACGCCTGCCCTCTCTATTGCTGCCGTGCGCACACGCTCTCGTCGCCTCAAAAGGCAACATGGATTAGGCCTCATTGTCGTTGATTATCTTCAGCTCTTACGAGGATCTGGGAGCAAACAATCAGAAACAAATCGTGTCAACGAAGTGTCAGAAATCACCAGAGGTCTAAAAGCCCTTGCTAAAGAACTCCAAGTCCCTGTCCTAGCTCTCTCGCAATTGTCTCGAGGCGTAGAATCTCGTGATGATAAACGCCCTATGCTCTCTGATCTCCGAGAGTCAGGTTCAATTGAACAAGATTCTGATGTTGTCATGTTTATTTATCGGGAGGAATACTATCTCTCTCGTGAAGAGCCAAGCCAAAAAACAAGCGAATCTGCCGAGAAATTCAATGAACGCTACGAGACATGGTCGCGTCGAATCCAAGACATGGCTAATCTCGCCGAAGTCATCGTTGCCAAACAAAGACACGGCCCTATCGGCCCCATCAAACTCCAATTCGACGCAAACTACACGCGTTTCTCAGATTTAGCACAAAGTTACGATCAAGATCATTAAGAGACAGGACTGTGTCTCCGTCTCGTAGAGAGACAAAGCCTACGTGGCGCTTGAACGTCATATAGAGTGATCTAACATAAGCACAGCAAACAAGGCAAAAAGATAAAATACTGAATAGCCAAACATCTGTTTTGCAGATCTATGTGTTTTATCCCTGAGTGTTAAAAGTGCGATGACAATAAACCCTCCACTAAGAATGAAGGCACTCACACCATAAATCATACCTGCAAATCCTAGCCCCCATGGCGCAAGCGTAACAGGAAACAAAAGAATTGTATAAAATACCATCTGGGTTTTTGTATGAGGCTCTCCTGCCGTGACGGGCAACATTGGGATTTTTGCGCGCTTGTAATCTTCATTGGCAAAGAGCGCCAATGCCCAAAAATGGGGGGGAGTCCACATAAAAATAATGAAAAACAACAAAAGCGGATAAAGGGTCACACCCCCTGTGACGGCCGCCCACCCAATCATCGGGGGGAAAGCCCCTGCAGCACCTCCAATCACAATATTATAGGGCGTACGGGGTTTGAGCCAGATCGTATAAATCACCACATAGAAAAAACTGGCGAACATCAAAAGACCTGCTGCCACCCAATTGGTTGCTAATCCCATCATCATAAAAGCTACAAGGCTCACAAAAATGGAAAAGCCCAACGCATTATCAGGATGGATCAACCCAGTTGGTAAAGGCCTGTTTTTTGTACGATTCATAATCGCATCAAGATCTCGTTCAAACCACATATTGAAAGCCCCCGCCGCCCCCGACCCCAAAGCCAAGGCGAGAATAGACAATATTGCAACAAACGGGTGCATTTCTGCTCGTGCAGGAGCCACCCATAACCCTACAAACCCTGTAAATACAACAAGACTCATCACACGGGGTTTAAGGAGTTCAAAATACCCCTTGAGAGAAGAACGAGTATCCGACGGTATAGAAGAAGATAGAGTCATGCAGCCTCACATACTATTTTCTTTCCAATTCTGCAATTCTAAGTTGTCGTGCTCGCGTTAAAATAGCATCTTCTAATTTACGGGCTGTGTCTGAAGCAGGAGTTACACTTACATTGTTCACTTGTTTAAAGACTGTCACCTTTACCGCAGAGGCTTTTAGTTCTTTCCCTAAGATAAAAACATTTAATTTAAGCTGTTCATTCGGTGTGTTGGCATCACTGTGCCAATCTGTGAGAATTGTTCCTCCGAAAGGATCAGCACTCGCCAAAGGCATGAAAGAGACTGTATCTAAAGCAGCGCGCCATAAAAAGCTATTGACGGTAATCCCTTCGCTGTTCTTGTTTTCTTCTCCGCTTGGATTCAGGAGAGACCCTTTCCCAAAAATACTCGGTGCATCCGCGTAAATACCGCCATATTGTTCGGTAGAGGCACGATCAGCCCCTGTTGGATATTTGGCTTCTCTCTCAATATTGCTACATGCCGTTAGAACAAAGAGTGTTGACGTGATAAAGAGGACAAGTGTATTGATCTTAGTCATATTCTATAGCCTTGGTTTATTTATGCTTGATATCTCTACCATGTGAAATGAAGCTCTACAAGTCCAGAGACACTTCTAAAACTTAGAGTTTCAAAGAATAAGGCGCTTCATACAAAAAACAAGAGTGTTGCAAAAATACCACTATTTTATAGAGGGAGATCTATATCTTTTTCCTTCCCCTTGAGTTTTAAAAGTTTTCGCTCACAATAAGGGCGTATTCGAATAATTCGGGTACATCTTTGTTGGCCGATGTCGGTCTAATTTTAATCTTAATGGTTCATTTTACATTGCGTAGAACAAAATAATTGGAGGATAACCATGAAAAAACTACTTTTAAGCAGCGTTGCTGTGATCAGTCTTGCCGCAGTCGCTACACCAGCGTCCGCTCAAGGACTAAAGCTTGACCTTGGTGGTCATTATAAAGGGTACGGCGTAATCAATAGCCAAGACGAAGCGACTGGTTCTGAAGCCCGTTCTGTTGACTGGCTACAAGAAACTGAAATTCACTTCGGTGGAGAAACAACTTTGGACAGTGGCCTAACAGTTGGAGCTCATTTCGAAGCTGACTCAGATGCAAATGATTCATTTTCTGTTGATGAGTCTTATGCTTACTTTGCTGGCTCATGGGGTCGCGTTAACCTTGGGGATGAAGATGGATCTGCATACTTACTACAAGTTGCTGCCCCTTCAGCTGACTCAAACGTTGATGGTATTCGTCAGTTCGTACAAGGCGTGAACTATATGGTTTCCCCAATGGGTGCTGGTTTCATGAACTGGGATGGTTTCGACTATGATAACGATCTTACAAATGATGCTAACAAATTGACATACTTGTCACCTATCATGAACGGTTTCCAAGCGGGTGTTTCTTATACACCTGACACACAAGACTTGGCGTCTCGTCAAGGTGTGACTGGTGCGCCTGGTGGATTTGCAAACAGCAGCCTTGCTGGTGTAAATGCAGATGATGTTGATGGTGCCTGGGGTGAAGCTTATGAAGGAGCTGTACGCTACGAAGGTTCATTCAATAATGTTGGTGTTATCGCTGGTGCAGGGTACACAACAGTACGCCTTGAACAAGATGGGGCTGTCGCTGCTGCCGCTGGTGAAGATGATTATGACGAGTGGAATGCTGGTCTTGATCTTGACTTCGGTGCGTTCGGACTTGGTGTTGTTTACACAGAAAACAACAACGGTTCAGACACAAACGGTGCTGATTCAAATGAGACATGGGTTGTTGGTGCAGACTACACAACTGGTCCATTTAAATTGGGTGTATCATACTTGAACAACGAAAATGAAGCGTTGCAAACTGCTGGTACAGAAGTTGAAACAGACCGCTACACAGGTGGTGTTGTTTACACATACGGCCCAGGCATGAGCTTCCGTGGATCAATCAGCTACATTGATCATGAAGTTGAAGGATCTTCTACAAGCGATACAGATTCTACAAACCTTCTTTTGGGAACACAAATCAACTTCTAATCGAAGTCGATCATAAGAATTTGAGAAAGGGCGCTTGCGAGCGCCCTTTTTTGTGTTTAGATTTAACACCCTAAAATAATTCCCCTCTTGCCCGAGATAAGATAAGCTCTGACAAAAAGTGAGCGTCCTCTATGCCGACCATTAAAATTATCGCAGGCCCTACCGCAAGTGGAAAATCTTCTTATGCACTGGAAGTTGCCCGTCAGTGTGACGGGGTAATTATTAATGCAGATTCTATGCAAATCTATAAGGATCTGCCGATCTTAACGGCACAGCCTCCTCTTGAAGAACAAGAAGATATTCCCCATAGGCTCTATAGCGTTCTTGATGGCGCGCACCGTTTTGATGCGGTGCAATGGAGCAATATGGCCAAAGCAGAGATTGAAACCTGCTTTAAAAACGATCAAACGCCCATTCTTGTCGGGGGAACAGGCTTTTATTTGA
This sequence comes from Alphaproteobacteria bacterium, assembly GCA_024279035.1. Lineage (GTDB taxonomy): Bacteria > Pseudomonadota > Alphaproteobacteria > Micavibrionales > Micavibrionaceae > UBA1850. The sequence continues at coordinate 50,818 of JAJRSA010000015.1, forward strand.
AAGCTTTGATGGAGGGGCTCTCTCCTATTCCAGATATTCCTCTTGAGATTAGACATTTCACAGAAAAACTCCAAGAAATGACAGGTAATCCCGGATTTCATGCGCTCCTCAAAGCTAAAGACCCTACACTTTCTGAAAAGCTTGATCCGATGAACACCCAGCGCCTTATCCATGCATGGGAGGTTTTAGAAGCGACAGGAAAGCCTCTTTCCTACTGGCAGTCTCTGCCCAAAGACGCACCTCCACAAGAATGGGCGTTTGAGGTAACACTCCTCCTCCCCGCACGTGAAAAGCTCTATCAAAATATAGAAAATCGGTTTGATGAAATGCTGGATAAAAATGTGATGGAGGAGGTCATCACTCTCCACACGCGGATTGAAAATGGAGAGGTCGCCGAAGATGCCACCATTATCGTCGCCCATGGATATCGTGCCCTGCGCGATTACCATCTCGGTCTAAAATCTCTAGAAGAGGTGCGGAGTATAGGAATTATAGACACACGTCGCTATGCTAAACGCCAATACACATGGTTCAAAAACCAGATCAAAGAAGAGGGGAATGTGAAAAAGCTCACATTTGTGGATATATGACCCAAAACAGCATAAAAGGCATCCTTTTATATATTTCCTCCACCTTTTTTCTCGTGTTTATGATGGTTTTTGGCTATCTCATTTGGCAGGATATTCCACAATGAATATCTGGATCGGAGGGTTAATTGTTACTGCCAGTAACTTAGTGATTGTCTGGCGCGAAATGAATCCTAACAGAAAGGCTCTCTCTCATGAAAAAACTTGAATTTAACGGCGCACAAGGCCATATGTTGGCGGCACGCCTTGATGAACCTAAGGAGGGCAAGATCAAAGCTTATGCGCTCTTTGCCCATTGTTTTACCTGCACAAAAGATATTTTTGGGGCATCCAATATTGCAAAAACGCTTGTCCAAGAAGGATATGCCGTTCTTAGATTTGATTTCACAGGGCTAGGCGCCAGTGAAGGAGATTTCTCCAATACAAATTTCTCTTCTAATATTGAGGATTTAATCTGTGCTGCTGATTTCATGAGAGAGACTTTAAAAGCACCCCAATTAATCATTGGACACTCTTTAGGAGGGGCAGCCGTTTTAGTCGCCGCACGGGATATTCCAGAGGTAAATGCTGTGGCAACAATTGGTGCCCCTGCAGACTCTGGACATGTCGCCCATAATTTCTCACAAGACCGTGCCAAAATCATGAATGAGGGAGAAGCAGAGGTTTGCTTGGTTGGGAGACCGTTTACAATCAAAAAGCAATTCATAGAAGATATTGAATCTCAGAACATGGAGCATGCCATTGCAACACTCAACAAACCGCTCCTCGTGCTCCATGCCCCAGCAGATGCAACGGTCGGGATACAAAATGCCGCAAAAATCTTTGAGACCGCCCGCCATCCTAAAAGCTTTATTTCTCTAGACACAGCAGATCATCTTCTCAGCAAAAGAGAGGATGCCACCTACACAGCCCACGCCATTTCTGGATGGGCTGAGCGTTATATTACTGCATGAAGAAGCCTTCTGGACCATACTCCCCTATAACTTCATGTGTTTTACTATCCACAACACGGACAAGTTCAACCCCTTTGGTCTTACGGTGGTACTCTATATTAAAGCTTTTGAGTTTATTAAACTTGTCGTTATCTGTCATATAATAGAAATCTGATTCTATCCCTACAGTGCGCTTCATATGTTGGTCAACATACTGTTTTTCCAAGCGATCAACGTAGAGCTCATCCAGCGTTGCAAGGGTGCTTTTGATCGCACGGCGCTTATCTGCGCCTGAAAGATGATAAAAATTAGCTCCGACCTCTACAATGGAGACATGATGTCGATCAATGTAATACTCCCCCAAAATTCCAGCATTATGGAGCTTTTTTGCATCCAAAAATGGCTCTTTATCCAAACTTGTCCATTGAAGAGGCTGTTCATAGCGTGAAGATTCAAATTTATGTTGCATATCAACACGCTCAAATCCATGTCGTGTTTGTGCTTGAGGATGCCCCCACTGCCACCATTTAGATCCTGCCATTGCTGTACTAGATCCAGCAACCACAGAGAGAATAACGCCACAGACTATAAGTGTTTTCATGATTGACTCCTTTTTGACCCGTCATTAAAAAAATTAACTCTTCATTATGATTACACTGATATAATGAAGAAATGATTAACGCTTTAAATAGTTCTGTCAGTGGATTAATTACTCAATCGACAAAAATTCAGGTTAGTGCTTTAAATATCGCGAGGGCCAATATCCAGCGGATCTTTAGATCCAGACAATCTCCGACAACCTTATCAAGCGTTAGTGATTATAGTATTTTAGATTTTAAATAATACATGTTATAGTCATTCTATGACCTATCAATTACCCCATAGGAAAGTAGCCATAAAAGCTTACGTGACCTCATAAAAAAAACGACAGGAGAGCATGCCAGTAGACACAAACTATTGAGGAACTTATAATGTCTTATTCTTAATTCAATTTACTGTAAATTATATTACAGAAGCATAAACATAAGTAAGAAAACTAAAAACTCTTTAAAATTTATATTTTGACATATCTTGGATATAGCTCTATGTTTTCATTTTTAATTATATAAAAAGAGAAACGAAAATGAACAACTCCATTATAACCAAAGTTTGCAAGACAATCGACGAACCTCTTGCCATAGCGCTGATCCCTGTGGCCATGGCATTTGGCATCGCAGCAATTGGAGCCCTAACAGTTACAGCAATCGGTGTTGATCTCTATAATAATTTTCCAAAAAAGACTCACGGCTGAGCCTTAAATACATATTGTCCATTCTGATGTAAGACTCTTGGGGGACGTTTAGTCGTTTCAAAATACTCATAGCCTGTGCGAATATTTTTCCAAAATGGGCTCCATGAGGAGAGAATATGGGTGCGCATGGCCTCATCTGTCAGAGGGAAGGGGAAGATGTGGACAGGGACGGCATATTGTCCTCTTTTGTGCGCCATTTCGACAATGGCATAAATCTCTTCAATGGCAGGATCTGTCATTGCATAACACCCAACAGATTTACATCCTCCATGCACCATCAAAAGAGAGCCTGTCCGTCCTAAGGATTGATCGAGCTTATTGGGAAATCCCAAGTTAAAAGAAAGATGGTGTTGGCTGTTGGGATTCATAGATTGAGGAGTCACATAGTAAAATCCTTCTGGGGATTGTTTATCGCCTTCTTTTAATTTAGGGCCAAGATGGCCTGAGAAATTACAAATGGGATATTCTTTATAGAGCGCATAGCGAGAGGTTCCATCTTCTTGAATCCACAGCTCTAAAATGGAAGGCTCTTTAAAAATCCGAATAAAAACAGGAGAGCCGAGGGACACTGTTCGAAATTGAAAATCATACTGGACACGCTCAACAACACGCGAACGATGAAGAGGGCTCCAATTTTCCCATCCTGACTTTAAATCATCGAGTGTCTTTTGACATCCCAAAAGGGTAAACGTCACAAAAACAAGACAGATAGAGGCAAGCATTCTCTGCATGAAGAGAGTCCGCCCTATTGATTCATTGAAGTAAAGAACTCGTTATTATCTTTGGTGCTTTTCATTTTCCCCATCAGGAATTCAATGGCATCCACCGTCCCCATAGGATTCAAGATACGGCGTAATACCCACATTTTTTGGAGGGTGGAAGGGTCAACAAGAAGTTCTTCCTTCCGTGTGCCTGATTTTTGGATATCAATCGCAGGGAAGATCCGTTTATCTGAAATTTTTCTATCCAAGACAATCTCTGAGTTTCCTGTCCCTTTAAATTCTTCAAAGATCACTTCGTCCATCCGTGATCCTGTTTCTATCAAGGCTGTGGCAATAATGGTTAAAGATCCGCCTTGTTCAATGTTTCTCGCTGCTCCAAAGAAACGCTTTGGGCGCTGGAGGGCATTGGCATCTACTCCTCCTGTTAAAACCTTCCCAGAGCTTGGGACAACGGTATTATAAGCACGTGCTAAACGTGTAATTGAGTCCAACAAAACCACAACATCTCGCTTTTGCTCGACGAGGCGCTTTGCCTTTTCCATGACCATCTCTGCGACTTGAACGTGACGAGAGGCAGGCTCATCAAATGTCGAGGACACAACTTCTCCACAGACAGAACGTGCCATATCGGTGACCTCTTCAGGGCGTTCATCAATTAAAAGAACAATTAAATACGCATCAGGATGGTTTTCAGCAATGGAGCTCGCTATGTTTTGGAGCATGACTGTTTTCCCTGTCCGAGGAGGCGCAACAATCAAAGCCCGTTGTCCAAAGCCTATCGGCGCAACCATTTCAATAATGCGCTGCGTATTTCCTTTTTTGGTAGGATCTTTTGTTTCAAGCTTAATTTTACGATCAGGGTAAAGGGGCGTCAGATTATCAAAATTAATACGATGACGCACACGATCGGGAGTTTCGTTATTAATCGTCTCGACTTTTAAAAGCGCAAAATAGCGCTCATTGTCTTTTGGGGCACGAATACCGCCTTCAATAGTGTCTCCAGTGCGTAGACCAAAACGGCGTACTTGCGCAGGAGAAACATAGATATCATCAGGGCCTGGGAGGTAATTTTCCTCGGGAGAGCGCAAAAATCCAAACCCATCTTGAAGAACTTCTAAAACGCCTACGCCAGAAATAGGCACGCCCTGTTCGGCCAACTTTTTGAGCACAGCAAACATAATATCTTGCTTGCGCATATTGCCACAATTTTCGATATCGAGCTCTTCTGCAAATGCTAAAAGCTCGGCAGGGGTGCGGGTTTTAAGATCCTGTAAATTCATCATGTCTGGTATGGGGGGTTATATTCTATATATTTCGATTAGATTATTTCTAAAAACAACACAGTTTTTTGATAGGTATTTCTCTCAAGGACAAAATCCTGAACTCTTCATAAAAGCTCTAAAACTAAATAACTCTTCTTGTAGGGATTTCCGTCAAAGACACCTCACCTATAACGATAGGAAATAAACTTGTCAAGAGGTAAACATCAAAATGGTTTGACAACCGCCAGAATAATAATAATTACCATCAGAAGCGCTGGAATCTCATTCCAAATTTTATAAAATTTAGCGGAATGCGTGTTTTGATCAGATTCAAATTTTTTGCGCCATGTGGCAAAAACCATATGGAGCGCACTCAGCCCCACCACACATAAAAGTTTGACATGGATCCAGCTTTGGTCAAACAGAGTCGGGTTTCCAACACTCATCAAAAATCCAAAAATCCACGTAGAAAGCATCGCAGGGGTCATAATCATCTTTAAGAGCCTGCGCTCCATAATTTTGAATGTCTGACTTGTTAGAGAATCATGCCCTACATCCACATGGTACGCAAACAACCGTGGGAGATAGAGTAACCCTGCCATCCATGCGATAACTGAGATGATATGAAAAGCTTTGAACCAGAGAGAGTATGAGCTAATAAAATCTTGCATATTTTCATTGACATATATTTTTAAATGGTTTATATATTGGAGTGTAACCACATATTCAAGGAGAATGATATGAAAGAATCTACAAAACAAGCATGGGGCGACGCAGGGAGCTTTTTTAAAAGCATGGCTCTGTCTTCAGAGTTTCTTATCATGGCAACTCTCGCTATTCCATCTTGCGCTGGTGTTATAATGCTTAACGAACAACCTTCTCAAGAGATTACAAGCTCAGTCTCTACCCAACAAGTTCAGCCAGTCCAGAAATAAAAAATTTGTGAGAGCCTACGGTGTTAATTTTTTCGAACCCAACAATACCTAGATCTTGAGCCATTTTACGATATTGAATATCGATTTCTACCAGTGTTTCTATGTGCTCTTGTGTAAAAGAATGTGGATAGATCATAACAGAAACATTATCCTTAGCCGCTCTTTGGAGTTCTTCTTCAACAGTTGGGCCAATCCATTTTAGGCGTCCAATACGAGATTGGTAGCACATTGCCCACTCTAAATCTGGACTATCCAGTTTGTCTACTATTTTTTGAACGGTGCGCTCACATTGCTCTTGATAAGGATCTCCCGCTTTAATAATTTTTTCTGGGAGGCCATGCGCCGAAAACAAGAGACGAGGGAGATCCCCTTCCTGTTGTTTATAAACATCCAAAATATTATCAACAGAGGCCTGAATAAACCCTTCCATCTCTGGATAGGATTCAATTTTTGAGGTTGGCACATCGAGTTTTTGTTTCCTACACTCTGTTTCCCACGCTTCAAAAGAAGATTTTGTTGTTGTCGTTGAATATTGCGGATAGAGAGGGAGAAGAACGATTTTATCGGGCGCATAGTCTTTGACCTCTCGCACAACAGGCTCTGCCATCGGAGACCAATAGCGCATACACACAAACACCTTATGTTCATCATCTTTCCCCTTGTTCAACTCTTTTTCAAGAGCTTCAGCTTGCTTCAAAGAATTTTCAAGCAAAGGAGAAGAATATCCAAGTTCCGCGTAACTCTCCCCAGCCTCTCTTCGAGATCGTCTTTTTGAGATCATCTTAGCAAGCCCCCACCGCAAAGGGAGAGGAAGTTGAATAATATTCTTATCCATAAAAAAATTCATCAAGAAAGGTTCAATGGCCTCACGAGAATCTGGACTTCCGAGATTAAAAAGAACAACAGCTACTTTCATGAGGCCTGTCGTATCACATCCAAAACCTCTTGCACATGGGTGGGGGGCGTTTCTTTGATAATTCCATGCCCCAAATTAAAAATAAAAGGACGCCCTCTCATCTCAGAGCAGATTTCTTTTACGCTCTCCCTCAAGGCGTCTCCCCCTGAAAGCAAAAGCCTGTTATCTAAATTTCCTTGTAAAACAATATCCGTGTTTATCTCAGACATTTTGATATCTTCCCCCACACTTAGCCCATCAACCCCTGTTTTTTGGGTATATCCTTCCAACCAGTCTACGCTCACATGTCTTGGAAATCCAATGATAGGGACATGAGGATATGTTGCTTTCACCGCCTCAATAATACGGTGTGTAGGCTCAACGCACCAGCGTTCAAAATGATCTTTATTTTTTAACAAACCTGCCCAACTATCAAAAATTTGGAGAATTTCACATCCTGCTTTTATTTGTCCTTTCAGATAGATAGATGTTGACTCAACGAGAATATCTATCAGTCTTTCAAACGCTTTTGGCTTATTTTCAGCCATTTCAAAAACTTTAGGGAAATTGGTCTTCCCGTGCCCTTGTGCCATATAGCATGCCACTGTCCACGGTGCGCCTGCAAAGCCAATAAAGCTTGTTTTGGGGTGATTTTGATCAAGGTCTTTTCTAACATTTAAAACCGTTTCATAAATCTTTTCAAATTTAGAATCGAGACCATCCAGTGATAATCTCTCTAAATCTTTGACCTCAAGAAGAGGGCCTTCTCCCTCTTGAAATCTTAATCCTTGCCCTAACGCATGAGGTACAATCAAAATATCTGAAAACAAAATAGCGCCATCCATCCCATAGCGCCGAATAGGTTGAAGAGTAACCTCTGCTGCCAAGTGTGCGTTATAGGCAAGATCTAAGAAAGAGCCTGCCTGCTGTCTACTCTCTCGGTATTCAGGGAGATAACGTCCTGCTTGCCTCATCATCCATACGGGAGGAAGAGGATAAGCTTGTTTTGTTTTTAAGAGCTCTAAAAGATGTTTCATGCCTCATACCTAAATCATTATATATATATAGTATAGGTTGTTTATAGTTGTAGGGCCTGTGTAAAAGTGGATTAAATCTTATCCCATTTCTTACCCCCAGTATCGAAAGGGGGGACTCCCCCTTTGTTTTCGGTGAGTCTCTCATTTTCATCCCTGTTCTTGGGATATCATAAATTTAGTTTTCCCGTCTGTATAAAGAATAAAAGAAGATGGGATGGATAAGGGATAGAACTTATCCTCTGTGTTATCCTCAGCCTTCACTAGGGACTTTCCCACAGAGTTTTCCTGTGTTAAAAAGAGCCTATGAAACAACTCTCTTATCTCAAGCTTAACACATCAGAAACCCGCGATCTTTTAAAAGAGATCAATCCTTATATGGATGGGGTTGATATTCCAAATCAAAATGCAGATGTTCTTGTCGCAGCTCTTCCCTTCTATCCTGGATATCGCCTTGTAGAAATAAGTGATCGCTCTCATAGCCCCGTGCGTAAAAGATTTGCCCTCTATAAGCATGATGATATTGTTATTATTGATTATACAAATGCACCGCTCTATTCGCTCAATGGGCGCTGTCCTATCGCTCTTTCTCAAGATAATATTATAGGATATATACAGTTCTTCTTCTCTTTTGTACGCGGACAACATGGGTTTTTTCACACCATCGAGTCTGTCGATGAAATTCATTGGAAAGAAAACCCTCCCCCGAATGCACGACGCTCTTTGTCTGAAATGATTCAACCTATGAGTATAAAATCAATCGAAAATGATGGATCTTATATCATCACTGCCAATATTATTTTCAAAAATGCCTTGTTTCAATGCTTGGTGACTGTTCAACAAAATGGGCTTGTGCGTTTATCAAATGAGTCCATTCTCATTCAGGATTTACCTCTATTAGATGACGTTGTTGGTGCCTAAACTCACGAATTTTGTTGAAAACAGAAAAAAGAGGTATACTATACCTATCATGCATTTACATTTTCACGATGAAAGAAAGAGAGAAAAATCATGCAATCGAATCGTTTTGACACACAACAAAATATTCAAGGAAAGGTCTATGATGTAGGATTACGTGCACATATGACCCGTATCTATAACCGTATGGTTGTAGGAATCCTTGTCACAGGCATCGTGTCGTATATAACGGCCAATACAGGGCTCGTGAACATTATTTTCGCAAATAAGATCCTGATGTATGCCATTATATTCTCCCCCTTGGCCGTTGTCATGTTTGGGTTTAACCCAACAAAAATGCCAGCGAGTAAATTGAGATTTTCCTTTGGATTAATCTCTGTCCTTTATGGTTTAAGCTTTGCAGCTATCTTTATGGTCTATACAGGCACAGACATTGCTCGCGCTTTCTTTATTACTTCAGGAGCGTTTGCAGGACTAAGCTTATTTGGTTATACCACAAAGAAAAGCCTAGATGGTTTAGGCTCATTCCTTGTCATTGGAATGTTTGGCCTCTTGATTTTGGCGGTTATCAATATGTTTGTAGAGTCTTCTCTCATGCAAAATGTTATTTCTGCTGCAGGAATTCTTATTTTCGGAGGATTAACTGCATGGGAAACCCAACGCATGAAAGAAAGCTATAGCCCAAGCTATGGAGAAGAAGCTAACAGTCGTATGGCATGGATGTCTGCGCTCAATCTATATATAAGCTTTGTCGCGCTCTTTCAGCACATCCTTCACTTTACAGGGATGCTCTCAGGGGATTAGCTGTAGCTTTATGGGGTTCTGTCGCAAACGTTAAATTTTTAGAAAAAAGTACAAACCTTGCAGCTAATAACTAACTTGTTGCAATGACCAAACCATATTTTGTGGCAATACGCGCAAGTCCCCCTTCATCCACTTCACCAAGTGCATGAAAAACCCAGCTATTCGCCTTTCTTTCGAAATATCCAATAGAGAGACCATTTGCAACATTTTCACTTTCAAGGACTTGTTTAAGCTCTTCATCCAAAAAGTAACGAAAAATTTCTTGTTCTGTATCTTTATCTTCAACACGCATATACACATTGCGAACATTATTAAAAGAATATCCTTTTATATCAGGGTCATATATTGTAAGTACAACCATAATTTTTGCAACATCAAAGGGAATTTTCGATAAATCAGCAAAGATTTGCTCATCATCTCCTGTGCCCGCGCCTGTTCGACTATCCCCTGTGTGCTTGATGGCCTCCTCCAGAGTCTCTTCATTCCCGTAAAAAATAAAGTCACTGTCTTCACGAGTGAGATCTTCTTTGTCTAAAAGAAAAAGACTAAGATCAAGGTCCGCAACAGATTCATCAAAACCAATGAGATCCCATCCTACCCCAATAAGGGCCTGTTTAAGGGTTGGTGCAAGCTCAGACAGATCAGCTGTTTGGCCTTGTTTAATGGTATTAAAGCGATCATCAGGATGGCTATCGTCAAATGTCCCTGGTTTCTGAGTAGGAGGAAAAATCTCTTGAGGCGCAGAGTTATTCTCTTTTTCAGAAGGTGTATCAGATGGGGGGGGGGATGGATCTGTCATATAAAAAATTCTCCTTAAAGGGGGCTATAACTCGGAATTGATGCCCCATCTCCCCAGTATAAAGCGAAAAGACCAAAAATATAAGCGCAATATACTAAAACCATCGTAACACCGACACGACGCCCAATTTTGCGTACAAAAAAGACCATAAAACTAAAGAACAGTGCCACGCCTATGACGGCCCATATATCAAACTGTATCATTTGAGGAGAGATTGACTCTTGTGTAAATGCTTTAAAGAGAGAGGCAATTCCAAGGATTGAGAGAATATTAAAGACGTTTGATCCAATAATATTTCCAAGGAGAAGCTCTGTTTCCTTTTTGCGCGCTGCTGCAATTCCTGTCGCCAGTTCTGGTAGAGAGGTTCCAATGGCAATCACAGTCAACCCAACAACAGCATCTGGAATCCCAATGATTGAGGCACTTACTTGCGCCCCTCTGACCAAAAATTCAGCTCCAAGAGAAATAAGGACAAGCCCCTTAATAAGGAAGAGACTGGCCACCCATAGACTCTTGTAACTTTCATCCTCAGTCGGTAGATGAACATCTGACTCCTTATGAGAGCGTACCTGCCACATCACATAGACAACGAGCAAAATCAGCATTAAGCTCCCTGCTAAAGCTGTAATGCTTCCAAACATTAATAGCCCCGCCAAAATAGCCGTGGCCACTAACATCATTACAATATCACGCCAAAGTGCTTGCGGAGATGCAATCAGGGGCGTTACACACGCAGCAGCTCCAATCACAAGAAGAATGTTCGCAATATTAGATCCTAAAATATTTCCAAGTGCTATCCCTCCTGCCCCTTTCAAATTGGCATTGATCGCCACAATTAACTCAGGCAGAGAGGTTCCAAATCCAACAATAGTAAATCCTACCAAAAGAGGAGGAATTCCAAATTTATTAGCCACGTACACCGATGTATTGACGGTTGTATTTCCGCCTCGGATCAACATCAAAATTCCTAATCCTAAAGCGCCACATGCCAGAAATAAAATCTGACCTTGCGTTAATTCATTCATATTTTACAACAACTTTCATTTTATTGAGTGTAGATCTACATCTTTAAGGTGTTTTTCGGCCATCATCCCATTCAAGCCCAAACCCATAGGCCAGATCCATTTCATTATGTCCTGGAAAATACTCTGTGTAATTGGTCACCACAAGACCGTTTCTAACATTTTCAAGTTCTGCAATGACGCACAATCCCAAATCTTTCATATGTGAAGAAAGAGTGACAACGATGGGAGGCTGATCAGGGACTTGAAGTTGAATTTGAGGCCTCACTTGTGCCCAGTCCATTGCCCCATCGTAAATATATACATATACAAGAAGACGTTTTATTCCCGACCATTTGTCTCCATTGATCAGTAAAAATTCATCATCCCCTTCAGAGTCTCCTGTCCGCTCATCCCCAGACAAACGAATATAAGGAGATGTGTTTAGATTTCCAAATAACTTCCCGAAGGCTTGAAGTGCTCCGCGCGTTCCATCTTGAAGCTCATACAAACATCCAAGATCTAAATCGATATTGGCTTTTCTCTTCTTGGTTCTCAATCCAAATAGGGATTTTTCTTCAATAATCATGTTATCCCATGCAGCCCCCACTCTGATTTGAGTAAACCCCCCTTCTGGAGGAGAAAGAGACTGTGCCTCTCCACTGCGACTAATAAAATCATAATTTCCAGAGACATCATTGGGATTAATATATCCTGCGGCCCCCCGTGCTTTCCCACGCCCTGAAAAATTGGCGCGCGATTCTGTTGCTCGCTTAATTGACTGTTGTGATCCTTCACTCATAGTAACTCTCCAATTTGACTGTGCTTGATGGGTTAGAATAGGCCATCCAATGGAAAGCAACAAGAGAAAGGGGTGAAAAATCAGTGTTTTCTCCTCTTCACACAACTCCACGTGACTTTGCGTCCTAATTTTGCAAAGATAGGGTATGAATAATCATGCCAGATGCTGAGTATCAACATGCTTCAAACCTTACACATATCCAATGTTGTTTTAATCGACTCTCTCACACTCGATTTTAATACAGGGTTATGCGCCCTTACAGGGGAAACAGGTGCTGGAAAATCGATATTACTTGACTCATTGGGGTTGGCGATGGGCGCACGGTCTGAGGCTCGGCTTGTACGAAAGGGCGCAGAACAAGCCAGTGTAACAGCCACATTTCATATCAATAAATCCTCTTTTCTCTACAGTATGCTCTCTGAACAAGGGCTTTCTACCTCTGATGAGCTTATCCTTCGTCGTATTGTTAAACAAGATGGTAAAAGTAAGGCATGGATCAATGATCAACCTGTGAGCATTACCTTCTTAAAAGAGGTTGCTGCTTGCCTAGTAGAGTATCATGGACAATTTGAAACGCACGGGCTCAGAGACCCTGAGAGTCATGGTATAATGCTCGATTCCTATGCGCAATTAACCACAGATATACGAGTGCTAGGCACGATGTGGCGCGCGTGGCGTCAGGCTGAAAAGGCCTTGAAAACAGCTATAAAACATGCTGATGAGGCACAGGAAGAAGAAGAATATCTCCGCGCATGTTTAGATGAGCTCTATATACTTGCACCTGAACAAGGAGAGGAAAGTATGTTAATAGAATTGCGCCAGCGCCTCAAAAATAAAGAGGCAATTGTGCAGGCTCTGAAGACAGCTCAAAAACATCTTACCAGTGATAAGGGTGCCGATAATGCGCTTGTTCAAACGACACGTATCCTTGATCGTGCCCAAGATAAAATTGGTGAGAGTGTAGAAAGTATGATGGCACAACTTGATATTGCACTTGATAATGTAAGAGAGGTTACCAATACCATTGACACTCTCATGGCTGACTTTCAAGAGGAAGACATATCGCAAGAAATTCTTGATGATCGCTTATACGCTCTGCGCTCGGAAGCACGTAAACATAATTGTTTAGTGGAGGAGCTTTCTGCTAAACGGGAGGAGATTGCCCAAAAACTTTCTCAGATTGAAAGCCAAGGCGATATATTATCTGCTCTGAATAAAGAGGTGCTTGAAACAAAAAAGAAATATATATCCCTTGCCGAAAAGATGAGAGACAAACGCATACAGGCAGGGAAAAAACTGGATCATCTGATTATGGAAGAGCTTATCCCTCTGAAACTAGAAAAAGCTCTGTTTTTTACAGATATTACTCTGTTAGAAGAGGAAAAATGGGGGGCAGAAGGTATAGATCAAATTCAGTTTTTGGTTTCCACCAATCCTGGAGCAAACCTAGAGCCTTTAGGAAAAATTGCCTCTGGAGGAGAAATGGCTCGTTTTATGTTGGCCTTAAAAGTTGTCCTCGCTGAAGTTGGGGAGGCCAATACACTTGTCTTTGATGAGGTTGATGCGGGTATCGGTGGTGCGACAGCAGACGCTGTAGGAGAACGCCTCGCCCGTCTTGCAGAGCATAAACAAATTCTAGTTGTTACCCACTCTCCACAAGTTGCTTCTAAAGCCTCAAGCCACTGGATTGTATCGAAGGGGGGAGAGCACAATATTACCACAAATGTTATATCTCTAACGAATAACACTCAACGCCAAGAAGAAATTGCACGCATGTTGGCAGGGGCTCAAATTACAGACGAGGCACGCGCTGCCGCAGATAAGTTATTAGGGGTCTGTCGCAAACATTAACCTTTTAGAAAAAAGTACAAAACCTGCAACTAATAACTCACTTCAAAAAGCTTAACCACATCGGTGATTCCGCTATAAAGCCCATCGCAAGGGCAATCCATGAGAGACCTGCAAACAACAGGATATTCCCCAAAAGAGACCATATCCAGGTTGAACCAGTTTTTACCTGTGTAGCGCGTACATTGACTTGTTTTTTGAGAAGAGTGTGGAGGCTTTTTGAGAGATCTGATTTCCCAATGAGTTGAACACAAAATAGATTACTTCCAAATCCAATGAGAAAAGCAACACCATCTGCAAGTGCGACACTTATAGGTGTTTGAGGTATAGAAGCAACCACCATTGGTCTGAGTGCAAAGTAATAGAGAAGCGTTACAAGACCTGCAGAGCCGATACCTAGAGCAAGCCCCTTATAACGCCCAGACCGCGTTAAATCTAAAAAACTTTTGCGCGCATATCCAATCATGGATTTGAACGTCTTTTCTTGTACACCATAGGGGTATTTTTTGAGGAGAGCTTTAAGCGCGTTTTTTTGATTGTGTTCAGCGCTTATCTTTAAAATATCTCGTATAATACGTGCTTTACATGCTTTTCCTAAGAGAGACTCTGTGTGTGTGCTTGGCGCATCTGCTGCCTTTTTAAGGAGCATGAGATGTTTTTTTGTCAATTTTTCAAGAAAGGCAGGAGGGTTAATCAATCGCCCTTGATAGCCCATGAGTGTAGAAGAGAGCGTTTTGTTTTTGAGTTGAAAGGTGAGTTTCCCATATGGCATACGAAGAGCATACCCAATTGCAATTTGCTCAGGTTTTAGAGAGGCTTCTTCTGTTTCTGTGAGTTCTACGATATCTGCTTCGAGATCATGCTTAAGAAGAAGATTTGCTCCTTTCTTTTCGATAAGATCAGCAAGTTCTTTATCGATTGTTTCACGTGAAACATTGAAGGTGAAGACCCCCTCTTGTTCGACCATGACAGACTTTGTCATCCATCCTGATGCCACACAGGCTTGGCAGCGCATTTTTCCTGTTGCATTACAGATACGGCATTGTGTTTGCCCGTGTGCGCGACAGATTGTGCACTGAATACGCCCTTGTCCTTGACATTTTATACACTGGATTTGCCCCTTTGCCGTTTGTGTCACACGTGTTCCATTACAGTTTATGCATTGTGTTAATTTAGCACCACGACACGTTGGACATGTTGTTTTCCCTATGCCACGACAATTCTGGCATTGTGTTTTTCCATTGGCATGACAATTTTGGCAGGGAAGATGGAGAGCAAACTGTTTTTTAAATTCATGAAATTTCTGTCTGTGTCCCTTCATAGCAAACCCTTGATCTTCTCGCTCAAGGATCATGTCTTTGATCTTTTTTGTGATATCTTTATCTTGAGAGAGAAGCTCAGAACTTGTTGTCACGGCCTTATTTAAGGCTTGTTCACTTTCAACAACTTTTCCACCTGAGTCTCGTCCTGCCAGTGTTTTTTTAGTCACGAGAGGTTGGAGTGTAATAATTGTTTGTGCTTTTGCCGTGACAGTTTCTCCTGAAAAATCAACGAAGCTAACCTGTTCTGGCTTTAATCCGTTGCCTTTCCCAATCGTGCGAATAATCTTGAGTGCTTTTTCGGGAATAGCAGGATCAATAGAAAGCTTTTTGTTCTGTGTATTTTTTTTATCCATGGTGTTTTTTCAAAAACTCTAGGGTTTTATTGTCTCATCTCCAAAACAAGCTATCAGCTCTTTTCTTATCCAAGCTCTCCTTTGTTTTATTGGTTTGTCTCCTGGAAATTCTAAAATAATATTACAATGTATATCATTTGTTGGGAGTGGATCATGCTTGACTTTAAGGTAATGCTGATCCTGTGTTCCTATGTCTTCTATTTTTTCTACCTTTCCTCCTATAAACCCTTCGTAGATTTGATTTTCTCCACTTCTTGTTGTTCGTATTCGTTCTTCTGGTTTCCCTAAATTGTGTATCTGTAATGGGTATTTGTCACATAAATTTTTTGAATTTACGGAGAGAGTGTATCCTTCCTCTTTTCTAAATGGAAATTTTCCTTCCAAATTCAGACATTTCGGATAAGCACTAAAGTGTTGAGGATCAAATACCCAGTAACACATAACATCATTCTTTTCAATTACAAGAGAATTAGGCATTAGAAGGCTTTTTAGGAATGTACTGTAAAATTTCTTCAGGAATAGAATCTTTTTCATCAAAAAATTGTTCATTATCAATAAAAATAGGGGGATTTGAATTCTTATCATAGGATAAATGTAAATCTGTACCATCTATTGTGAGTAAGACACGCTCATTGTTGCTATTCCATTCCAGAAGTATTCCACCATCTCCATCTGGCTCGATCCTATCTGCCTGTTTTTTTAAAGAGGGAAGCTTTTTTGTAAAATACTCTGCCATTTTAAAAGTGCTTGAAGTTGGTTTGATTGCAGAATGTCCATTCCAATCATCTTCTACATATTTTTTGAGATATTCTATTGCCTCCAGAAGCTCTTTTCTTTGTCCCGGGCGAAGTTCAGGAGCAATGTTAAAAGTAGCAGACCCTATAAAGGAAGATTCCTTATTTAACTCTCTTTGTGTTGATATATTCATGCTGTTCTTCCCCAAATTTTGTGCATATCTGGATGTGTTGTATCAACAAATCCATGATTGATCCATAGACGTGCATCATTGAACCATTCTAACATGTCTGTACTTGATGGATTATTAACGGGACCCCGTACAGAGAGTTCATATTGAAAGACCATTTTTCCATCATGGGTTCTTTGTTGTGTTGTGAGAGAACTGATGAGCTTTAAAGGGCGATCAGGAACATTAAAAAACAAATGATGATGAATGTTTTCTGGGACGGGTAAAATACGTTTTTTGGCATTCCACGCTATATCTTTAAAAATATGATGAATATCAGATATGCCCTTTTCAGGAATATCAATAAGGTTAACATAGCTTAGCTCCATAGAAGAAGGTTGAACAATGTCTATATTCTTGTCAGAAAGAACAGTTTGGAATTTTTTATAATAGTTAAAAAAATCTTTTTTAACAACGTTCTCATATTCGGGGTAGCAATTTATTTTATCCATGTTTTCAGGAGGTCTACGCCAGTTATAGATGAAACGATCCCTTTGTAGCTGTAACAAAGCATCTTTTTTTTCACTTTCAAACCAATAGCGTCGCATACGGGGTAAGTTTGAAAATTCAATCGTTCCTGTATTCTCTAAAGGAGGCATTTCTCTATAAGTTGGAAACTTATTCTTTCCAAAACTTGTCCATATGTCTGCAAAATCGAGTGTTTGAACAGTAGTAGATAAATGTTCGAACTGAATACCAGCAACAACCTCTACCAATGGAGGATTATCGAATTTGGGCTTTATCCGTTCTTTGAGGTCTTCTGTATTCACACTATGATTCTATCATAGAGATTCCACCTTTAGAATCCCCCTTAATCACTTTTTTCAGATAATGTCTCATCCATGATGTTCTTTGAGAAAATCTATAGTTCTTTTGTGAGCGATAGCGGCACTCTTTTCGTCATAATGTGCACCACCGATGCGTGTAAAGGCATGGTTCATGTCTGGGCAGGTGTGAAGTGTGACAAGGGAATGGTCTGAAAGCGCTGTGTTTATTTCTTTTTGTGCCTTTTTGCCAACATATTCATCTTCTTCGGCCATATGGAGCATTAATGGTTTAGAGATATTTAAAGCTTCCTTAAGATGTTTTTCAATCTCAACACCATAATAGCCTATTGCACACTCAACTGAAGTACGTGTCGCCATAAGGTAAGACAATTTCCCTCCTAAACAATATCCAATACATGAGACAACGCCTGTAGAGCCGTCCATTGTACGGGCATATGTCAGAACATCATCAAGGTCTCGTACGCCTTGATCAAGATCAAAGGCTTGATACAATTCAAAAGCCTGCGCCCACTCTTCCTCGGATTGATCCGTCAAATTGACATGAGGCTCAATCCGCCAAAATAAATCAGGACACAACGCAATAAACCCTTCTTGCGCAAGCTCATCACATTTATCCTTCAAATTTTGGTTCACCCCAAAAATTTCCTGAATGACGATGATGACAGGCGCAGGTGTTTGGTCTGGTATTGCAATGTACGCCTCAAACTTTTGACCGTCTTGCGTAGGCATGGTCGTATATGACATGAGCTTTCCTTTGGTAAGAGAAGGCTATGATTGTAGCATATGAATGGATAATCTTCATATATCTAAAAGATTATTTGCATGCCCCAGTTTTATGAATTTAACAAACGCACGTAGGATACAATTATACTTTGATCTATCTAATAAGCTCCTTTGATTTAGTTCAATTTCAATGGCTGGTATTTGATACGGGTATGCATGGATATGGAGGCTTCCCTTTTCTTCTATTCGTGCATCAAAAGGAACGTTATAGCCAACATTCAGCATTGGATAATTTTGTACTAAAAAATCATAGAGCTTGATGGCTAACCTATTATCTTGGTCCCAAAGAAGACCAATATCCCAAGGCCTATCCTTTTTCTCTGTTTCTAAACAGTGGGTAAAGCTATGCAGACTAATAATAGAAAATGGAGTTTTATTCTTTTCATATCGTTCTTTTACACCCTTTATTGCTCTATGAAATGGAAGATAAATTTCCTTGATACGTTGTTCAATTTCTTCCTTCGAAATATTTTTATTTCCGTTAATTTTAATTCCATTACTCTGCGTACAAATAAGTTGAGGGGATGTATCTAGACGATTACAGTCAATGACCAGTCTTGAATACTCACTCGTTATAAGGGGGCACTTCAATTGTAAAGACACCTCTAAAGCAATGTCTTTTGTAAACAAATCATAGGCAATATGCGTTTCTCTTGTTTTTTGATCCAAACCTAAATTTTTTAGGTGCCGAGGGATACGGTTTGAAGCATGTTCAACTGTTAAAATAATTGGATATAAGCTATCACCATTATAAATGGTAAAAGGAGGGCTCTCGTTTTTTAAGAGAATTTTGTTCATCATAATTTCAGGGTTTGAGAGATATTTTTTTCTAATACCGAAACTTCTTTAGAGTCCTCACCCACAAGTACACAGCGCACTTTTGCTGTTCTTATATTTTGTCTATGTGGAAACACGTCTGCCATAAATGGTAGAATTCCTGTTTGATATTTTGTGCCATACAAATTTTTATCAAGAACAGTAAATATATCTTTCATAGCTTCATTACCCTGTTGATTTTGAATTGGAATTTCAAATGTACTAAGACGCCCGCATAAATTTTCTGTATTCGTTAAAGCTTTTAGTTTTTGAGTAATACCAAGAAGGGGTGTTGCGGCTGTCATTCTACAGTTTGCTTCCAAAATATATACTTTACATCCTCTTTTCTGCTTTGCCACCACCGCATCAATTCCCATTATACCTCTATATCCTTCCTGCCAATAAGATTTAAATACGGGGAGAATTTCTGGTAGAATCTGTTCTCTTAAATATTGATCTTCATTATAAGATAATGTTTCTCCACCAATATATTCGCCGTCTTTGGTCATCTGTTTCGTCGCACCAAGATACGTTATATCTTGATCTCCTACAATCGCTTGAAAACCGAAGTTTTCCAATATTTTTGTGTCTGGAAGAGAATTTATATCAAATTCTAAAACCAAATCACGATGCAAGGATGGAGGAATATTT
Source organism: Alphaproteobacteria bacterium (assembly GCA_024279035.1). Taxonomy (GTDB): domain Bacteria; phylum Pseudomonadota; class Alphaproteobacteria; order Micavibrionales; family Micavibrionaceae; genus UBA1850. The sequence goes on from JAJRSA010000015.1 coordinate 70,325, forward strand.
TGGAATGTTTTTACATCATCTTCTATAATTTGTGTTTTGTAGCCATTAGAGGCATTCTTGATAAAATCATAAACCCATGTTTCAATGGCGTCACTTGATATCTTGTCCAATAGTAGGGTTCCACCACCAGCGGCTGTTGAGAATTTTAACCAGACAGGAAGGCCTTCAGGAAAGTTATTGATAGAAGAAACATCATTTAATCTTTCAAGAGCTGATGTAATGCCTTCAGAAGGCTCAATTATAATACCAGGCGCCATGGGAAACCCCTCTTCCATACTCTTCCGTCTGAGGAAACTTTTAGAATTAAAGTCAATACTTGCAGAGCGAGGTATCAAAGTTTTTCCATTAGATGATAGAGCATATTGTTCTATGTCTCTTGTCACAAAAGAGGGAATAAATGTTTTACCTCGTAATTTGTTGTTGATTTGATCAGAAACAGTTTCTTGAAGTTGTCCAATTACCGATCCATTTGGATAGTATCTATCACGGATATTCCCATCTAACTGTGTTTCAATAATATTTGCATTTTTAGATATTAATTCTAGGCGTACAAGATAATCAGACAGAGAAGGAGGAACGAATAAGGCAAGTAAACTTGATGTTTTACCGGCCAATGGAAGTGGATACATTGAGCTCCAAGTATCATCTAATACCCAATCTCCAGGCTCAGACAAGTCAGGAAAGCTTTCTGAAGAAATACAGTATTCGTTCAAAAATACAGCTTGACCAGCCTTTAATCCAAGATATTTCTCTATTCCATCAAGACCCTGTAAAAGATCTCCGTATTTATAATTTGGGATGTTTTGTGAAATCATTTTTATTCCTATGGCTTCTTAAATATTTATAAACAGACATGTCTCCCTAAAAAAGGAGTAGGCTAACTAAGTGTGTCGTGCATACTTAGTTTTAATGATGATGGTTATGAGTTCTTTTTTTCAATATTATTTGATAGCCTTGGTTGGGCTCATCATTTAAGAAACGAGCAACACGTGTAACCGTTGTCGTACTTGCACCTGTCTGGACACTGATTTCTCTGTAAGATTTTTTGCCTTGATCAAGAAGGCGGGCTATAGCCCATCGTTCTGCAAAGGCTTTTAATTCCTGAGGTGTGCATAAATCTGTTAGAAAAGAGGCAACTTCTGGGCTATCTTGAAGCATCGCAATAGCTTCAAAAAGAGCCTCTTTTCCATCTGTTTTAGATTGTTCCCTTGTCATTCTGTATTAATACACTAACACACCCGCTCTGTCAAATTATATTTTTGAGTCGCTTTCTTCTCTGAGTTTGCTACAACACAATTGAAGTCAGAAAGAAAATAATATGTCAGACACTATTTTTGCATTATCATCGGCAGCGGGGCGGGCAGGCGTAGCGGTTTTTCGGGTGTCTGGAGCGCAGGCACAAGAAAGTTTAAGTGTGTTGACGAGAGGAAAATGCATAGAGCCTCGAAAAGCGACTCTCTGCCGACTTATTCATCCCGACACCCAAAAAACACTCGATCATGCATTGGTGATTTCGTTTCGGGCGCCTGCGAGTTTTACGGGAGAAGAGTGCGTAGAATATCATTGTCATGGCAGTCCTGCGGTAAGTCAAGAAATGCTCGCCGTGTTGGCCGCACAGCCTCATCATCGTGTGGCTCAACCAGGAGAATTTACACGGCGGGCGTTTGAGCATGGAAAGATGGATTTGACAGAGGCCGAGGCTGTTGCAGATTTGATCCATGCAGAAACATCCCTCCAAAAACAACAAGCCCTTATGCAAATGGAGGGGGGCTTGTCGTCTGTCTATCGGGACTGGAGTGATCGTCTTAAAAAAGCACTGGCCTATTTGGAAGCCTCCATTGATTTTGCGGATGAAGAGCTCCCAGAGGGATTCCTAACGCCGATTCTCGTCGACCTAAAGGATTTAAAACGAGACATTGTACACCATCTCGATGACAATCGACGAGGAGAGCGCTTAAGAGATGGGTTTTCTGTGGTTGTGTTAGGTGTTCCGAACGCTGGAAAATCAAGCCTTATCAATTGTTTAACACAACGTGATATGGCCATCGTGTCTGATATTTCGGGGACGACTCGAGATGTGATTGAGGCGCATCTGGATATTGCAGGGTATCCGGTTATTCTCTCCGATACCGCGGGGGTACGGACAGGAGAAGGCGAGATAGAGTCTGAAGGCATTCGTCGTGCGCTTCAACGAGGCGCGCATGCAGATCTCAAAATTCTTCTCTTTGATGGGTCAAAATCTCTTGAGGATCAAAAAGACATTGATGCCCTAATAGATGAGCAGTCTCTTGTTGTGATTAATAAATCAGATTTAGAGTTAAAGCTCGATTTAAAAGGCATACATATTTCAACGAAAACACAAGAGTCTCTCTCTTCTCTTTTAGAGGCGCTGAAAGAAAAGTTAGATCAGATCATGGGGAGAGGAGAAACGGTCTCTCTCACTCGCCAACGTCACAGAGACTCTTTGTGTGAGGCCAGTAATTCAATAGACCGTGCCTTAGAAGCCCCACAAATAGACCTCATCGCAGAAGATATCCGCCTCGCTATGCGTGCGCTCGGAAAGATCACAGGCCATGTCGATGTTGAAGATCTCCTCGACATCATTTTCAGTGACTTCTGCATCGGAAAGTAATACCATAACGCGATGACACAGACTGAAAATCAACATACAGAGACAGTCACCCGTAAGGATATTCTGGCCTTCACATGGTATTATTGGAGGCAGAATAAAAAACTCTTATTTTCAAGTTATCTACTTATAATATTGGCTGTTGTAGCAGATTCTTTTTTCCCTATCCTTGTTGGAAATCTTATTGATTCCGTTACACAAGAGATAAGATTTACATTAAGTTGGAATAATCCAATATTGAAAACTTTTCTTCTTTTTTTAGTAGTACAGGCTACATATCACCTCTTACGATACATCACATATATTATATGGATTAAATTCAATGTAAGCAGTCTATATTCTATTCTCAATGACTCTTTATATAAAGTTCAGATATTTTCTACAGATTGGCATGCTAATAGCTTTGCGGGTGGAACTGTTCGTAAAATTACAAGAGGGATGTGGGCCTTTAATGCATATGATCATGTGATCTTCGGATATATCTGCCCAACGCTTGTAATGTTAATCGTTGTGATTGGTCTCTTATTGATCAAACTACCAACTATCGGTTTATTAACCTTGGCCATCGTTTGTATTTACATCGGTATAAGTGTTTTTCTTTCTATAGTGATATTAGCACCTCGTTTTATAAAATCTGCATATAGGGATACACAGGTGGGGTCTTTTTTGGCAGATAGTATAACAGCAAACTCAACGGTTAAATCTTTTGGACGAGAACAAGAAGAAAGTCATAGTTTTCTGGGTATTACTCAAAAATGGAAAATAGAAACTATCAGTGCATGGCAGACAAATCAGCTTGTAGATTTTGTTCGGCGTCTTATGGCATGGGGGATGATGGGAGCAATGCTTTTTACAGCACTGTGTTTGTGGGAAAAAGGAGAAGTAAGCGCAGGGGATGTTGTCTTTGTTATTACGTCATATCTTGTCATCTCTGCATATCTTCGAAATATTGGAGAACAGATTTCTAATCTCCAAAAAGCGATCAGTGAGATGGAAGATGTGATTTATTTTTGGAAACGGGAGGATAAAGTAAAGGATCAGAAGGGGGCACTTCCCCTCTTCTCCACTAAGGGACATATTGCATTTCAACAGGTTGATTTTTCGTATGAGGGTCAAAGTGGAGCGCTTTATAAGGAGTTTTCTCTTACGATTAAATCGGGAGAGCATGTGGCGCTTGTGGGACCATCGGGGTCTGGGAAATCGACTTTTGTGAAATTGGTACAACGTTTATATGACGTACAGGGAGGTGAGATCCTGATTGACGGGCACAATATTGCCCACGTGACACAACGCTCTTTGCGTCAAACGATTGCACTTGTACCCCAAGATCCCATCCTCTTTCATCGGCCTCTGGCGGATAATATTGCGTATGGACGTCCTGAGGCGACACAAGATGAGATTATGGAAGCGGCGAAGCAAGCCTATGCCCATGATTTTATTTCTACCCTCCCTCAAGGCTACGACACTCTCGTCGGAGAACGAGGGGTAAAACTCTCAGGTGGAGAGCGTCAACGGGTTGCTATTGCGCGCGCTATTTTAGCAGATTCGTCCATTTTGATTTTAGATGAAGCGACCTCCTCCCTTGATTCTGTCTCAGAACATGAAGTTCAAAAAGCGCTTACAACACTTACACAGGGCAAAACCACCATCACGATTGCACATCGCTTGGCCACAATCAAAGCGGTTGATCGTATTCTCGTCTTTGAGAAAGGTCGTATCGTTGAGCAAGGGACGCATGATGTATTGGTTGTAACCGAAGGCTCTCACTATAAACGCCTATTCGAGATGCAAGCGCTTGATTTGGTGGGGGAGTAAAACTCTTTTCCTTCAGATGTTATCCCAGCTCTCTCTGCACTTAAAAGCCCTCTGTGGATAATTATGTGGAATTTTTTTGAGAAATTTGATATAGATCTGCCCTATGGAGACAAACTTTGATGTGATTGTGATTGGGGGAGGGCATGCAGGCTGTGAAGCGGCGACGGCTTCTGCACGTCTTGGCGCAAAAACAGCCTTGCTCACACATAAGATTGAGACAATTGGAGCCATGTCTTGTAACCCTGCAATTGGAGGGTTAGGCAAAGGCCATCTGGTGAGGGAGATTGATGCGCTTGATGGTGTAATGGGGCGTGTCATTGATCAGGCAGGGATTCAATATCGGATGCTCAATGCGTCAAAGGGCGCTGCTGTACGAGGCCCTCGCGCGCAAGCAGATCGAAAATTATACCGTGAGGCGATGCAGACCCTTTTATCGGACACGCCGAACTTGACGCTTATTGGAGATGGCGCAGAAGAATTTATTCTTGATGAACACGGCGAGATGGCGGGTGTTGTGACCAGTACAGGGTGTAATCTTAAAGCAAGAGCTGTCGTGGTGACGACGGGGACATTTTTACGCGGTATTATTCACCGAGGCGCAGATCAAATCTCGGCAGGACGTGTGGATGAAAAACCGTCTATCGGTTTAGCTCAAACTCTTGAATCCCTTAAATTTCCTATGGGGCGTTTGAAAACAGGAACGCCTGCGCGCTTGGATGGGCGAACAATTGATTGGAGTCTCTGTACAGAACAAAAGGGTGATAATCCCCCCGTCCCGTTTTCCTTTATGACGGACAAGATTAATGTTCCGCAGATCTCTTGTTACATCACGCATACGACAGAAGAAACGCATAAAATTATTCGAGATAATATCGATAAAGCCCCTCTCTATTCGGGGCAAATTCAAGGCACTGGGCCTCGCTATTGCCCGTCCATTGAGGATAAAATCATGCGCTTTACGGACAAAGTAAGCCATCAGATTTTTCTTGAGCCAGAGGGGTTGGATGATCATAGCGTGTATCCAAATGGGATATCTAATGCTCTCCCAATTGATATACAGGAAGAATTTCTAAAAACGATTCCGGGACTTGAGAATGTAGAAATTTTGGAGTGGGCGTATGCGATTGAGTATGATTATGTTGATCCTCGATGTTTAAAAAATACGCTTGAGACTAAATTACTGGCAGGTCTCTTTTTGGCAGGACAGATTAATGGCACAACAGGCTATGAAGAAGCTGCAGCGCAAGGATTGATTGCAGGCTTGAATGCCGCCCTTCAAGCGTCGCATGAAAATGTTTCACGTGAAACATGCCCGATTTTTACACTTGATCGCTCAGAGGCCTATATAGGGGTGTTGATCGATGATTTGATTACGCGAGGTGCTCCAGAGCCTTATCGTATGTTTACAAGTCGGGCGGAATATCGCTTGAAATTGCGCGCAGATAATGCGGATCAAAGACTGACTCAAAAAGGAATTGATGTGGGCTGTGTCGGAGAGGCGCGCCTCAAAAAATGGACTGAAAAGAAATCATATTTAGCGGAGGGGCTTGCTCTTGTACATGCGCTTGAGGCCACCCCGAACGCGCTCGAAAAACATAATATTGTGATCAATAAAGATGGGCGACGACGGACTGTTTTTGATTTGTTACGTTATCAAAATATCACGTGGGATGATGTGTGTCGTGTGTGGGCAGAGCTCAAAGACATCCCTTTAGATATTAGAGAACAAATAGAAATAGATTCTCAATATGCAGGCTATATGGATCGACAAGAGGCCGATATTCGTGCGTTTAAAAGAGACGAAGATTTGCGTATTCCAGAGGATCTGAATTATGGATTGATTGGGTCTTTGTCGAATGAAGTAAGACAAAAGCTCGAGCTATCATGCCCTGTGACATTGGGTGCTGCCTCTCGTGTTCCGGGCGTTACACCTGCGGCTATTATGGCGCTCCTGCGCTATGTAAGATCAGGAGCACATAAAAATGCTGCCTGAATTTTCGAAAGAGGTCGAAGGAAAATTAAAAATATATGACACTCTTCTACATAAATGGCAGAAGACAATTAATCTTGTAAGTCGAAATACGCTTGAGGAGTCTTGGGCGCGTCATATACTGGACTCTGTGCAGATTGAAGCCCATGTTTCACGTGAAAAATCGTTGGTGTATGATCTTGGAAGTGGGGCTGGATTCCCAGGTTTAGTATTGGCTATTTTGCGTCCTGATGTGGAAATGCATTTGATTGAATCCGATCAAAGAAAATGCTCTTTTCTAAAGGCTGTTTCACGTGAAACAGGGGTGTCTGTGACGGTGCATAATGAGCGCATAGAAGAAACAAAACTCCCCTCCCCTGATATTATTACGGCGCGCGCCCTTGCTCCTCTTGATAAGCTTTTGGGGTATTGTCAGCCATGGAAACGCAAGGGGATGCAAGCCCTGTTTCTTAAAGGAGAAACCTATCGGGGAGAGATTGATCAAGCCCTTAAATTATATGATGTTGAGTGCTCTATCGTTCCAAGTAAAACATCTTTTTCTTCTGCTCTGGTGAAGATTGGTTTTTAGTTTTTTGGGGATAGTTTTTATCCTGTATTGTTTCCTCCTCCCTCCTTCGGTAAGCTATATGTATTGAACGACTTATAGGGGAAAGATCATGCAAAATTCTACGCTTAAGCTTCCAAGATTTTTAGCCATCGCCAATCAAAAGGGTGGTGTGGGCAAGACAACTACAGCCGTCAACTTAGCAACCGCTTTATCCGCGGTGGGAAAGAAAGTTTTATTAATTGATCTTGATCCACAAGGAAATGCGTCCACAGGGCTTGGTGTGCGACGCTCTGCAATACGAGGGAGTGCTTATGATCTTCTCTTTGATGACCCCGATGTTTTAGAGCTTTCTGTGGCAACGAAAGTCCCAAGATTACGTGTAATCCCTTCCTCTGTCCATTTGTCGGGCGCTGAGATTGAATTGGTGACAGCACCGCGCCGTGAGTATCGATTGCGAGAAACATTACGTAAGCCTCTGCCCTTTGATTATGTGATTTTTGATTGTCCCCCGTCTTTAAGCCTCCTCACATTGAATGCGCTTGTAACTGTAGATTCTGTGGTTGTTCCGATGCAATGCGAGTTTTATGCTTTGGAAGGTTTAAGTCATTTAGTTAAAACAATTGACCGTGTGAGAAAAAATTTCAATGCCCATTTAAATATTCATGGCGTGGTTTTGACGATGTATGATAAGCGTAATAATCTTTCTAAAATGGTAGAAGATGATGTTCGGACTCATTTTGGGGATAAGGTTTACCAAACGGTTATTCCACGTAATATTCGTTTGTCAGAAGCTCCCTCCTATGGACTTCCTGCGATTGTGTATGATATGAACTGTTCTGGATCTCAGGCCTATATTCGACTTGCCAAAGAGGTTTTAAAGCGTGAAAGAAATCTGCTCTCTGAGAAGAGCGGTATAGAACTTGAATATTCTCCCGAAGAAAAGGTGGCATAACAATGACGAAGAAGAAATCGAAAAACGAGGATCCAGATGTGTACGAGGATCTGGAGAAGAATTTTAAAAAGAGAGGGTTAGGACGAGGACTCGATGCTCTTTTTCAAGATGACGAAGGCGACTACCCTCAACTTGATGAGAGTGGACAGCCTTTTAAACGTAGAAAAACAGATTTAGATGCGTCTCCTGATGAAATACGACGCCATCGTCGTCTGATTGGTGTGGCGCAAATTCAACCTGGTGTGTATCAGCCTCGAACAACTTTTAAAGATGACTCATTGGAGGAACTTGCGCGCTCTATCAAGACTCATGGCATTCTTCAGCCTCTTCTTGTGCGCCCTCACCCTCACAATCCTGATTCATATGAAATTGTGGCAGGGGAGCGTCGTTGGCGCGCGGCGCAAATTGCAGGTATTCATGAAATTCCTGTGATCATTAAAGATTTGTCCGATAAGGTGACGTTAGAAATTGGATTGATCGAAAATCTTCAACGGGAAGATCTAAACCCACTTGATGAGGCCACTGCTCTTTCGCAATTGATTGGAGAATTTGAGTACACGCAAGAAGAAGTTGGATCTGCGATTGGGAAATCCCGTTCTTATGTCGCGAATATGATCCGTTTGATGAAGCTCCCTGAGAAAGTATTGGGTTATTTACGCGATGAATCTTTATCTGCGGGACATGCGCGGGCATTGATTACGGCGGATGATCCTGTCGCTTTGGCCGATGAGATTATTAAAGGAGGCATGAATGTACGGGATGTTGAAACCTTTATGAGTCAATCCAAAGGGAGGTCTTCCTCTAAAAAATCTAAATCTAAAAAAGCCCCAGCAAAGGGCGTAAATATGCTCGCTTTAGAGAATGAAGTCTCTGATAAATTGGGCTTGCGTGTCTCTGTTGATATGAAGGATAAAGAAGCTGGGACAGTCTCTATTTCTTTTAAAACATGGGATCAATTAGATGATGTTGTCCACCGTCTCTCTCAGCAACATTAAAATCTTTTGAGAATCAATACGGCGAATGCAAGGGCTATCATTTGTAGAGATGAGTTTAATTTTCTTTCACAATTCTTCCAGAGTCTTCGGCATTTTTCTAGCCACGAAAAAGATCTTTCCACGATCCATCTTTTTGGAATAACGACAAACTTATGCAGTTCATTTCGTTTTTTCATGGCTCTATCTCCAAAAGCTTCACTTAAATTATTTTCTTTCCAATGTTTAGTCCATGCCATACCATACCAACACTCATATCTGCTATCTCTTTAAAAATTCCAAAATATCCTGCTGGAACAGAATCATAAACTAGGGACATTCTGTTGTGAAAGTGTTTCCACTGCTCTGGTGGATTATTGTGGGGGCCATAGCCAACTTGCGCGTAAATAAATTCTTGTAAAGCCTTTCCTGCTAATAATCGGAAATTACTGCGAGCACCATCCTTACAGTCAGTTTGCCCCTGCTTCAAAAGCGTAGTATTCTAACACGGCAAGACAAAGACTATCAGGATAAGCGTACTGCGTTCTCTTGCCGTCACTAGCCCCAATGTGAGGTGCGTCAATAAAGAAACCACGAGAAGCGAGCAGTTCTTTGATTTTTGTAATACGCGGTTGTGCGGGGTATTCATTCCACTGTGAACTAATTGTGCCTATGTGAGCATTTTCTACGCTACATAATCTAGCTAGCCCTCTTTGGCTTAAAAATGGAGTCTCATCTTTAAGAACACCCATACCAATCCCGTGGGATTCTGTTCAGTTACATTCTCAAAATCATCGTCATTCTTTTCGCAGTTTCTTTGCTGAATGTTTATTAGCATCTTTACCGTCAACATAAGTTTCATCGACCTGAACGTGATTACCTTTATTGTCGTCTTTATTGTTCATCCAAATTTCGCGGATACGTTGCACTAAAAACCAAGCTGATTTTTGGGTGATGTCTAACTCACGCGCCATTTGTGTTGAAGGGAGACCCTTACGTGCCGTTGTCATCATGTAGATTGCTAAAAGCCATGTCTGTAAAGGAAGTTTAGACTTTTCTAAAACTGTTCCAGTGCGAACGCTGAAATATTTACGGCAATCTTTGCAACGGTAAGCCATGGTTTATGATCAAAGTGCGACCTTGTGGTGTGACTTAACTTTAACCAAAAACTGTGTATCTAAGGGGTAGTTAAGAGTTTCAAGTTTTGGTAGTATATCTTTTCACTCTGATCAGTTTTGTATATACTATAATTATAGATTGAACTTAAATATTTCATTTAAAGAGTGAGAGTGGAGAATGTAAATGATATTATGGTCGAATGCTGTGCTTCAATTTGATTGGAAAGTGATAAGTGGAGGCGCAATCAGTGCCATTTTTGTTCTCCTTGTGATTGATTTTTATGGCAGTGTGGCAAAATTTGTTGGCTTAACGGGAAATACGCCCATTGAAATTCGAAAAAATGCAGGGAAAGCCCTTTGGGTCGATGGCGCGGCGACTGTTGCAGGCGCAGGACTTGGAACAACAAGTGTAACAACTTTTGTTGAGAGTGCTGTTGGGATTGGGATTGGAGGAAGAACAGGGCTTACCGCTATTGTATGTGCTGTTTTGATGGGCTTGACCTTATTCATGGCGCCATTCCTTGCTTACATCCCCGTTGCGGCGACAGCGCCTGCATTGCTCTATGTCGGGTACAAGCTCATTCCAGGCAAAGCGATTTTACAGACCTATTCTCTTTTAGAGTGGGGGGTCATGCTTGGTGTGACACTGGTCATTGTATTCTTTTTCTCTCTTGATCGGGCGATGCTTTTAACATTTAGCGTTTATTTCATCTCGGATTTTGTCAAAACAAAACGTGTGAATTGGCTTCTTTTAGGGTCTGTCATTTTGTTAGCCCTTGCATTTGCGCTTTCTCTTCTTCAGATGCCTGCATGAGTGAAGAGGGAGAGGTCAAAATCAAAACGCTTCTCCTTACACAGTCTTCTCCCCCAGATCCTTCCTTCATTGCACAATGTGAGGTCTTGGGATTTGCGTGTGTTCATTGTCCTGTCTTGTCTATCTCCTATCATGAAGCACCGTTAAGTTTCGATTTTACCCCTCAAACACTTGTGGTGACAAGCAAACATGCCCTGCACTTTATTCATACATATGCACTGGATACAGATATACGGGTCTTGTGTGTTGGACACACGACAAAAGAGGCTTTAGTGCGCAAAGGCTTTAAGAATATATCGCATGTTTTTGAAACAGGGGAAGGTCTTATAGAATACCTCCCCCATGCTCAAGATGTCCTCTTTTTGCGGGGACAAGACGTACAGCATGATCTTTCTTCTGTGTGTCAAACAAAAGGCATACAGTTTCAAGAGCATGTTGTGTATCATTCTTCCTTCATGGAGGAGCTCTCTCAAGATGTACGTCTGAGGATTATTCAAGATCAAGATATTGTTTTATCTGTATTTTCTTCCAAAGGGGCAACCGCTCTTGTGCACCTTATAGAACACCACAATCTTGAAAATAAGATCATACGTACAAACCTCTTGTGTTTAAGTGAGAGAATGATAAAGTCCTTAGATCATTTTGGATGGGGAAATCGTTATGTATGTGACCATCCAACACAGCAAGATTTTCTAGAATGCTTAAAAAATATCAAAGAAACGGGTAGGACAGCATGAGTACAAAGAACACACCAAAAAATTCTAAAGTGCCTCTCGAAAAAGATGCACACTATATCATTGAATGCTTTGGTGGTATTCGTCCGATGGCGAAGAAACTTGGCGTTGCTGTGACAACCGTACAAGGGTGGAAAAAAAGAAATGTCATTCCCAATGCGCGTATGGATCATATTCGACAAATCGCAACGGACAATAATATTGAATTATCAGGAAAATCTAAATCAACAGACACTCTAGAGAAGAATGATAACACCAAGAGCCAGCGACATATGCCTGCCTCTCAAGGCAATGTGACAGATATGCGTGGACAACAGGGGAAAGACTCCTCTCCCACAACGCATGAAATAAAATATATTGAATCCTCAGGTCTGTCTGGGCGCACGACGTTTATTGGTCTCCTTGTGTTGATTGCGTTTATGGTCGCAGGTCTTATGACCATTGCTCCAAAGGTCAAAGTTGTGTCAGAGCAAGCAGATCGGATTACAGGGCTTGAGCGCGAGTTGAAAGTAGTCCAAAAGAAACAATCAGTTTTGAGCAAAATCATTCCCAATGATTTGAATAATAAGCTTAAAATCATTGAACAGAAAGCACAGAGTGCCTCCCAAAAGGCACAAGACCTTGCTAACGGTGCTAAAAACATGGCACAAATGCTCAATTCTGGATCTGTAGATGAGCGTTTGGAGTTAATAGAAGAGCAAATAGGGACTTACATAGATGAAAAATCCTCTCTCAATCTTTCTGGCGTCTGGCACTATATGCAGGCATTGAGGGGAACAGAAGAAGGCTCAGACCAATTAAACAATACCTCAAAAGACCTCCTATCTTGGATTAATCGCTTGCAAAGTGATGAGGTAACAGTTGAAGAAGCATTGCCCGTTATTGTTGAAGAAAGTTCTTTAATTGCAAAAACATTGGGAGATGTAGAAAAAGAGAACTTAAAAGCAGCAGCCATGCTCTTGGCCATGTCTCAGTTGCGGGACTCATTGTCTCGTGATAACGAGTCTTTTGATCAAGACCTCCTTCTGTTACAAAAACTGGTGGGAGAGGAAAACCCAGCGCTGAGTGCCTCTATTGAAAAACTGTCCCCTCATGCGGCTCAAGGTGTTCTCACACCAAAAGGCCTCTCAACAGAATTTAGAAAACTGGCAGGAGACGTTGTTGTGTCTTCTTTGTCTGGAGAAGACGTCTCCATCTCTGAAAAAGCAAGATCGCGGTTTGGAGAGATTTTGGTTGTGAAGAAAAATGGAGAACAAATCACAGGGACAGAAACCCAAAGAACTGTCGCCGACGCCCAAAAATTGATTGATGGGGGAGATATCCAAGGGACAATACAGGTTCTACAAAATCTTGACGGAGATGCAGCAAAAACCGTTGCACCCTTTTTACAAGAAGCTCAATTCTCTCTTCTTGCCTCTCAGATTCAAGAGTTACTAGGACAAAATATTCAATCAAAAATCCGCGTGTCTTCTTTGACCTCTGGGAAAACGGTTACCAATGGGCTTGGGCTTGAAAATATTATTGATGATATCAAAGAGGCTGTGCCCCTCGGTGGAAAGATCTACGAAGATCCAGACTCAGGCTTAAAAATATATAGGAAATAGAGATGTCCCAAGCACTTTGGACACTGGTCAAACTCCTTGCAATCACAGGCATTGTTATTGTGCTGATGGAGCAAGATGGATCCGTGCAAGTGGAGTGGCACAACTATATTGTCTCTGTTCAGCTTGGGATGGCACTTGTTGCCATTCTTGTTTTTCTTGTGACTTTATTGTTCTTACACAAAATTATGCTGGAACTTCTCACTGTTCCAAAAGTCTGGCGTACGTACTGGCAGGAGAAATCCTTGCGGAAGGGCAATATCTCTTTGACCCAAAGTTTGGTGGCCTTGGCGGCAGGGGATCATAAACATGCCGCCTACCATGCTTATCGTGCCCAGAAGCTTATCCCTGATCATTATGATACAGGTGTGGCCACTTTTTTAGAGGCACAAGCAGCACGTTTTATGGGGCAACATGAGCGCGCCACAATAAAATTCAATGCTTTATTAGAAAACAGAGAGTCTGCGTTCTTAGGTATTCGTGGGCTCATGCAAACGGAAATAGAAGCTAAAAACTATGAACAAGCGCTTGAGATGGCCTACGCAGCTGATCGTATGCACCCCAAACAGCCTTGGATTGTGAAAACAATTTATGATTTGGAAATCCAAACACATAAATGGGATCTTGTCCTGAATACGCTCAAAAAACTCGAAAAATTGAAAGCCCTTAAGCCAGAAATTATCCAAAATGACCGTAAGACAATTCTCGTCATGTTAGCGGATAAATATCTAGGACAAAAAGATATTCCAACGGCAAAATCATATTTAAAAAAGGCACTCTCTATTGAGTCTGGGTTTGTTCCTGTGGCGACACGTTTAATCCAGCTTGCGATTGAATCGGATCAAACGCGCAAAGCAAAATCTTTGATTGAACGAACATGGAAACAGTCTCCTCACCCTGATTTAATCCAGTTTTGGGATTTGTTGGCGCCTGAAAACACGCCCTCGAAGCCAACGGCCCGTTTAATGTGGTATGAACGCCTGATTGAATTGAATCCTCACGCCGTCGAAGGACAGCTTGCCGTGGCACAAATAGCGTTAGATGATGGTTTGTGGGGTGAGGCACGGGCGCATCTCTCTAAGGCAGAAAAACTGGATAATCATGCAGGTGTCTATCTCGCATGGGCAGAACTTGAGCGTCTCTCCACCCAAAATGAAGAGGCTGTCCAAGCGTGGATCAAAAAAGCGCAAGACGCCAAACAACCTAAGAAATGGGTATGTCAAATAACAGGGGACATCTTTGAAACATGGTATGCGATTGCCGAACCACACGGCATTTTCAATAGCATCGCATGGTCGTATCCCAATAAACGCCAAATACAAGAAATCTCTGCCCTGCCTTTTTCTTCAGATCAAGAGGGGGATGATTTGCTCTTAAGCGCCCCTGCGCGTTAATCTCTTCTTGTAAATACTCGACATATATATATAGTTTCTGGTATGTCCGTTCTAGATATTTTAATCAAATACTACCCTGCCTTTTTCCATGGATTGGCTGTGACGATGCAACTTTCTGGACTTATCTGGGGCATAGGTTTGGTGTTAGGATCAAGCGTTGGACTCGCCAGTGTCCGCTTTAAGATTGGGGTAGGTGTTCCTGCCCGTATAACGTCTTTTTTACTCTCTGGTATTCCTATCCTTGTTTTTCTCTTTTGGTTGCATTACCCTGCGCAGTCTATGTTTGATCTGGTCATAGACCCCTTTTATACAGCTGCTTTGACTCTCTCAATCGTCAATATTTTTGGCGTTGCCGATATCGTCCGAGAAGCCTTAAATGATTTTCCAAAACAATATCTCATTGCCGCAAAAGTCACAGGATTGACCCGTCGTCAAACCGTTTTTAAAATTCAACTCCCTCTCATTTTACGCCAAGTCATCCCAAGTTTGCTCCTCTTACAAGTCGTCATGCTCCATACGACCCTCTTTGCGAGCCTGATTTCAGTCGAAGAAATTTTCCGTGTCGCGCAACGCATTAACGCTCAAATTTATCGCCCCGTTGAGATTTACACAGCTCTTGGCTTATTCTTCCTCCTCATTTCTCTCCCCATCAACGGCTTTGCCTTTTGGCTCAAACACCATTTCACCCGTAATTTATCAGAACAATAGGAAAGAGCCTATCATGAAAAAAACACTCTTAAGTGTGCTGGTTCTTTTTATAAGCCCTCTCTTATGAAGAACCTAGAAACAGGGGAGATGGAAGGGATTATCTATGAGATCATGGAAAACATTGGAGAGCGCCTTGATCTTGAGAACCTGTTTAAAATCTTTTTAATATTTGCTATCCTTCCTTAGGCAACTTTGGAGGTTTAAATGTCGCATACTTATCCTAGTGATATAACTCGCAATCAATTTGAAAACATACGCCATATTTTAGAGAGTTCACGTAAGA
>JAJRSA010000016.1 GCA_024279035.1 Alphaproteobacteria bacterium
GGACTAACGCCAGCAGAAGTTTATAATCCCGTTTTAGATATTGAGGGGGTACCCCCTCAATATCTAAAACAAGCGGCATAACCCAAACAAAGGGAGCTTAGCATTGCCGCAAAACTGTCCAACAAAGTAGGACCACCTCTAGCTTCGCATTCTAAAAATTGCGTATCTTCTTTTAAGAACCTGTTTAAAATCTTTTTAATATTTGCTATCCTTCCTTAGGCAACTTTGGAGGTTTAAATGTCGCATACTTATCCTAGTGATATAACTCGCAATCAATTTGAAAACATAAGTCATATTTTAGAGAGTTCACGTAAGAGTACTCGCCCTAGAAGCGTTGATTTATATGATATTTTCTGCGGTGTACTTTACGTTTTAAAAAGCGGATGCCAGTGGAGAATGTTGCCAAAAGATTACCCTAATTGGTCTCTTTGTTACTATTATTTCAGCATTTGGAACGAGAAAAAAGACGATAATAAATTTAGCATAATTGAGCTAGTCTTAAAAAAAATTGGTTGCAGAAGTTCGTATTTTAGATGGTCGGAAAGCGAAAACAAGCTTTCTTATTATCGATGCACAGAGTGTCAAAAACTCGGATACAGCCGAGAAAAAGGGTTATGATGCAGGCAAAAATGTATCGGGAATTAAACGTCATATCGCCGTCGATACAAATGGTTTACCTCATGCAATAACAATCTCAACAGCAAATATTGGCGATCGAGTGGGCGCTTTAGAAATGTTTGAATTGCATAAATGTGAATTATCCAAAGTGATGAATGTCCTTGCTGATGGCGGTTACACTGGCGATAACTTTGCACAAGCAACTAAACAAATTTTGGGGTGTGGCGTTGAAATTGCAAAACGAAACGAGCTTCATAAATTTGCAGTAATTCCAAAAAGATGGGTAGTTGAACGATCCTTTGCATGGCTAGAAAAATGCCGAAGACTTTGGAAAAATTGTGAAAGAAAACTTAATACATCTTTGCAAATGGTAACACTTGCTTTCGCTGTGTTAATACTAAAAAGATTTTAAACAGGTTCTAAGCCATTCCAATAGCTGATTTATAGATATCAAGAAGATCTTCCGCTTCGCGGCGTTTTTCGACGTCCATTTTGCGTAAGGCAATGACTTTGCGGATTGTCTTGGTGTCAAAGCCCGTTGATTTAGCCTCAGCATAAATTTCTTTGATATCTTCGGCAAGAGCTTTCTTTTCTTCTTCGAGACGTTCTATGCGCTCTATGAAGGTTTTTAAACGTTGTCCTCCTATACCTGCCACATCTTTAACTTCGGATGTTTCTTCTTTTGTTTCTGTGGGGAAGGGAGCTATCGTTGCAGTATTATCCATGAGTTTTTCTTTCTGTGTGTTTAGTTTTTAACTTTTTAGCGGACCACGTATTAATGTAAAGATCTTCTTTGTATATGTTTGTATTAGGTGTGCGCATGATTTCTAAGTAAATATTATATTTTTTGATTATGGGGTCAATGTTTTTAGGAGGGGTGGAATCATCTATATAGCTTATGAATGTAGGAACTTCAAAAACCCATGTGTAAACTCCATTGACAGACTCCTCTCGCTCAAGTGCTGGTTGATCACTAATATAGGACGATAATTTTTTCTTATGAGTCTTCATGATACCCATTACATTTATATCTATTAGAAAATTTTTAAATTCGTCCAATCCTTTTTGACTGTAATAGGGGGTTATGGTCTGGCCAAATGTTTTCATATCGGCCAGTTTAAAATTAAGAGAGGCTCCAATTACTTCTAAAATCCATTCGTCTATTTCTGTATGGCTTCTATGAGGCAGTGTCAGGTTTGAAATATAGTTTTCTGCATCTTTACGTTGTGCTCGGTCATATAGTTGTTCAAGCTCACTCTTATTTAAGGAGATGTTCTGATCCGCAAAAGGAGCTTGGAGTGTGTCTATTGGTCGTGCGCCTTCAACCTCTTTTTTAGGAAGAGCCCATGAAAAATACTCTTCCATAAATGTCTGTTCTCTAAGCAGAGACTCTGTTGCAGAGCAATACGAGGGATAAAGAAGAAAGACTGTGATGATGAGACAGAAAAGGGAATGAAAATGTGGCTTTGTGTTTGTCATTATATGCAATTTTTTGTGAAAACATTAATTTTATTTTTTGTAGAGTGCATAAGCTTACCAAATTGAAGAACATTTTCAATTCTTCGTATCAAAAAAGATTCAGTTTTATCCAGAGTTTTATCTGTGTCCTGTATCCAGAAAAGATAGGTTGTGCCCAAAACAGCAGATAAGAGCGTTCGCTTGGTATAGTAATTATAATCTGTAGATGTATCTCCGACCCATGTCCAAATTGTATCCGCGGATCTCCAAATATTTTTTTTAGCCTGTAATCCGCGCAGTGGATTGGCCCAATACCCCATAATTTTACGAGAGGCCTCTTTGTGTGCAGACATAAGAGTGAGCCGTGTCATGGTGGCTGTTTTGACACGCTCTCGAATGGCCAGTGGCTTTATGTCTATAGACTCTAGTTTTTTAAGCATTGTTTGATCAAAAGAATGAGACAGATCAGATAAAGCTTGTGGTATCCTTTGAGGGAAAAGGTTTCTTACGAGTGCTTTATCATATCCAATCTGTTCTGCAGAGTGGAGAAGAGACTCCCACCGTACGTCGTCAAAAGGAATATCTTCGAGCCATGCATATAATATTTTTAATTTTATCTCCTCACTCATGAAATATATAATAACCTCTAAAACCAACTTCTTCCTAGACTTTTGTGTCATTTCATTCCAATTTAGAGTCCATGAAAACTCTCAAAGAAGATAAAAGCCATATCGGGAAGCGCTTGTCTCGCTATACGCGTGTGTCGACAAGTGTGGCAGGGTTGGCTATAAAACTGGCGGGAGAAAAGTTTTTAGGAATCACTATAGAGCAGGGTGCACATGCGGATCAACTCGCACAGGCGCTTGGGACTCTTAAAGGGCCTTTGATGAAAATTGGTCAGATTTTGTCTACGATTCCAGAGGCGCTTCCTCCTGAATATGCCGAGGCTTTTCAACAGCTCCAATCAAATGCGCCCTCCATGGGATGGATGTTTGTCAAGCGACGTATGAGGACAGAATTGGGGCAAGAGTGGCAGGCAAAGTTCAGCTCTTTTGATCAAGAGGCCAGCGCGGCGGCTAGCCTTGGGCAAGTGCATAAAGCGGTGAGCCTCGAGGGACATTCTCTGGCCTGTAAGCTCCAATATCCTGATATGTGCTCTACGATTGATGCGGATTTAAAGCAATTGAAACTGATTTTTTCCCTCTATGAAAAATATGATAGCTCTATCTCAACACAATTTATTCATGAGGAACTCTCTGCGCGTCTTTATGAAGAGTTGGATTACAAGCGAGAGGCTAAGCATACAAAGCTCTATGCTGATATTCTACAAAAGGAAAAGGGCGTGCATGTCCCTTATATTATAGACACGCTCTCTACGGATCGTTTGCTGACAAGTGAATGGTTAGAGGGAAAAAAGATTCTGGATTTTAAAGACTCGGATCTTGAAACGCGTAATCAAATTGCGATGAACATGTTTCGCGCATGGTATGTGCCTTTTTATCATTACGGAATGATTCACGGAGACCCTCATTTAGGAAATTACTCTGTCCGAGACGATCTCTCTCTGAATTTGATGGATTTTGGATGTATGCGGGGCTTTAGACCAGAATTTATTAAAGGTGTCATTGATTTGTACCATGCTCTGATGAACAATGACGATGCACAAGCACTACATGCCTATGAAACATGGGGGTTTAAGAACTTAAGCAAAGAACAATTAGACACCCTCAATATCTGGGCACGTTTCCTCTATGCCCCTGTGATGGATGATAAAGTCCGTAAAATCGGAGATGTCACAAACGGTGTCTTTGGGCGAGACATCGCCAAAGACGTCCATGCCAAACTCAAAGAACATGGAGGGATTACCGTCCCTCGTGAATTTGTCTTTATGGATCGTGCGGCCTTAGGGCTAGGGTCTGTCTTCCTCCATCTTAAAGCAGAAATCAATTGGTATCAGGTGTTTAATGAGCTGATTGAAGGGTTTGATGTTGAAAAGATGAGGTTGGAACAAGGTAGGGTTCTTAAAAAACAGGGTTTGAATGGTGAGGTTTTATAATTATCTTGCTTTTTTATAGGTAAAGTATTATGGATTATGCTGTTTGAATAGCTAAAATGAAAAGGTTTAATAATGGTAGAAACAACGTTAGATATGTTTCAAATGCTTACAACACAGGCGCATATTGATGGTATCCCTAATACTCTTCTCTCAAATAATGGTGGAACATATGGAGTCCTCCTTGATGATAGGCTTCTTCCTGCTTTCAAAGCTGTTGTGTCTACTCTAGGAGCAGAGCATGGATTTAATGTAGAGAGTCAACGTCAGGGCGATTGCCATGTTGCAGTTTTCTCTAAAAAATACGTATAAAATTTAGAATCTGATGTGAAGGAATAGGATCTTCTATTTTTACCGCTTCCCAATCCCCACATACTTCCGCTCTGTCTCTCCCGTATAAAGCTGACGGGGGCGTCCTATACGAAGAGAAGGTTCTTCTATCATTTCTTTCCATTGGGAGATCCAGCCGACTGTGCGTGAAACGGCGAAGAGGACGGTAAACATTTCTGTAGGGAATCCCATGGCGCGCAGAATGATTCCTGAATAGAAATCAACATTAGGGAAGAGTTTTCTGTCGATGAAGTAAGGGTCTGTAAGAGCAATACGCTCAAGCTCCATAGCCAGTTCAAATGTTGGGTCACTCTCGACGCCCATTTCTTTTAAAACATCGTGGCAGGAATCTTTTAAGACGGTGGCACGAGGATCTATGTTCTTATAGACCCGATGCCCAAAACCCATGAGGCGGAAGGGATCTTCTTTGTCTTTGGCGCGGGCTATGAATTC
This sequence comes from Alphaproteobacteria bacterium, assembly GCA_024279035.1. Classification (GTDB taxonomy): domain Bacteria; phylum Pseudomonadota; class Alphaproteobacteria; order Micavibrionales; family Micavibrionaceae; genus UBA1850. Next base: position 4,913 of record JAJRSA010000016.1, read on the forward strand.
AGGGATACGGTCTTTTGTGCCTATTTCGGCCAGCATTTCAAGAACGGCCTGGTTGGCGCCTCCATGTGCAGGCCCCCAGAGAGACGCTATCCCTGAAGAAATGCAGGTAAAGGGATTGGCTTGGGAGGAGCCTGCAATACGTACAGTTGAGGTCGAGGCATTTTGTTCGTGATCCGCATGAAGAATCATAATACGATCCATGGCTTCGGCCAAAACGGGACTGACTTTATAGTCTTCAACAGGCAAAGAAAAACACATATGGAGGAAGTTCTCCGCATAGCCCAGATCATTTTTAGGGTAAACAAAAGGCTGACCTTGGGAATATTTATAAGTCATGGCTGCAATAGTTGGAATCTTAGCAATGAGCCTATGTGCCGATATTTCCCGTTGTCGGACATCCCAAATATCAAGAGAATCATGATAGAAGGCCGCCAATGCACCGACGACTGCAACCATAATGGCCATGGGGTGGGCGTCTCGTCGAAAGCCTCTGAAAAAGTGATGAACCTGTTCATGCACCAATGTATGTGTGGTGATGTTGTGATCAAACTCTTTCATTTCTTCTTTGCTGGGGAGTTCTCCATAGAGCAACAAATAGGCAACTTCGAGGGCATTGCTTTTCTCGGTCAGTTCTTCAATCGAATAGCCTCGGTGGAGGAGAACGCCTTCTTCGCCATCAATATAAGTGATCCGAGATTTACAACTTCCTGTGGCGGTGAAGCTTGGGTCGAGGGTGAAATGTCCTGTTTGTGCATAGAGCGTACGGATATCAATGGTTGCAGGCCCCATTGTTCCTTCTTCGACAGGAAGTTTAATGCTCTCGCCTGTTTGATCATTAGTTAGCGTAAAGGTTTTCTTAGGCTGGTCGGTCATGGCCGTCTCATTTCATTTGGATGTTTTCATTCGCGTGGGGATTATATAGTGTCTATAGAGAGCAGGAAAGAGATGAAGTGATAAATCTACAAAAAAATAAAATAGAACGCACCCGTCTCTTTTTAATAGAAGCGTTTGCACACCAAAAAGAGCATGCCATCTTATGGTGGCCGATCTGTTTAGGGACAGGAGTTTCTCTTTATTTTTCTTTTCAGAGTGAACCTGCGTATCTGCTCTGGATCATTTTAAGCCTTCTTTTGGGCGCCCTTTCTCTCTTTTTAAAACAGAGATCAAATTGGGGGTTTATTCCTTTTTTTGCGCTGTGCCTTGTGACTTTAGGGATAGGGGCAGGGGCGTTAAGAGCATCTGTTGTGGATGCCCCACAGCTTCAAAAGAAATATAATATTGTGCGTGTGGAGGGGACATTGCAAGATATAGAACACAGAGAGAAGGGCGCAAGACGCCTTCTTCTTGGAAATTTAAAAATAGAGAGGCTAGATCCGTCTCAAACGCCTCACTTTATACGTGTAACCATGCGTCAAAAAGAGGAATTGGAGGTGGGACAACATATTTCTCTTTTGGCGTCTTTGCGCCCTCCATCGTCTCCTATTTTACCTCATGGATTTGATTTTCAGAGATTTTTTTATTTTAAACGCATTGGAGGGACAGGCTTTACACTCTCCCATCCTGAGATTTTGGAAACAGGGATTGCCGTCCATAAATCAAAGATAGGGGAGACTCTCTTTCAAATTGCCGAGGAGATGAAAAAAGAAGTTCATCACGCCGACTCAAAAGGAAATGCAATTACACAAGCACTTCTGACAGGAGACCGTGCCTTAATCAAGGAAGAGACATGGGCGCATTTGCGCGACTCTGGGCTGTCTCATATGCTCGCAATCTCAGGGCTTCATGTGGGCTTATTTTCAGCAACAGTTTTCTTCATCATCCGCCTTTGTCTCTCTTTCTTTCCTGCACTCAGCCTCCGTTTTCCCATTAAAAAAATAGCGGCAGTTGTCGCCTTTTGTGCGGCCTTATTTTATACGCTCCTCGTTGGTGCGTCTGTACCAACGGCCCGAGCGTGTGTCATGACAGGTATGTTTTTTCTTGCAATTATTCTCGATCGCTCTCCGTTCTCGGTTCATTTGCTTGCTTTTGCGGCGTTTGTGATTTTATTAATCCGCCCAGAAAGCCTTATGAGTGCCAGCTTTCAGATGTCTTTTGCTGCTGTTATGGGCTTGATTATTTTTTATAGCTCAACACGCTCTTTTTGGGTCAAGCATTACAGCCATGCAGGTATAGTAAGGAAATTGACGCTCTACTTTATCAGCGTGTGTGCCACCACGGTGATTGCAACACTCGTGACGACTCCCTTCACACTCTATCATTTTCAGCATTTAGCCGTATATGGTGTGTTGGGAAATCTTTTGGCTGTTCCTGTTATGGCCTTTGTGGTGATGCCAATGGCGGTGTTTAGTTTCTTTCTTCTCCCCGTTAACATGGCAGAATACCCTCTCTTTCTAATGAGATTAGGCGTTGAAATCATTATGGAGGTTTCAAGCTGGGTGAGTTCTTTAGAGGGGGCGTCTGTTTCGTTTTCTACTCTCCCTTTTTCAAGCTTTTGTCTTTTTGTTGTGGCAGGAATATGGTGCTTATCTGTTCGAGGTAGATTAAAGTGTCTGTGCGTTTTTCCACTGTTAATCGGACTTTGTGTCGTGCTTTTAACACGCCCCGCAGACATTCTTCTCTCTGAAGATGGAAAATTATGGGGGATTTATAAAAAAGATCACCTCTATGTGAACAATGCGCGGAAGGGAAAATTCACTCAAAAACAGTGGAAATCATATATTGGTACACATGAAGAGAAAGCCACTTCCTTTCCTGTGTCAGGATGTAGAGAAGACATTTGTTGTGATGAAGATGGATGTCGGACGGATATAAATAATATTCAGATCTCTTTCCTAAAAAACAAATATGCCATTCAAAAAGAGTGTCAAAGCGCAGATTTTGTTATTGCGCGATTCCATGTCTCACAAAAATTATGTGAGGGCCCGTCTGTTATTGATTGGAGTTCTTTTAAAAATAAAGGGGCACATCTTTTATGGTTTACAGATGAAGGAGCCATTGTGAACAATGTGGAAGAGAGCAGGGGGGTGCGTCCTTGGAATAGAAAAGATATAATAAGATAAAGCCAGTCTCACGTTCTACTGTCCAAAACACAAAGTAACATTGTCATCGCCTGAATGTGTTTACACATTCTCGGGTGATCTATACCATGAGGTCTCGCTGGATTCCCCTAGAATTGTCTAACGACAATTCAGGGAATGACGATCTCAATATTTTCGAATGATAGAGGCTAAAACGCCTTGAATGATGACTTGGTTTTGATCGTAATATTGAGGATCAAAGGCGTCGTTTTCAGGTTGAAGGACGATTTTATCTTTGTCTTTTGCAAGTGTTTTGAGGGTGACTTCCTCTCCATCCACTAAGGCAACAACGATATTACCCAGAGAGGCGCGATCTGTACGGCGGATAATAGCAGTGTCTCCATCGTGAATACCTGCATTGAGCATTGATTCTCCATCAACTTCTAGGGCGTAATATTCTCCTGATCCCAGAAGGCTCAAGGGCGCATCAAAATAATTCCCTTCGTGACGAATGGCCTCGATAGGTGTGCCTGCTGAAATTTTCCCATACATGGGAAGCGGACGCACCCCTTCAAGATCACTTTTGAAGATGTCGTTTGAAGGACTCTCTTCTTGAGCAACAGCTCCTTTCTCTTTAAAACTCCCAGGAAGTTTTTTAATAGAAATTGCACGTGCACGATTGGGAAGGCGTTCAAGATAACCCCGTTCAACCAAGGCTGTAATAAGGCGGTGAATCCCTGATTTTGATTTTAAGTTGAGGGCATCCTTCATTTCATCAAAAGAGGGGGCTAGATCACTCTCTTTCATGTGGGTATGAATGTATGAAAGCAGGTCGTGTTGTTTTTTTGTTAACATGATAATTATCCTCAATTATGTGATCACCGTTTGTCCCTTTATGTTCTATATAAGTTCTTCTTTACTGTCAAGAAGATTTAGAACTTATTAAGTTGTGGCATTCTTGAGTATGCGCAAAGCATCTGATTCGTCTTGGGTTTTCATGAGGGTTTCTCCAATTAAAAAGCCATCAAAGCCCGTGTGTGAAAGAGATTGAATGTCTTGGGCAGAGGTGATCCCACTTTCAGATATTTTGAGAATATCTTCTGGAATAAGGGGGGCTAAATCGAAAGAAACATCTAAAGAGACTTCCATTGTTTTGAGATTTCTATTGTTAACGCCTATGAGTCGGGGATTAAGAGTAAGGGCGCGGTTAAGTTCTTCCAGAGTATGAACTTCAAACAACGCGCTCATTCCTAACTGCGTGGCGAGGGCATACATCTCTTGGGCAACATTATCTTCTAAAACCGCCATGATAAGTAAAACAGCATCTGCCCCAAGCGCACGGCTTTCATATATTTGATAGAGATCCACCATGAAATCTTTACGAAGGACAGGAAGCGTGCTCACCGCTTTAACATCCTTCAAATAGTGATCTCGCCCTTGGAAATAGGGTTCATCTGTGAGACAAGAAATGCAGGTTGCTCCAGCCTCTTCATAATTCTTTGCAATCTCTTTGGGATCAAAAGAGTCTCTAATGACCCCTTTACTCGGGGAGGCTTTTTTTATTTCAGCAATAATGGAAGGCGTTCCGTTCTCTTTTTCAGCACGGAGAGCTTCTTCAAAAATAAAACGAGAGCCTTTTTCATTGATGAGAGCCTTTATATCCCGAATACCGCATTTTTGTTTCATTTTTGAAACATGACTCATCTTTTTGGCGCATATTTCTTCAAGAATACTCATGGTTTTTTGTATGATTTATAGGTGGTTAGGGTTTCAAGGGCATGCCCTGTGTCAATGGCCTGCGCCGCAAGAATGACACCTTCTTTTAGTGTCTTTGATAGGTCAGATAGGGTCGTTATGGCAGCGACATTGGCCAAAACAATATCTCGATAGGCATTCTTTTCTCCTTTTAAAAGAGACTTAAGTGCTTGTGCGTTTGTATGCGGATCTCCGCCTTTAAAATCTTCTAAGGAATGGTGAGGAAGCCCAAAATCATCAGGTGTGAGCGTTTTTTCTGTGATTCTTCCATTCTCTAGGATGGCGACATATGTTTCTCCTGTCAGGGTGATTTCATCCATTCCATCTGATCCATGTACAATCCAAGCACGTTGAGAGCCTAACGCGTTGAGGGCTTGTGCGAGGGGGAGAAGATAGTGGCGGTCAAAAACACCAATGAGCTGTATTTTCGTGCCTGCAGGATTGGCAAGAGGGCCAAGAAGGTTGAAAATTGTCCTAAAGCCTAATTCTTTGCGCACGGGGGCGACGTGCTTAAGGGCTTGATGATGACGAGGGGCCATTAAAAAGGCAAAGCCTGTTTCTTTTAAAGCGCGTTCAATAATCTCTTGTGAATAATCAAGAGGCACCCCAAGTGCTTCAAGCGTATCTGCTGTCCCTGACTTTGATGTAGCTGCCCGATTCCCATGTTTGGCAATAGGGACTCCACAGGCAGAGGCGACCAGTGCCACGGCTGTAGAAATACTATACGTCGAAAGCCCTGTCCCACCAGTTCCACAACAATCAACGGCTGTTTTGGGGGCTTTAAGTGTAAGGGCATTTTCTCTTAAGGCGAGCGTTGCTCCAACAATTTCCTCAACGCTTTCTCTACGCGCCGCAATAAAAGATAAAAAAGAGGCAATTTGAACATCTGGTACACCGCCGCTCATAATCGTTAAAACAACGGATTTCATTTGTTCACGGGTAAGGCTTTGCCCTGACTGAAGCTGTTTTAAGGTTATTTTGATGTCAATTGTAAAGGTCATTTTCGTGTCATATGTGCAAAATTTTTGATAAGAGTTTTACCGTGCTCAGTGGCAATGCTTTCTGGATGGTATTGTACACCAAAAATAGGTTTTGTCTTATGTTGAATGCTCATAATCATAGCCTTATTGAGTGTTGCGGTTATATCAAGACATTCTGGAAGCGTGTGGTCTTCAATGATAAGAGAATGATAGCGTGTAACACTCAAGGGAGAAGGTATATCTTGATAAAGGTTTTTCTGTGTGTGTTCAATGAGAGATGTTTTCCCATGAATAGGTGCAGGCGCTTTTATCACACATCCTCCAAAGGCTTGTCCAATCGCTTGATGTCCAAGACACACGCCTAAAAGAGGAATATTAGTCTGTGCTGTCTTTTGAATAAGCTCTACACATATCCCCGCTTCATCTGGAGAACAGGGCCCAGGAGAAATAAGAATACCGTCAGGGTTTTGGGCAAGAATATCTTCTGCGGAACAGACATCATTACGGCTAATTTGAATATCGTTTTCAAAAGCGCCAAGATATTGAACAAGATTATAGGTAAAGCTATCATAGTTATCGATGAGAATGATCATGATAAAACTTATGGCTTATCTTGTGAGGTCATTGCAAGTCAAAACAAACATGCGTATGCTCGCCGACATGAAATTTCTTCGTTTTATCTTCAAACCTCACCGTTTTCTGGCTCTTTTTTTAGGGGTTTCTTTTTTGATGTTTACTCAATTTGTCGTCTTTAAATCTTTTGATCCACTTAAAACAAAAGAAGCACTCTATTCTACAGAAAAAGGAACGCCTGTCATCAAGAAAGCAGAGCAAAAAGGAGACTCAGACTTCTTTGAAATTCAAGATGTCTATTTTGGGGATTTGATAGACGCGTTGGAAGAGATGACAGAAGACAATTTCTCTGGCTTAAAAAATATTGAGGTTCATTTAGAATCTCCCCCAAAGATTGCTATTGTTATCGATGATGTTGGGATGAACAAAATCCAATCATGGAATGCCGTGAATTTAGACTTTCCTGTGACCCTCTCTTTTCTCCCTTATGCCACAGACATTCAAGAGATGGCAGATCACGCCACAGAAAAAGGCCATGACATTATGCTTCATATCCCGATGCAACCTTTGGGTCAGGATGTAAATGCAGGAGAGAATGCTTTAGAAATTGATCTTTCAGAGACTCTTCTAAAAGAGCGTTTGGATAAAAATTTATCTGCTCTAGACTCTTATGTGGGGATTAATAATCATATGGGGAGTGCCTTTACCCAAGATGAAAAAGGTATGAATGTGTTAATGGCCTCTCTCAAAGGAAAAGGGGTTTTCTTTTTGGATTCTCGGACAACAGCAGAAAGTGTGGGGAAAGAAACAGCCTCACGATATAATGTCCCTTTCTTGGAACGCCATGTCTTTTTAGATCATGAAGAAACATATGAGTTTACAGCTACATCTTTAGAAAAGCTAGAATCTATAGCGCAAGAGGGTGGAGTTGCGATTGCAATTGGTCACCCCAAAGACATTACGCTTAAATCTTTGACGGCATGGGCTAAAAAAGCGCAAGAAAAAGGGTTTGAGCTTGTGCCTCTCTCTGATCTAATTGCCCGATAGGCTTTGTTTTGCAATCTCTATGGCCTCTTTTGCTGCGACAATGAGGGCATTAGCTTTATCTAATGTTTCTTGGTATTCAGCCTGTGGATCACTATCCGCAACAATTCCGGCACCAGATTGAATGATGATTTGTCCGTCTTTGATAAGAGCTGTGCGCAAAACGATACAATTATCAACATTTCCTGTGGCATCAATATATCCGATACATCCCGCATAATGATTGCGTGCTTCTGGCTCTAATTCATTGATGATTTCCATGGCTCGAATTTTAGGGGCTCCACTGACTGTTCCTGCTGGAAAGCCAGAGAGGAGGGCATCTAGAGGGTGAAGCTCTTTTTTAAGAGTCCCTTCGACATTGGAAACGATATGCATAACATGTGAGTAAAGCTCTATATCATATTGATGTGTGACATTGACAGAGCCTATTTCAGAGACTTTTCCGACGTCATTGCGCCCAAGATCCAACAACATAAGATGTTCCGCGCATTCTTTTTCATCGGCTAAAAGCTCTTTTTTAAGTCTTTCATCTTCGGCCTCATCTTTACCTCGTTTACGAGTCCCCGCAATGGGGCGAATTGTAACTGTATTGTCTCTGACGCGTACCATGAGTTCTGGACTGGAACCTGCCAGAGAAAAGTCACCCATTTTCACATAGAAAAGGAAAGGCGAGGGGTTGATACGCCTCAAGGATCTATAGAATGAAAAAGCAGGAAGAGGGAAGGGAGATGTAAAGCGTTGAGAGAGGACCACTTGAAAAACATCACCGTCTAAAATATATTTTTTTGCTTTTTTAACTATATTTTTAAAAGCGCTTTCTTTCATATTTGGTTTAAAATCCAGAGATTTTTCAAGGGTCTCTTTCGAGATCATTTGATCATGAGGACGTCCATTACGAAGCTTAAGTAAGACATCGTGAATACGCTTTTCACACGCCTCGTAAATGCTCTCTGGATTTCCTGTGTATGTTTTATAGGCAGGGGCAGAAATCCATAATTTATGATAGATATTGTCGAAAACCAGAATGGTTCTTGGTCGGATCATTATTGCATCATCTATGTCCAGAGTGTTTCTTGCGTGAGGCGGTATATTTTCGATCAATCGAATGGTCTCATATCCCAAATATCCAAATAGACCAGATGTTAACATAGGGGGGAGGCCTGCGTCATCTGGTGTTTCTACGCGACTTTCTTCTAGGCGCATTTTAAGGTCACTTAGTGGGTCACTGGATGTTTCATCTCCATCTGCACTCACTCTATTTTTATAATGGCTTTGCAGGCCTTCAAGAGTCCATATCATGTCAGGATCAAACCCAATGGCTGAATATCGTCCAATAGTTTTTGCTTTTTCAACGGACTCATACAAAAAAGCATATTTTTGATCTTCACAGAGCTTAAGAAAGGCAGACACTGGCGTGTCCGTATCAATAGGAATACAAGTATAGAGAAGAGGTTGTTGTCCTCTTTCCAGTGTTTTAATAAAAAAATCTTTCGGAGGAAAACACTCCATATTTATTCCCTTCGTGGGGCGTAATATTGTGTGAGAAGTGCATCATTAATCTGGGCGTCTCTCACCTTTTGAAGATGAGCCACATAAGAGGACATCAATTCTTGTTCCAATTGGCGTGTCAAAAAGGTTTTGATTTGAGTTACTTTTGTAGAGTTAAGGGACTCGGGTTTTGGAATGTTAATGCTTTTCACGCGCCCAAGGACAATCCCTTCTTCTGTGCGCGCCAGTTTGACGTCTCCTTGTTCGGCAGAAAAGAAAATATCAAGCCCTTGTCGAGACAGATTGAAGGGAAGGTCATCTGTTGTCGAAAGTGTCTTAGAGAGAGGATTTAATGTTTCAAAATCTATTTTTTGAGACTCTATATCAGAGATGAGCGCTTGTGTGTCTGCAAAGTTCTTCGCTTGTTTTTGTTGTGTTATCCATGTGGACAGAAGCTCTTCACGCACATCCTTTAAAGGAGGAATGGTAGATGGATATATTTTATGCACATAGACGGTAAAAAAGCGCCCATCCGAAAATTCTTCTATTGGGGTGTTTTCTTCTTCATAGAGTTGGAAAGAGTCCCGAAAGACAAGCTCTTGGTCTTCAGGAGTAAGTTTTGAAATTCTCTCTCCTTCAAGAGAAGAAATTTGAGAAAGTTCAACATGTTTAATTGGAAGTTCGTTCACTAATGTTTCAATTGTGTCTCCAGCAACCAAACGATCATCTAATTCCTCCCCAAGGGCATACAACTCATCAGCCATTTTTTCTTGAAAGAGGATATCTTTAATCTCTTGAGAGACGCTTTCTATAGGCTTTACATTTTCTGAGAGAATGGCGGTGACTTGAAAAACATGCCAGCCAAGCGCCGTTTTCAAAGGTCCAACAATAGAGTCATTGTCTGCCGAAAAAATGTCTTCCGAGAGTGCGTTCAGAAGCGAGTCTTTTTCAAAAGATTGCACGCCAAGAAAAGCCTTTGTCTCTCCTGTTATTTTTTCAACGGTCTCTTCAAGAGTGTTTTCAAAGGTCTCTACAACAGAGAGCGCTGTGGCTTCATCTTCAAAAACAGCTTGGTGGAGTTCTCTTTTTTCAGGAGACGTAAATTGATCTATATTTTCTTTATAGAAAGCCTGAAGAGTGCTTTCTGAAATATCGACACGCTCTTTTAAACGCTGGGTATCTACAATCAAAAGAGAGAGATCTCGTCGTTCTGGGCGCGCATATATGGATTTCACAGTGTTATAGTATTTCGAGAGTTTCTCGTCTGAGGGGGAGTCCACACCAGATGTTTTCTCATGAGGAAAATCTAAAAATTCAATCGTTCGTGTCTGAGCTTGTAATTGGGCAAGTGTATTGATCAGGGTCTCAGAGAGAGGAAGTGTGTTTTTCTCTATGGCTTGATAAAGGACTTTAGATGCGGCATCTTCTCTAAATTCTTGTAATAAATCCTTTTCACTCATGTTACTTGTTTGTAGAACAAGGTCAAAGGCTTCCTCTTTCGTTGTTCCAATATTAACAACGGGGTCAATGAGAGCGCCAATCAATTTCGCCACTTCTTTTTGAGAGATCACGATGCCGAGATCGTTGGCCTCTTGTCTCACGGCGGCGCGGTTGATCTCTTGGGCTAAAAACTGATGAACAAGACCTGCTTCAAAGCCTTTTTGAGGGGAAATACCTTGCTGTCTTAGAATGAGGCGCAAAGAGCGATCAAAATCAGCTACATGAAAGGTTTTGTCTCCAATTTTTGCGATGTCAGTGCCTTTGACTCCGCTTCTAAAAAAACCGCCTCCATCAGACACCACCAAGCCAATGCCTCCCAAGAGAAGAATGACAAGAAAAAATCCAGAAAAAACACCATTACGCATGGATTGTAGCATAGTTAAAACTCCTTATAATTTGAGGCACTATAGAAGGAGTCAAAAAACAGAGCAATAGTGTTTGCAAAATCATCCAATAAAAGATAGAACAGGCTTCCATGAGCAACATTGATAAAAAATTACTTGTGGTCGGGAATTGGAAGATGAATAAAAGCCTGAAAGAGGCTGTTTCTCTTGCCCATGATCTTAAAGCCATTCTCCATGACGCGCCTGAGCTTCTTATGAAGGCGGAACTGTCTGTTTGCCCGTCCTTTCTTCATCTTTCGGACGTTTCCAAAGAGCTAGACTCCGTGCCTATTTTAGTGGGCGCGCAAGATTGTGCAGACAATGAGAATGGCGCACATACGGGAGAGATCTCGGCAGAGATGATTTCTGATGTGGGAGCTGTCCACGTTATTCTTGGGCATTCAGAGCGTCGTCAAAACCAAGGGGAAACGAGCGAGCAGGTCGCACAAAAAGTACAAAAAGCACAGGCACAAGGGTTAATAACACTTGTATGTGTAGGGGAAACGCTCAAAGAGCGCGAGGCTGGAGAGGCCTATGAAATTGTAGAATCTCAACTTGAGAAAAGTATTCCTGAGAACGTAGAAAGTAATAAACTTGTCATTGCTTATGAGCCTGTTTGGGCGATCGGAACAGGAAAAGTAGCTTCTGAGGAAGATGTGCGGGCGATGCATGAAGTGATTGCCCTCTTTATGAAGGAAAAGCTGGACAAGACTATTTCAATCCGTATCTTATATGGCGGTTCGGTGAAGCCTGATAATGCAGGAAATTTATCGCGTATCCAACATGTCGATGGGTTTTTAGTGGGGGGCGCAAGTTTAAATGCCGAGTCCTTTATAGGCATAGCCCACGCCATAGAAGGGCAATAGAGAAAGAATAAAAAAATGGAATCTGTTTTACTTGTTATACATTTGATCGCAACGCTCTCCCTGATTGGGTTGATCATGTTGCAACGCTCTGAAGGTGGTGGCCTTGGTATTGGAGGAGGCTCTGGAGGGATGGGCGCTTTGGCAGGGGCACATACAACGGCTAATATGCTCACACGTGCTACAGCTGTTCTTGCAACTGTCTTTTTTATCACAAATCTCTCTCTTGCCTATTTGGCAAAAGTGCATACATCTGCGGATTCTGTGATTGATCAAATCTCTATTGAAATGCCTGCTGTTCCGACAGAAGAAGGGGGAGAGGCTGTCGTCCCTACACCGTCTGAACCTGTTGTACCTATTGTGGAATAAAGATGTCGACAAAATATATATTCATTACGGGTGGTGTTGTTTCCTCATTGGGAAAAGGTTTAGGCTCCGCTGCGCTTGGCGCGTTGTTACAGGCGCGTGGATATTCGGTTCGGCTGTGCAAACTTGACCCTTACCTTAATGTTGACCCTGGAACCATGAGTCCCTTTCAACACGGAGAAGTTTTTGTAACAGATGATGGGGCAGAAACGGATCTTGATCTGGGTCATTATGAGCGCTTTACAGGTCGCCCTGCGTCACAAAACGATAATATTACAACAGGACGTATATACCAAAATGTTTTGAATAAAGAGCGACGTGGAGACTATCTTGGTGCAACCGTTCAAGTTGTCCCCCATATCACCAACGAAATTAAAGAATTTATTGCAGAAAAAGAAGACAGCGCAGATTTTGTCTTGTGTGAAATTGGAGGAACTGTTGGAGATATTGAAAGCCTTCCCTTCTTAGAAGCTATTCGCCAGTTTGGAAATGAGGTTGGAATTGCCCGCTCTCTGTTTTTACATGTTACGCTTCTCCCTTATATCCCAACAGCGGGAGAGCTTAAAACAAAACCCACACAGCATTCTGTGAAAGAATTGATGAGCGTTGGTATTCGACCACGCATGCTCCTGTGTCGTTCTGACCGTCCTATTGAAGAGGATGAACTTAAAAAAATAGCCCTCTTTTGTAATATAGAAGAGAAAAAAGTTATCTCTGCGCTTGATGCCAAGTCGATCTACGATGTCCCCTTGGCCTATCACAAAGAAGGACTAGATACAGAAGTCTTGGACTATTTTGAGCTTGATAACAGTGTTGATCCTGATCTCTCTGTCTGGATTAATATTTCTAAGGCCATTCATGAGCCTGAAGGAGAGGTTACAATTGGCGTTGTTGGAAAATATACCAATTTGGCAGATAGTTATAAATCTTTGAATGAGGCGCTCACCCACGGAGGTATTGCCAATAATACAAAAGTAAAAATTAAGTTTATTGAATCCTCTGTCTTTGATGAAGAGGAGGGGATTGTTGAAGCCCTTGAGGGTGTTCATGGTATTATAGTGCCGGGCGCATTTGGAACACGAGGCGCGGAAGGAAAAATTAAGGCCGTCCAATTTGCACGTGAGCGTAAAATACCTTATTTTGGTATTTGCTTTGGACTCCAGATGGCTGTGTTAGAAACAGCCCGCCATCTTGCTAATATTCCTGATGCCACCTCCTCAGAGTTTGAGAAAGAAGGCCCGCATTTAATAGGGCTAATGACGGAATGGGTCAAAGAAGGCGCAAAAGAAGAGCGTTCAAGCAATGAAAATCTAGGGGGAACAATGCGCTTAGGCGCATATCCTGCTGTGTTAGACAAAAATTCAAAAATAGCAGATATCTACCAAAGAACCGATATTGAAGAACGCCATAGGCATCGTTATGAGGTCAATAGTGCCTATAAAGATCAATTAGAAGCCGCAGGCCTCTTCTTCTCAGGCCTCTCTCCAGATGGAACTCTCCCTGAAACATGCGAACGCAAAGACCACCCATGGTTTATTGCCGTCCAATATCACCCAGAACTAAAATCCAAACCTTTCGATCCTCACCCTTTGTTTGTCTCTTTTGTGAAAGCAGCGATTAAACAGAGTCGGTTGATTTAGAAGTAGGCTCTTTCTATTTTCCTACTTGAATAACTGATACGTGTATCTATAGTGTTTTTTTGTCTAAAAAAGAAAGATCATAGATTATGCCTCAGGCAATTGAACTTAGAAACTTTAAAATAAGCAATACTCAGCCTTTCACTCTCTTTGGAGGAATAAACGTTCTTGAAAGCGAGAGTATCACGCTCAAAGCCGTTGAAGTTTATAAAACAATTACGGATAAACTGAATATTCCTTTTATCTTTAAAGCGAGCTTTGATAAGGCCAATCGTTCGTCTATTCATAGCTACCGTGGGGTAGGGCTTGATGAGGGGTTGAAAATCTTTCAGAAGGTTAAATCCGAGTTCGATGTACCCTTAATTACGGATGTGCATGAAATTGAGCAGTGTCAGCCTGTGTCCGAAGTGGTAGATGTCCTTCAAATTCCTGCCTTTTTGGCACGTCAAACAGACTTGGTGATGGCGATGGCAAAAACGGGCGCCATTATAAATATTAAAAAACCTCAATACATGTCTCCCTATCAAGTCGGGAATATTGTTGATAAATTTCGGGAATGTGGCAATGACAATCTCATTTTATGTGAGCGCGGACATGCCCTTGGTTATGATAATCTTATTGTTGATCCTATGGGATTTGGGGTGATGAGAGACATGACAGGGAATATCCCCATTATTTGCGATACAGTACACGCCTCACAGATGCGTTTGCCGGGGAGTGAAGCCTCTGGAGGACGACGAGGACTTGTCCCAGATCTTACCCGTGCGGTTCTTGCCATTGGGATTGCTGGAATTTTTATAGAGGCCTATGAAAATCCAGATCAAGCTAAATGTGATGGGCCTTCAGCTCTGCCCTTCAATAAACTAGAAGAATTCTTATCTCAAGCCAAAGCCATTGATGATGTTGTAAAATCAATGAATCTTATTCAAATAAGTTAAATAAAAAGGAAAAACAAATGTCAGCAATTATAGATATACATGGACGTCAAATTCTTGATAGTCGAGGAAATCCTACCGTTGAAGTGGATGTTACGCTTGAGTCTGGTGTGATGGGGCGCGCAGCTGTGCCTTCTGGGGCCTCAACGGGGGTTCATGAAGCGGTAGAACTCCGTGATGCTGTGTCCTCTGTCTATAACGGAAAAGGTGTTTTGAATGCGGTCAGTCATGTGAATGAAGAGATTGCAGAGGCTTTGCTTGGCTATGATGCGGAAGCGCAAATGGTAATAGATCAGATGATGATTGATCTTGATGGGACAGAGAATAAATCAAATCTTGGGGCTAATGCTATTTTAGGGGTGTCCCTTGCCGTCTCCAAGGCCATGGCTATAGAGCTTGATGTGCCTCTCTATAAATATATTGGAGGGATGTATGCACATGTGTTGCCTACCCCCATGATGAATATTTTAAATGGAGGAGAGCATGCAGATAATGATGTGGACATTCAAGAATTCATGATTATGCCTGTCTCTGCGACAAGCATTGTACAGGCTGTACAGATGGGGAGTGAAGTGTTTCATGCGCTCAAATCTCAACTCTCAAAAGCAGGTTTAAATACAAATGTTGGAGATGAGGGAGGATTTGCCCCTAATGTAAGTTCAACACGTGCTGCCCTTGATTTCGTTATGCAGGCAATCGAGACTGCTGGTTATAAGGCTGGAGAAGATATCGTTTTGGCACTTGATAGTGCCTCGACAGAATTTTTCTATGATGGTGTTTATCATTTGAAAGGAGAGGGGCTAAAACTCTCTTCAACAGAGATGGTCAGCTATTACGAGAAGTTAATTGCAGATTATCCCATTAAGTCTATTGAAGACGGCTTGGCAGAAGATGACTGGGACGGATGGCAAGCGCTGACAGCCTCTATCGGAGATAAAGTACAACTTGTCGGCGATGATTTGTTTGTTACTAACGCCAAGCGTTTAGCGCGAGGCATTGAAGAAAAATCTGCGAACTCTGTGCTTGTTAAAGTGAACCAGATAGGAACGCTTACTGAGACCTTAGAAACGGTTCAGATGGCACAAAAAGAAGGCTTTGGCGTTGTTCTCTCTCATCGCTCTGGAGAAACAGAAGATGCCACGATTGCAGATTTAGCGGTGGCCACCAATGCAGGACAAATAAAGACAGGTTCTTTGTCGCGTTCAGATCGAACTGCAAAATATAACCAATTGATTCGCATAGAAGAAGAATTGGGAGAAACTGCAAAATATGCAGGATGGAGTGATTTGCCGAAAAGCTGAATCGTTTGAATCGCTTAGTGCTTTTTCTTTGACTTAAACACCTGACTCAAAACAAAAAACATCTTGCATGAGTGAATCATTTGTGATTCTATGAGTCTATGAGTTCACTTCTTCACCCCCCGCATGGAAATAAAAAGCATCTCCTCTTTATGGTGATGCTGTGCATTTGTCTGTATTTTTCTTTTCATTTGCTCTTTGGGGAGCGGGGCTATTTGAAACTTGTTACCCTCTCTCATCACTATGAGATAACCAAGATTGAACATCAGGCATTAAAAGAGGAGCGTGAAGGGTTAGAAAAAAACGTTATTGGAATGCGCTCAGACTCGATTGACATCGATCTCTTCGAAGAACGTGTGCAGGTTATGCTGGGTGTTCTTCCAGAAAATGCTTTTGTTTTGAAGGATTAGAGTTATTTTTTGTGTACTCTTTCCCGTATCTCTTCCATTTTTTTCTAGCGACTCTTTCTAAAATGATGTAGCTACTATCCCTGCCGATTATCTTTAAAGGAGACCAGTAAAGGAGAACTGTGTGGCGAAAGCAAAAAAAGTAACTAAAAGCGACATCTCAGTGAGAGAGGCCTTAAAGCTCTATCGTGAAATGCTCTTAATTAGGCGTTTTGAAGAAAAAGCAGGACAGCTCTATGGAATGGGAAAAATAGGGGGGTTTTGTCATCTCTATATTGGACAAGAAGCTGTGGCAACTGCTGTTAAATCTGTGCAAGAACCTCAAGATACAGTTATTACGGCCTATCGGAATCATGGGCATGTTTTACTCTATGGTGTTGCCCCTAAAGCTGTGATGGCAGAAATGACAGGACGTGTGACGGGCTGTTCAAAAGGAAAGGGGGGCTCGATGCATATGTTTTCTCTGGCTCAAAACTTCTATGGAGGACATGGCATTGTGGGCGCTCAGGTTTCTTTAGGGACGGGGCTTGGCTTTGCGCATCGCTATAAAAAAGATAATGGCGTGTGTATTGCTTATATGGGCGACGGGGCCGCTGATCAAGGGCAAGTGGCAGAGAGCTACAATATGGCGGCTCTGTGGGCACTCCCTGTGCTCTATATCGTCGAAAATAATCGCTATAGTATGGGGACAAGTACCCAACGTCACGCAGCGGGAGAGTTCTATCGTCGAGGAGAAGGCTTTGGCATTCCTGGGGAGCAAGTGGATGGTCAAGATATAGTACCTCTTCGTAAAGTTGTTAAGCAAGCTCTTGACTATGTGCGTTCGGGAGAAGGGCCTTATATTCTGGAAGTGATGACCTATCGCTATCGAGGGCATTCGATGTCTGACCCTGCGAAATATAGAACAAAGGACGAAGTCTCTGCCTATAAAGATGGAAAAGACCCTATTGCGCAGATTAAAAAGCTCATGCTTGGGGCGCTTAAAATTAAAGAGACTGACATTAAAGAGATAGATAAAGAGATAAAAGCCATTGTGACGGAAGCGGCTGAGTTTGCGCAAGCCTCTCCTGAGCCTGATCCGTCTGAGCTCTGGACGGACATTTTTATTCCTGTTGAACAGAGCAAGGAGACAGAGCATGCCAGTTGAAATCTTAATGCCTGCCTTGAGCCCAACAATGACAGAGGGCACACTCGCCAAATGGATGAAAGCAGAAGGCGATTCTGTTGAGTCTGGTGATATTCTCGCCGAGATTGAAACCGATAAAGCCACCATGGAAGTCGAAGCTGTGGATGAGGGCATTATAGGAAAGATCCTGATTGAAGCAGGGACAGAAAATGTTGCTGTGAATACGACTATTGCTGTTTTACTGGAAGAAGGAGAGAGTATAGAAGATATAGAGAAACAAGTCTCCCCCCCCTCTCTCCCTGAGCAAGAAGGTGACGATTCTTCTCCTGAAGTTTTAACTTCAGAAGCAAGAAAAGTGGAGGAGGAAAACCCTGATATTCTCTATGCTCAAAATATTCTCTTTGAACCTCCTGCCTTTGATGAAGAGCTATTTATGAACGATACCGCGTCATTCACAGGCCGTGAGGCTCTGCGTGCAGGTATGTCCGAAGAAATGCGCAAGGATGAGTCTGTTTTTCTCCTCGGAGAAGAAGTCGCCGAATATCAAGGTGCCTATAAAGTCTCTCAAGGCATGTTAGAAGAATTCGGAGAAAAGCGCGTTATAGATTCTCCAATTACAGAACATGCTTTTACTGGCCTTGGGGTAGGGGCTGCTATGGCAGGTTTAAAGCCTATCATTGAATTCATGAGTATGGATTTTGCTTTGCAAGCTATGGATCAGATTATTAATTCTGCTGCAAAAACGCTCTATATGGCAGGAGGAGAGCTCGGGTGCCCTATTGTTTTTCGAGGACAAAATGGAGCTCCTGGAAAAGTAGGCGCGCAACATTCCCAGTGCTTTGCGTCATGGTTTGGGCATATCCCCGGCTTAAAAGTCGTGGCCCCATGGTCAGGTGCGGATGCAAAAGGCTTAATGAAAGCTGCTATCCGTGATCCTAATCCTGTTGTCGTGTTAGAACACGAACTTCTCTACGGGCAAAGCTTTGACGTTCCTGTCAGTGAGGACTTCGTTCTCCCAATCGGAAAAGCTAAAATTGAACGAGCAGGCACCGATGTTACAATTGTGGCTTTCTCCATTATGGTAGGAAAAGCACTTGACGCCGCTGAAATTCTTGCAGAGCAGGGTATTAATGCGGAAATTATTAATCTACGTACCATTCGCCCTCTGGATCGCTGGACACTCATCGAGAGCGTCAAAAAGACCAATCGTCTTGTCACGGCGGAAGAAGGTTGGCCTTACGCAGGTATTGGATCAGAGATAGCCGCCTTAGTCCAAGAGCACGCCTTTGACTATCTGGACGCCCCTGTTTTGCGTGTCTGCGCAAAAGACGTCCCTATGCCCTACGCGACAAACCTTGAGACTCTTGCTACACCACAGGCCAGCGATATTGTTACTAAAGTGAAGGAGATGTTTTAATGCCTATTAACATTACAATGCCCGCCTTAAGCCCCACAATGGAAGAGGGGACTCTTTCTAAATGGTTTAAATCAGAAGGAGATAGTGTTGAGGCTGGTGATGTCCTTGCCGAGATTGAAACCGATAAAGCCACGATGGAAGTTGAGGCCGTGGATGAGGGTATTCTTGGAAAAATCGTTGTTAAGGATGGCACTGAGCATGTCAAAGTGAATGCTGTGATCGCTGTTTTGTTAGAAGAGGGGGAGAAGACAGAGGATATTGATGTGTCTGCACTTGATACACCCTCACCCACCTCCCTCCCTGAGGAGGAGGACAATTTTGATTCTTCTGAAGTCGTTATTTCAGAGGCTAGAAGGGTGAAACCACAAGAAAAGACCTCCCGCATCTTCGCGACCCCTCTTGCGCGTCGTTTAGCCAAAGATAAAAACATAGATCTTGTCCATATCACAGGAACAGGTCCGAAGGGACGTATTGTAAAAGCAGACATCCTTGGCTTCAAACAAAAGACACTCCCTGTTTCTAAACCTTCTTCTCAAGCTGTCTCTTCAGGCCCAGATGCAAAAAAGCTCTCTGATCTATTGGGGATGGAGTATACAGAAATTCCTAATAATAATATGCGTAAAATTGTGGCCAAACGCCTTGTTGAGTCAAAACAGACTGTGCCCCATTTTTATCTTACGGTTGAGTGCCAGATTGACACTCTTATGAGGGCTCGAAAAGAGATCAATGAGGCTGCAAATGGTGTCTATAAAATCTCTGTCAATGATTTCGTCATTAAGGCCGTCGCTCAAGCCCTAAAAGCTTACCCTGCCGCCAACGTTGCATGGACAGATGAGGCCATATTACAATACGATTGTGCCGATATTTCTGTCGCCGTGGCTACGCCCAACGGCTTAATCACACCGATTGTAAAATCCGCAGAAAAAAAAGGATTAAAAGAAATCTCTGTAGAAGTAAAAGACCTTGCGGGCCGTGCCCGTGAAGGAAAACTCAAACCTGAAGAATTCCAAGGAGGCACATTTTCTGTCTCTAACCTCGGGATGTTTGGTGTGAAATCTTTCGATGCCATTATAAACCCCCCTCAAGCGTGTATCTTGGCTGTCGGCGCAGGAGAAAAAAAGCCTCATGTTGAGGGCAATGATATAAAAATAGGCACATTCATGAACTGCACCCTCTCTGTTGACCACCGCGCTGTTGACGGTGCTGTCGGTGCAGAGTTCTTACAATATTTCAAACGCTATATTGAAAACCCAGTGGGGATGTTGGTTTAGATATTTTTACTGTAAAAATATAATGAGTGCAGAAAGAAAAAGGAACAAAAATGCCCAATAAAAACTTTGATTGTGTTGTGATAGGTGGAGGGCCTGGAGGGTATGTTGCGGCAATTCGTGGAGCTCAACTGGGACTAAAGGTTGCCGTTGTTGAGGCCAATCATTTGGGCGGCATATGTCTCAATTGGGGATGTATTCCGACAAAGGCGCTTTTACGGTCGAGCGAGATTTTTCATTTGGCACAAAATGCAGAGGTATATGGGATTAAAATCAAAGGGCTGGAGTTTGATTTAAAAAAGATTGTTGAGCGCTCTCGTGGGATTTCAAAACAGCTCTCAGGAGGGATAGCCCATCTTTTAAAGAAGAATGAAATAACTGTCTTTGATGCGTATGGGCGTTTGGCAGGGAAAGGCGCTATCACACTTGAAAAAGATGGACAATCGCAAGGGACACTTCACGCCAAACATATTATTTTAGCAACAGGGGCGCGTGCACGCGTTCTTTCAGGCCTTGAACCTGATGGAAAATTTATATGGTCGTACAAAGAGGCCATGATCCCAGACACCATGCCTAAAAAGCTCTTGGTCGTGGGCTCTGGTGCCATCGGCATTGAGTTTGCGAGTTTCTACAAAACTATGGGCGCAGAGGTCACTGTTGTGGAGATGATGGAAAATGTACTGCCTGTGGAAGATGAAGAAATTTCCGCTCTTGCACGTACAGCCTTTGAAAAACAAGGCATGAAAATCATCACAAATGCCAAAGTCACTAAAATTGATAAACACACACAGGACGTGACAGCGCATATTGAAATTAAAGGGAAAATTGAAAAACATAAATTTGATCGTGTGATTTCTGCTGTTGGGATTGTTGGAAATACAGAAGATTTAGGCCTTGAAAAAACAAAAGTAAAACTGGATCGCGGGCATATTGTCGTGGATTCTTATCTCAAGACAGATGAACCTAATGTCTATGCCATCGGAGATGTTGTCTCTCCTCCATGGTTAGCCCATAAAGCTTCACATGAAGGTATTATTTGCATTGAAAAAATTATGGGACACAAAGATGTTCATCCTCTTAAAGTTGAAAATATCCCGGGATGCACCTATTGTCATCCGCAAGTGGCCTCTGTCGGTCTCACAGAATCCAAAGCGAAAGAATTGGGATACAAAGTCAAAGTGGGTCGTTTTCCGTTCATGGGGAATGGAAAAGCCATTGCGCTCGGAGAGCCAGAAGGCCTTGTAAAAACAATCTTTGATGAAAAGACAGGTGAGCTCCTCGGGGCGCATATGATTGGTGCAGAAGTTACAGAATTGATTCAAGGTTTTGTCATCGGAAAAGCGTTAGAAGCGACTGAAACAGAATTTATGCACACAGTCTTTCCACACCCCACACTCTCAGAAATGATGCATGAGAGTGTATTGGATGCCTATGGGAAGGCTATTCATTTTTAGAGAGAGGGGGGGGTTGACATTTGCGCTGTTATCATGATAACGTTATCATATATAACCTATAGGAGGCAGAGATGCGTACGATTGTTGATATACCACAGGAGCACATACAAGCTCTGGATGTGATTGCACAAAAAAAAGATGTATCTCGTGCGGAATTGATGCGTCGGGCGGTGCGGTTGTATTTGTCTGAAGATAAGCAAAAGAAATCTGATGACTCCCTTGATAAATACTATGGTTTTCTTAAAAACTCTCCCGAGGCTTTCAATGGTTTAAAGGGGATGGACTATCAGAATAAAATGCGAGGGGAATGGGATCAAAGAGATGAAATGTATGGGAAATGGGGTCTCCATGACTCGCCTCAATCTGGTTTTAAACCACAAGATGATAACGGAGCATGATAACAGTGGAAAGGGCTGTCTTTGATACCAATATTCTCATTGATTTTTCTCATGGAGATCCGCGTGCAGCAGATGTTTTGCGCTCGTGTCGAGAGCGTTTTATCAGCGTTGTCACATGGATAGAATTTCTCACAGGCATTCCCGATAACCAGATGGAGTCTGCGCGCGCTTTCCTTAATGATATGTTTCAGATCATCTATCCTGAAGAGCTAGACTACGAAACTATTTTGGAGATCAGGCGAGAAAAGCGTATCAAATTGCCTGATGCTATGATCTATGCCTCGGCACAGCTTCAGGAGTCTCAACTTGTCACGCGCAATACAAAAGATTTTGACGAAACAATGGAAAATGTATATGTTCCGTACGTGTGATATTATATTTTTTGGGCACAAATCATGAAATACATCCTTATCATTCTATTTTTTCTCCTTTCTTCCCCTGTTTATGCAGGAGAGATTTTTGAGGCGGTGAAAAAGGCAGGGAAACTGAGGTGCGCCTATGTCACGTTTGATCCTGCATTAGTTAAAGATCCGAATACGGGGGCGTTGAGTGGCTATGATTTTGATATTATGAACGCTGTGGCGGATCGTTTACAATTGGAGGTTGAGTTTTCTACTCCAACGGGGTGGGCAACGTTTGCAACGGATTTAGAGACGGGTAAAGCGGATATGCTCTGTAACTCCTATTGGATTAACCCTAAAACAGCTAAATTTTCACTCTTTGCACGGCCTCATTACTATCAGCCTGTATTTATTGTCGCACGCGCAGAGGATACACGCTTCGATCACTCATTACAGGCTATTAATAGCCCAGAGATCAGCATTGTTGCTTTAGATGGTGACAATCCTGTCTTTATTTCCAAATCAGATTTTCCAAACGCAGAGATAAAAACACTTCCTAATCTCACCGCCTTTACACAAGTTTTGGTTGAAGTGGCAACAGGGAAAGCAGATGTCACAATGGTTGATGCCAACACTTTTGGCGCTTACAATGCCTCAAACCCTGACAAACTTAAAATTGTTCAAATCAATAACCCTGTCAGAATTTATCAATCTGGCTTTGCCTTTAAATCAGATGAATTTCAAATGCGAGATGCTGTGAGTTTAGCATTAGATGAATTGATATTAGATGGAACGATCGATCGTATTTTGGATCAATATGAGCAGTATGATCATGCCTTATATCGAGTAGAAATTCCCTATAGAAATCCGTATGTAGAGTGACCTATGAATTCATTTAAAAGTTTATGTAACTTATCAAAAGGTGAATATCTTGGGGTGTCTTGGATTATAAGCTTCTTTCTCCTTCTCTTTCATTTGATTTTTTTGGAAGATATAAACGTTGTTGAATCTATAAGTCTAGCATTATTAGCTACTCTGAGTGGTATCATTACTGCTCCATATATATTTTCTTATATCATACATGATGTTTTGAATATTTCTATGTGGATTTCATTTGTTGTTTTGTTTTTACTTCCGTTTTTCTTCTTATATATTGGAGTACTCCATAGGAAAAAAATATGGAGTTATTTTATAACACTTTTAACCTTTATGTTTTGGATGGAGGGCGGAATGCTTCTGTTTATGCAATGACCTATAACTCAGATTTAAAAATCAAAGAAAAGCGCCATCCTGAGAAGCGGAAAAATCCTGATCGTCCGATGGGGCGTAAGCCTGAGTGGATTCGGGTGAAGGCGCCCGTGGGGAAAGTTTATAAAGAGACAAAAGCCCTTGTGAACAAAATGAAGCTCACAACTGTGTGTGAAGAGGCGGGATGTCCAAATGTAGGGGAGTGTTGGGAGAAAAAACATGCCACTTTTATGATTATGGGAGAAATTTGTACGCGCGCCTGTTCTTTTTGTAATGTCGCAACGGGAAAGCCTTCGGCTCTTGATCAGTATGAGCCTCTGCGTATCGGGGTGGCTGTGGAGCAGATGGGGCTAGAACATGTTGTGATCACCTCGGTTGATCGAGATGATTTAGAAGATTCTGGGGCGCGCCACTGGGTAAAGACGATTGAAGCTCTGCGCTTTAAAGTCCCGAAGACAACTATAGAGATTCTCCCCGGAGATTTTAAAGGAGATCTTAAGGCTGTAGATCTTGTGACACAGGCAAAACCTGATGTTTTCAATCATAATGTAGAGACTGTCCCTCGTTTGTATCCGACTATTCGCCCTGGTGCACGCTTTTTTCGCTCTCTGCGCTTGTTAGAACGTGTGAAAGATCTTGATCCATCTATCTTTACAAAATCAGGCATGATGGTGGGGTTTGGAGAAACAAAGGAAGAAGTGGGGCAGGTGATGGATGATCTGCGCGCGGCCAATGTTGATTTCATTACAATTGGACAATATCTCCAGCCGACCCCAAAACATGCCCCTGTGGATCGATTTTGGACTCCTGAGGAGTTTCAATCTCTAGAAAAAATGGCTCGATCCAAAGGATTTCTCATGGTTTCTGCCACTCCTTTGACCCGTTCCTCCTATCATGCAGGGGATGATTTTAAGAAGCTTAAAGAGGCGCGTGAGAAGAAAATTGTATCAGCATATTGAGCAAAAAAGACTGCCCTATACCCAACAAGAGATGTTTGATCTTGTGTCTGCGGTGGATGAGTATAAAGACTTTGCGCCATGGTGTCTGGCGAGTCGCATTAATCGATGGGAAGGAGAAACTATTTTTTATGCAGATCTTGTGATTGGGTATCACATGTTTCGAGAACGATTTTCGTCTAAAGTTGTTTTAGAAAATCCTGAGCGTTTAACTATAGAATATCAGAATGGACCTCTCAAACACCTCACCAATGAATGGCGCTTTACGGATAATGGAGATGGGAGCTGTACCATTGATTTTACTGTTGCATTTGAGTTTAAGAATGTTTTTCTACAATCTCTGTCCAAGCGGTTTTTCAATGAAGTTGTGAAAAGGATGGTGTCTTCCTTTGAGAGTCGCGCTGCGCATCTTTACGCTCCACCTGTTCAATAGCAAGGTTTGCTAATCCCAAGATAAAAAAGAGGGTTCCAATCCACCAACTTTGCCAGAGCCCATAAGAGACGCAGGCAATCAAAAGAATCCCTGCATAAAAACTATATCCCCAGACCCGTCTCGAAAATCGAACTGTCTTGAGGTAATAGAAAGGGGCGAGGAGGATGGGAATTATCAGAAAAACACCAAAAAGTCCAAATTCATACCATATTTGTAAAAGAGCATTATGTGGATGAGGGGTATGCGCTGTTTTAAAATACAAATTGCCCATATCAAAGGCATGTCGGCGAATTGTGTCTATTCCATGCCCAAAGAGGAAGTTTTCTCGGACAGTCAAACTGACAGCATTCCATAATTCAAGGCGTTGCATGGGGTAGCCTTCTTCTAAAAATAGAAGGAGAAATTCTGGGTTTTGATTGAAAATATAGGGGAACAGAAAAGGAAGAGATAAAAACAAACAGGCTAATCCAGGGTAAATGACTTTTCTAAAATCATGGCGTGTGAGTTTAGACAGGGCAAAAGAAATCAAGAAAAGGAGTATACCAAGTTGAATGGCCTGACTTTCACTTACGAAGATTGTAAACAATAAAATGGCAGAAAGCCCATAGCCCCATATATGTAAGCGTTCTTTAAAAATAAGCAAGAGAAGAGGGACAGAGGAAAGGGAGAGGAGGGTAATGGCTCTATTAAAGGCGCTATATGAAAATGAATAAGGATCTTCTGTGAGGCTTTTAATGTGGGTCAAATGATATATTTTTGCGCCCCATAAGAGTTCAAAAAGAAGATAAACACATCCTAATCCAATAATTAAAGATAGTATTTTAAGGTCTTGTTTTGAAAATAAGAAATGTTCTCTTTTTCCTATTTTAATGGCTAAAAAGAAAAAATTTCCTCCTAAAAAGACCCCAAAGACTTTGAGCGCACGTTCAAGGCTAGCATACACATCTTGTGACCAAATTAAGCTCAAAAAACAAAGCGTAACAACGAACAAAGAGAGAAGGGGAAGGGGCTTATGTTTTAGGGTTTCTTTGAAGTTGCCTGCATAGATAAACAGCCCCAATGATAGCACAGGGAAAATTGTACCCATAGATTTAGGAACAAGCATACCGAGAATTATAATGAACGTGCAAAAAAGAGTGATGGGTGTACAGGATTTTAATTTCATAGATATGTGTTTTGCCATAGGTAAATTGAGAGACATCTTTCTATCCAATGCCTGTATAGGCTCTCAGAGCCCAGAGGGTGATGCCTGCAAAAAGGGCGGCGAGAATATCATCAATCATCACCCCAAAAGCGCCTTTAATTTTTTTGTCCAATAAGAAAATAGGCCAAGGCTTTACGCTATCAAAGAAACGAAACAGAAGGAAGGCTAAAAGAATAGAAAGGGCATTCGGAAATGCAAAAAGAAGAGTGAACAGAATACCTGCACTTTCGTCAATTACAATCATACTCGAATCATGGGATTTAGATTGTTTTTCAAATTGGGCAGACGCCCATAACCCAATCAAAAAGATAAAGAGAGTCACGAGTCCAAGCGTTATTTTTGAGGTAAAGGCCAAAAGAACAATCCCAAGAGGTAATGTCCCTAATGTTCCCCAAAACCCAGGGGCAGGAAAGATATACCCACATCCAAACCATGTTGCGAGAAGGGTTGATGGATCTTTTCTGTTAATACGACCAAGGACGATCTGTCGCTCTTGAGCTTTGTGTATGAGTATTTTTTTGATTTTGTGCATTGTCTGGAATACAGGTAAAGGCTTTGAAAAACTTTCTTTTTGAAAAAATATGATGTATCGATAAACTATTATGGAGCAGGCTTCAATAGGACAAAACCCGTTTACACTTATAACACGAAAATCTCTCGATGGTTTTCTTGTCACACTCCTCTTTT
The DNA here is from genome assembly GCA_024279035.1 of Alphaproteobacteria bacterium. GTDB lineage: Bacteria > Pseudomonadota > Alphaproteobacteria > Micavibrionales > Micavibrionaceae > UBA1850. The sequence goes on from JAJRSA010000016.1 coordinate 31,691, forward strand.
TTGTAGGGTTTGTCTCTGTTGTTTTCACATATCTTTCTTTTGTAGGGATTATAGAGAGCCCAACAACAGGGCAGCTTCTGAAATGTGATTTGGTTATATTTGTCTGCCTCTTATTGTTGCTTGGGCGACGTATATTTTTAATCTTTTTTGCACAAAAAAAGAATATATCCACCTCAGGGCTTCATATGAAGCTTGTTTTTCTCTTTAGCTTTGTAAGTCTTATCCCTGCGGCCTTCATGGCCTTTTTTTCGATTTTCTTTTTTCATTACGGTGTCCAGACATGGTTTAGTGAACAAATCAAAACGGCGGTTGTCGAGTCTAATACCATTGCAGAATCTTATTTAGCAGAGCATCAAAACACTATTCGTGCGGATATTCTTGCGATGGCAAACGATTTAGATCGTCAATATAAAGTTTTTGTGGATAATGATACGGCGCTTAAACAAATGATCAACACACAAGCTTTTTATAGAAACTTATCCGATGCCTTGGTGTTTAGAGAGGATGGGGTCATTTTGGTTCATTCTGGTTCAGATAAGGAGGGTGTTTTAAATGTCTCTGATGAGTCTCTTGAGCAGGCAAAGAGTGGAAAAGTAATTGTTTTGAACAGTCATGAAGATGAGCGTGTGCGTGCTCTTGTTAAACTCAAAGCGTTTGAAAACAGTTTTTTATTGGTAGGACGTCCTGTAGATGCAACGGTTTTATCGCGCGTGCGCCGAACACGGATTGCCTCTGAAAAATATACATCTCTAGAGGATGAATCGACGCAGATAAGATTCACCTTGATTCTTATGTATGTGGCGCTCTCTATTTTCCTTGTTTTTGTTTCTATTTGGTTTGCCTTAAAAATTGCCCAAAAATTTATTCGTCCGATTGAGAGCTTGATTGATGCCTCAAATCGTGTGCGTGCAGGAGATCTTAATATTGAGTTGAAAGAAAAGACCGGAGTGGCCGAGTTAGACCATCTTACAAAAGCCTATAACAGGATGACCATACAGCTCTCCAAGCAAAGGAATGATCTTGTCTCTGCGAATAGACAGCTTGATGAGCGTCGTTTATTTACCGAAACTGTTCTGGCAGGTGTCTCTTCAGGTATTTTGAGTGTCGATCATGAAGGTGTTGTTAAACTACATAATGCGTCGGCACATTCTATTTTGAAAGGAAAAGAAGGCCCTACTCTGATGGGCGCGCATATTTCAGAAATCATGCCTGAAATAGAAATATCTCTAGAGAAGATTTTGTCTGCAGAGTCAAAAAGTGATTACAGCTTTCAGATTGAAATCCCTTATCTCAATAGCAATGGATCTAAAAAGGATCTCCTTTTACGTGCTGTTCCTGAAATGAGAGGAGAAAAAAACATAGGGGCAATTATTACATTTGATGATATTACAAATCTTAAATCGGCTCAAAGAAGTGCGGCATGGTCAGATGTGGCTCGACGTATTGCTCATGAAATTAAAAACCCTCTCACGCCGATTCAGCTTTCGGCGGAGCGTATTCGCAAGAAATTTTCTAAAAACATTCCCGAGAAAGAAAGAGAGACGTTTGAAACCTGTATTGAAACGATCTCTCGTCATGTAGAAGACATTGGTGCGATGGTTTCAGAATTTTCTTCTTTTGCACGGATGCCAGAGGCTAAAATAAGAAAAACTGATATCTCTACATTGATAAAGCAATGTGTTGTTTTTCACCAAGAGGGACACCCTGACATCAAAATAAAACTCCAAGGATTGTTGGAAAATAAAAAGAAAATATCTCTTCATTGTGATGAACAACTTGTTCGTCAGGCGTTTGTGAATATCCTTCAAAATGCGCTTGATGCTGTTACACTCAAGGAGGAAACGAAGATAAAGGAAATTTCTGTCTGGCTTCATAAAAGAGAGGATGATCTCTGCCTGATTGTTCAAGATTCAGGAGAAGGATTTATGATGGACGAGAATGTTGAAAAGCTACTGGATCCTTATGTGACGCATAAAAAAAATGGCACAGGGTTAGGGTTAGCGATTGTTAAAAAAATTATGGCAGATCATTCTGGTGAAATTACCTTGGGTGCTTTACCATGGATGTCCGAGATAAAAGGGTGGAGAGAGATGGATGGCGCGGTTGTTAGTTTGATATTCCCCTCTCTGTACACTAAGAATGGTAAGAATAAAGATGCATAAGAGTGAACAAAAAATACTGGTTGTCGATGACGAAGAAGATATATGTAAGCTGATTCAAAATATTCTTCAAGACGAAGGTTATAGCGTTGAATATGCAACGACGATGGAGTCGGCACTCAAGATCTTTAAAGAAACTATCTTTAATTTATGTATTCTTGATGTTTGGCTCCATGACAGTGCGGATGACGGTATTGAGCTTATGTCCCAATGTCTCAAAACACGCCCCTCTACCTCAATTATTATGATGAGTGGGCATAGTACAGTCGAAACAGCCGTTCAAGCGATCAAAAAGGGAGCGTATGACTTTATAGAGAAACCTTTTAAGACAGACCGATTATTGGTCATGGTTCAACGCGCGATAGAATTTCATAGACTTAAAAGTGAAAACAAGACCCTGAAAGGGAAGGGGACTGAGGAGAAAGAGATTGCTCTCTTGGGAGACTCCTCTGTGTTTAAAAGCTTTAAAAGCACACTTCTAAAGGCTGCAAAATCAAATAATACGGTGCTGATCTATGGAGACTCTGGAGCAGGAAAAAAAACGGTGGCGCGCTTTATTCATCAAAATTCCGAACGCAAGAAGCATCCATGCCTTACGTTGCAATGTGCACATGGAGCAGCTGAGGAGTTGGACGCTCAATTATTTGGAACAGAAAACACTATTGGATTACTAGAGCGGGCTCATAATGGGACGTTGATTTTAAATTCCATTTCAAATCTTCCTTTGTCTGTACAAAAGAAACTTCTGAGATATTTAGAACATGGGGCGCATAAGAAAAAAAGTGATCTGCGCCTCATTGGAACGTATGACATTGATATTCTGGAAGCTATTGAAAAAAAACTATTTTTAAAAGATTTTTTTTATATGTTGAATGTCATTCCTATCAAGATTCCTCTCTTAAAAGAAAGAGGGGAAGATATACCCCTCCTTATCAATTATTTTTATAAGGAGTTGAGCGGTGGGTCTTATGATATTTCTCAAAAATTTACGGAGTCCGCTTTTTCGGTTCTCAAAAAATACACTTGGCCAGGAAATATAAAACAATTAAAAAACTTTGTGGAGTGGTTAAATATTATTGGTCTGGAAAAAAAAGAGATGATTGATATTTACAACCTCCCTCCCTATCTCTCCGAAGAAGACCACTCTTCTTTCCATCTTCAAAACAACAATTTTTTAGAAGAGTGTTTGGTTTTTTCTCTTAAGGACGCTCGAGAAAAGTTTGAAAAAAACTATTTAGAGGGACAATTAATTAGATTCGATTATAATATATCTAAAGCCTCCCATTTTATAGGGATGGAGCGCTCTGCTCTCCATAGGAAGCTTAAATCTCTGGGTGTTCATGCTCCCGTAAAACTGAAGGATGATATTTAGATGCGCGTTGTGATTTGTGGAGCAGGGGAAGTGGGGTATAACGTGGCGTCATATCTTTCAAGAGATGCAAATGATGTGACGCTTGTGGATATAAACTCTCAACTCATTGAACATGCAACGCGTGAATTGGATGTGAATGGAGTTGTTGGCTATTTTTCTAATCCAGAAGCTCTTTCAAAGGCAGGCCTTGCAGACGCAGATATGATTATTGCTGTTAGCCCCAATGATGAAGCCAATATGGTGGCTTGTCAGGTTGCACATTCTCTCTTTGACACACCCAAAAAAATTGCACGTATCCGTAATCAGGATTATCTCGACCCCGCATGGAATAATTTATTTAGTCGAGATCATATGCCTATTGATATGATCATTTCTCCAGAAATTGAGGTGGCAAAATCTATTTATGAAAGGCTGGCCATTACAGGCGCAACGGAAGCGATCCCCGTGTGTAACAATGATTTGTATTTTGTGGGCGCATTGTGTACAGACTCTTGCTCTATCGTACATACGCCCTTGAGGCAATTGAGAACATTGTTTTCACATTTCTTTGTGAATGTTGTTTCAATATTGCGAGAGGGGGCTTTTGTCCCTCTGGATGGAGACAGTCAGATCATAGAAGGGGACGAAATCTTTTTTCTTGTCGAATCCAAAAAAATCCCAACTCTGATGTCCTATCTTGGGATTGAGTGCGTTGATAGTCGGAAAATTATTATTTTAGGAGGAGGGCGTGTTGGAGCGTCTCTTTCCTCTCTTATCTCACACTCGATGCCCAAGGCGCATGTGACCATTATTGAAGCCTATGCTGAACGTGCACAGTATCTTGCCCAACATTTGGACAAAGAACTCATCATTCATGGAGATGGCCTACACCCTTCTATTTTAAAGGAAGCAGAAGTTGCTCAGGCCGATACTTTGGTGGCTGTGACGAATGAAGATGAAACCAATGCTCTTTGTGCGTTACAAGCTAAGTATATGGGGTGTAAACGTTCGATTGCGCTTGTAAAAAGAGCTATTTATACCCCCCTTCTTCTTTCAACGAATGTTGATGCTACAATCTCTCCTCAAGATATTACGGCGTCTCGGATTATGCATCATGTAAGACGTGGAAGAGTCAAAGCCGTTCACAAATTGAGAGGAGGGGACTCGGAATTAATTGAAGCGATTACCTCTGAAACCTGTAAAATCATCAACCAACCAATCAGAGATCTTCATCTTCCAGAGGGCGTGCGTATTGCATCAATCAAGCGGGGAGAAGAGTTTATTTTCCCAGACCCTGATACCGTTATAAAATCAGGAGATTTTGTTACAATTTTTTCATTAAGTGAATTTGCTCACAAGGTTGATGCCTATTTCAGTACAGATGTAGAGCTCTTTTAAAGATGTTTAAAAAACCAGATCTACTCATTTGGGATTGGGATGGAACCTTGGTTGACTCTCTTTCATTGATTTATGAGGCACATAACCATGTCCGCACCTCTTTTGGAGAGAAAAAATGGAGCTTTGGAGGATTTCAAAAAGTCGCGCATTATTCAACACAAGATATTTATCCCTCTTTATATGGTGAAAAAGCAGAGGAGGCGACCTCTCTTCTTTATCGTTTTTTTGAAGAAAAACATCTTGAACACACAAAGGTCATTGAAGGTGCAAAAGAGTGTCTTGATATATTCATGACACTTTCAGTTCCTATGATTCTTGTCAGTAATAAAAAACATGAATATCTTCTCAAAGAAGTTAAGCATTTTGTTTTTTCTCCCTACTTTCTCTCTGTTGTTGGAGCAGGGTACGCTGCAAAAGATAAGCCTGACAAGGCCCCCGTGATGAAAGCTCTTTTAGAAGCCAATATTCCTCCCGACTCTCTAAAAACGGCCTATTACATAGGAGACTCTCAAACAGACATAGACTCCTCTAAAAACCTCCCTTTTAAAACGCTTACCTACATTATAGGGCAAAATAAAACAGTCGGAGAAGACATAAGATTCCCAACGCTTGCGGATTTTATAAAAACAGTTGATCCAGAGCATAAACTCGATTATTGACTATAGAGTAGAAACAATAAAAAGAGATAAAAATGAGTGAAAAGAACCAAAATGTCCAAGATGTTTTTCTAAACACAATTCGAAAAGACAAAGCCTCTGTCACCGTTTTCCTTGTGAATGGCGTTAAATTACAAGGCATTGTCACATGGTTTGATAATTTTTCTGTTCTCCTGAAAAGAGATAATACGTGTCAGCTTGTCTATAAACACGCTATCTCAACCATTATGCCAGCAGAGCCGTTGTCTCTCTATGATGAAGAAAAGAAAGAAGACTAGTTCCTGAATGTCTTCTTCAGCGCTGATTATTCAACCTCACTCGTCTGATTTTAAATTAGCTAAAACTTTACAGCTTACGGATAATACTCAAGAAACGGAAGGTCTTGCACGTGCAATAAATCTTGATGTTGTGTACACCCATGTGCAAAAACTCTCAAAAGCCCTGCCTGCGCATCTTTTTGGAAAAGGCATGTGTGAGCTCATATTTACCCTTATCGAAGAATATGAGCCTGATATTGTGATCGTCAATGCTGCGCTCTCTCCCATCCAACAAAGAAACTTGGAGAAGACATGGGGCTGTAAAGTCATTGATCGCACCGCCCTTATTCTTGAGATATTTGGTGCGCGCGCTCAAACCAAAGAAGGGCGCATTCAGGTTGATCTTGCTGCTCTCTCCTATCAACGTTCTCGTTTGGTCAGATCTTGGACACATCTTGAGCGCCAACGGGGAGGGGCTGGATTTATGGGAGGGCCGGGAGAGACTCAAATTGAGATTGACCGTCGTTTGATTGCAGACAAAATTTCTAAGCTCAAGAAAGATCTTAAAAAAATCCGTCAAAATCGTGAGCTACAACGGAAGAGTAGAGATCAAGTCCCTTTCCCAATTATCGCTCTTGTTGGCTATACAAATGCAGGAAAATCAACGCTCTTTAATCTCCTAACAGGCGCCAATGTCTTTGTCGAAGATCTTCCTTTTGCGACATTAGACCCGACGCTCCGTGCGCTCAAACTCCCAACAGAAGATAAAATCATTCTCTCAGACACTGTGGGCTTCATTTCCAATCTTCCCACACAGCTCATAGAAGCGTTTCGCGCCACATTAGAGCAAGTGAACCATGCTGACATTATTTTGCATGTCCGTGACATCGCAAGTGAACACACAGAACAGCAAAAACAAGATGTTATAGATGTTTTAAAAGAGATGAATATCAATTATCAAGATGATTCTCGTATCATTGAAGTCTGGAACAAAATTGACTGTCTCGATACACAAAGCTTTCCTCCTCATATCTGCCCCGTCTCTGCCATCACAGGGCAGGGGACTGAAAGACTTCTCCAAGAGATTGGAGAGCATCTCGCCCGTGAGAAACAAAACATCACTCTAAAACTCTCTCCCTCCAACGGGAAAGCTATCGCATGGCTTCATGAACATGCGCAGATCATGAAGGAAGAGTATCTAGATGAGAAAATTTGTTTGAATGTACGAATTAACAACAGACATTTAGGACAATTTAAAAGTTTATTCTAAGTTGATTATTCTTGATACGGCGTCGTAAGCCTGTAGCGGTAAAGTAGAGCGTCGCTGTCATGTGTCCCTCTCAAGTCGTAAGCGCAACACTTTAATGAAAGAAACAGCCGATGACACAAGGATACAGGTATTTAGAAAAGACCAAGCGTTATTTGGTCATAAGCGCACCAATGAGGAGTGCACATCTATAAATTACTCAAAAAGACAAAGAGACTAGATCGTAATTCCCATGTCGCGTTTCGTACCTCTGTTAGGTAAAACCCAAGATACAGAGATAAATCTTACTTTAAGAGGCTTTCATTATACTTAAAACTCTCCGTGACTTTTTTTCTCTCTCCCGTTAAAACACCCCTATGAAGATTTTATTTATAGGGGATGTGTCTGGGCAGGTTGGACGAAAAATGCTTCAAGAGCATTTGCCAGTTTTAAGAGAAAAACTCTCTTTGGATGTGGTGATTGTCGATGGAGATAATTGTGCCAATGGGTATGGAATTACAGAAAAAATATGTAAAGAGTTCTATGCACTTGGTGTGGATTGCATCACCACAGGAGATCATGTCTGGAATCAAAGAGAGATTCTCTCTTATATCACCCGAGATCCAAGCCTTTTGCGTGCCGCCAACTTTCCGGATAAAACTCCAGGGCAGGGGGCGTGCCTTAAAACGTTGCCTGATGGACGCAAGATTCTTATTCTTCATCTTATGGGACGAGTATTTATGCCTGAGGCTTTAGAGTGTCCCTTTATTGTTGCCGATAAAATCCTGTCCACCTACCAACTAGGAACAAATGTAGCCGCTATTTTTGTGGATATTCATGCCGAGGCGACCAGTGAGAAAATGGCCATGGCTCATTACCTTGATGGACGAGTTTCGGCTGTGGTGGGCACACATACACATATCCCCACCGCAGACTCCCATATTTTACCAGAAGGCACAGCCTTTCAAAGCGATGCAGGCATGACAGGCTGTTACGACAGTATTATTGGAATGGACAAAGAGACTCCTTTATTACGTTTCACAAAAAAAATACCAGGGAAACAACGGATGTTTCCTGCTAAAGGAGAGGGAACATTATGCGGGACATATGTTCAGACAGATGATAAAACAGGTAAAACCTTAAAGATAGAGCCAATTGTGATAGGAGCCTATCTAAAAAACACTCTTATTGAGTCTCTCTAGGTCTGGTTTTTAAAACGAGGATGAAGATTATTCGGATATTTTTCAAAAAAACGATCACAGGCTAAATTCAGCTCGTTCATAATATCTTCTCCATCTTGTGTAATTTCTCCCTTGAGTTCTCTTTTGAAAATAAGATCTATAGCCAATGCAAAGGCATGCACAATATCTAAGGCATGTTCATTAAGATGCTCTATACGTTCAAGAAACCACAGAAGCTTTGTTGCCACATGCGTTATGATAGGATAATGAAAGAGAGCACCATTTGCTTTAAGTTGTACGGTAGGAAAAATAATGTTTTCGATAACATTTCTGCTATTTTTGAGGTTGTTCTTTTTAGCCAGAGCCATGCCCTCCTCAAAAATGGTCATATAAGGGGCGGCAACATCAATAAAATCGGTATCATTTAAGTCAATAACCTTCTGAGCCTTTGCTATAATGCTTTTACTTAAACCTCCTTGACCCACTTTTTGTTTAAGGTCGTGTATAGGGGGATAAAATTGGGGCAGGTCTTCTCGTGTATCAGTCATCTTCTCTATCCACCATTTCAACATCCACAACAATATCCTCTAACAAAATATCCTCAGAATTTTTTATCCCTTGTTCTTTTTGTACTTCAGCAATACGAGCCTTAGCATCTTTCATTTCAGATTTAGTCACGCGTTGAGCAACATCATCTTTTCTTTTCCAATTCCCCTCAAAATCACTAGAGCGACGTCTCCGTCTATCTGGGCCAAAAAAATCTTCAGAGCGTACAAATTGCCTCGGTGTTTCTATGAGGGTTGCAATTCTTTTATATAGATCTGTTGCGCTGAAAGGTTTGAGAAGAAATTCAGTAATACCAACATCTCTTGCTTTAACAACGCGATGTTCTTCACTAAATCCTGTCATAAGGATGAAAGGAACATATGGATTAGGGGTGCCTTTATTATTTCTGATCATTTTAGCCAGATCAACACCATCTTTTGGCTCCATCATCCAGTCTGATATAACAATATCTGGCCTATATTTACAAAATTTATTAAAAGCAACGTGTCCGTCGGAAGCTGTAATAATTGTTCCAACGCCAAACTTTGTTAACATTGCTTTCAGCAATGTTAACATCGGGTGATTATCATCGACAATCAACACAGTTACATTTTTAAAATTGTACGCCATAACTTTATTTTTCTTTTTGTTATATATAAAACTATCACAAGATACCTTAATTATAGACTAAATATAGATCAAATTTTATGTATTTTATAAGAGTATTGTAAACGCAGAAAAAAAAGAGATACAAGTTTTTCTTGTAAAAAGAAATTTATTTTATACTCTCGTTAGTATACCGAGTATTTAAATTAGAAGAAAGGCCATACGATGGCAGGGCATAGTAAATGGGCAAATATCCAGCATCGCAAAGGCGCGCAGGATAAAAAACGGGCTAAAGTATTTTCAAAATTGGGGAAGGAAGTCCAAGTTGCGGCTAAAATGGGGGGAGATGATCCTGATGGGAATCCACGTTTGAGACTAGCAATTCAAACGGCCAAAAGTAATTCTATGCCTAAAGACCGTATTGAGCGCGCCATTAAAGCAGGGGCAGGGACGGCCAATGACGGTCAGGATTTCACGGAGATGCGTTATGAAGGCTATGGTCCAGGTGGTGTTGCCATCATTGTGGATGCATTGACAGATAATAAAAATCGTACGGCTTCAGAAGTCCGTTCTGGATTTACAAAATATGGAGGAAACTTAGGGGAAACAAATTCTGTTGGCTTTATGTTTGACCGTGTGGGGCAGATTATTTTTGTAGTGGACAAAGCGGATGGAGACACAATGTTTGAAGCCGCCGTTGAGGCCGGCGCAGAAGAGTGTGAAAGCGATGAGGCTATTCATATCATAACATGTGCGCCTAATGAATTCGCACTTGTCCAAGATGCTTTGATTGGACAATTTGGAGACGCAGAGGAGAGTGGCTTGATTTGGAAACCAAACGTCATGGCAGAAGTCACAGAAGATCAAGCGTCAACCCTTCTGAAACTCATAGATGCCCTTGAAGAAAGTGACGATGTGCAGTCCGTCACAACAAATTTCGAAGCCTCGGAAGAAATCATGGAAAAACTTTTGTCTTAAGGGTACACTCTTTTTATGAGAATACTCGGCATAGATCCAGGACTAAAAAACACAGGATGGGGAATTATATCTTATAACCACAATACGCTCTCTTATATCTCTTCTGGTGTGATCTCGACAAATGCCAAAGACACGGATTCCTATCGCCTTGCCTATATCGACAAGCATTTACATTTTATCATGCAAAAATGGGCGATTGATCACGCGGTAGTGGAAGAGACTTTTGTCAATAAAAACCCAAAATCAACGCTAAAGCTTGGACAAGCAAGAGGGGTTGCTCTTGTCGCCCCTGCGCGAGAAGGTATTCCCGTCTCAGAATATGCGGCAACTCTGGTGAAGAAAACAATTGTGGGGACAGGGCACGCCTCGAAAGATCAAATAAATTTAATGGTGAAAACGCTCCTCCCAAAAGCAGGAACTCTAAAATCAGATGAAGCCGATGCTCTTGCCATTGCGATCACACATGCGCATCATGGACATCTTGAAAATATGATACAAAAAGTGGTGAAGAGCGTATGATTGGAAAATTATCGGGAATTATTGATACAATAGAAGAAGGCCATGTCCTTTTAGATGTGGGCGGAGTCGGTTACCTTGTCTTTGCAAGTGCCAGAACACTCCGTCTCCTTGGTCAAAAAGGGGACGCGGCCTCTCTGTTTATTGACACCCATGTACGGGAAGATCATATTCATCTTTATGGCTTTGTTGATCAGGCTGAGCAATCATGGTTTAAACTTTTAACGTCTGTACAAGGCGTGGGGGCAAAAGTGGGATTAGCACTTTTGGGCTCGAGTTCTCCTGAAGAACTACAAATTGCCATTATGGCACAAGACAAAGCCATGATCACACGCGCAGATGGCGTAGGCCCTAAGCTTGGTGTTAGAATTTTAACGGAACTCAAGGACAAAGCAGGGGGGCTCGAGATTGGGTCATCTGCCCTTAAAATGACGCCTCAAAACACCCCTACTAATACAGATCAAGATGCTCTCTCTGCCCTTGTGAATTTAGGCTATGCAAAAGGAGATGCCTTTTCAGCAATTATGCGTGTGAAGGCAAGCGCGGACAATGATAACGATTATAATGTTCAAGATCTCATTCGTTTAGCCCTCAAAGAATTAAGCGCATGAGTGAAACAGCCCTCAAAAATACTGAGTTAGAAAGGGAAGTCCATCAAGAGGAACAGGGAGATGAACTCTCTATACGTCCTTTAAAACTCGATGATTTCTTTGGGCAAGAGCCTCTGAAGGAAAATCTAAAAGTCTTTGTGGAGGCCGCCAAATCACGTAATGAAGCCATGGATCATGTCCTGTTCTTTGGGCCTCCGGGCTTAGGAAAGACGACATTGGCACAGATTGTAGCCAAAGAGCTCGGTGTTGGCTTTCGGGCAACCTCTGGCCCTGTGATTGCAAAATCTGGAGATTTGGCCGCGATTTTAACCAATCTTCAGCCTCATGATGTGCTCTTTATTGATGAAATTCACCGTTTAAATCCTGCTGTCGAAGAAATTCTCTATCCTGCCATGGAAGACAACAAGCTAGATTTGATTATCGGAGAAGGCCCTGCGGCGCGCTCTGTTCAAATTGAACTCTCTCCTTTTACACTCGTAGGTGCCACCACACGCAGTGGCCTTTTAACAAACCCTCTCAGAGATCGATTTGGCATCCCCTTACGCTTAGAATTCTATAGCCCTGATGAGCTCACAGTCATTGTAAAACGCACAGCAAATCTGTTAAATTGCCCCATAAGTGATGATGGCGCGTATGAAATAGCCAAACGCTCCCGAGGCACCCCAAGGATAGCAGGCCGCCTCACACGCCGTGTTCGAGATTTTGCCCATAGCGCAGGACAAAAAAACATAGATGCACAAGCCGCCGATCAAGCCCTCAAAAAGCTCGATGTTGACCATATGGGTTTGGACGGAATGGATCACCATTATTTAAACTGTATCCTCAAAAACTATGACGGAGGCCCCGTTGGCATTGACACGATCGCAGCAGCCCTCTCGGAGCAAAGAGATGTCATTGAAGATGTCATTGAGCCTTATTTGCTTCAGAAGGGTATTCTCCAACGTACCCCAAGAGGCCGGTGTATCTCGGCCTTGGGGTATAAAATCTTAGGTTTGGAGCAAAAAAAGGATCAATCAGAGCAAATAAGTTTGTTATAAAAACCTACGGTGGAGAGAAATGTTTTGCGCTGGATCTCTCATTTTTTTGTAATGATCCGCAGTAAATGACATATCCTTCACCATCATATTTAATCGTCTGACATGATAGAGAGAAAGAGATTCTAGAACCTTATCTAAGACTGGTATTTGAGTCCAGCGGACTCCTTCTTTTCTTGTATCGCTTGTATAGCGTCTATAAAAGCATTCTGCGCAAAATTGTAATTAGACATACTCTGTAAACCCTTTATTATGTATTCATATGTCAATAAAACATATGTTTTTGGTTATTGCAATAAAAAACTATGCTATTTTGTCTCCATGATCCACACGCTCCCCATTCGCATTTACTACGAGGACACCGATGCAGGCGGTATTCTCTATCATGCGAGTCATATTCGATTTTGTGAGCGAGGGCGTACGGAGTTTTTACGGGATTTAGGATGGACGAATAGTGGAATTGAGAAAGAGCTGGGAATCCTCTTTGTTGTGCGTCATATGGATGTTGATTATTTGAAGCCTGCGGGGCTTGATGATGAGCTGACATTACAGACATCTGTCGCCAGAGTGAAAAAAACCTCGTTTATTATGAAACAAGAGCTATATCTTTCAAAAGACCTTATTTTTTCTATGAATGTTGTTTTGGCCTGTATTGATAGAGATAAAAAACTGGTAAAAATTCCAGAAAATATAAGGAACGCCTTGCAAACAGGGGGCTAGAATGCTCAAATACGGGCGATATAAACGCATTTTTTTAAAGAGGATTCTTAAATGGACTCATCGACGGCTCTTTCAACAGTTCAAAACGTTGCCTTAGAAGGCACACATAATATAGATTTTAGTATTCTTGGCATGTTTATGCAGGCGGATTTGGTGGTCAAGATCGTGATGGCGATGCTTGTTTTTGCCTCTATCTGGTCATGGACAATTATTTTAGCAAAAAAGATGACCCTGACACGTCTCAACCGTCGAGCTCAGAGATTTGAGGATGCCTTTTGGTCAGGAGAGCCTTTGGATAAGCTTTATGAGCGCGTGAAGAAAAGTGCCTCTGATCCATTGTTGAATATCTTTATTGCGGGCATGGATGAATGGAAAACGGCCACGGCCGTAGGCCTTCCTGCCTCAGAATCACTGCAAGCGGGACTCCAGCAACGTGTAGAACGCGCAATGAGCATTTCTATTGGACGAGAAATGCATGTGATGGAGCGTGGTATGACCTTTTTGGCAAGCACAGGCTCTACCGCAACCTTTGTGGGGTTATTCGGAACGGTGTGGGGAATCATGAACAGTTTTACAGCCATTGCGGGCGCGAATAATACGTCTCTTGCGGTTGTCGCTCCGGGGATTGCAGAGGCGTTATTTGCCACCGCCCTTGGTTTGGTGGCAGCTATTCCTGCAATGATTGCCTTTAATGTCTTTTCAACCTCTATCAATCGCTACGCGGATCGTTTAGATGCCTTTACTTCCGAGTTCATGACAATTTTATCTCGTCATCTAGAAAACAGAGATAGCAAAGCACGGAAAGTAGCTGCGTAACATGGGACTATCTCTTCAAAGCTCTGGACGTTCAAGACGTGGAAATGATAGATATCGTCAAATGTCTGAGATCAATGTGACCCCTTTTGTGGATGTCATGCTGGTTCTTTTGATTGTCTTTATGGTAACAGCCCCTTTATTAACCGCAGGTGTAGAGGTTAATCTTCCCAATGCAGATGCACCTGCCATATCAGAAACAAATAATAGACCTATTGAAGTCACTCTCAACGCAAAAGGAGAAATTTTTGTGGGAGAAACCCAAGTGAGTGTAAAAAAACTGCCCTCTCTTTTAAAGTCCGTCGCAAGCGAAAACATCAAAGACCAAAAGATTTTTGTGCGTGGGGATCAAGGCATAGAATACGGGCAAGTCATGGGAATAATTTCTATTATTAACAAGGCTGGATTTTCAAAGATTGCCTTATTATCCGATCCTACACGGTGATTCCATGACGGACGCAATTCAAAATAATTATCAAATCAGTATGGGGAAAACATTTTTTTATGCTCTTTTCTTCCACATTCTCATTCTCATTTTAGGGGTTGTCGGCTTGCCACACATGAAAACTCGAGAGTTTCAGGCACCTCAGCCTATTTCTATTGAGTTTGCGGTGATTGAAGAAATTGTTAAAGTTACTAAAGCCCCCAAAGACATTGATAAGCCTACGCCAGAGGCTTTGGAAAAACCTGTGGAAAAACCTCCCAAAGCAGATGTCCCTCAACCTGCGCCGATTGTAAAAGCAGAGGTTGCCCCTAAAGAGATTAAAAAAGAAATCAAACCAGTAGAAAAAAAGATCACACCTCCGCCCCCAGAAATCAAATTAAAAAAGCCCAAACCTCCTGAACCTAAAAAAGTAAAAGAGGTTAAAAAGGAAGAGCCTAAAAAAGAGATCGAGAAAGAACAAGCTAAAGAGGAAGAAAATACGAATGCCTTCGCCTCGATTCTTAAAAACCTCTCTCCAGAAGAAGCTCAGCCTAAAAAAGACTCTTCTCAGAGAGGTGAAATTTCTCAAACCATTACAGCTGATGAACTCAGTGCTGTGCGTCAACAACTCGCAGGGTGTTGGAGTCTTCTTCCTGGCGCAAGAGATGCGGATAAGCTGGCGGTAGAGCTGCGTATTAAAATATTTCCAGATCGTACGGTGAAGACCGTTGACATTATGGACCATGCACGGACCAAGATTGATCCCTTTTTTCGGGCTGCCGCAGACAATGCTATACGAGCGGTGCGCCATCCTGCATGTAGTCCTTTAAATCTTCCGCCAAACAAGTATGATCTGTGGAAAGACATTATTCTTAACTTTGACCCGCGAGGAATGTTCTAAATGCGACATATTTTTATAGCGATACTGCTTTTTGTTTTTACATCTTCTGCGCACGCACAAATGCGCTTAGATATCACAAAGGGCACGGTCGAGCCGATTTCCATTGCCATTCCAGAATTTGCTGCAACCACACCTGCACAACGGAAATTAGCACGCGATCTGCCTGATATTATTTCAAAAGACTTGATCTCTTCTGGCCTTTTTAGAAAAATTGATCCCAATAGCTATATCCAAGATCCTGTCTCTACAGCGACTAAGCCTCGTTTTTCAGAATGGCGTTCGATTGATGCCAAAGCCCTTGTCTCTGCAAAGCTTGTCGCAGAGGGACAGGGGAATACACGCGTAGAATATCGCTTGTGGGATGTGTTCTCCCAAAGACAGCTCAATGGGATGGTCTATGTCGCTAATGATGGAAATTGGCGACGTATTGCCCATTTAATTGCAGATGATATTTATAAGCGCATGACAGGAGAAAATGGCTATTTTGACTCTCGTATTGTCTATATCGCCGAAAGTGGCACGATGGGACAACGGGTTAAACGTCTGGCTATTATGGATTTTGATGGGGCGAATCATAAATATTTGACCAATGGGCGTGACCTTGTTTTGACCCCCCGTTTTTCTCCGAATGAACAAATGATTGCTTACATGTCCTATAAGGGAGGAAAGCCACGTGTCTATCTTTATAATTTAGAGTCTGGACAGCAAACCATCTTAGGAGATTTCCCAGGCATGACCTTTTCCCCTCGTTTTTCTCCAAGTGGAAAACACGTTATTATGAGCCTTGCCAAGAACGGGAATACAGATATTTATGAACTGGAACTGAATACACGGCGCGCACGTCAAATTACCTTTAACTCTGGCATTGATACCAGCCCCAGCTATTCGCCCGATGGTTCTCGGATTGTATTTGAATCCGATCGAGGAGGCTCTCAACAGCTCTATGTCGTAGATACACACGGAGACAAAGCCAAACGTATCAGTTTTGGAAAAGGACGCTATGCTAACCCTGTCTGGTCTCCCCGTGGAGACATCATCGCCTTCACTAAAATGCAAAAAGGGAAATTCTATATTGGTGTGATGAAGCCTGACGGATCGGGCGAGCGCCTCATCACCACCGCCTACCACGTCGAAGGCCCCACATGGGCTCCGAATGGGCGCTATTTAGCGTACTTCAAAGAAGTTCCACAAGGAAAACGTCGCTCTGCAAAGCTTTATGCGATAGATCTTACTGGCTATAATGAGTGGCCTTTAAAAACCCCTAAGGATGGCTCTGACCCCGCGTGGTCACCGTTGCATGAGGAATAGCCCATATTTTCATTAAATGGGTTTAATGAAGAGAGTGAAGGCCCTGATTCTGTATGGCGCAGTTAAAAAAATGGCACAAACTTATAATGATGCTCGTTCTTTTTGTTTTTGCATGCCCCATAACACATCCCATTGCTCAAGCGTAAGTGCATGAGAGTCTGTGCTGGGGTAATGCTCTTTAAAGAGTTCAAACATACCGCTATAGCGTCGTTCAAATTTATCATTTGCTTTCATAAGAGCGGTCTCAGCCTCAAGATTTAAATTCTTGGCTACATTCGCCACAACAAACAAAACATCTCCAAGCTCTTCTTCAATATTATTTTGATCATTGTTATTGATTCCGCAACGCAACTCCTCAATTTCTTCAGTTAATTTTTCAAAGATTTGATCTATATGCTCCCATTCAAAACCCGTTTTAGACGCCTTGACCTGAAAATGCTGTGCTTTTTGGAGGGCTGTTTTTATGGACATGGTACAGACAAACCCTTTCTTTTTTTAATAACATATATGATTTTTATTCTATATCTACATTCTAATACATCATGAATACCGAGTAAAAACCTTTATCACATCTTTATAAATTTCCTTCTTAAAAGGAACAATCAGATCCAAGATAGTCTCTAAGCTTTTCCATGTCCATTCTGAGAATTCAGGCGGATCAAAGGCTTTAATATTAATATCGGAGTTTTCTCCCGTGAAACGCCCTGCCACCCATGTTTGTTCTTGCCCTGCATAAAGGCTATCGAAAAAATTATGGCGGAGGGTGTTGGGGAAATCATAGCGGAGAGGGGTATCTAAAATCTCTAAAATATCAGCTTTATCTGTTCCTATTTCTTCTTTCATTTCTCGATAGAAGGCTGTTTTTATATCTTCGCCTTCATCAATGCCCCCTTGAGGCATTTGCCATGCATTCTCCATATCCATGCGTTTTCCAACAAAGACTTTTCCCTCTTGATTAAAAAGAGCAATCCCTACACAGGGCCGATAGAGCTTCGTCATAAGATATAATCCTGTAAGGCAGAGAGCGGAACAATTTGAATAGAGTCTTGCGCCAGTGTTTTAACCCATGATTTAAGGTTTTTCAAAACAAGAGGGTGAGGGGGCAGGGCGCCAAAGGCCACACCTGTTTTTAAAGCTCTTTTCTTGAGGGTCTCTAGAAAAGAAAGGATGTCTTTGGGCGTTTTATTATGCTCTAAAATGGAAGAAGAATGAAGAACCCCATGGTCTGAAAAAGGAGTCACAGGAGAAATAAAAGCCATAGAGATATTTTTTTCTTGAAGGGTTTTATAAATATGAGTGATCTCTTTAATTGATTTATTCCCTTCATAATAGCCTATAAAGCCTTGTGTACCTGTCGCATGGTTAATAGAAATATCTAAACGTTTGGCATTGAGATCCTTCTTTTGCCCTTTCAAGAGCGCCAAAGGGCCATAATCTTTATATTGATCTGCGGAGACATAGACACTCCCCCATGGTTCTCCTGCAAAGCGATAGGCGGTTTCAATCCAATAAGAGGGGTTTTCACTATAAGGAGAAAGAGACACTGTTAAATTTTCAATTTTTTGCTCGAAAATCTGCTCACTTCTTTGAGGGGAGAGCCCGTAATCATAGATAATAATGGCAATCACTGCCTTGGGTTTATCTATAATGAGAGGAATGTCTTCTATAATTTCTTCTTGTATATGCTCTTGTGTACCCTCGATAGGCACATCCACCATCACTTTTTCTTCCGTAAAGAAGAGAGGAATGGTAACAGAATGTAAGGAAGAAGAGGGGAGAGATTTAGAAGAGATAAAGCCAAATAAAGCCAAGCATAAGAGGCAAAAGGTTGCTACACAGGCTTTGAGTGAAAATTTAGTCATCATACTAGAGTCCGCCCAACAGACGGTCAGGATGAGCTATTTGGTATCGCAAAAAAGAGATATTCATATAGTCACTCCGAAGAGGTCGCTTGTGCTTGAACTTCAGGCGCCTCTTTTTTCTCCATAACAGGGCTATTATCATTAGAGTACAAAGACAATCCCTTTAAAAGATCAATGGCGCGTGCAAGTTGATAATCTTCTTTTTTCTTCTCTTTGGCGTCTTCCTTCTTATCGTCTGTCTTCTTTTTATTCTTCTTGTTAGGGTTTTTGAGGGCCCCTTTAAGGTCAGACTCTCGTAAACGGCCTGTTTCTTTCGAGATTTCAATTTTAGCTTGTTCTACAAGAATGTCAGGCGTAATGCCTTTGGCCTGAATCGATTGGCCAGAGGGCGTGAAATAACGCGCCGTCGTGATCCGCATTGCTGCATCATGTTGAGGCAGAGGAATAACGGTTTGAACAGAGCCTTTTCCGAATGACTGTGTTCCCATAATGATCGCACGACGATGATCTTGCAGAGCACCTGCTACAATCTCAGACGCAGAGGCCGAGCCTCCATTGATTAATACAACAAGGGGAAGGCCTTCGGCAAGATCCCCAGGCGTTGCATTATCACGCTTAGAACTTCTGAGTTTTCGCCCTCGTGTTGAAACGATTTCACCTTTTTCAAGGAACGCATCAGAAACAGAAATGGCTTGAGTGAGCAATCCCCCTGGATTATTTCTCAAATCCACAACATATCCCAAAAGAGAAATATCTTTTGTCTCCTTTTTGATCTCTTTAAAGGCTTTTTCTAGTCCTTCATAGGTATTTTGATTAAACGTTGTGACCCTAATATATCCAATATTGCCCTCTTCAACCCGATGACGGACAGAGCGAATACGGATCACAGCGCGTACAATTTTGATCTCCAACTCCTCTGAAACATCTTCACGGCGCACTGTAAGGTTTATTTCTGTACCAACTTTTCCCCGCATAATATCAACTGCGTCACTCAGTGTGAGGCCTAAAACAGAGTCTCCATTCAAATGTGTGATGTAGTCTCCCGCTTCAATTCCTGCTTTATAGGCGGGGGTTTCATCAATAGGGGACACGACTTTGACAAAGCCATTTTCCATGGTGACTTCTATCCCTAAACCTCCAAATTCTCCACGCGTTTGAACACGCATATCTGCAAAATCGTCTTCATCAAGAAAAGAAGAGTGTGGGTCAAGGCTACTGAGCATGCCATTGAGGGCGTTTTTAATCAGCTCTTTGTCTTCAACCTCTTCCACATACTCATTACGCGTGCGTTCAAAAACTTCTCCAAATAAATCCAGCTGGCGATAGGTCTCGCTTTTATCGACAGAGTTATGCTTGCTCCCTGCCATACGATCATTTTGGGCACAGGCCGTAAATGGAGCAAGGCATAAAGAGAGAGCAAAAAACGCATTCAAAGTAATTTTTTTCAACATAGTAATATCAACTTTCATTTTATCAGAGGCGACTTAAATGGGTGAGGGGGTTCACGGGTTTTCCGTTTAAGCGTAATTCATAGTACACAGAGTGTTTCACATTTGCACGGTTTTGAATAGAGCCAATAGGCTCTCCCTCCGAAACTTTTTGCCCAACAACAGTATCAACAGTCTCTAAACCTGCAATAAAGCTATGATAATTTTTCCCGTGTTCAAGAAGAATAATACGCCCGTACTTTTTAAACTCTCCTGAATATTTAACAATCCCAGCCTTTGGTGAGACAACAAGTGCCCCAGACACAGCTTGAATTGTGAGCCCCTGACTTTTTGCTCCTATACGATCAATGCCTCCATAGCGGGTCAAAATAGACCCACTCACAGGCAGTCTTTTTGTTTTAGAGGCTTTAAAGACAGGCTTAGATGCTTTCTTTGTTCTCTTTTTAGGAGAATCAGGAACTTTCAACAGATTTGTATTTTTCTTTTGAACATTACGAATTAAATCCTCAAGGTTTTTCGAGGCTTTTGATGCTTCCAGAGCTCTGGTTTGGGCGTCCTTATAAGCATACGCTGTAGCAATGTGATCCTTTTGTCTCTTTTTAATTAATCCCGAGATATCTTTCCGTTTTTCTTTTAAAGCCTCTGTTTGTTTCTTTTTTGTTTCTTTTTGGGAGTCTAATGCCTTTTTTTTCTCTTCTAAACGTGTAATTTGGGTTTCAAGCGCGTTAATCTGTTTGTTAATTTCTGGATGGAGGGCGCGTAACATGTGATAAGATATCATTAAATCTTCTGATTTTTCATGGGGCAGAAGCATTAATGTATCAACAGGAATAGAATTCATTTTCACCAAAGACACAATTAATGACGCGATTTTACTCTTTTTTTGATCCAGATCTTTCTTCTGATCTTCAATGCTGTTTTGGTTTCCCGTGATCCCTTTTTGAAGATCTTTAAGGTCTTGCTCTGCCTTTTGAATATCAAGGGCTTTCTTGCTTAAATCTTTTTTCAAACGACTTAAATGCGCTTCAATTTTTTTCTCTTTTTGAGACAGAGCAGAAGCATTTTCTTTGAGTGCTTTAGGTTTTTCCGTCCAGTCTTTCATCTCTGTAATCTTTTGAGGTGGAAAGGGAGGAGGGGAGGCTAGAGTAGAGAGAGAAAAGAGGAGAAGAAAAAAAAATCCTGCTATTCCAGAAAAAGATTGGATCTTGGTAACATGTAAAGAGGAGGGTAAATACAGCATATATCTAATCTCGATGGTAGGGATGACTATCCAATATGGATTGTACCCGATAAAGTTGTTCGTAGAGCATTACCCGCACAAGCTTATGGGGCCAAGTTTGTTGCCCAAAACGTAAAGTCACATGCGCCTTATTAAGGGTCTCAGGGTTTAAACCGTCCACGCCTCCAATAATAATCTGAATATGTTTTGTAGAGCTTTGTTGCTGTTGATCTATAAGCCCTGCAATCTCTCGACTTTTAAAGTCTTTCCCTGTCTCATCAAGCGCAATGACATAGGCTTCAGGAAGAAGGGAGCCTTTAATCTCTTTATTTTCTTTATGGTTTTTTGTCACAGGATCAGACTCCGAGATGTTTATCTCTTTGATCTTCACTGACCAATGAATTTGCTTATGATAATGAGAAATAAGCTCAGACAGAGCTCCTTTCTTCATTTTACCACAGGCGAGAATCATAATATTCATACGCAAAGATTAGCATATTCAAAAAGAGATTAAAGAAAGGAGAAATAAAATACTTGTTTTTACGTAAAAATACATTATATATGCTATATGAAAAATATATACGCTAAGTTTTTATTATCTTACGAAGATTTTGTTGATACTTCTTTTAGAAAGGTTTTGGACATAGATACATTTCAAATGAGTTGGGTTCCTGAAAATGCGTTTGCTTTTGAGTTTATAGAGGGGATTCCGCAAACAAAAAAGGACGATGTATCATTCACACCAAGATTCTTTCTTCTAGATGAACGGTGTGACATTTTAACTCTGGAAGAGGCAAAGAGAGCTGTTCAAGAAAAGAAAATCCATTTCGTTATTCCAGAAGAAATGAAAAAAAATAATGCAGTTTCTTTATTTAAAACATCTTTTGGTAATTATTTTCCCTTGCAGGAGAAAGATATCATCCTAGATAGAAAGACTGGGTTACCAATAAATTCAAGAGAAAAAGAAACTCCAAAAATCAAATTTCTTGAATTAAAACTATAAATCTATGCTTGCGTCGTTAAAGGCATCGGTGCGGCATTCCACATTTTTTCTATATCGTAAAATACGCGAACTTCAGGTTTGAAGAGGTGGAGTATAATGTCTCCTGTATCCAGAATAACCCAATCCCCTGTAGAAAACCCTTCTTTTTTAACCTCTTTAATGTCAAGAGAGGAGAGTTTGTCTAAAATATTTTCAGCCAATCCAATCACCTGACGTCCTGAACGCCCTGAGGCAATAATCATGTAATCTGCTGGAAACCCCGTTCCTTTTAAGTTAATGCTCTGAATATCCTCTGCTTTGTGCATATCGAGTGTCTCTATCAGAGTATTTTTAAGATCCTCTATAGTGGGATCAGCTCTATTATTTGTGCTCAAGTTTTATCGTCTCCTTCTTTTAAAACCAACAAAAAACCCTCATCGCACTATACGATCAGGGCTAAAAAAATCTATATCCATTTCACTGTGTGTGAAGTGGAGTTTGGGAAAAGGGGAAGTGTGACTATCTCTAACCAATCCAGCCCCTCATCAAGATATCATTTAAGTTTAAATGCATCATTATTCTTATTATATAGGAGAAGAGGGGTAAAGATCAAGTCTTGTAAATTATAACTCAGAATATAAGATTTTTAGTAATGTTCAAATGAACATCTTAAATTAATGCACACTCTTTGATAAAGATTGAATCGTTGTTTCCAACATTTCATCATGTGTTTTTTGATCAATTTCGGCGAGGAGAAATTCTTGTGTGGCTTTTGTGGCTAGATCTGTGATCTGGGCTTGGATTTCGGCGATGGTGTCTTCTTCCATGCGTTTGACACGTTGTTTGAGCCACGCTTCACGGTTTTTAAGTGTGTCCTTGAATTCAAGTTCTGTCTTTTCTTTGATCAAGGTGGCTTGCTTTTGGGCAGAGTCGACAAGAGCCTTGGCTTCTTGTCCTGCATCCCGCTGTTGACGTTGGTATTTGGCAAGAATTTCTTGAGCGTCTACCCGAAGATTTTCTGCGGTTTCAAGATCTGTTTTGATTTTATCAATCTTGCCATCAAGGCTTGTTAAAATACTTTCTTTTCCTTTTTTATAAGAGAGTACAACAAAAAGAATAAAAGAAATAAGAACCCATATTCCTGTATCTTGGAGTAATTCATTTATCATTAAGCGGCCTTTTTAGAAGGTTTCTTTTTTGTCTCTGGGGTCTTCACCAAAGAACTTACAATTGACTCTACGTTTTTACTGTCAATCTTGTGCCCTATTAATTTTTTGACTGTTTCTGAGGCAATCTCCGAGGCAATCGCTTGAATGTCTTTTAAGGCGGTCACTTTTGCGGCTTCAATGGAGATTTCTGTTTTCAGAATTGTTTCTTCTGCCTTGTCTCTAAATTTTTTATGATCGGCATCCGCTTGAGCTTTGAGATCATTTTCCATGTTGATAACCACAGCCCGTGCTTTTAATTGTGCGTCTTTAAGATTTTCTTCATAGGCCTCATAAATAGCCTCGGCTTCTTTTGTGAGCTTTTGCGTTGTTTCAACATCACTTTCGATTTGCTTACGACGACGGTCAATCGTGGAGGAGAGATTAGGAAGTGTCTTTTTTGCAAAAATAACATAGAGGAGGAGAAAAGAAACCAACAACCAAAAAACTTGGCTAGCAAACCATGTTGGATCAAATTGAGGAAGACCAGAGGAGGTGGCATGTTCAACTTCATGTGCCACGGAATCGTGCCCGATCTCATCTAGTACAACAGAATCACTCGCAAAGGAAGGCGTTGTGGGTAGGCTCAAAAGAACACCCATAACGCCTAAATTTATTGTTTTCATCACATACATAGGATGTAAATTTCTTTATACTCTGATTTAAACAAAAACGAGGTACAAAGAAATCAAAAGAGCAAAAATAGCAAGAGCTTCTGTCAAAGCGAAGGTCAAGAAGAATTTTTTCTCAAGAATTTCTGCTGCGCCTGGGTTTCTTCCGATAGCTTCGTTGTAAGAGGCAAAGATATTACCAAGAGCAATTCCAACACCAAAGAGAGGGAAAAGAGCAATGGCACCAGCCAGAAGTTTTACAGATTCAAGTTCCATAGTTTTTAGTCCTTTTACTTTAATAGATTAAAAAAATTCAGTTCATTTTGCGGTCATCCTACATATTTTAATCATCAATGCAACCGCAAAACAAAGATGATTATGTTCTTTTAGCGCTAGTGATCTATATGGATAGTGTCTTTGAGGTAGATGCAACTTAAAACCGTAAAGACGTAGGCCTGTAAGAATGCAATCAACAATTCAAATCCAATTAAAACCGTATTGAAAAACATGGGAAAAATAGCTGCTAAATAACCCCAACCGCCCATCGCAGCCACCATCCCTACACTAAATCCTGCAAACACTTTGAGCATGATATGCCCCGCAATCATATTGGCAAATAAACGCACAGATAATGTGATAGGACGGACAATAAAAGAAAGGATTTCTATGGGAAGAATTAAAGGAATGAGCCATACAGGTAACCCTGGAGGTAAAAATAGACTAAAGAAATGAAAGCCGTGACGCGCAATTCCAATCACTAAAACTGTGATAAAAATGATGAGTGCCAAAGCAAGAGTGACAATAAGGTGACTTGTGTACGTAAAGGAATAGGGGATAAGTCCCAAAGAATTTCCCAACATTACCACGACAAAAAGAGTGAAAACCAAAGGAAAATAGCGTCGCCCTTCCGAGCCTATATTATCTCGAATAGCATTGGCTATAAATTCATAAAGCGTTTCAGCAAACATCTGAAGACGTCCTGGAACAAGAGCCCTTTTCTTGGAGGCCAAGCTTAAAACAGACACAGAGAGAAAGACTCCAATCATCATCCAAAGAGAGGAATTTGTAAAAGAGACATCAAGTCCACCTATATGGAGAGGGATATAGGGTGTAATTTCAAATTGATGGATTGGATTTGACATTCTGTATTATACCCTTATCTCACGCGTTATTTATGGTCATTATCAGCATCTTTTTTCTTATGTAACTCTGCAAAACCAACAGATGTTCCTATGTTCTGGCTCAGTTTATATATATTTAAAAAGCCTACGCCAACCCCTAAAATGAGAAAAAGAAGAAAAAAGAGAGGTTTTGTGCTCAGCCAGTGATCAAGCCCATAGCCAATTAGACCTCCAGAGCCCATGCTAATCAAAAGTTCACTTCCTGCACGCAGACCATTATTTCTTGACTCTCTCTCCTCTGATAGAGCAGAAGGTTTAGGTTTTAAAGTGTCTAAGCGTTCTTTCAATGCAGACAGCTCTGCGTTCTTTTCATCCATTTAGGCCTCCTCAATATCAAAAAAACTCATCTGCTTATCAAGATCGACTGAAACCAGTTGAGAAATACCACGCTCAGCCATTGTGACCCCATAGAGACGATCCATACGCGCCATGGTTAAACGATGATGTGTGATCACTAAAAACCGTGTGTTTCCACGGCTTGAAACATCTTCTAAAAGGTCGCAGACTCGATCCACATTGGCGTCATCTAGGGGCGCATCTATTTCATCCAAGACACAAATAGGAGAGGGGTTTGTCAAAAACATTGCAAAGATAAGCGCAATGGAGGTCAGCGTTTGCTCTCCTCCTGAGAGAAGAGAGAGAGATTGCAACGATTTACCGGGGGGCTGTGCAAAAATTTCTAGCCCTGCGTCAAGAGGATCATCAGAGTCAATGAGCTTTAAATAGGCCTCTCCTCCTCCAAATAAATTGATAAAAAGAGATTGAAAATAGGCGTTTATTTTTTCAAAGGCTTGAGAGAGAAGGAGTCTGGCTTCACTGTTGAGCTTTTCAATCCCTGCGCGTAGCTCTGTAATTGCTTGAATTAATTCATCTATTTCTGTAAGAAGCTCTACAAGCTGGCCTCCAATTTCCTCTGCTTCAATTGCAGCACGCAAATTCACAGGCCCAATCTTTTCACGCTCAACTGTAAGGCTATCCCGTTGTTTCCGAAGTTGATCTAAAGAAGAGATTTCCTTTGTTATAGAGGCTTTATGCTCTCGTAAAAGAGCCTCTATAGAGAGATCAAATTGGTCTTCGATTGATGTTTTTAGAGTCCGCATTTGATGGTCTGTGGCCTCTAATGTAGCATGGGCCCGCGCACGAGATTCCTTACCGGTCGTCAATGAATTTTCTGCTTCTTTCAAGGCATTCGTTGTGTCTCTTAGATCTTTCTCTGCTTTGTTTAGGGTGTTTTGGACATCTTCTTTACGATTTTTTAGCTCTGTAATGCTGTTCAAGACTGTCTCTTGCTCGTTTTTGATTTCAGAGGGACGATTTTGGAGTGCTATAAATTTGTCTTTGGTTTCTTGTCCTCGATTTTCAAATTTTTTGATTTGATCTGTGGCGCGGATGAGCTTGTTTTTTACATTCAAACGCTCATCAACAATAGCGTGGAGGCGGGTTTCACGGCGCTTATTGTCTGATTGGATTTGCTCATATCTAATCTTTAAATCATTTAACTGTTCTTGGCTTTTATCTAGGCGTGACTTGAGCTGTTCAATATTTTGAGCCTTCTTTCCCTCCTCACGATCCATTTTTTCAAAGGCGTTTAGATCTCTTTTGTAGGTCTCTAGAGTCTGTGTAAGTTCCTCTTGACGTGCGGAGGAAAAAGATAAGAGCTCAGAAGATTTTAAAAGAGTTTCTTTGCTTTTAGATGCGGCTTCTCTCTGGTCTTCAAGGGCCTTTGTTTTTGTTTTCAGCTGTTCCTCTAGCTCTTCTTTTTTGCTTTGTAATATATTTAGTTTTTGACGGCAAGTGACTCTCTTGACCTCTATTTCACTTTCTTTTTTAGAAATAGTTTCTTTTTTGAGTTTCTTTTTTGGTAAATCACTTTCCAAATTAGACAGTAAACTTTTCTGTTTTAGAAACTCAGATTGAGGATCTTTGGCTTCCGCCTTCATGTAATATCCATCCCATCGCAAATATTCTCCTTCAAGTGTGACGATAGATTGACCCGTTTTTAAACTCTTAAACGCCTCTTTTGCCTCTTCATAAGTTTGCGCGACCCCCACCATATGAAGGGCTAGATCTAATTCTTTGGGCGCTTTGACCTGTTTTGAAAGGGGAGTAAGACCAGAAGGGAGAGAGGGAAGTGCTTCGATATCTAGCGATCCATTACCCCAAATTTTCATGGAATTCCCCTCTAAAGAGGCTTGTAACGTATCTCCCAAAGCACGCGAGAGTGCGAGCTCCATTCCTCGCCCTGCTTGAATAGTATCGATGATAGGCGTTGAATTACTGTCTCCGAAATTAGTGAGAAAGGACTTTAAAGTTCTTATTTCTGTTTCTAAGGAGGTTAACTCTTGATTAGAGAGTGTTTTTTGAGTGTGGACCTCTTCTTTTTGTATCTCTAAAGTCTCTCGCGCTTCCCTTAATGATTTTTCTTCTTTGTTCAGATCAGAGAGGGTCTCCTCAATATTGTCTATCTCTTGACTATACTGAACATCAACATTTTCAGTTATATGCGTCTGCTTTATAACACTAATTTCTAATTTTAAGCGTGTTATCTGCGTTTCACACGCCTCCCATTGTTGCTGATGTTTTTCAATGTCTCGGAGAAGTGTTGATTTTTGAGCCTCTTGTTGCGCCTGTGTTTTAAGGGAGGCTTTGTATTCGCTCTCTAGTGTTTGTACCTTCAAAGACTGGGTTTCTTTTTCACTTAGGAGTTTTTCTGAGTTTTCTTTGTATTGACTTTGATTGCCGTGATGACGTTCTTCTTCTCGTTTCAAACGCTCAAGAAGAGCTTGATTTTCAACGCGCATTTCTTTTTCGTGTTTTTGATCATTAATCAAGTTATCAATGTTTTCTTGGAGAGTCTTTAATGTTTCTCCAAGCTGTTTCTCTTCATCTTCCAAACGTTGAAGGGTAAGGTTTTGAACCTGCCATGCGGCAGAGACTTTATTTGTTTTCTCTCGTAACTCAGGAAGTCCCTCCGATTGAGTCAGATGTGTTTTGGTCAGTTGTATCACTGTGAGCATTTTTGACGCCACAAGGGTTTCTGTTTCTTGCAGAATTGTTTGACTTGTTTCGTAAGAAATCTGTGCTTGGGTGAATTCTACACAGGCCAGATCTGTTTCTGTTTTTCTTATACCTTCGCTTAAACTCTTATATTTTCGAGCCTGACGCGCTTGTCGTTGTAAATTTTGAAGCGTGGCCTCTTGTGTGCTCGTTATATCTTGAAGACGCGCAAGATTACTATCTGTTGATTTTAGACGGAGTTCTGCTTCATGGCGTCGCGCGTAAAGCCCTGAAATTCCTGCGGATTCTTCTAAAATCTTACGGCGCTCCGTGGGCTTAGCTAGAATCATTTGCGTGACCCGTCCTTGAGAGACAAGGGCAGGGGAGTTCGCACCCACAACAATATCGGCAAACAACATCTGAACATCACGTGCCCGTACAGTGTTACTATTTATTTTATAGACGGATCCCTTATCTCTTTCAATACGACGAATAACTTCAATCTCATCAGACGTATTAAAGGCCGCAGGGGCTGAGCGCCCTCGATTGTTGAGGACAAGAGAGACCTCTGCAAAGTTACGAGACGATCTCGAAGATGTGCCATTAAAGATGACATCTTCCATTGTAGACCCTCCACGCATGCGTCGAGAAGAGCTTTCTCCCATCACCCAGCGAAGGGCTTCTACAAGGTTAGATTTACCACACCCATTTGGCCCAACAATACCTGTCAACCCTTCTCCTATATCAATTTCCGTCCGACCAGAGAAAGATTTAAAGCCATTGAGGCGGAGTGTATTGAATTGTACCATTCAGACTAAATTGTCTCTTAGTTGGCCTGAGAGAGAAGATCATCAATGATCTTCTCAAAAAAACTTACTTTTTGATTTCCAGAAATAAGGCGTGCGCCGTTATTGATGACAAAAGACGGTGTTGAGCGAACATTATAAGCATCACTTCCGATCTTTAAAGACTCAGTAAGTGCCTTTTCAAGTGCTTCATCTGCGAGACATGTCTCAATTTGCGTGTCACTCAATCCCGCCAATTTTGCATTTTGCTTAACTTTGGTCAGAGGATCTTTTGTAAACGCCCACTGCTCTTGTGTTTCAAATAAAAGGGTCATGAAGCTATAATGCTTATCTTCTGACATGCATCTTAAAACTTGGCTAGCCTCAATGGCTGTTTTGTTGAGAGGGAATTCTCTAAAAATCATATAGACTTTGCCTGTATCAATATATTTTTTCTTTAGGGCAGGGAGTGTGTTCTTGTGAAAATCTGCACAATGGCTACACGTCAAAGAGGCATATTCTACAATTTGAATAGGGGCATCAGGATCACCAATGGCGCGTAGAGGAAGAGATGTCCCATCTTTTGTAACCGCGGACTTATCAAAACGAGGGGCAGACATTTCTTTCATCTCTTTTTGTGGTTCTGGAGTATCCATCTGAGACTGATGAGCATGATCCTTCGAAGAAGGCGCTATGTTTTCTATTGTTTCAGGCTGAGGGAGACCTCCACTTAAGACTTTAGGAGAAGGAGGGGGTGATTCTGTCATGCCTTCTGGAGAGGGTGTGAACGATGAAAATTGCCACAGCGCTACTGCCAAAACAACGAAAACAACAAAGACAAGAATAATACCAGTATTCCCACTATTATTTTTAGACATACTATGAACTCCCTTTTTTGAGTTAGAAAATACCTGAATGGACGGTATAGTGCACTATTCAAGGGGTAAAGTCCAAGTTTTTTAACGTGTGTGTGTCATCTTTATCCACACATATGGAGATTTTCTTTCCCTCTACCATGTCATACCCGCGAAGGCAGGTACCCAGTCCACTATAAAGACAGTGGTTTTGCCACTAATATAACCAGATCCTCGACGTTTAAGACATGCTCCATATGTCCTCGGGGATGACTTTTTAATACACAATTTGAATATCAGCACGGTCTGGAAGGTTTTTATCGTTTGAATGGCCGATGGCTTTTAGGGTGATTTGGTCTGGTTTTATGTTCAAGCTTAAAAGCCAGTCTCTTATGCTCAGCCCACGTGCAAGAGCTTTTCTTTTGGCGCTGTGTTTTATTTTAGATTCAGAAGAAGGACTTGCGTAGACTTTGATGAGAATGGAACGTGCGTCTCTTTCTATAAAATATTTTTTTATCATGTCCTTGAATGTTTTTTTTTGAACTTTTGTAAGGTCTATTCCAGAGGGTAAAAAGGCAATTGTTGTTTCTATTTTCTGGCGTTCTTCTTCAACAGCATGCGGGGTTGAAGGTGCAGGAGAAGGCATTAAAGAACGAGCTTTTACTTTGGGGCGATCAATAATTTCTGCTTTTTCTACAGTCTTTGACAGGCCAATGGCCTGTGCTTTAACAGGCGTAAGCTTTACTTTAGGTTTTTGAGAGGGGGTGATGATATCCAGCTTAGGAGATATTTCTTCTGGGGCTATTTTAGAAACAGGGTCAGAAAAATACATCTGAGGAGGCGTGTAATTTTCTTCAGCTTTTATGGTATGAGGCAAAGAGAACCACACGATGCTTAAGAGAAAGAGGAGTCTTTTATTCTTTAACATGACTCAAAAGAGCGTCTAAATCTTTATGAAGGTATCCGTTACTCACAAGAATGGCTGGGCTGGTTAAGGGATCAGGTTTATTCGGATCCAAACTTGAAATAGATCCCTTCGCCTCTTCAACAATAAGAAGCCCTGCGGCGATGTCCCAAATGGATATACCTCCCGTCCAGAGTCCATCTAGGCGTCCAGCTGCCACATAAGATAAATCTAAGGCGACAGCCCCTAAACATCTAAAATCAGCGCGAGCTTTTAATAAAATTTCAACTTGTCGAAGATCTTTTTTGGTTGTCCGTCTTGGGCTTGTGACAGAACTTCCTCCGATCATAGAACCTTCTAAATTATTTCGCCCAGATACGCGGAGACGTTTTTTTCCAATAAACGCACCTTCTCCTCGTTCTGCATGAAAGAGTTCATCGAGTAGGGGGGCGTAAACAATCCCTGCCTTTGGTTTTCCATGCTCAACAATGGCAATGGAAATACACCAATGGGGCAGACCATGAAGAAAATTATGTGTGCCATCTAAAGGATCAATAACAAAAATAGGAGCCTCTTTATCACCTTTGATTGATCCAGATTCTTCCATGATAAATCCATAATCAGGGCGTGCTTTTGAAAGCTCTGCATGGAGAATATCTTCCGCGCGACGATCTGCAGCAGAGACAAAATCGGCAGGTCCTTTTTTAGAGACTTGAAGCTGTTCAACTTCTCCGAAATCACGCAAGAGCGTGCGCGAGGCTTTTTCAGCCGCCGCAACCATAATATTAATATCGGGGGACATTGTAACCATTAGTCTTTTGCCTTTTCTACATAGCTTGAATCTTCTGTGCGGACCACAATCTTTGTTTCAGACCCGATGTGAGGAGGCACCATAACGCGCACCCCGTTTTCGAGAACCGCAGGTTTAAAAGATGTTGTGGCGGTTTGTCCTTT
Organism: Alphaproteobacteria bacterium; assembly: GCA_024279035.1. GTDB lineage: Bacteria > Pseudomonadota > Alphaproteobacteria > Micavibrionales > Micavibrionaceae > UBA1850. The sequence goes on from JAJRSA010000016.1 coordinate 63,398, forward strand.
TACGACGGGTTCAGACTCTACGATCATACAAATAACAGTATCAGGAAGACGAAGGCTTAGAGGTTTTTCCTCATAGCTTTCAATCACAACAACCATTCCGTCTTGTAAAAATTTTGCAGGTTCACCAATCAAGCTTGCCTCAATATTGACCTGTTCATAGGTTTCTAAATGCATGAAGGTATATTGATCTCCTTCAGGATAGAGATATTGATAATCATCTTGTTCTAGGCGAACTTTTTCAAGACTCTCTTGGGTTCTAAATCTTTGAACATCTTTATTTCCGTTTTGGATGTCACGCATGGTCATGTTGACGTACGCGCCACCCTTACCCGGCTGAGAGATATCTCCCTTGATAATGCTAAAGAGCTTTCCATTATGCTCAATAACATTTCCAGGTTTGAGGGTATTGGCGTTGACTTTCATTGTGTCATGTCTTTCTTAATCGTCTCTATGGAACATGGATTGTCCCATTGAATGTAATCTCTGTTTAATTTCGTCGTCTTCCATATCATTTAGAAGAGAAGAAAGATAGTTTTTTTCCTCTTCCGACATGATTTTCTCTCTTTTTGGAGTTTGTTTTTCTATGATACGCGTAGAAGAAACAAAGTGAAGGTCTACAATACCTTCCCGCGGTAGAAGACGGTTAATTCTCTCTAAAATTATTCCCTTACGGTATGAGAGGGTCATAGAATGTGCGGGCGCAACCGCAATGTGGAGAGTTTTTTCAAAGAACTGATTTTTACCTCGCCCTTGTCGTTTGACTTTTATCGCGGCAGGCTCTGCAACATCTGCCATTTCTGCGCCTATAATATCTGCCCAATGATCAAGAACACGGCCCAGAGAAATAAATTTCTTTTGGCAAATCTTGGACGTGACTTGTTTGACGCTTCGGGCTATAGGTTTTAAGCTGCTCATAGAAACCACAATAGAAGGTTTAAACGCCCTTGTCATCTCTCAATCCCTCCTATTTTCGTCAAGAACTGCTCACATGGTATCGTCAAAATAAGCGCGATCTCCCATGGAGATATGCGCAAGGAGCCCCTGCAGATCCATATAAAGTCTGGTTGTCCGAGATTATGCTCCAACAAACAACAGTCACAGCCGTTATTCCTTATTTTTTAAAATTTATAGAACAATGGCCAACGCTTGGACATCTTGCACAGACTCAACACGAAGAGATTATGGATGCATGGGCAGGGCTTGGATATTACTCAAGAGCCCGTAATCTTCATAAATGTGCAAAACAAGTGATGGAAGAGCATAAAGGTATTTTTCCGCACACGGAAAAGGAGCTATTAGCCCTTTCTGGGATTGGCCCTTATACTGCAGCTGCTATATGTTCTATCGCCTATAACAAGCCTGCCAATATTGTAGATGGGAATGTTGAACGTGTTATGGCGCGCCTTTTTATGTGTAGGAAACCTCTGAGGGATATAAAAACTCTTCTTAAGGAACATGCGTCTTATTTTATTGCAGAACATGAAGGAGCGCATAGTGATTATGCGCAAAGCCTTATGGAGCTAGGCGCTCTCATTTGCACACCAAAACCCCCAAAATGTGAACTATGTCCCGTTCAAATCATGTGCGGGAGTTACAAAGGAAATATTCAAAATACCATTCCCGTTGCCCCTACTAAGAAAACAAAACCCAAGCGGTATGGGTATGTATATCTTATTAGAAACAATAAGGAGGAGATTCTTGTTGAACGACGAGAAGAGAAAGGTCTTCTTGCTCAAACAATTGGCTTACCAACAGGCGAATGGAAAACGGATAAACAAGAACTTCTTCATCTTTCTTTTTATGATAAGGTAAATTTTGACCTTATTCCTCAAACAATTAACCATATTTTTACGCACTTTGAGTTAGAATTAGACGTGTATGAATCTAGACTCTTAAAGTTAAAATATGAGAATAGATATTATTGGATGGACGTTATGACTTTAAAAATGAAATTGCCAAGTGTCTTTAAAAAAGTATATAGCTTAAGAGAAGCTATTTAAAAAACTTTAAAGTGAGAACAACATGAAAAAAATATCTCTGATCTTTTTTCTTTATTGCCTCTTTACTCCTTCCGTTTACGCACAGGAGACTTTGTCTGATTCAAAAACAAAACCCGCCGAGATTGATATTGAATTTGAAGCTACTTCTGGTATTAATATAGAAGAAACCTCTGAAATAAAGTTTGATTTTTCTACCACCCCTCTCGTGGATTTAGATGGAGAGGCTAAATATAAATATTTACCATTCCGTGAAGTAAAAGAACTCTATATAGAACCTAGCTACCGTAATTTAACCATGCTCTATTGGAAAACGGGGCGCCTATATGAGACCAATCAAGATCACATAGATGCTTTTCTATTTCTCACCCAATGTAAAAAGGTGAAAGATTTTTATTATAATGACTTTAAATGGGAGAGAATTAGAACCCTAACTGAAAAGTACTTAGAAGAAAACAAAAAGCATTTTAGTAGGAAATTTAAGATTTCTCAGCAATTAAAATTAGGCGTATATGATTTCGAGAAGAAAGGATTTAAGATTCACAATGACTATGCCCACAATAACTCTAAACGCTTTCAAGTAACCAATAACTCTTACAAAAAAGAGGATTTTTGTTTTGCGAAGGCGTTTTTAAGAGAGTATTTGAAAGATGCCCCATATAATCTGATTTTATCAGTTAAAGACCCCTTTACCTTTAATTTGCTTCCAATGTCAGAAACCTTTTCAGAGCTGTACTTAGACTACATAAGTGGCCACTATATTAAAAAAGTAGCCTATGTTGTTTTTTATATTACTCTAAATCTATATAAAAACACTTATTACAGCGGTAATCTATCGGGAGGGTATATGATAGAATATTCTGGATCTATTGATTATATGGAGATGTATGCAGATAAAGAGGAGACACGACTTCTTTATGTTAAAGACTATCGCAGTAAATAGCTTTAACTTTCTCTCATAGATTCACTGCCTCTTAATTTCTCTCTCAAGGCATCAATGGGGTAGCGCCTTCCATTTTCTTTATAGTGCCAATATGTCCATCCATTGCATGAGGGCGCGTCTTGTAACGCCGCTCCAACTTTATGAATAGATCCTCTAATATTTTCTTTTCCTGAAGAGGCGAGAAGTGTGCCATCAACGCCAACTTTGGCAGAATATTTATTCTTGTGATCGGTGAGAACAGTCCCAGGTTTCAAATAGCCATGCTCCAAAAGCCATCCGAAAGGAATTCTTTTTTGGTCTCGTTTTGAGGTTACTTGAAGCACATCAGGTTCATCTATTTTTTGTGTGGCGTCTATACGTGCTGTCGCTGCTTTAATATATTCATCTTCTTGTTCTAGGCCGATATATTGTCGCCCAAGCTGTTTGGCAACACAGCCTGTTGTCCCTGTTCCAAAGAAAGGGTCTAGAATAATGTCTCCTTGACGTGTTGAAGAAAGGATAACGCGATAGAGGAGGGACTCTGGCTTTTGTGTAGGATGTACCTTTTGTCCATCTTCTCCTTTAAGGCGCTCCCCTCCGTTACAGATAGGAAGAACCCAATCACTGCGCATTTGCTTATCTTCATTCAGTGCCTTCATTGCCTCGTAGTTAAAGCAATATTTACTCTTCTTAGATTTAGACGCCCAAATCATTGTTTCATGGGCATTGGTAAAGCGTCGCCCTCTAAAATTAGGCATAGGGTTGGATTTCCTCCAGATCACATCATTTAAGATCCAAAAACCCAGATCTTGCATAATAGCCCCAATCCGAAAAATATTATGGTAGGAGCCGATTACCCAAATTCCACCGTCATCCGTTAAAAGGTCTCGCGCTTCTGAAAGCCATTCTTTTGTAAATTCATCATAGGCTTTAAAGCTTTCAAATTGATCCCACTCATCGTCAACCGCATCGACTTTACTGTTGTCAGGACGGTGAAGATCTCCATTGAGCTGAAGATTATAAGGCGGATCTGCAAAAATAAGATCCACTGATTTTTTAGGGAGTCCACGCATGGTTTTAATGCAATCACCTTTATATATTTTGTTTGTTTCTAATGCTGTGGATTTTTTTGATTTTTGACTCGACATTTTGACCTCTATTTAAATTTCTACAGCCGAATCATGAATCATTTGTGATTCGCCGTCAAGATAAAAAGTTATTTTTTTCCATAGAGTCAATATGTTGTGTGTTGAGTCTGAGGTAGACTCTAAATAGAGTCTTTCTAGCCCGCGGCGTCTAAAATTTGCCTAACAGGAGAAAAAGTTTTTCGATGGTGAGGGGTAACACCACTTTGAAAGATCGCCTCTCGGTGTTTTTTTGAGCCATATCCTGCGTTTGATTTCCATCCATAGGCAGGGTAGCGAGTATCGAGTTCACTCATAAGGCGATCACGCGTTACTTTTGCAATGATGGAGGCTGCCGCAATCGAGGTTGAAATTGTATCGCCTTTAATCACCGTTGTTGTGGGACAAGAGAGGCGCGGGGATTTGTTTCCATCAATGAGCGCATGCGCGCAAATAACGCCCATATCTTCATAGGCACGCTCCATTGCTAGAAGGGAGGCTTGCAGGATGTTGATGTCATCAATTTCTTCTACGGAGCATTCTCCTAGCCCATAGCGACAATGCCGTGTAATATGCGTATAAAGATCTTCTCTTTTTTTAGCGGAGAGTTTTTTACTGTCATTAACCTCCTCAAAAACCCGAAGGGTTTGATCCTCAATAAAGACACATGACGCTATAACAGGACCCGCCAAAGGTCCACGCCCCACCTCATCAAGCCCGCATACTTGTCCTTTTATTGTATTTTCAAGGGTAAAATCAGGCATTTTAATAATTTGATGATCTGTCATGGGTTTTTGTCCTAATATATATGTTTTCAAGCCAAAGCCTCCTCCTTAACTTGCTTTCAGGATGACCTAATATAGAGAGGCGTTTATTGTGTCGTATATAGTATATTTCTATCATAGATAGATAGGTCCCCTTTCATTAAGAATTTTTGTCAATCCGCTTTAGGATAATGTGGTGCTCTCTGAGGAGGCCTTTAAAATTCATGAGTTCAGCACTATAAAAGCCGTGTTTGTTTGCATTTTTAGAGGCAACGTCTTTGCCCATCTCTGTTTTAGCTCCTGCTGAATAACGAGAGGGTTTGTTCTTGCGGCATCTTTTGGCTTGTTTTGCGCATTTTCACTTTGTTGAGTGTATTGAGCGCCATTGTACATTGTTTTTGTGCCCGCAAGGCCAAGTGGATGTAGTCTTCATTGATGTGGTGGGGCAGAGCATCCTCTGTCAGCAAGGTATTGTCGAGGGCTCTGTCCAGCATCCGTCGAAAGAAGAACTGGTGGTCTCAAACATCAAGTGCAACATCATTTGATTGCGTTATGCTTTTCAACATATCATAATAGACTTCTTTTGGCGTAGCTAAATCGAGGGTTTTTCTTGGTCTAGTGTTAATTCTTTCTGCAATTTCATTGAGTTTCACGTTGCCAAGGGCTGTGTGGATCACAGAAATACACATCAATTTGAAGCTCTTTTGCCAATATTTTATGCTCAGACATTTCCTTGCCTTGATCGTAGGTTAAGTGACTTTAGCAATGGCTTTGGTACATTTTTAAGGTTTTGCGTAAAGGGATAGTCGGGTATTTTGCGCGCTATGACAGCCTTCATCCAAAAAGCTCAAAATAGATTATGAGATTGGCTATGCGCATATAGACATCACGGAAATACGCCTTGGCAAGCAGAAACTCTATCTTTTTGTTGGAATTGATCGTGTTTGCAAATATGCTTATGTGGAGCTTCACGCGCGCATGACACAAGAGATTGCACGGGAGTTTCTTGAGAATTTTATTGCTGATTGTCCGTTTAAAATCCACACTATTTTAACCGATAACGGCGCGCAGTTCACATACGCCCTTCTTGCCGAGCATTTAAAACCGAAAAATAAAACACATATGTTTGATAAAGCATGCGCTGAAAATGGTATTGAGCACCGTTTAACAAAATTTAGGCATCCGTGGACAAATGGGCAGGTGGAAATTATGAATAAAAAAATTAAGGCCCATACAACAAAAAAATACCACTATGACAGCGCCGAGAGCTTTAAAAAACACCTCATGGCTTATATGCTGGCCTATAATTTCCAGCGCCCACTGAAGGCCTTGAAATACAAGTCACCCTATGACAAAATAATAGAAATTTATGGACAAAAATCACAATTGTTCAATTTTAACCCAATCCACAAGATTGTGGGACTTAACAGTTAATGAGTATGAGTTAAGCGGAAAAGTTCACGGATAGATCAATTATAATAATATGCTTTTGGATAAAAAGATGCCCCGCACAAGAAGAATCCTGTGCGGGGCAGCAACTTTTCAGCACAACCTAAATTGTACCTTATCATAACAACGTATCCGACATGGTTATAATACAACCGCTATTCTCACGATTTTGGACACCGTGTCAAGGTTATATTGACGCCGTACAAAGTAAGTTTTGGACACCTATTTATTGCTAGACAGGAAGCTATGACAACAAATCTTAGCTCTATTTAATTCTACAGAATCGAGTTTTGTTATCTACTATTGACACGACCATTCAAAGCCGTCAAGATAATTTTAGATGTAACAAAACTTAGAGGTTAATGTAATATATTATGAGCTACAATTTAGGTATTGATATAGGGATAGCATCTGTGGGTTTTGCAGGGGTGGATTTAGAACATAAAACCGTTGATTTTCGTGGTGTACATATTTTTGAAGCCGCAGAGAACCCTAAAGACGGATCGTCATTAGCAACCCCTAGACGTGAGAAAAGAGGTATGCGCCGTGTCATTCACCGCCGTGCGGTTAGAAAAAGAGAAATTCGTTGCCTTTTGTTAGGCTATAGATTTCAAGATATCGAGAGCATTGATGCGCTCTCCAAGAAAGGTCAACCTGTCCCCATTTCTGTCTGGGATTTAAGAAAAGAAGCGTTAGAGCGCAAGTTAACAGATGGGGAATTTGCTCGTGTACTTTTTCATATCGCAAAACGGCGAGGGTTTCAGTCTAACCGAAAAGGTGCTGAAGCGAATGACACCGAAGGTAAGAAAGCGTTAAGCGGAGCAAAGGATTTGCAAGAAGCCATGATGCGTGCTGGGGCTACAACTGTTGGTGCGTATCTGGCGACATTACCTAAAAAACGCAATGGGGATGGTAGTTATGAGCGATTTGTAACACGCGATCTTTTACGTGAAGAGGTTAAATTTATCTTTACGGAACAAAAAAACTTTGGAAATGATAAGGCGACAGATAATCTTTTATTGGCGTATGCGGGAAATGGAAAATCTCAGGATAGGAATACTCTTGATGGGGATGGTGTGGCGTTCTATCAACGGCCTCTCCAGTCATCTGAACACCTTGTTGGGTGGTGTACCTTTGAAGAGGAAGAAAAGCGTGCCCCTAGATGTTCATATAGTGCTGAGTTGTTCGTTTTATGGAGTAAAATCAATAATCTACGGATTAAGGATATCACTGGTACTGAAAAAAACCTTACGCAAGATGATAAGAATAATCTTATCGATCTTGCTCATAAAAATAAAGGTGGTGTGACATATAAGCAGATACGAAAAGCGTTGAATCTATCTAATGAACAGCGGTTTAATATAAGTTATCGCAAGATAAAGGATGATGACAATGATTGGGAGAGTATCCGTGATACAGCAGAAAAAGCGTATTTTACAAAACTGTCTGGATATCACGCGTTAAAAGATGCGTTGGAGACTGGAAGTGCCGTTGACTGGCAACATTGGCTGAATGCTCGCCGAGAGGACCTTGATGATATTGCTCGTGTTCTTTCTTTTTATGAAGATAAAAAAGAAGTTGATAAAATGCTTTCTGTTCATGCTCTAAGCGAAACACAGAAGGATAATCTTTGTAATATCACGAGTTTTTCAAAATCTGTTGATTTATCACTAATGGCAATTGGGAAAATCTTACCTTATATGCAGCAAGGGCTTATTTATAGCGATGCATGCCAAGAGGCTGGGTATTCTCATAGTACCCGAGAAACTAAAGGTTTGAGCCTTATTCCGCCATTTGAAGATGTTCGTAATCCTGTGGTTAACCGTGCGCTTGCGCAAACACGCAAAGTTATCAATGCTTGTATTCGGAAGCATGGAATGCCAGATAGTATCGTTGTAGAGTTAGCACGTGAAGTTGGTAAAAACTTTAAAGATCGTAAAAATATTGAGCGAGATCAGAAGAAAAATGAATCATATCGCAATGAGGCACGTCAACATATTGCCGAAATTCTTGGTAAGATAGAGGATAATGTTTCTGGCGGTGATATTTTGAAATATCGCCTCTGGAAAGAGCAAGATGGGTTTTGCCCTTATGCGGGGGTATATATTGCGCCAGAACAGTTACGGGATAGTGTAGCAACACAAATAGATCATATCATTCCTTATAGTCGATCATGGAATGATTCTTATATGAATAAAGTATTGTGTTTGACCTCAGAAAACCAAAACAAGGGAAACGAGACGCCTACAGAGTATTTTCAACGTACAGGAAAGAAACTTAGTGCGTTGGTTGCGTTTGCACGACAGCTTCCCCCTAAAAAAGCAGAGAATTTACTGATTGAAAACTTTGATGAAGACAAAGCAGGGGAATGGAAATCTCGTGCACTTAACGATACTCGTTATATGGCAAAATTACTTAAAAACCATTTGCAAGAGAGTTTATCTCTAAAAAAAGGTATTCAAGCGCGTAACGGCTCATTAACGGCTCATTTGCGGGGTATATGGGGGTTTGCGAAGAAGAACAGAGACAATGATCGTCATCACGCACTAGATGCCATTGTATTAGCATGTTCAACGCAATCCATGGTGAAGAGTATTTCTGAACATCAAAGACACGGAAAAGAACAGAGACATTTTCCAACACCTTGGGAGAATTTTCGTCGTGACATTATTGGTGAAGTTTTTGGAAAGAAAAATGAGCGTGGTGTTCGAGAAGGGGGCATATTTGTTTCTCGTATGCCTGTTCGTAAAATCACAGGGGCAGCGCATCAGGAAACTATCCGTAGTATTAGCAAGTCAGATAAAAAAATCATTCAGCGTGTGAAACTAAGATCTCTTAGCGAGCCTATGCTAGAAAATCTGGTGGATAAATCCCGTAATATAAAGCTCTACAATGTTTTAAAAGAACGGTTAGATGCCCATGGCGGAAAGGCTGATAAAGCATTTGCGGAGCCGGTTTATATGCCTGTGAATGATCCATCTAAGGACGCTCCTCGTATTAATGCCGTGAGAATTGAAACGAATGAAAAGTCAGGGATTGAGATCAACCACGGTCTTGCCAGTAATGGTGATATGGTGCGTGTCGATGTTTTCCAAAAAAATGGGAAATATTTCCTTGTACCAATTTACGTGTACCATTTCACAAAAGATGCTTTGCCTAATAAGGCTATCTTGGCTCATAAGGATGAAAAAAAATGGGAAGAAATGGATGATAAAGACTTTATCTTTTCCCTTTATAAAAATGATCTTGTACAGATAAAAAATAAACAAAATTCATATTTTGCATACTATACAGGGGTGGATAGATCAACTGGAGCTATAACGGTGAAAACACATGATAGAGATCATTCGTTTGGAAAAAAAGGAGAAAAAAGAACAGGTGTTAAGTCTTTATTAGCTTTTGAGAAGTATTCTGTGGATTATTTTGGAAATAAACACAAAGTAAAAAAGGAACAGCGACTTGGCGTGGCGCAGCGTACTCATTCAAAACCCAGCAAAGCTGTCCCTCTCTAAGGGGCAGTTAAAGCTATGCAATGAGGATGGCGATTTCACACTTCCTTTGGAAGACATAATGGCTATTATTCTCGAAACTCCACAAATAACGCTATCCTCGGCGCTGCTTTCGGCGTGTCAAGAACAAGGTGTGGCAGTGCTTACCTGTGATACAACTCATATACCCAACGGGGTTTTATTACCCTTTCAGCCCCATTCCCGACAAAGCCGTGTTGCGCATATACAAATTTCATGGACGGAGAGTCTGAGGGGGCGCTTATGGCAAAATGTTCTCCAATCTAAAATTATAAACCAAGCTGTGTGTCTCGAACAGGCAGAGGGGAGCATACCAGCCAAGCGTCTTTATGCATTGGTTAATAAAATAAAGTCTGGAGACCCCAAAAATATTGAAGCACAAGCAGCAAGACATTACTGGCCACGCCTGATGGGAGAACATTTTCGGCGTGGAGGCAATGATACTGTCAATGCTGCTCTTAATTATGGATATGCTGTTGTCCGTGCATTCGTGGCGCGCTCGCAAGTTGCTTACGGTCTTCTCCCAACCTTTGGGATTCATCATTGTAACGAACTAAATGCGTTTAATTTAACTGACGATATGATGGAGGTCTTTCGTCCATTTGTAGATCATAAAGTTTGGATTCTAAAAGAAGAAGGAATACTTTCCCTTGAAGAAAACACCCTGTCTTCATCAATACGGCAAAACCTTGCCAATATGGGGAATATAATGTGTAAGATAGATGGTAAGAGCCATACCCTTGCCAATGCCTGTGACAAGATGGCAGCAAGCCTTGTAAGTGCTATTGAAGGTAAAAGTCCTGCGTTACTACTGCTCCCCAGTATAAATATAAAGGGTAACTCAACATGAGTTCTAAAAAGGATAGATTTATGTGGTTATTTGTATTTTTTGATCTTCCGACAAAAACAAAAGCAAATCGAAGAGATGCGGCACGCTTTCGGAATTTCCTTCTCAAAGATGGGTATTTAATGGTACAGTTCTCTGTCTACGCACGAATCTGCAATGGTAAGGATCGTGTAGACAAACACCAAAAACGGTTACGCGCATCAGTTCCAGAAAAAGGAAGTATTCGCGTCATGCAGGTAACAGATAAACAATATGAACGGACAAAAATCCTTGTTGGCGAATCAAAAAACAATGAAAAAACAAAGACCGAGCAGCTTGTTTTGTTTTAGCTCAACTCGGTCTTTATTGTCTTTTATCAGTATCTTATCTCGGTAACTATTATATCATAACCATGTCGGATAGGAAGCTATGACTTGTTGGTTGGGTTGCTGGTTGATGTTTTTATTATATCATAACCATGTCGGATAGGAAGCTATGACCTTCGCCCTCATATACTCAACAATCTTAATTATATCATAACCATGTCGGATAGGAAGCTATGACGAGAAGACGGGGCGCTATCTGATGCCTGACATTATATCATAACCATGTCGGATAGGAAGCTATGACTTCTTTTACTATAGTCTGTGTCTGTGTCTTATTATATCATAACCATGTCGGATAGGAAGCTATGACACCTTAGAAGAGTTAACAAGTATTATTGAGATTATATCATAACCATGTCGGATAGGAAGCTATGACTAACCGTTATGCCAGGGGAAGAACCATACTATTATATCATAACCATGTCGGATAGGAAGCTATGACGTGTATAATCTCAAGGAGTCAATTTTTTATATTATATCATAACCATGTCGGATAGGAAGCTATGACCCAAAGGTGGAGGCATAGGAAGATAAAACGATTATATCATAACCATGTCGGATAGGAAGCTATGACAACTGAGATCATAGCCACGAAAGATATTTTATTATATCATAACCATGTCGGATAGGAAGCTATGACGTTGTTTTTGAGTAAGAATAATATTACAGTATTATATCATAACCATGTCGGATAGGAAGCTATGACACAACATGACCTATACCATAAATCAGGAAAATTATATCATAACCATGTCGGATAGGAAGCTATGACTAATGGCCGTCAAGTTATTAATATGCTCGAATTATATCATAACCATGTCGGATAGGAAGCTATGACGATAAGACGGGGCGCTTTATAATGCCTGAATTATATCATAACCATGTCGGATAGGAAGCTATGACCAGGCTTACCATCTATCACGGGATTTTCAGATTATATCATAACCATGTCGGATAGGAAGCTATGACCTGGCGTTGCCATGGGGCACGCTGTACACAATTATATCATAACCATGTCGGATAGGAAGCTATGACTGGGGCTTTTCGGATCTGGATTAACAAAAAAATTATATCATAACCATGTCGGATAGGAAGCTATGACATCAATACCAACATCCGTGTCATTTGTGGTATTATATCATAACCATGTCGGATAGGAAGCTATGACTACTAGGTGGTGATTTGCCTTGGTGGTTTGATTATATCATAACCATGTCGGATAGGAAGCTATGACTTTTCCCTCCACATATATAAATCTTTGCTTATTATATCATAACCATGTCGGATAGGAAGCTATGACACATGTCTTCTGGTTTTTGGAGGCGCAATGATTATATCATAACCATGTCGGATAGGAAGCTATGACTCCTATAGTCGTGCCCGCTTTATTACATCGATTATATCATAACCATGTCGGATAGGAAGCTATGACTATCAAATATTGATGCTGTATATTCGGGTTATTATATCATAACCATGTCGGATAGGAAGCTATGACCTCTAAGACTTCAATAAACTCTCCTGCCACATTATATCATAACCATGTCGGATAGGAAGCTATGACTAATAGGGACGTGTTGAATGGGAATTCCTTATTATATCATAACCATGTCGGATAGGAAGCTATGACCATTTCAATCGCAACCTGTAATTGTGGGACATTATATCATAACCATGTCGGATAGGAAGCTATGACGATATTTTCTCTACCGTCATCAAGCAACTTATTATATCATAACCATGTCGGATAGGAAGCTATGACAAGAAACTATGAATGATGAAATGAGTCTATTGCATATCCATTGATATGATCCAAAATGAAAGTCTGTGACATGAATGATTATCATGAGATAGTTTATACTTAAAAACCAAGATAATGGCAATTAAATAGGTAGGATAGATAAAGAATAAAAGTGATGAATAAAGACAAAGAAAAAATAAGAGAGAAGGCTTTAAAACACAGAAATCGTTTATCTTCCAATCCAGATGCGTCAGAACAGATCGCACAGCGTTTTTTTGAATCTGTGCCAGACCTTGAGAATAAAATTGTGGCTCTTTATTGGCCTATTAAGAGTGAGATGGATACATCTCCGCTCATGGAGCAGCTTTTAGAGAAAAAGAGTGAGATCTGTCTTCCTCACACAGGAAAAGCGCAAGAACCTCTTGTTTTTCTGAAATGGGATGGACAATCACCTCTCGTTAAAAGTGGATTTGGAACCTATGCACCCAAAAACCATCCTGAAGACAGGGTTATTCCTGATATTATGATCGTGCCTCTCGTTGCGTTTGATCGGTATGGGATGCGTTTAGGGTATGGGCAGGGACATTATGACCGTACAATTTGTGCTTTAAAAAAAGAAGGGCAGAGAGCTCTCACAATTGGCTACGCGTTTGACCAACAACTCTGTTTGTTTCCTCTCCCTAAAGAAGATCACGATCAAAGGCTAGACATAATTTTAACCCCTTTAAAAATATATTGACATATTTTTAATCTTGTTCTATTTTGACTGTCATGTCTGATTTACCTGAAAGCCTAAAAGAGTCCTGTGTACAGGTCATTAAAGTATTCAACAATATAGTAATTCTTAATAATAATTATAAGACAATATAAGATCCTCAATATTTGTGTTTTCAGTCATAGATTGTCGTCTTTTCTTCATGGCACCGAATGTTTGCTCAATGGGGTTTAGGTCTGGTGAGTATGGCGGTAAGGCAAGAAGGTAGTGATAC
>JAJRSA010000017.1 GCA_024279035.1 Alphaproteobacteria bacterium
GCGGTGTATTGAGCATACGCTTTAAAACTTCATCTCGTTTCTTTTCAACCTTATTATCCATTCGACAAGGATAATTTAAAAAACATAAAAAAGCAACCCGCTAACCTATTGATTTTAAAAGAAATTTATTGGAGTTAAGTATACAATTAGGAAATAAATCCTACATTGTCAAGTTTTTATTTTTACTCAGAAACATCCGAAGGTTTGATCTTTTTACTGACTACATGAAGAGTGTATCCAATAGAGCCACAGCTAATTTTAAGAGATCGCCAAAGGTACGGGTTTTGCTCAGCTAACCGCTAAAGACGTGTAGCGCGTGGAAGATTTACTCAACCATACTCTGGCATGAGTTTTTTAGTGTTCCTCTTTTTTCAAGGTAGAGTGTAAAAGAGAGGGGTTAGTATGGCGAACATTCAAATTTTATTAGTGGAGGACACCTCCTCTCTTGTGACCCTCTATAAGGAGTCACTTCTCTCTCAAGGGTATGATGTAAAGGTGGCAAGGACGGGAAAAGAAGCTCTTCTCCATCTTCGCAATCCTTTTGATCTTGTTCTCCTTGATATAAAACTGCCTGACATTTCAGGATTAGAGATTATTGCTTCAATGCACAAAAGAAAAAATATGTGTCCTGTGATTGTGATAACAGGGAATGGATCATTGAATATTGCCATTGAGGCAATGCGACTGGGGGCACAGGATTTTTTGGTAAAACCTTTTCAACCTGAAAAACTCCAAAAATCAATTGCACATATTCTCCTTCATGCGGCAAATGATTCTCATATAAGAGAAAAGCCCCAAAATCAAAAAAACCATAGATTTATTGGAACGTCTCATACAATGGATCTTGTGTTTAAAACTATAAATAATGCGGCAAAAAGCAACGCCACAGTGTTTATTACAGGAGAGTCAGGAACGGGGAAAGAGGTCTGTGCCGAAAGTATCCATTACGAGAGTGCCCGTGCAGATAAAGCGTTTATAGCTATAAATTGTGCAGCTATTCCACGAGACCTTATAGAGTCTGAGTTGTTTGGGCATGTGAAGGGCGCTTTTACAGGGGCGATTGCGGAGAGACAGGGCGCTGTTTCTCAAGCGGATGGGGGAACATTATTTCTTGATGAGATTGGAGAAATGCCTTTAGATATGCAAACGAAATTGCTCAGGTTTCTTCAAAACTCAACCTTTACAAAAGTTGGGGGCACACAGCAAGACATAACAGATGCGCGCATTATTTGTGCAACGAACCGTGACCCTCTCCAAGACGTTCAGCACGGATGTTTCAGAGAGGACCTTTATTATCGCCTCCATGTTTTGCCTATCCATATGCCTCCTCTCCGCGCCCGAGGGGATGATGTTATAAAGATTGCAACACATATTCTCCTTCAGTGTTCTAAAGAAGAAAGTAAGAACTTTAAAGGATTTAGTCCAAATGTCCTTGTGTTTTTAAAAACACACCCATGGCCAGGAAATATAAGGCAATTACAAAACGTCATACGTCACTGTGTTGTGATGTATGACGGAGAAAACTTGGAAGAACATATGCTTCCGTCTCAAAGGCAAGAGAAGAGTAAACCCAGCCCAAATTTTCAAAATGCGCCTATCCCATCCCTAAAAGACATCGAAAAAGAAGCCATTCTTCATGCGCTCAAAAATTGCCATGGGAATGTTTACAAAGCGGCGGCTCTCCTCGATATATCTCCCTCAACACTCTATCGTAAAAAAGCAGAGTGGTAAGTTCGTCTCCTTTCGTTTTTTATAAGGTATAGTCATTTTCATTAAGAATAGTACATTCTTTGAAGATGACCCGAAAGCCTGCGTGGCTTGAACGTAGTTTAGAATAAGAATGTCTTGTTCTTATTCTAAACGACTATACACCAGATGAATATCTGGACATAGCTAGAGCGTTGGGATCACTTTATCCGGAAAGCCAAAGTATTTTTGACCGCCAGATGCATCTAGTAAGAGGCAGCTATTAGAGGCTGTCACAAGTGATTTTTCGTTTGTGGTGAAGATGATGGTTTTATCCAAAAACTTGTTCGCAAATAACGATGTAAGGCTTTTAGAAAAGTCCTGTGCACATCCCAAAAGTGGTTCATCTATAAGTACAAAATTCTGTGGGCAGTCCCCTAGCCCGATACATAGGCGTAATAGCTGTCTGACAGAGGTGGTACCAAAAATTCGGACAGGGTGCTAAGTTCCATATTATGACCATAGGAGGGTCAACAATATGACTGGAACACGAAAAAACCATCCCCCAAAATTCAAAGCGGCAGCTGTTCTCGCAATGTTGCGGGAGGAC
>JAJRSA010000018.1 GCA_024279035.1 Alphaproteobacteria bacterium
CTCCAATCGACGGACACAGACACGATAAATCCAGCCCATCAGAAAAAAAGCGATAGTGAACCAAATAACGAAGTGCCCTACGATAGTCATAATGCTTAAAAGTGTTATTTCTCCTCCTAGAATGGGTTTTATAGCTAGATACATCATTGTATAAAAAGGTGTGAAGCTTGCCATTTTTTCAACCCAGTTGGGATACATAGACAAAGGCATATATAGACCTCCCAAAACAATAAAGAGTTTTTGAAAAATACGGTATGTTGGTTCTGCTTCTTGAATCCAAAGGGCTGTTATGCCTACGATTAATTGAAACATGAGATAGAGAATAGAGCTCATATACACAAAAAAGAGGGCTATTCCTAACGATGCTATGCCCCCCGTCGGAAAGGTTCCTATGTAGAGCCATAAAAATAAAACACCAACAGTATAATAGAGAATAATATGTACAGTTAATGCACCCACCCCCTCTGATAGTCTCATCCATAAATAGGGGATAGGGCGAATTAAAAAATAAGCAATATTTCCACTACGGACATCATCATCAATCACCATAAAAAGGCGAGGGGAGAGAAACAACAACATTTGAGTCAGAGAGGTGTACCACGCAATATCTGTTATAGTATAAGGAAGGTCTAATAGGTTTTCTCGATCAATGAGACGCCACATCTCAATGAAAACAACCATAAAAAAACAGCAGATGAGAAAACGAAGGACAAGCTTTAAAGAGTGGCCACAGTGAGTCTTAAATGAGGCTTTCGCAAAGGTAAAATATTTAGAAACACCCATCATGCGACCATTTGATTATCTTTATAAATGGTCTTGAGGATTTCCTCCATCGGAGGGTCTTCGACTGTAATATCGCGCAGAGTAGATTGTTTCATTGCGTCTTGGATGACGGCTTCCACGGATTGTATTTTGACATCTACAGAAAAGACAGATTTATGAGGTTTGTTTTCAATCTCTGTCACACCTTTGAGCGTGATTGCAATCTGTTCTTCTTTGGTTTGAAAGGTCACAATTTTTTGACGGATATACTCTGATCGTAGTTTGAAAATCGATTGATCTATGATGATTTTGCCTTCGTCAATAATGATAACTCGATCACAGACTTTCTCAATATCCCCTGTGTCATGCGAGGTAAGGAGAACCGTTGTGCCATCTGTTTTTGAGGAGTTATAGACCAAATCACGGATCATGGCTTTGGCCGACACATCCAGCCCCACTGTGGGTTCATCAAGAAATAATGTGTCAGGGGCATGAAGAAAGCTTGCTACAATTTCACAGCGCATCCGTTGCCCTAAAGAGAGCTGACGGACGGGTTTATCGAGTAAAGGTGCAATCTCAAAAATATCCACCAAATTGTCTAGCCGTTTCTTATAGATCTGTGACTTAATTTCATAGGCACTTGCCAACAAGTCAAACGTGTCTTTGGCAGGCAAGTGATACCACAATTGAGAACGTTGCCCAAAAACGGTTCCAATTTTGTAGGCCAGTTGTTCGCGCTCTTGCCATGGGATAAATCCGTTCACACGTACTTGTCCAACGGACGGATTTAAAATGCCAGATAAAATTTTAATTGTTGTTGATTTTCCTGCCCCATTGGGGCCAATAAAGGCTACACGTTCTCCTTTTTGGATATCAAACGATATATTTTGAAGCGCATGAACATCGCTCCATTGAGGCGCAAAAAATGATTTCATAACCCCAGAAAACCCAGACCCTGATTTTTTAAGCCTAAATGTTTTTGATAGATTTTCGACACGGAGCGCAGACATGGACACGATAAAAGCATTAT
The DNA here is from genome assembly GCA_024279035.1 of Alphaproteobacteria bacterium. Taxonomy (GTDB): domain Bacteria; phylum Pseudomonadota; class Alphaproteobacteria; order Micavibrionales; family Micavibrionaceae; genus UBA1850. The sequence goes on from JAJRSA010000018.1 coordinate 1,793, forward strand.
ACAATTCCATTGTCAAATAGAGGCGAATCTATTGGTTTAAAATGAATAACACGTATAGAATAATGTTCGATATTAAACAGAAAGCGCTTTTTCATGAAAAAAGGATATGTCATATCTGATCTGCATCTTTTCACAGACCGTTCAAATGCTGCGGACTATGAAGAGGGCATTCATGAGGCGTGTGGACAGGCTGAGTTTTTTGTCCTCAATGGAGATATTTTTGATTTTTGGTGGTCTGCTTTTCCGTCTACAGAAGAAACACTGGATGCGGCATCGGAGTGGTTACAAAAACTGGTGTCTCGTCACCCTCATTGCCAATTTCATTATATTATGGGTAATCATGATGATTTGGAAGTATGGGCGCAGAGATTAAAAAATAATCTGGATCAACTAAATTTTAACTGGAGTCCAACACATATCACAATTGGATCGTCTCTGTTTTTACATGGCGATCTCCCTCTAGGAGGGAAAAACCCGTTTAAACGCTCTTTAAGAAATGAAAAACCCCCACCTCCTAAATTTTTAAATAGTCTTTATAATGGAATTGTGGCCCTGCGGGCACATCGTCTTGCAGATCTTATAAACCAAAAACGATTATGTGTCGGACGTATACACAAAGCGTTGGAAAAATATGGTCAAAATGGGATGAAAGATATCAAAGATATTTATTTTGGTCATACGCATACAGCCTTTACAGATTATGAGTATGGTGATTATATCTTCCACAATACAGGGGGCGCGATTAAGGGCGTTAAGAAACACATATTGGCGACATCTAATGAATGAAGATAAAAAACAGAGTAATGATTGCTATAGCGCTGGAGAACGGCGGGCTATGGTCTGGTGGCAAGAGTGGCGTGAACAAAAATTAGAGTCACTTTTAGCCTGTCTAGACAAAATGAAAGTGACTCCTGACATTTTGACCTTGATCTCTCTGATTTCTGGACTTGTCTCTGCCTTATTCCTCCCTTTTTTCCCTATCGTAAGTTTTGTCTTTTTGGCTCTTCACGTGATTCTTGATGGCTTAGATGGCCCTTTGGCACGTTTTCAAAAAAGTGACTCGGCCAAAGGATCTTTTACAGATACAATGGCTGATCAAACCGTTGTTACTGCTATACTTTTAGCCTGTTTATATATGGGATTGTCTGGTGCTATTGTCAGTACGTCCTTTGTGTTTTTCTACACAGTTGTTGTCGCTTTTGCAATGGTACGTAATCGATTAAATATCCCTTATAAGTGGCTTGTAAGGCCGCGTTTCTTTGTTTATTTATGCCTCCCTCTTGCACTCTATGTATGGCCAGAGGCCCTCACTCTCTTACTCTGGGGTTTGAATGTAGTGCTGATAGGATCTACAGTGAGTGGCTTTCGAGCAATTAGGGAAGTCCTATAAAAGTAAGCTCAAGGGTTTTCTATCACTTTGACGCTAATCGCCTCACGTCCTTTGAGGACGGGCTTATACTCCACAATAACACTCTGCCCTGGAGTAAGGTCTTCTAACCCAGATTCTTTGAGGCAGGATTTATGAACAAAAATATCTTTGACCCCATCGTCAGGCATAATAAAGCCAAATTCCTTAAGGGGGTCATACCATTTCACAATCCCACGGAGAGCGTGCTGTTTTTCACTGGTTGCATCCTCAACTTCTTTGGCAAAAAGGCTTTCTCCTGCCTGTAAAACCTCAATCACGTCTCGTACAAAATATCCATTGTCACTTTGATCAATGTGACAAGAAAGAATAGCCCCTTTTCCAATCAAAGGATGCCCCCCTCCTTGTAAAATACTTGCATGGAGGAAAACATCATATGTTGTATTTTCAGGCACGACAAAGCCGAACCCTTTGGCTGTGTTAAACCATTTTAGGGTACAAATTTGAGCCTTATCTTTGGCGCTTTCTGGATGTGTGTCTTGGTCGGACATAGGATTATAATTTACAAGAATATGAGGGAGGTATAATATAAAAACAGCATCTTACACTCTCCCAATATACTAGAATTTTACCATCTCCACAACACCTCCTGAGAACAAGAGAGAAAAGCTTTGTTTTTGATCTCAAAATTGAGGATACTCTGGATGATAAATTTTGATAAAGAAAGTATACGCACCATGCCCAACTCCCAAAAAAATGAGTGGGATGATTCCTACCCCTCTGATCTCACATGGGATATGGAGATTGAAACAGCGCCTATTTACAGCCTATTAGATCAAACAGCGCAAACTTTTGGTGCGCGGCCTGCGTTTGATTTTTTAGGTAAAAAATGGACATGGGCAGAGATTAATCTCTTGTCCAAAAAAATGGCACGCGGGATGCAACGCCTTGGTGCACGCAAGGGTATGAAGATCGGGATTATGTTGCCCAATACGCCCTATTTTCTCATTGCTTTTTATGCCATTACACGCACAGGGGCAACGGCGGTGAACTATAATCCTCTCTATTCAGAGCGAGAGATTGCCTATCAAATAGAAGACAGCGAAACGGATATGATGATTACCCTTGATTTGGGGATGATGTATCACAAGCTTGAAAAAATGTTGCATTCCACACGTCTTAATCAAATTCTTGTCTGTCCCTTTACGGCGGCTTTGCCTTTCCCTAAAAACATTTTGTTTACGCTCTTTAAAAGTAAAGAGCTGGCCACGATTCCCAATAATGATCGCCATTTGTTTTATAACACATTGATTGATAATGAGGGTGTTCTTGATCCTGTCGAGATTGATCCTCATGAAGATGTGGCGCTCTTTCAATATACAGGAGGGACAACGGGTGTCCCCAAAGCGGCGCAGCTCACGCACGCTAATCTCACCGCTAATACCAATCAGGTTGCACACTGGTTGCCCAATAGTCGTGCTGGGCAAGATAAGATGCTCGGCGTCCTCCCCTTTTTTCATGTGTTTGCGATGACCATTGTGATGAATCTGAGTGTCAAAATGGGGTTTGAGATTATAGCAACCCCTCGTTTTGATCTCGAAGAGACTCTCAAAATCATAGATCAAAAGAAGCCTCACTTTTTCCCTGCAGTGCCCGCTATTTATAGCGCGATTAACCATCATCCAAAACGCACACAGTATGATTTGACGTCTTTACGAACCTGTGTCTCTGGTGGTGCGCCTCTCCCCGTTGAGGTGAAGAAGAATTTTGAAGATAAAACAGGATGTGTCGTGGTGGAAGGCTATGGCTTGAGCGAGACCTCTCCTGTCTTGTGCGTCAATCCTATTCATGGAGAAAATAAAGCAGGCTCAATTGGCCTTCCTTTGCCTCAAACAGAGATTGAACTCCGTGACCCTGACACAGGGAAAAAGCTAAAAAAAGGAGAACGTGGAGAGCTTTGCGCCAAAGGCCCTCAAGTGATGAAGGGATACTGGAATAAACCAGAGGCGAATAAAGAGTGTCTCAAAGATGGATGGCTCAAAACGGGAGATATTGCGACCATGGACGACGAGGGTTACTTTTATATCGTAGATCGTATTAAAGACATGATTATAACCAATGGGTATAATGTCTATCCTCGGAATGTCGAAGAAGCACTCTACCTTCACCCCAGCATCGAAGAATGTATTGTCGCAGGACTTCCCGATAAAAAGCGCGGAGAAATTGTCAAAGCATGGATCAAACTCAAAGACGGACGTCACGTTTCTGTAGAGGACCTCAAAGCTTTCCTAGACGACAAAATCTCCCCCATGGAAATCCCAAAACGATTCGAATTCCGAGAAAGTCCTCTCCCTAAAACCATGATTGGAAAGCTCTCTCGGAAGGATATTGTGGCGGAGGAGACAGTCTCATGAGATATTCCATTGCAGATTTATGTGATGGCTATGAAGATCAGATTCAAGTCCTCCATCCAGACTTTAAATCTTATGGTGGAAAAGCACGTCTTTCCGGTCAAATTAGGACAATCCAAGTTGACCAAAACCCTTCAGAAAATCGGGCACTCTTGTCAGAAAAAGGGACTGGCCATATTTTAGTTGTCGATGCAGGCGCGAATACTCAAGGTGCAGTGGTTGGCGATAATCTTGCTAAAATCGCTATTGAAAATGGATGGCAAGGTATTATCGTCAATGGTTATATTCGTGATACTTCTATTCTAAAGGCTCTTCTCATTGGAATAGGGGCTCTTGGAACGTGCCCAAGACGAGGGAGAAACTCCAATCGTGCCCTTAGAACCTGTTTAAAATCTTTTTAGTATTAACACAGCGAAAGCAAGTGTTACCATTTGCAAAGATGTATTAAGTTTTCTTTCGCAATTTTTCCAAAGTCTTCGGCATTTTTCTAGCCATGCAAAAGATCTTTCAACGAC
>JAJRSA010000019.1 GCA_024279035.1 Alphaproteobacteria bacterium
GATAACTTTGCACAAGCAACTAAACAAAGTTTGGGGTGTGGCGTTGAAAGTGCAAAACGAAACGAGCTTCATAAATTTGCAGTAGTTCCAAAAAGATGGGTCGTTGAAAGAGCTTTTGCATGGCTAGAAAAATGCCGAAGACTTTGGAAAAATTGCGAAAGAAAACTTAATACATCTTTGCAAATGGTAACACTTACTTTCGCTGTGTTAATACTAAAAAGATTTTAAACAGGTTCTAAAGGCTGAGTTTAATAGTACTGTAAATATTTTTCTCTTCCCATGTAGATTAACTGGAGACTTTAATGGACTTGCTCACCTACTTTCTAGAGTTATTTCTTTAGATTGTCATTCTTCAACACTGCTTAGCAGTGATCACTTTGAAAGATCTCTAGATAAATTAGACACAATACTAGATTTTACAGATTCACAACACAGCGCTATCGAAACAATTCGTGAAGACTTTAGACTTTTTTCACATACAGCACCCAAATTATCTCTTGAGGATAAAAGCTGGAACCCAACAGGAGAACAGGGGGTTGGCACATGGCATCATGATAAAACAGGATTCCCCACACCTTATTCTCGCTGGGCACGTCCATATAATCTTAAAGGTTTCCAGTTTTTAAAAAATGAGGAAGCGATACTCAGCGCACATACAGAAATGTGCGAAGAAAAACCCAATAGTACGCCATATCTTACAGAAGTTGGAGACATTCTTAAATTTCTCTGGGTTCCTTTAGGTCACAAAAACCCTTTTGTACATCGCAGAGCCCCATATATCTTTAACTTACAACAAATACGAATGGGGATGCTTACATTTAAGCCTACCTACCCCTACAAAGAAACGCCTCCGCAAACACAGTTAGGCTATCATCCCGTGCACCCATAATCACAACGCGATCCCCTGAATGCATTGTGTCTTTAATGAAAATGCCACTCTCTTCGCGTGTAGAAAACCACTGTGCATTATGGATCATTTCAACAAAATCTTTGGAGGTCACAGAGCGGTCGACAGTGCCTCCTGCATAATAAACCTCTGGAACACACAAGATATCCTCTTCACCGAGATAATCATTAAAAACATCTGCCATCTCTTGCCCCATCAGACGCAAAGGCGCAAATCCATGAGGTTGAAACATCACAATGAGGCGTCCATCAAACTCTTTAAGTGTGGCAAGGCTTGCGGAAATTTTATCGGGGTTATGTGCAAAATCATCAATGATAATAACACCAGACTCTGTTATTCCGATTGTCTCAAGACGTCGTTTAATGCCTGTAAAATGCTCAAGAGCACGTATGGATTTATCCTGATCAAGATTCAGAATATGCGCCACAGACAAGGCAGCCAGAGCATTAGAAACATTGTGCCGTCCCGGCACTTTCAAACAAACAGGCCTGCCATTGACCTGAAAGTTAATTCCATCAGGGCGAGGCCGTAAATCAGTTGCCGCAAGAGTGGTACCCTCATGCTCAATACCATAAGTTACACTATGAGAAGGAGGAATGAGATCTCTGACATTGTCATTATCTAGATTCAAAACACAGCCTCTTTGCGCCCGATTAATAAAATTTTGAAAATGACTTTTCAGTTGATCGAGTGAGACATGATCCAATTCAATATTATTAAGGACAGCAATGTCTGGTGTAAAAAGATCTATCGAGCCATCACTCTCATCCATCTCTGAAACAAAATAATTAGCCCCCCCTACAAGAAGACTCCCCATAGATGTATGCTTTTTCTCTTCAAAATTTTTAACACGCCCTCCATTCATCATCGTTGGAATAAGATTACATTCCTGTAAAATAGTTGAAAGCATTCCTGTCGTCGTTGTCTTTCCACTTGTTCCTGAAACACCTATAGAACAGTTGCTTAAATGAAATAGCTCAGACAAGACATCAGATCTTTTTCTGATTAAAATCCTATACTCTCGGGCACTTTTGACGTCGGGGACGGACTCTTCTATTGCACTAGACACAACAAGTACACCCGTGTCCTTTGTCAGACCAGATCCATCTTGAGGCATCAGTCTTATACCGAGATTTTGTAATTTTTTAAATTTTTCAGGGGTCTGATTTTGATCATAGGCACGATCTGATCCATGTACGTCAAAACCTCGTGCCAAAAGAATAAGAGCCAAAGGCATCATACCACTCCCCCCTAGACCACAAAAAAAGATAGATTTGTCTTTATCCAGAGGCATATATATTCCCTTAAAAGGGAGAAACAAGATCAGGGATGTTTTCCCCAGAAGAAGGAGATGTTTTTTCTTTATGGCCGTACATAACACTCTCTTGACGACGTCCCTTTTCTTCAATCCACTCTTCTCTGTTCGCTCTTTCTACAGAGGTAGGTGTTTCAAGCCTGTCTGCCCCCATAGGCTCTATGCCCTTATATCCAACGATTTGTGAATCTGTATCATGGTAAGAAGGCAATGGAGAGGGAGAGGCTATTTCCTGTGTAAAGTCTACGATAATACGCTCAGGATAGTTAAATAGAGCCCCACTCGCATAATCATAAGCTACCCCTATTCCCGCCGTCACAACATTACCTGCAGCATAGCGAGACAAACGTGGTTCAACGACCGTGGTTTTCATCCGATTTCCCGATGCAAGACACTTAACTTCAATAGGATGATCCGTCTTTTTTATCGTTAATATCTGTGGTGGCTCAGCACGATAGATCATATTTCCAATATGAAGGTCACACCATGATATTTTAGCCCCTGGAGTTACAATTTCAATTTTCTGGCTGGGCGTTTCTATAATGGAAGAACATCCCGCAAGAGCGACAAGAGAAAGAGAGAGAAGTATTTTTGAGGTCGACATATAAAGATTCCTTTTTTAAACACTTTAAATCTACACCAGAATCTTTCATCAAGCAACGGAACGCTTTCCTTTACCATCTCCTTTTTTATGATCATCCTTCACAGAAAAAACAAGCCTTCCAGATTTGCCAGAGACAGCGACGTGCGCCCCGTCTTCAATCTCTCCTTTTAAGATCATTTCAGCCATGACATTTTGGATTTCTGTTTGGATTGTACGCTTGAGAGGGCGGGCACCATAGGCAGGGTTATACCCTTCTTGGGCAATCCATTCTTTGGCCTTTTCATCAAGGAGAAGCGTTATACGACGATCAGCCAAGAGGCGCTGTAAGCCTTTCATTTGAATATCCACAATGCCACGCATATGTTTCCTGCCCAAACGTTGAAAGAGAAGTATTTCATCCAAACGATTGAGGAATTCAGGTCTAAAATGCCCTTTGACCACCTCCATGACTTGCTCGCGCACTGCATCAACAGGCTCTCCTTCTTTTTGAGCTACGAGATATTCAGCGCCAAGGTTAGAGGTCATAATCATCACTGTGTTACTAAAGTCAACCGTACGCCCCTGCCCGTCCGTTAAACGTCCATCATCCAAGACTTGAAGAAGGACATTAAAGACATCAGGATGAGCTTTTTCAATTTCATCAAAGAGAATAACCTGATAAGGACGGCGACGTACAGACTCCGTCAAGGCCCCTCCTTCTTCATAGCCCACATAGCCGGGAGGCGCACCAATCAAACGCGCCACAGAATGTTTTTCCATATATTCAGACATGTCCATCCGCACCATCGCAGAATCATCGTCAAAAAGAAACTCTGCCAATGCTTTTGTGAGCTCCGTTTTCCCCACCCCCGTCGGGCCAAGAAACAGAAAAGAGCCAATGGGACGGTTTAAAGACTGTAACCCCGCACGGGAACGACGAATAGCCTGTGAAACCGCAACAACAGCTTCACTTTGTCCAACAATACGCTCTTGCAAAGAGGCTTCCATGCCCAAAAGCTTCTCGCGCTCCCCTTCCATCATCTTATCGACAGGGATTCCTGTCCATCGACTCACAATGCCTGCAATATCTTCAGCTTTAACCTCTTCATTAATAAGATGATTATTCGTTAATTTTTCTGCATTTTCAGAGGCTTTTTCAATTTTTGTTTCCAGCTCAGGAATTAAACCATATTTTAATTCTCCTGCTTTTGCCCAATCTCCCTCACGCTCAGCCATCTCTAACGCAATTCGCGCTTGATCGAGAGCTTCTTTATATTTTTGCCCCTGATTAAGCTTGTCCTTTTCTGAGGACCATTGCCTTGTAAGCTTTGTCGTCTTTTTTTCTAACTCTTTTAATTCAAACTCAAGAGCTTTTAAACGTTCTTTTGATCCCTTATCTTTTTCCTTCTTCAGAGCTTCGCGCTCAATTTTAAGCTGAATGATACGGCGATCAAGCTCATCAATTTCCTCAGGCTTACTATCCACTTGCATACGCAAGCGAGAGGACGCCTCATCCATTAAATCAATGGCCTTATCAGGCAAAAAACGATCTGAAATATAACGATTTGAAAGATTTGCAGCCGCCACAATCGCCGAATCTGTAATACGTATGCCATGATGGACTTCGTACTTCTCTTTTAATCCTCGTAGGATTGAAATAGTATCTTCAACGGTTGGCTCACTAACAAAAATAGATTGAAAGCGTCGCGCAAGAGCGGGATCTTTTTCAATATATTTACGATACTCATCTAACGTCGTCGCGCCAACCATATGCAACTCTCCGCGTGCAAGGGCAGGTTTGAGCATATTTCCTGCATCAAGAGCCCCATCCGATTTCCCCGCTCCGACAATCGTATGTAACTCATCAAGAAAGAGAATAATCTCTCCTTCTGCCGATTTCACTTCATCAAGAACAGCTTTAAGGCGTTCTTCAAATTCTCCTCTGAACTTTGCACCAGCTAAAAGAGCCCCCAAATCCAGAGCCATCAATTTTTGATTCTTTAAGCTCTCTGGGACATCTCCTTTGACAATGCGTTGCGCCAACCCTTCAATAATAGCTGTCTTTCCAACCCCAGGCTCTCCAATTAACACAGGGTTATTTTTAGTCCGTCGAGAGAGAACTTGAATCGTACGGCGAATTTCTTCATCCCGCCCAATAACAGGGTCAAGTTTTCCACTCCGCGCGATCTCTGTTAAATCCTGCGCATATTTGTTCAACACATCAAATTGATCTTCTGCCCCTGCGGAGTCAGCCGTACGTCCTTTTCGAGTATCATTGATTGCTTTATTGAGCGTTTTAGGAGACACACCACAATCTTCTAAAAACTCTGCAACATCCATTGTTTTCGAGAGGGATATTGCCTGCAAAAAACGTTCTGAAGTGATAAACTTATCTCCAGATTGTTTTGATAATTCAATGGACTTATCGAGTATTTTTGATATATCAGATGAGATGCGAATCCCCCCTGCTCCCTCCCCTGTTACTTTTGGGAATTTAGTCACACCCACATCTATATTTGTATGGAGTCGAGAAAGATTCCCGCCTGCCTTTTCAATCAATTTAGGAATTAATCCTCCTGCATCATCCAACATCACTTTCAAGAGATGCTCAGGCTCTAAAGACTGATGGTCAGAGCGCATTGCAAGCGTTTGCGCATGCTGAAAGTACGTTTTAAGCTTTTCTGTTAACTCTTCAAAATTCATGAGGAACTCCTAATCTTATTTCAAACCACATAAATGTAATACAAAAAAAAGAAGGTCAAACACCTTCTTTTTTGTACGCTTATTAAAATCTTATCTCTTACGCCTCTTCTAGTACTTTTTCTTCTTGATAAACCTCTTCTGTTTGAACAGGGACATCGTCATTTCCTTCAGAGACCACTGGCTTGGCGCGGAGAGCTTGCTGCTCTGCCCATTCATTCACAAGGCGCTGATAATGCTCGGCATGTTGCATATAGCTTTGGGCAAGGACATGATCTCCAGAAGAGGTTGCGTCTTTGGCTAAGACCATATATTTTTCTGTAATCTGGTGGGCTGTTCCGCGAATTCGTACTTCTGGGCCTGAGCTATCAAAGACTTTGTTCTTACTTGGTCCTTTATGGTTTCCTCCATTGTTCCCCCCATTTCCTCCACGGCTTCTTGTACGACGGTGTTGTGATGATCCATGTCTCATTTTTTTTCTTTCTTTCCAGCTGCCCCAGCATTGCTGATTATTTTAGTTTTCAAATTATACATACATTTTGCATTTTACAAAACTATACGTACACCATACACAATAAGTGTATGTGTGGGAAGCCCCTTTCATTCAAGAATAACATCTCTGTTATTCTCAGAGTAAGAGAAGTGTCATGTCCCTGAACAGTTTTGAAACTACAGCCTGATGATTTTTCAATCAAGTCAGGCAAGATAGTTTTTTTTATTTATCCCCACACGATATTTCTACACCCCTTACAATCCCTGCAAGATCAGGGTGAAGAGCCCTTAGAGTCGCATGAGTTTTTTCCACGAGTCGGAGAATGTCAGCCTCTTGCCCTTTTCCAATTTCAAAGAAGGCTTTTCCTCCTTGTTTAAGAAAAAATTTTATTTGAGGAATAAGAATTTCATAGGTATTTAGTCCTTTTTTCCCTCCGTCCAAAGCCAAAGACGGATCAAAATGACTCACTTCTTTGTCCAAAGTGAGAATCACGTCCGACTCAATATAAGGCGGATTCGAGACAATAATATCGAATTGATTCTCTTGAGGCAGAGCCTTTCCCCAGTCAGAACAGACAAAAGTGACTCGATTTATAACATCAAGCGCCTGCGCATTGTGATGTGCCACTTCCAACGCATCTGGGCTAATATCAACCCCAATCCCGCGTGCATTCGGAAACTCATGCAACAGAGAAATAAGAATACATCCACTTCCCGTTCCAAAATCAACAATATTCAACGGCGTCTTTTTATTGGGAGTGGCCTTTAATATAGCCTCAATCAAAGTTTCCGTCTCAGGGCGCGGGTCAAGGCAATACTCATTAATATAAAAAGACAGTCCCCAAAACTCTTTCTCTCCAAAAATACGAGACACAGGCATCCCTGCACAGCGCTAGGAAGTGAACCCTTCAATTTTTTCTATAACTTCTTCTGAAACACTCAATATTCGAGATTTTGATATAAAATCAGAATGTGAAATCCCAAGCCCCTTCATACAGATAAGGCGTGCATCAAGTTGAGGTGAGTTAACCTTAGCGCATTTAAGTCTCTGCACTGTCTTTTTGTAAATTGTATCAAGTATTTTGCTCATGGTGTTCCAAAAAGAGGGCAATCAACCTTCTAAATCCATAAGCTTTGCCGCTTGATCTTCGGCTGTAAGCGCCATCACAACTTCTTCAAGGCCTGTACTTCTAAGGATTTCTTCCAATTTATAGAGGGTCAGATTAATTCTGTGATCCGTCACACGGCCTTGTGGAAAATTATAAGTCCGAATACGTTCCGAGCGATCCCCAGACCCCACCTGAGATTTCCGATCCTCTGAGCGTTCCGCATCTACTTTCTGTTTTTCGAAATCATAAATACGAGCTTGCAAGATCTTCATCGCTTTGGCTTTATTCTTATGTTGAGAAGATTCATCTTGAATCGCCACCACAATCCCTGTTGGCGCATGCGTAATCCGCACCGCAGATTCTGTCTTATTCACGTGTTGCCCCCCAGAGCCAGAGGCGCGATACACATCAATCCGCAGGTCTTTATCTTGAATATCCACTTCAACCTCATCTACTTCAGGGAGCACAGCCACGGTTGCCGCCGACGTATGCACGCGTCCTTGAGACTCTGTATCAGGCACCCGTTGCACACGATGCGCGCCCGATTCAAATTTGAGCGCAGAGAACACATTGCGTCCTGTCACACGTGCAATAATTTCTTTATAGCCTCCAGCTTCACTAGTAGACGCTTCAAGAATTTCGACAGACCAGCCTCGACCAGAGGCAAACACCTTATACATTCCAAACAAATCTCCTGCAAAGAGGGCGGCTTCATCGCCTCCTGTCCCTGCCCGAATCTCGAGAATAGCATCCTTTGCATCGTCAACATCTTTTGGGATAAGAGCCAGCTTGATCTCTGCTTCAAGGCGCGGAATTTTCTTGTTCAAGACGACAAGATCCTCTTGCGCCATCGCTTTCATATCAGGATCCTGCAATAACTCTTGCAAATCCTCTTTCTCATGGACCGCCTGTTTATAGGATTGAATAGCCTCCACAACAGGAGACAGCTCCGCATATTCCATCGACATCTTTATAAACTCATCTCCTGATAAACCAACTTCTGACATCAAAACAGCAAGTTCTTCATGACGCCCGAGAATGGGGTTTAATTTTTCGATAAGACTCATGGACATCCTTAGATTGAAGTTCAATTCACTCTTATTTAACTCTTTTTCAACACAATGGATAGAAGAAAGAGGAAAATCATTCCTGTTCAGAAAAAACTATTGAAGGAAGAGCGTGTACTAAACGCACCCACCAGTCAGGGAAAGACATCACAAGATTTAAGCGTGCGTTTTCTGCGTGCTCTTCCTTCTCAAAAACTGCAAAACAACTACTTCCTGAGCCATTCATTTGTGCACGCACACACCCCTTTTGAACTCTAAGCTCTTTTAAACATCTTTTCACCTCTGGGTAAAGCATTGTAACCACCGTGGTAAGATCATTGCCCTCATGGGAGAGCACAGAGCAATGTTCCTTAAATATTTTTTCTGTCGTACAAAATATATTTGGCCAGACCATGAGCATTGGCAAGACATCTATAGACGTTGCTTCTTCCAAAATTTCTCCACGTCCAGAGACATGCGTTAAACGACGACGAATACAAACAGGAACTTCACTTCCAAGCACCAACCCAATTTTACAGAGCTCATCTTCAGAAAAACCCGTTTTAAACCAGTCATTTAAGCCTAAGAGAATAGTAGCCGCATCACTCGACCCCCCCCCCAATCCTGCACTAGAGGGAATGTTCTTTGTAAGATGAAGAGAAATATTTACGTTTATTTGAGCCACCTGCTCAAATAAACGTACGGCTCGAATAACAAGATCTTGAGTTTTATCTTGTGGAAGATGGTGTTTAAAATCACCTGAAACTGTATAGATAAAAGAGGCAGAGCTCTTTATCTCAATCTCATCTCCCACATCCAAAAACCCCATAAGGCTATCGAGATCGTGATAGCCATCAGGACGCCGTCCTAAGACATGAAGATGATAATTTATTTTGGCAGGCGCCTGTAATATAAGAGGGTCTCTAGCCACGAACGCTCACAATTGCCTGTGCTGCAATCCCTTCTCCACGCCCCGTAAACCCGAGCTGTTCAGTCGTTGTTGCCTTTATATTTACATCACAGATATCTACGTTTAAAAGCGCGGCAATCCGCGCTTTCATCGCCTCTCGATAGGGTCCAATTTTAGGAGTTTCACAAATAATCGTCACATCTGCATTTTGCAGGCTATACCCTTCCTCTTCCATCCACTCTACGGCTTTACGCACAAACAAAGAAGAGTCTGCGTTTTTCCACTGAGGATCAGACGGAGGGAAATGCACCCCGATATCATCTTTTCCAATAGCCCCCAACACAGCATCCACAAGCGCATGAAGAACCACATCCGCATCAGAATGCCCTTTCAATCTATGTGCACAAGGAATCAGCACCCCTCCTAAAGTGACCCCCTCTCCAGATATCAATCGATGAACATCAAAGCCTTGCCCTATTTTTGTTCTTGTTTTTTCATACATTGCCTTCGCCCGTTTATAATCCCCATACGTCGTAATTTTAAAGAGATTTTCATCTCCTTCAATCATTTTTACAGACACACCCGCCTGCTCCATCACCTGCGCCTCATCTGTGACACACTTGCAATTTTTATAGGCATTCATAAGTGTCTCAAGATGAAATCCTTGAGGAGTCTGCACACGTTTTAAAAGGGTGCGATCAAGGGTGGCTTCAACATACTCTCCTCCTTTTTTTATTGTATCAACACATGAAAGAACAGGCGTAACACACTGTTCAAATTCAAGAGAGGAAATAACACGTGTTATAAGACCAGAAGAAACAAAGGGACGTGCCGCATCATGGATCAACACATGTGTAGCCCCCTGCTTTTGAACAGCCTGAAGCCCTGCCTTCACAGACTCCGAGCGAGTCTCTCCCCCCATCACAGGGGCACAGATTTCATATTGGTCAAAAATAGGAGTATAGAATTCTTGATGAGCTTCTGAGACAACAAGCTGTACATTTTCAATTTGAGGATGAGCTAAAAAAGCATTCAAAGACTGCTCTATAATTGTTCGTCCCGCCAAAGGGAGATATTGCTTCGGGACTTCTGACTCACACCGAGTTCCAGACCCAGCAGCAACGATAAGAGCATCTGTTTTCATGAGGACAGGGTAGACTTATATATATAAAACTCAATACTTCTAATGAATAACTAGGCTCAGGACCTATAAATAAGTTTCCCTTGAGTGATCAAGTATGATTCACTGATGATGAAGGGGATTTCATCATGAATAATTTATTCTACTTAGAGCAAGAAGAATTAAATCTTATAAAGCCTTACTTTCCGTCCTCTCGTGGCGTTCCTCGCGTGGATGATTTGCGC
>JAJRSA010000020.1 GCA_024279035.1 Alphaproteobacteria bacterium
CGTCCTCCCGCAACATTGCGAGAACAGCTGCCGCTTTGAATTTTGGGGGATGGTTTTTTCGTGTTCCAGTCATCTTGTTGACCCTCCTATGGTCATAATATGGAACTTAGCACCCTGTCCGAATTTTTGGTACCACCTCTGTATAGGAACTGCTGTTCGTGTAGAGCCTAAACAAAAATAATTCCTCTAACCCTTCAAACTCTTAGAGACCACCTCAAAGACATCATTTGAGAGGTTGGGAGTGTCTATAATTTCTTGCAATGTGGCTTGCATTTTCTGTTGGCGGTCAGGGGTATAACGACGCCATTCACGGAGGGGCGTGATTTGGCGGGAGGCGATTTGAGGGTTGATGGTGTTAAGTTCTATGATGGCCTCTTTTAGGAAGTCATAGCCTTGTCCACTTTTATCATGGAACTTGACGACGTTATTCATGGTAAAAGCAGAATAGAGTGCGCGTACACGATTAGGGTTTTTAATGTTAAACTCTGGATGCGCTCTTAAAGTTTTAAGATCATCGAAAATACACGCTCTGTTTGCCATGGCTTGCAGAGCCATCCATTTATTGATAACAAGCTCATACTCTTTAAAACGTGTGTAAAAATCAGAAAAAATTTCATCTCTTTCAGGTGTGTTCATCTCGGAAAGAACAGCAAGAGCAGAGACTCTATCCGTCATATTATTAGCACTTTCATAATGAGTCTTTGCGCGTGTGGCACATCCTGTTCCATGCGTTGAAGTTAGAATGTTTAGGAGAATATTTCTCAATGATCTTTGTCCCATAGCCTCTGGGGTGATGGAGAAAGCATCTGTGTTTTCATTTTCTACATATAATTGGGTCAAAAGATCTTTATGGGTGCGCTTAAGGGTCACAAGGAGTTTTTGACGCGCAGTATCAATGCGTGTGGGGTCAATAAACTCTTGTGTTTGGCCAATAACGCTCACGATGGGGAGAGACAAAGAACGTGCCAGCAACGCTTTATCTGTTTGAGGGACGAGACCTTGCTCAAGAAGGGTTCCAAAATCAGAAATAAAGCCATCAATAGGGGCGTTTTCATCTTTCATAAGGCTTTCGATTGTACGAAGAGCTAGCGTTTGTCCTGCCTCCCAGCGGTTAAATCCATCTGTATCATGCAATTGCAAAAAACGGAGATCCGTATTGGTGAGATCTGTCGTTAACTTTACAGGCGCAGAAAATCCACGCAAAATGGAGGGCACAGGACGAGAGGCTATGTTTTCAAAGGTAAAATCTTGCGTTTTCTCTGTGAGCTCTAATATTTGTGTGTCTTGAATTTCGTCGCCGTTTTAATTCAAAAGGCCTACAGCGACAGGAATATGCATTGGTTTTTTATTGGTTTGTCCTGCTGTATCTGCAAGAGATTGTGTCATTGTGAGCGTAAGGGACTGTTTCTCTTTATTATAGTGTGTTTTGACATCAATGCTAGGGGTGCCTGCTTGCTTGTACCACAAGAAGAAATGATCCATGTCCCGTCCTGACACCTCTGCCAAGCACGCCACGAAATCATCACAGGTAACTGCGTGTCCATCGTAACGCTCAAAATAAAGATCGGTTGCTTTGCGATAGGTATCTGCCCCGAGCAAAGTATGTTGCATCCGAATAACTTCCGCTCCTTTTTCATAGACGGTCATTGTATAAAAATTACTGATCTCCATAAAATCATCGGGTTGTATAGGATGGGCGAGGGGGCTGACATCTTCTGAGAACTGAAAACGACGCAAATGGTTTACATCATCGATCCTTTGCACCGCGCGTGAATTCATATCGGCGCTAAACTCTTGATCTCTAAAGACAGTGAGACCTTCTTTAAGAGAGAGCTGAAACCAGTCTCGACAGGTCACACGATTGCCCGTCCAATTGTGAAAATATTCATGAGCGATGACGCCTTCCACATTGATAAAATCAGAATCGGTGGCTGTTTCTTGCTGTGCTAAAACAAGAGCTGTATTAAAAATATTGAGAGAGGTGTTTTCCATGGCGCCCATATTAAAGTCACTCACAGCGACTATATTAAAGAGCTCCAACTCATATTCGCGTCCATACATCTCTTCATCCCATTTCATGGATTTCTTAAGGGACTCCATCGCATGATCACATTGCTCTTGATCGCCTTCACGGACATAGATATGAAGATCAACTTCCCGTCCAGACTGTGTTGTGAACTGGTCTTCTGTCCGCACAAGGTCTCCTGCGACAAGGGCAAAGAGATAACATGGCTTTGGAAAAGGGTCGTTCCACAATGTGAAATGTCGTCCATCTGCAAGATCTCCATGATCTTCTAAATTTCCATTGGACAGGAGGACTGGATATAATTTTTTGTCAGCCTCAATACGGACTGTAAAAAGTGTAAGGACATCGGGGCGGTCTTGAAAATACGTGATCCGTCGAAAGCCTTCGGCTTCACATTGTGTACAATAATTGCCTTGTGATTTATAGAGGCCTTCAAGCGCTGTGTTCGAGGCGGGGTCAATTTTAGACACAATTGTAAGAGTAAACTCTTCTCCTAAATCTTTAAGAGTGAGTAATTTCTCTGTCAGATCATAGTCAGAAACAGGCATACCGTCTTTTTCAACAGAGATTAATTTTTGGTGGTCTCCATTCAAGACAAGGTTATTGCTCGTCCCCTTATCATTTTTCTTATAGCGCGCCTCAGAGGTGACGATTGTTTTGTCTTTAAACAATTCAAAAGATAAAGCCAGCGTGTCTACGTTATAGGGCGCAGGCGTATAGTCTTTCAGATAAATTGTTTTTGGGGACTCTGTTTTCATAAGGACTCTCTTCTGATTCTATTTGATCCAGTCAGTATAAAAGAGAGTTTTATCTTGTCACGTCATTTATGAAGCTCTCACTTGCCCATCCCCCTGCACAACATATTTAAAAGTTGTGAGTTGTTGGACCCCGATTGGCCCTCTGGCGTGCATACGTCCTGTGGCAATACCAATTTCGGCCCCCATACCGAACTCTTCTCCATCGGCGAATTGTGTAGCTGTGTTGAGCATCACGATGGCGCTATCAATATGATTGGCGAAATAATTTGCTGTGTCCTTGGATTCTGTGACAATTGCATCTGTGTGGTGTGATCCATAGCACGCGATATGCGCCACGGCCTCTTTAACATCTTCAACGATTTTAAGGGAGAGAATAGGAGCTAAATATTCTGTTTTCCAATCCTCTTCTGTGGCGTTCTCTAGAGCAGGGAAGCGTGTGGAGAGCGTGTCATCTCCTCTTAGTTCACAGCCTGCATCTGTAAGATTTTGAATAATTTCTGGAAGAATATCTTCGACTCTCTCTCGTGCGATAAGTAAAGTCTCCATAGCCCCACAGACACCTGTTCTCCTCATTTTGGAGTTGAGCGCAATGGCACAGGCCTTATCTTTATCCGCGTCTTTATCAATATAGAGATGACAAATCCCTTCTAAATGAGAAAAAACGGGAAGACGAGATTCTCTTTCGACTAAGCTCACAAGAGATTTTCCGCCTCTTGGAATAATAACATCAATGAGACCTGTCGCACGGAGCATAGCTCCGACGGCGGCTCTCTCTGTTGTTGAAACAAGCTGTATCGCTTCAATGGGAAGTTTAGCGTTTTTAAGTCCTGCGTGAAGAGGTTTTATCATGGCTTGAGCTGAATAAAAGCTTTCACTTCCTGGTCTTAGAATAATTGGATTTCCTGATTTTAGGCAGAGCGCAGAGGCGTCAGACACGACATTGGGGCGTGATTCAAAAATCATTCCAATTACCCCCAGAGGAACAGACACACGAGAAATAGAAAGTCCTGAAGGGACATCCCATTCCTCAAGCGTTCGCCCTAAGGGATCAGGAAGAGCCTCAATTTTAAGCAAAGCGTTGGCGATGTTTTTCAAACGGTCTTCTGTGAGGAGAAGTCTATCAATAAAAGACTCCTCTCTCCCTTTGTTTTTAGAGTTCTCTATATCTTGTTCATTGGCCTCTAAGATATCAGGCATACAATCTAACATCGCCTGAGATGCGTCTCTTAAAGCATGATTACGTGTCTCCAAACTGCTTTGTGCCAATACATTTCGAGCATTTTGTGCTCTCCATCCTAAGTCTTTAATAAGGTCTTCAGGTGTCATTATAAGGTCTCTTTGTTTAAAAATAATTGATCATAATGAATAAATACAGGTTTGTTTTTTTGCCCCATATACTGTTTTAATGTCTTGGCGTCATATTTGGCTACTCCTTTTCCAAGGATTTTATGATCATGAGATTTAATCAAAATAAGATCTCCTTTCTTAAAATCGCCTGTGTATTTTTCTATCCCGACAGGCAAAAGGCTGAGTATTTTCTCTCCGTGGAGTAATAATTCAGTGAGACATACATTCGTATAAACCTCTCCTGTCTCTATGGAAATATCAGAGGCCAGCCAGCGTTTAACACCTCTTCCTTTTGTTTCTACGCAGGCTGTCACTCTTGTCCCAAGAGAGGAATCGGACGCAATAAGCTGAGAGAGGACATTCTCTTCAACACCAGAAGCAATATGAGTTTCAATTCCAAATTGAGACGCTTTCAGGGCTGCCTTTAATTTGGTTTTCACACCGCCCCGCCCAACATTATTTTGTCCCTCTTCAATATTTAGATCTTGGTGCATGTCTGGTGTGATTAAAGAGAGAAGAGACGCGCCTTGTTCTTCTGGATCACGGTCGTAAATTCCCTCTGTGCTTGTGAGAATAATTAACTTGTCGGCTTTGATCTGTATCGCAATAAGAGAGGCCAACTCATCATTATCTGTAAAATTGCTCTCCAGTATCGTCACAGGATCATTTTCATTTACAATCGGAATGATATGCCCGTGTTGAAATGAATTCTCAAAACTATTTTTGATATTCAAATAATGGTGGCGTGTTTTAAAATCTTCCCGTGTGAGGAGCATTTGCGCGGCATAGAGCCCCATCTCCTTCATACATTTATTATAATGATGGATAAGTTCCGCTTGCCCAATGCTAGACAGAATTTGGGTGTTAATGGGAGAGTTAGATTTTTGAAGAAGAGCTCGTCCAGCCCCAACCGCCCCTGAACTAACCAGAACAATATCATGCCCCTCTTTTTTTAATGCTCCAATTTGCTTAGTGATATTCCGAAGATATTCTAAAGAAAGGTTATCTTCTCCATCCAAAAGAATTTTTGTGCCGAGCTTAATAACAATGCGCATCTGTGTATTTTATTGTCTCATTAAGTTTTAAATCTATAAAAATATAACTTAACGCCAATCTCAACTTTTTTAAACTGTAGACTTACAGAGAATGCACAGTTTCTCTAGGGCACTTGTCATTCCCTGAATTGTTGCAGACAATTCTAGGGGAATCCAGCACTAGGAGTACCTTCTCTGGATCGCCCTAGAATGTAGGCGATGACAGTGTTTCCTCGTGTTCTTGTGTACTCAGAGGTTGAGACTGGAATAACTTAATGAGCCAAGGAAAATCATTCCTTCTCTTCCAGCTTAAAAACTTCATCATGGAGAGCAAAGAGAAGGGGTTTTGTGCCTTCGCCTGAGAGACTAGAAATGATGTGGGGTTTTATGCCTGTCTCTTCTTCAAAAATACGGGCTTGATCGGCGGAGAGATCCTCACCGAGGGCGTCTGATTTTGTGAGGGCAACAATTTCAGGACGATTGGCCAGCATTGCCCCGTATTTCTCTAGCTCCGTGCGAATAGTTTTATAGGCACTGGCAGGGTCATCTTGGGTGATATCAATGAGATGGAGGAGGGCGGAGGTGCGCTCAACATGTCCTAGAAATTGATGGCCTAAACCGTGCCCTTCCGATGCGCCTTCAATTAATCCAGGGATATCCGCCACAACAAATTCTCTGTCTCCTGCTTTCACGACTCCAAGATTGGGGTGGAGTGTTGTAAAAGGGTAGTCAGCCACTTTTGGTTTGGCTGCGGAAACAATAGAAAGAAAGGTTGATTTTCCTGCGTTAGGAAGACCGACTAAGCCAATATCTGCAATCAATTTTAAACGGAGCCAAAATATACGTTCTTCTCCCGGATACCCAGGGGTGGCTTTTCGAGGGGCTTGATTGGTAGAGCTTTTGTAGTGAGCATTTCCAAAGCCTCCA
The DNA here is from genome assembly GCA_024279035.1 of Alphaproteobacteria bacterium. Lineage (GTDB taxonomy): Bacteria > Pseudomonadota > Alphaproteobacteria > Micavibrionales > Micavibrionaceae > UBA1850. Next base: position 6,093 of record JAJRSA010000020.1, read on the forward strand.
TCTCCGCCTTTGAGGAATAATATTTCTTTGCCTTTGTCCATCATGTCCATGAGGAGTGTCTCTTTGTCCTCATCAAGAATTTCTGTCCCCACAGGAACTTTTATAATAAGATCCTCTCCTTTCGCGCCTGACTTATCACGCCCCATCCCGCCTTGTCCTGATTTGGCTCTAAAATGTTGGGTATAGCGAAAATCGATGAGCGTGTTGAGATTGTTTACAGCAACAAAATAGATATCGCCACCTTTTCCACCATTACCTCCGTTTGGACCTCCAAATTCAATATTTTTTTCACGAAGAAAACCAACACAGCCTTTTCCGCCATTGCCACTCGCAATATTAATTTTTGCTTCATCAAGAAATTTCATAGGGATATATCCTTCATTAAAAAAGGGGAAGTGTTTCTTCCCCTTAAAACGCGTCATCCTGAACTTGTTTCAGGATCTGGTGAATATAAGCATGAGATCCTGAAACAAGTTCAGGATGACATTATTTTTATGCCTGTACATCATTGGCAGGAAGGATGTTGACGACAGGACGGTGTCCTCTTGTGCGTGTGAAGAGAACTTCACCATCAATCAGAGAGAAAATCGTATGGTCTTTTCCAAGACCTACATTTTTACCAGGAATATATTTTGTCCCTCGTTGACGGATAATGATATTGCCTGCGAGAACCATTTCTCCACCGTATTTTTTTACACCAAGACGACGTCCTGCGGAATCACGACCGTTTCTGGAGCTTCCTCCTGCTTTTTTATGTGCCATTCTTCTTCTCCTATATCTTTAATAAATATCTATATCTAACTGCAATTAAGCAACTTTTATATCTTTAATGCGGAGCACTGTTTTATATTGGCGGTGTCCTGCTTTTCGACGGTAATTTTGACGTCTTTTCTTTTTAAAAATCAAAATCTTTTTATCTCGTGTTTGCTCAAGAACCTCAGCCGTTACTTTCGCTTTTTCAACATCTTTTCCTAAAGACGTTTTTTCACCCTCTGTGATCATAATCACATCATCAAGTGTCACTGTTTTCCCTGTCTCAAGCTCTTCAAGCCTTTCCACACGAATCACTGCGCCTGATTCCACACGATATTGTTTTCCACCTGTACGAATCACTGCAAACATTGTTATACCCTTGTTTCTTTATAAATTCTTTGTAATAGAACAGCGTGTATATACTAAAAAGGGCAGGGGTGTCAAGATAATATGACGGAAAATATAGACAAACAAGAGAATTATTTAAAGAGAAGGTGGCGGAAGGATACCTGTCTTGTTGCGCTGTTCTTGCGTTGCCATCTGAAGATTTGATGGTAGCCCAATTTGTATGGCAATCTTATTAGCAAAGCCTTCGTCTGAATTTAAACGATCAATCATCAATCTGTTTGTGCGCCAACGTAACATATGAGGATGATCTGGTTTGCATTCATATTGTCTTCGACCAGTATGTACCAAAACATCTTGTGATTGATCTGGAATATTACCCTCTAACAAATCATACTCCCTAAGTAATAAAATTTTTATTTGTGTGTGCTGGGCCTCTTTTTCTGCAACAAGCATGGGATAAAAACGAGTACCATTTGCTTCATCAAAATCAACACCGTCAAATAATCTTGGATATGCTTCAGCATTTCGTTGAATTTCTTTCGATAAAGCTATTTTGATATCTCTCATCATATCTTTATGTATCTCTTTAGGGTCTAGAGAGCCTGAGTTTGAAAAAACATTAGTCGCCATTCTATGAATTTTATAAGGTAAACCTTCATTACATTCTTTTATGGCCTGTTCTAAATAATCAAACACATATGGATTTTTCTCTGTTTTTTTAGCTAATGCCGCGGCCTTAGCTATATATTCTAAATAGCGCTCTTGCGTCTTTCCATTAAAAACTTCGGCTAAATTAAATTTTCCATCAAAAGGTCTTAAGCGCTGTGTACATTTTTTACCTTTAGTATTATCTGTTCTCCATTGATAAGTGGCATAAGTTACATTAGAAAATTGATAACCAATGTCCTTTTTTAAAAGAGCTTCATGCATTCTTCTCTGCTGACGAAGAGAAGAAGCTCTACCTATCAAAATCCCAACAGTTAAACTTACAACAGCACCAACAAGGGCACCAGGACCAGAATTCAAAACAAAACTAGATATTTCTTTTATCATAATACGCCTTTTTATATTGTGATAATTTTTTGTCAAGCATAATTAACAGGTACTAATTTTATCTCAAGAGGAGAAACTCTAAGGAGAAAATCAATTCAGTGTATTAAAATCAATGGCGGACAGACAGGGATTCGAACCCTGGATGGGCTTGCACCCATGCCGGTTTTCAAGACCGGTGCATTCAACCGCTCTGCCATCTGTCCGTTTTGATGTTCACAAGGTGTGCGAGGATATCAATAGAAAAAAATCATCTATTCGTAAAGCAAAAAAGAGCGTATAGAGACAAATATAATGTTTTTTATGCTTTCAAAGATTGTTTGGGCGCTTATTTCTCCACTGACTTTCATATGTGTGGTGTTGGGAATAGGGGGTTTTCTTCGTTTTTTTGATAAAACGAAATCTCTCGCGCACGGGCTTATAAAACATACGCTTATTCTTTTTCTCCTCCTCTCTATTCTCCCGATTGGATATAACATCCAAGTCTTTTTAGAGCGTCAAACTATACAACCTGTCCTTACAGACTCGCCTGACTATGGAGGCATTATCGTTCTTGGAGGCTGTATGAATGCAGGCTTGTCACATTTTTATCAAATGCCTCACATCAATGGGAGCTGTGAACGTCTCTTAGAGGGAATTACTCTTCATAAGCACTTTCCAGATCTTCCTTTTATTTATTCAGGAGGATCAGGACATTTAATCAATCAAGACTATAGGGGCGCAGATGCAGCGAAGAGAGTGATGGAAAATCTTGGCGTTGAGACAGAGAGTTTGATCTTTGAACGGAACTCCAGAAACACCTATGAGAATATGGATTTAAGTTTAAAACTTCTTGGCTCTCCTCCAGAAAAACCATGGATTCTTGTAACCTTCCGCCTCCCACATGCCTCGTGCCTCTCGTGTATTTTGTCAGGAGGGGTGGAATGTTATGCCCTATCCTGTGGATTATAAGACAGAAGGAGAGTATAAATTTAAACTTTCTTCTCCTCTTTATAATTACACGCTTCTTAAAAGCACGACGAAAGAACTTCTAGGAATACTCGCCTATGGGATAACTCGTAAATTATCCTTGAAGGCGTGTGAAAGAGTTTTAGAATAGAGAGTATGTTCAGATATTTTTTCTCTTTCATTTGTGCTCTTTTTATAATGGCTTCAGGCGCGCTCTCTGCCGAGCCTTATGATGTCTGGCAGAGTCATTTTAAAGCAAAAGCCCTCTCGAAAGGAGTCTCGAAGAGTTGGTTTGAAAAAGCGATGTCTGGGATTTCTCCGATTCAACGGGTAATCGAGCTTGATGGGAAACAGCCTGAGCATAAAATCACATTCTCGACATATAAAAAGAGAGTGATTTCTCAAAATAGAATCGACCAAGGACGGCGTCTTTATAAGACGCATTATAAAATTCTTAAGGAAATTGAAGGGAAATATGGTGTGCCTCCTCAATATATTGTGGCACTCTGGGGGATTGAAACGAGCTTTGGACAAAATACAGGAGGGTTCAAAGTTATTCCTGCGTTGGCGTCCTTAGCATGGGATGGACGACGACGCTCCTTCTTTGAAACAGAGCTTATCAATGCCCTTAAAATTAGTGAGGCAGGGCATATTCCTTTGGAGAAGATGAAGGGATCATGGGCAGGGGCGATGGGGCAAAATCAGTTTATGCCCTCTAGTTTTTTACAATATGCGGTTGATTATAACGGAGATGGAAAACGGGACATATGGACAAGTAAGCCTGATATTTTTGCCTCGACCTCTAATTATTTGAATAAAAAGGGATGGAAGCACGATGAGAAATGGGGACGACAGGTTCAGCTTACACGCCCCATTTCGCCTTCATTGACGGGCTTAAAGGTTAAAAAGCCCTTATCCTTTTGGAAAAACATGGGGATAAAGACACTTACGGGCAAACCCTTGCCCCGCTTTGATATGAGGGGCTCTCTTGTTCAGCCTGATGGGGCTAAAGGGGCGTCTTATCTTGTATATAATAACTATGAAACGATTATGGACTGGAATAGGTCTACATATTTTGCTACATCAGTAGGCTTATTAGCAGATTTAATAGCGAAAAAATAAAGGAATCCCTTTTTTGAAAAGGGTTTGATATTTATGAGTACATATATTATGAGTACATATATAAAGACAAAACTACATGGAAGCGCTCTTTTAGGGATGGCGCTGATGATTGCTGTTTTTTTTACAGGATGTGCGGAGACTGAACTTGCCTCACATCTTTTTAAACAAGTCCCTTTTGTTAAGTCTTCAAAATCCATCGGACATTTTAAAGTAGGCTCGTCCTACAAAATTAAAGGACGGCGCTACTATCCGAAAGAAACCTACAACCACACAGAAGTTGGGATGGCCTCATGGTATGGTCCTGGGTTTCACGGAAAGAAAACAGCCAATGGTGAGATTTTTAATAAAGGTGATCTAACGGCAGCACACAGAACACTCCAGCTCCCTTCTATTATTCGGGTGACTAATTTAAGAAATGGGCGCTCTGTAATTGTACGGGTCAATGATCGAGGGCCTTTTGCACATGAGCGTGTACTTGATCTCTCAGAACATGCCGCGGCTGTTTTAGGCTATAAAAACCAAGGCATTACAAAGGTTAAAATTGAGGTTCTTTCGAAGGAAAGCCGTATGGTCGCACAGGCTGCGAAACAAGGGCGAGACACACGCGGAGTAGAAGTTGCACTTAATCGTCATCGTATTCCTCTCTCTAAACCTTCTTCTGCACGCCGATTACCGTCTCGTATAGCGCCCGCCTACTATGTGCAAGCAGGGGCTTTTAGTCAGCCACAAAATGCACATCGTTTTAGTCAATTGCTCTCGGGGATTTCCAATACAGATGTTGTAAGCTCTTTATCTTCTAATAAAACATTGTATAAAGTGCGTGTTGGCCCTGTCTCGAGCGAGCAAGAAGCCCACGCTCTTCTTGCTGCTGTTCAATCTAGAAGCCGTGCCCATGCCATGATCATAAAGGAATAATAAACAGATGAACTTTATTTTTGTTTTTACTCTCGCTCTCGCTCTTGTCTTTTTGCCCTCACTTTCTTTTGCAGGATCAATTGAGACTTCGGCCAAACAGGCTATTATCCTTGATTTTGAAACAGGACAAGTTTTGTTTAAAAAAAATGCAGATGAGCGCATGCCCACCTCATCCATGAGCAAAGTCATTACGGCTTATGCTGTTATGGCAGAAATTAAAGCAGATAATCTCAGTCTTGAAGATGAACTTCATGTCAGTGAAAAGGCATGGAAAAAACAAGGCTCAAAAATGTTTGTGAAAGTAGATACAAAAGTCACTGTAAAAGACCTTCTCAAAGGCGTTGTAATTCAATCTGGAAATGATGCCACGATTGTTCTTGCGGAGGGGATTGCAGGCTCGGAAGAAAAATTTGCAGACCATTTAAATAAAGTTGCCCTTAAACTTGGTATGACGAACAGCCATTTTACAAATGCAAGTGGCTGGCCTGATCCAGAGCATTACTCAACTGCGCGGGATCTTGCGACTTTAGCTCAACACGCGATCAAAGACTTTCCTGAATTTTATCCTTATTATGCAGAACGAGAATTCACATACAACAATATCACTCAAAAAAACAGAAACCCGCTCTTTAAAGTAGACATTGGCGCAGATGGAATTAAAACAGGATACACAGAAGCGGCTGGATATGGCATAATGGCGTCTGCTGTAAACCCCAAAGATGGACGTCGTGTTATTGTGGTCATAAATGGAGTAAAAACAAGCAAGGCACGCTCTGAGGAAGCTAAAAAACTTGTCTCATGGGCCTTAAATGGCTTTAAAAACAAGAAAATTATAGATATAAAAACAAACACATATAACGTCCCTCTTTTATACGGTAAATCAGAGTATGTTCCTGCAGGCGTCAAGGAAGACCTTGTTTTAACCGTTGAAAAACTCGCAGATTCAGAGTTTTCTTCCCGTTTCACGCCAACTCAAAATCTAACAGCTCCCGTTACCCAAGGCGATGTTATTGGAAGAGTTGAAATCCTAAAAGGAGATAAGCTATTTAAGCGTGTAGAGGTAATAGCACAAGCCTCTGTTGAAGAGTTAGGAGCGTTTAAGAAACTCATTGCGAAAGCAAAGCACTCTTTTGCGAACCGCAAGTAAAATATTTATATTGACAGAATATATTTTTTCTTCTACTTAATAGCTCAATATAATTTTATTTTTTAGAGAGGTATTAGACATGAATATTTGTTTCTGGAAAGCAACACAAAAGCCTCAACTCTCTTTTGAAAATCCTAAGATCACAGTCCTAGAACATGATTCTACTTTTCAAAAACCACAAAATACATATGAAGTTGTTTTCCCCAACATCCCTGAAAATAACCCTTTAAGAAAAATAACGTTTTTTGACAACATGGAAAATGGAAATATTACTGCAAAAACAAATAGGGAAATTATATATACGCAAATAAGTAAGCATTCTCGGAATGGAAAACTGACCCCTAATTGGTTTATAAAAGAGAATAACTCGCCTGTCTCTCTCGATATTCAAAGTGCCTTAGAGACGGCATTCAATCTATTATACACCCCGAGTGTCACATTACCTTCTTATACTCAATCATGGAAATATTCTCCTGCACTTAAAAGTAAGCTCGTCATCACTTAATAAACCCATATTACTCCTTGCCTTGCCTCTCACTCAATCTATACTTCTCGCATGACAGACGGATATTTCATCACACTGGAAGGCGGAGAGGGCGCAGGGAAAACAACCCAAATCAAGTGCATTGAGTCTTTTTTACAGGAGCAGGGGAAAGAGACACTTGTTACGCGTGAACCAGGAGGGACGCCAGAGGCAGAAAAAATTAGAGAGCTTTTGGTACAAAGAGACGGAGGAGAGTGGACACCTCAGGCTGAAACACTTCTCTTTTTTACCGCACGCCATATGCATTTGGAAAACCTGATCAAACCTGCCTTGGCAGAGGGGAAGATCGTTATTTGTGACCGCTTTACGGACTCAACGCGTGCCTATCAATGTTATGGGCATGGGGTGAATGCTGAGTTTGTAGAACGCGTTAATCGAATTGCCATTGAAGGGTTTTCCCCTGATTTAACTTTTATACTGGATCTGCCTGCACAAGAGGGATTATTGCGTTCTAAAGGGCGTTTATCTGAGGCTCAAAGCACAGAGGATCGCTTTGAAAATCTGGATATTGAGTTTCATGAGCGTCTTCGACAGGGATTTCTTGAGATTGCAAAAAAGAACAAAGAGCGCTGTCATGTCATCGATGCCCGCCAGATCATTGATGAGGTGTCACAAGACATTCTTAGAGTTCTAGAAGACCGAGGCTCTTATGGTTGATTTATTTGGAGCCCCTCTTGTTGAGCCTCCCCCCCCAGCTTCTCAGGATATTGACATGAGAGTTGAGCCTTCTGGGGCAGAGACTCTTACGCCCCGTACGAATCCTAATCTTATTGGGCAGACATCTCTTGAAAAAGAACTTGTAGAACGTATTCAAAACAATAAAATGCCCCATGCTCTTATTCTGCATGGCTCAAAAGGGATAGGGAAAGCGACCTTGGCTTTTCGCCTTGCACGCTTTCTGTTGCGTCGCGCACCTGCTCAAGATGAAACGCTTTTTATCTCTCCCGAAGAGCCTGTCTTTAGACAAGTGATATCTGGCGGGCACCCTGATTTACTTCCGGTTGAACGTCTTTTTGATGATAAAAAAGGACGGCTTAAAAACGCAGTTGATATCGAACAAATCCGAAAAATAGCACCTTTTATGCGCATGACCTCAAACACGACAGATGGCTGGCGTGTCGTGATTGTCGACGATGCAGACTCAATGACTGTTAATGCTCAAAATAGCCTTCTAAAAATATTAGAAGAGCCCCCTAAAAAAGCCATTTTGATTTTGATTGTGCATCGGATAGGGCTGTTAATTCCAACAATTCGATCTCGCTGCCAAGCTCTCCCCCTGTCTGCCTTAACGGATCAAAATTGTAAGAAAATTATTCAGAGCCTTGCTCTTGAATACACCCCCACAGAAGAAGAATTGTTTCTTGACTATTGTCAGGGCTCTCCGGGGCTCTTTACACATATTATAGAGGAGGGAGGGGAGGACTGTATTCAAGAGTTTCTCTCTCTTTTAACGTCATATCCAAATTTTGACCCTAAAATGACGCATTCATTTTCAGAGCAATACGGGAAAATGGGGCAAGAGAAAAGCTTTGCTCTGCTTCATGCCTATCTCCTCTGGCTTTTGCAGGTTTCGATCAAGCATAAAATTACGGCTCATAAACTTCCTTTCTTCATTGCAGATAATACGGGCTATAACACCCTGTGTGCACAGCACAGCTATCGCACGCTTTTAGAGCTTCACGACAGCATTGATGCCCTGATGAAAAATGCACAGCACAAAGCGCTTGATAAAAGAAATACACTTCTCCAGATGTTCTTTCTTTTGCAGACTTAGTCTTTTGTGGCTATAGTGCCTCAACGCGCAAATAGGGAAGACCGCATGACAACAGAAAAACCACCTTTTTATATTACAACGCCAATATACTACGTGAATGGAACGCCTCATATTGGGCATGTTTACACCAGTGTGGCGTGTGATGTCATGGCCCGTTTTAAACGGTTGGATGGATATGATGTTAAATTTTTAACAGGAACAGATGAGCATGGCCTTAAAGTCAAACAATCTGCAGATAAACAAGGCGTTTCTCCTCAAAAATTTGTAGATGATGTATCTCAAACGTTTGAAGATGTTTTAACACTCATGAATATTTCTCATGATGATTTTATTAGAACCACCCAAGAACGTCATATAAAATCAGCGCAACATTTTTGGACACAGCTAGAAAAAGAAGGCATGATTTATGCAGGAAACTATTCTGGATGGTATTCTGTACGGGATGAGGCTTACTATACAGAAAGTGAATTGACCACGTGCCCCGATAACAAAGAGATAAAAATAGCGCCAACAGGGGCGACATGTGAATGGGTCGAAGAAGAGAGCTACTTTTTCAAACTCTCTGCGTATGGAGACAAGCTTTTAGACTTTTACGAGAAAAACCCAGATTTTATTCAACCCAATTCCATAAAAAATGAAATTATAAGCTTTGTAAAACGAGGGCTAAAAGATTTGTCTATCAGCCGAACAAGCTTTGATTGGGGCATTCCTGTTCCCAATCATGAACAGCATATTATGTATGTCTGGATTGATGCGCTTACAAACTACATTACTGCGCTTGGCTATCCTGACAAAGACACCTCGGACTTCCAAAAATTTTGGCCGGCCAACGTTCATATGGTGGGGAAAGAAATCACACGCTTTCACTGTATTTTTTGGCCTGCGTTTTTGATGGCTGCAGATCTCCCTCTGCCTCATACCGTTTTTGCGCATGGGTGGTGGACTGTGGAAGGCGAGAAAATGTCAAAATCTTTGGGCAATGTAATACATCCAAAAGATCTCGTTGATCGTTATGGCGTGGATCAAAGTCGCTATTTTCTTCTCAAAGCCATTCCCTTTGGTAACGACGGTAATTTTAGTCACGACCAAGCGATTACACGGATAAATGCCGACCTTGCTAACGGTTTAGGAAACCTTGTTCAACGTACATTGTCTATGGTCTATAAAAACTGTGAAACAGTGATCCCTGAGAGGGTCAATTTGACACCAGAAGATGCTGCATTATTAGAGCAAAGCCACTCTACAATTCATACTATCCGCCCTTTATTTGATCAGTTTCAATATCATCGTGCGTTAGAAGAGATATGGAGACTTGTCTCTGCGGCTAACACCTATGTCGATGAGCAAGCCCCTTGGGCGCTTAAAAAGACAGACTTTGAACGCATGAAAGTTGTTTTGGCTGTTTTGGTAGAGGTTATCCGTTGCCTCGGTCTTCTCACTCAGCCTTTTATGCCAGACTCTGCGTCAAAGATTCTCGATCAGCTTAAAATCCCAGCAGATCAGCGTGAGTTCAAACATCTGACACAAGAGTATGCCATAGGGCAGGGGACGTGCATTGATCTCCCTGAAGGGATTTTCCCTCGGATCATGGAAGAAGAGAAAACTGCATAGGATGTCTAACGCTCAACAGACCCAAATTATTCTAAAAAACCATAGAATATCAATGTTTATCGGGATTGATGAGCATGAAAAACTAGTGCCTCAGCCTGTCATTATATCTGTGTGGCTGGATATTAAATTTGAAATCTCTCACTTCAAGAATGATGATATCAGTGAAGTCTATAATTATGTGGATTTAAAACAGGAGATTGAAAAGATCTCTGCACAAGGACATATAAATCTTCTAGAGACCTTTGCAGAAAAAATAGTGAATTGTGCACTTGAACATCCTATGGTACAAAAATGCCGTGTCTATGTTGAAAAACCTCAAGTTTTTGATAATGTTGAAAGTATCGGATTTGAAATGACAAGGGAAAGAAGCGCCTAATGTGGATTGATTCACACTGTCATTTGAACCATGAAGGAAGTCAAAAGAACGGGTCTGTGGATGAACTTGTGGATAAGGCACGGGATAATTCTGTGGATGGATTACTCACGGTCTGTTGTAATATCACCCGAGAAAAAGACGCGCTTAAAAGCATTGCCCATCGCTATGAAAATGTTTGGTATAGCGTGGGAACGCATCCTCATGATGCGGATGACCCTGATGAAGTTTTACTCTCTCAGAGTGATATCTCTACGCTTGCCCGCTCTGATGATAAAATTATTGCGATTGGAGAAACAGGGCTCGATTACTACTATGATAATGCCCCGCGAGAGGCACAAAAAGAGAGCTTTCGGAAACATATTCGTGCAAGCTTAGAGACTAATATTCCTCTCATTATTCATACACGAGACGCGGAAGACGATACAATGTCTATTCTGAAAGAGGAGGGGGGAGATAAAATTAGAGCTGTTCTCCACTGTTTTACAGGATCCCGAGCATTGGCAGAGCAAGCTCTGAGTTTAGGGTTCTACATTTCATTTTCGGGGATAGTCACCTTTAAAAATTCTACAGATTTACAAGAAACAGCTAAAATTGTACCCCATGATCGTTTTCTGGTGGAAACAGATGCGCCGTTTTTGGCACCCGTTCCATATAGAGGACAAACCAATCAACCTGCCTATGTTGTAGAGACAGGGAAATATCTTGCTCAACTTAAAGATATATCTGAAGAAGAGTGTGCAAAATATTCAACACAAAACTTTTTTGATTTATTTAGTAGGGCAAAAAAAACATGAGTTTGACCTTTACAATTTTAGGATCTGGGTGCTCTTACGGTGTTCCGTATGCAGGAAACGACTGGGGAGAATGTGACCCTCATGAACCTAAAAATAGGCGCACACGATGCTCATTATTGGTTCAATCTGAAAATACGACTATGATTGTGGATACTGGCCCTGATTTCCGCGAACAAATGAATAGCTATGACATTAAAAAGATCGATGGCGTTGTCTATACCCATAAGCACCCTGATCATACAGCTGGTATTGATGATTTAAGAATTTATGCCATCCGTAATAAAGAAGCGCTTCGCGCCTATATGGATCAAGATACATCTGATTACCTTATGCTCTCCAAAGATTATCTTTTTAAAGAACGTCACAAAACATATCCTGCTATTATAAGGCCAGAAATCATTCAACATTTTGATTCCTTTCAAATTGGAGATATCGACATTGAAACACATGTTCTTGATCACGTTACCGTAAATACGACGGGCTACAGATTTGGAGATCTTGCCTATTCCGTTGATATGCGAGACATAAACAATGAACGGAGCTTTGAAGCGCTTAAAGATATAAAAACATGGATTGTTGATGCTGGCGCTTACACGCTCACAAGCTTTTCTGTCCACGCAACCTTTGAACATGTTCAAGAGCTCAATAAGCGTATTAAAGCAGAGCGTGTTATCCTTACATCACTCTCAAAACGGGTAGACTATAAAAAGGCCTCAGAACATCTTCCTGAGGGTTTTGAGCTCGCGTATGATGGGCTGAAGATTAAAACCCAGTAGTTTTAATTTCCGTTAATTGATTCATAATTAATCGTTTTGCAGGGGCGATGTGATTGCCCAACCTAAGCAATACCCGTCGCGCCAATTTGGCCGTTGGGGTTTCTTTTGTGTATAATTTGACTAACGCATTTGTCCCGTGATAGAGAGGCGCGCTTGTGCGCCGATGTTGACGGCTATAGCGCTCTAAAATCATGTGTGAAGAAAAATCTCCGCCAATATTTAGCGTTTCTTTTATTTCATTCGCTAAGCTATGTGCACCCCGTAAGCCTAAATTAAAGCCATGTGCTGTGACAGGATGCATGCCGACGGCAGCATCTCCAATGAGAACAAATCTATTTTTATGGAAACTATTGGCAAATGTTGCGACGAGGGGGTATGGAAAGAGCTCGCTTGTCAACTCCATCTCTCCAAAGCGTTCCTCCATACGAGTCTTAATGTCCTCTGCAAACGCCTCTTTAGAGAGAGAAAGAAGTGTTTCGCTTTCTTCTGATTTCAACGTGATAACGATTGACACTTGATTATTATTGAGAGGGAGCACAGCAAGCGTCCGTCCAAAGTGAAAACACTCATAGGCCGTCTCATGATGAGGAAGTTCCGCACTCATGGTACAAACAACGCATGTCCGCCCAAAATCCAACATGGACGTGGAAATGCCCATCATACGCCGTGTCGCAGAGAAACGACTATCCGCCGCGACAATCAAAGGCGCTTCTAATCGTTGTCCATCAGAAAGCTCTACCCAACCTTTATCCTGATCAGTTCCAACCGCAGAAACTTCTGTTTTATCCATAATTTGGATGTTTTTAAAACCAGAGAGTGAATTATATGCTGCCTTTCTAATGTTTTGATTAGACACCATGAAACCTAAATTATCTTCTCCAGACTCCGCATGATCAAAATTTAAGGTATAAGGAGACACTCCATTGAGTACTTTTGCTTTTTTAATCAGAGATATATATTGATCAGGAATAAGAGTCCACATGCCTAAATCCTTCATAATGCGATGTGAAAGATGTGTTAACGCAATCTCTCGACCATCATATGATGGATTAGCCAATACAGATTCAGGCTGTTTTTCAAGGAGAATAATATTAAGACCTGTCTCTGCCATTGCTCGCGCAAAACTGAGTCCTGCAGGTCCTGCGCCAATAATAATGATATCTTGCTTCATAGTGATCATCTATATTGTAGATAGCCTTAGGAGTCTATCAAGATTTATAGTACTCAAAAAATATATCCCCCCTGAATAGAAAGGGCTTTTAATTTACATAATGTATATTATCACTTACTCGGAATGGTGTAATTAATATTCTATATCAATAAGTTAAATTAATATTGAGGAAAAACCCTATGGAGTATCTTCTACAAATTCAGTAATGTTAGGAACTTCAAATACCAGAGGGACATTAGCACGAAATGCCTTGCCTACTGCCATAGCCTGTCTTTGCTCCAACCTTGGTAAAGAACTGGCCATATCACTACCAAAAAAGTTACTTAAAAAATCTGTGCTAGTATTATAGTGCTTCTTAATAATTATAAGACAATATAAGATCCTCAATATTTGTGTTTTCAGTCATAGATTGTCGTCTTTTCTTCATGGCACCGAATGTTTGCTCAATGGGGTTTAGGTCTGGTGAGTATGGCGGTAAGGCAAGA
>JAJRSA010000021.1 GCA_024279035.1 Alphaproteobacteria bacterium
GTCGTTGAAAGATCTTTTGCATGGCTAGAAAAATGCCGAAGACTTTGGAAAAATTGCGAAAGAAAACTTAATACATCTTTGCAAATGGTAACACTTGCTTTCGCTGTGTTAATACTAAAAAGATTTTAAACAGGTTCTAAGAAAATTCAGGGGATGACAGTGTATAGACCTCTCTTTGAAACAATTGTATATTCCCCTTTCAACATAAGAAAGAGAGAGTTATGGGTCTAAGTTTTGAAGAAATAGCAGAAATCATTCAGAAGAGCATTGATGACGGCATAGCTTTAGGTCTTTATGAACTAAATGACCTATATGCTACAAAATTAAAAGAAAAATCTTAAAGAAGGTTATACTGGAAATAAAAGCCTGTTTAAAATCAATGTATAAAAACAATAAAATTGTCATATGGCTCTCTTTTTCAGCCTTTATGGTGTTGGCGATGGCTGTGATTGGCGCGGTGACACGGCTTACAGAATCGGGATTGTCGATTGTTGAGTGGCGGCCTTTGATGGGGGTGCTTCCTCCGCTCACAGAAGGAGAATGGCGCAGAGTTTTTGATTTATATACCCAAAGCCCTGAATATGCCCAAGAGCATTATTGGATGGAGCTGTCTGATTTTAAAAAGATTTTCTTTTGGGAGTGGCTTCACCGCTTTTGGGGACGGATGATCGGATTGGTCTATGCTATTCCTCTCTGTGTCTTCTGGATAAGAGGACACATCCCGTCAGGGCTCCATCGGCGTCTTGTGTTGCTTCTGATTCTAGGAGGCGGACAAGGGATGATGGGGTGGTATATGGTGCAAAGTGGATTGATTGATATCCCTGCGGTGTCTCATTATCGCTTAGCCGCGCATCTTATGCTCGCCGTGCTTGTGTTCTCAGGATTGATCTGGACAATTCTTGATTTTAAAACTGCGCCTGTCCAATGCAAAGGCATGTATCATGGGGGCATCAGCCTTATCCTCCTCCTTCTCACCATCATGTGGGGTGCCTTTGTCGCAGGGCTAGATGGAGGTATGATCTATAATACATGGCCGCTCATGGGAGACACACTCATACCCGAGGAAGCTGTTTATTTTTATAATAATCCCGCAGGTGCTCAGTTTGTTCATCGTTGGATTGCCATGATCGCAGGCGTGAGCATTTTGACGTTTGCGCTTCGTCTGAAAAGTTGGAGCTTACTAGCTATGGTGTGCCTTCAAATAGGCCTTGGGATTTCGACACTTATATTACAAGTCCCTATTGCTCTTGCTACGCTTCATCAGGCGGGCGCATTTATTCTTCTCGCCCTGCTCCTCAAAAATATACACAAAACAATGCAAAAATCCCTGTAAAAAATCTATATGTAGTGGTACAGTATTTTTTAAGCACAATATCTGTGCGTTTATTCTGTTTTTTGTAAAAATGTGGACGAGTTTTATTTTCTTAGGAAAAAGACTCGGACTTTGACGAGAATCAGTTAAACATAGGCTATAAATAATACGGACGGAGACATTCACACTATGGCAAAATCAGACACACTTTCAGACGACGTTACACACTCAAAATCACAATTACTCCAAGAGCGCCATGTGTATAAGCCATTTTTGTATCCATGGTGCTATGAAGCATGGCTCACACAACAGCGTGTCCATTGGTTGCCAGAAGAAGTGCCGTTGGCAGAAGATGTGCGAGATTGGAAAAAGACTCTGACTCCTGCCGAAAAAAACCTGATGACACAGATTTTCCGCTTTTTTACGCAGGCTGATGTTGAGGTGAATAATTGTTATATGAAGCATTATTCTCGTGTATTTGGACCTGTGGAAGTGCAGATGATGCTCGCGGCCTTTTCCAATATTGAAACTGTGCATATTGCAGCCTATTCCCATCTTTTGGATACGATTGGAATGCCAGAATCTGAATATGAAGCCTTTTTTAAATATAAGGAAATGAAAGATAAATTTGACTACATGCAAAATGTGTCTATGAATTCTCGACGAGATATTGCGAAAACCATGGCGATATTTGGCGCGTTTACAGAAGGACTTCAGCTCTTTGCTTCTTTTGCCATTCTCATGAATTTCCCCCGTTTCAATAAAATGAAAGGGATGGGACAAATTGTAACATGGTCTGTGCGCGATGAGACGCTGCATTGCCTGTCGATGATTAAGCTCTTCAAAACCTTCATTCATGAAAACCCAGATATATGGGATGATGAGCTCCGTGCAGAAATCACCCAATCCTGCAAGATCATTATTAAGCATGAAGATGCCTTTATTGATCTGTGCTTTGAAATGGGCGAGATCGAAGGCCTTACCCCTCAAGAAGTCAAAGATTATATCCGTTATATCGGAAACCGCCGTTTGCAACAGCTTGACCTTGAACCTCTCTATGATATTGAAAAAAATCCATTGCCGTGGATGGATGAAATGCTTAATGGCGCAGAGCACACAAATTTCTTTGAAAACCGCTCTACCGAATATTCTCGAGCGTCCACTGAAGGCTCATGGGAAGAAACATTCAGCGATGAAGCCTTCTCTGGGAACTACGGCAAGAAAATTGGCGGAGTATCTTCAGAGGAGCCTAAAGATGAGTCTGAGGCGGCGTAATGCGAAAAATGTAGCTCTGTTCGGAGGATCGTTTAACCCGCCTCATCATGGTCATTTTCAAATGGCGCAGTTTTTGTATCAGGCGCTGGATGTCGATGAAGTTTGGTTCTTGTTCTCGACCAATACGGACAAAGACCTTCGTGTGTATGCATCTCTTGAGCACCGTATGGAAATGGCACGGATTCTGAATGCACGCTATAATGCGTTTCCCTTTATCTTCTCAGATGCACAATATCGTGCAGGCACTCATATTACGTCGGAGGCGCTTCCTAAAATTGAGAAAATGTACCCAGATCATCATTTTATATGGGCGATGGGGACAGATAATCTCCCTCATTTTCATCTCTGGGAAGACTATGAAACACTGATCAAAAATTATCCTATTGCGCTTTTAAAGCGCCCGTCTTATTCCGATGTTCTTGAGAGCAGCACACTCTTTCAAAAATTTCACGAAGATCCAAAAACCCTCAAAGACCAAAAGAATGGCGTTTGTATTCTGGATAATCCTACCGTTGATATATCCTCAACGCACATTCGAACAGCTCTTAAATATTGCCCAGAGATCACAGAGTATATTGCGCAAAATTCTTTGTACAAATAGGGTCTATTTTATCTCTGGTTGTATTTCAAACTGGTGAAAAGGGGGCGGAGAGGAGAGAGTCCATTCCAATGTCATCGTTTGAGGTTGGACATTCCAGACATTGCCTTCGGCTTTCTTTCCGAAGAAGAGCGTGTAAAACACAATAAAGATAAAGAAAATCGTTCCTGCAAAAGCGATATAAGCCCCATAGCTCGAAATCTCATTCCACCCCGCATACGCATCAGGATAGTCAGGAATACGTCGTGGCATACCTGCGAGGCCTAGGAAATGTTGAGGGAAGAAGAGGAGGTTGACGCCAATAAATGTTGTCCAGAAATGCACGACGCCCATCCATTCAGGATATTGGCGTCCCGACATTTTTCCAATCCAATAGTAAAACCCCGCAAAAAGCGCAAAGACGGCACCGAGAGAGAGCACATAATGGAAATGTGCAATCACGTAATAGGTGTCATGGAGTTCGACATCCATTCCTGCATTGGCCAAAACAACCCCTGTGACCCCTCCAACGGTAAATAGAAAGATAAAACCCAGTGCCCATAGCATGGGTGTTTTGAACTCAATTGATCCGCCCCACATGGTCGCAATCCATGAGAAAATCTTGATCCCTGTAGGAATAGCAATAATGAGAGTAGCCGCTGTGAAATAGGCGCGTGTATTGACGGATACGCCTGTTGTAAACATATGATGCGCCCACACGATAAAACCTACAAACCCAATACCAACCATGGCATAGGCCATCGGCATATAGCCAAAGATAGGCTTTTTCGAGAAGGTTGACACAATATGCGAGATGATCCCGAAACCTGGGAGGATCATGATATAGACCTCAGGGTGACCAAAGAACCAGAAGAGATGTTGGAAAAGAATAGGGTCTCCTCCGCCTTCAGGACGAAAGAATGAGGTGTCAAAGTTCCGATCCATGAGGAGCATCGTAATCGCCCCCCCAAGCACAGGCACGGCCAAGACAAGCAAAAAACTTGTGACCAACATCGACCAGATAAATAAAGGCATTTTGTGGAGCGTCATGCCGGGAGCGCGCATATTCAAGATCGTCGTGATGAAATTGGCCGCCCCCAAAATAGAGCTTGCACCAGCCAAGTGAAGCGCAAAAATCGCCATGTCCACGGACATCCCCGTATGTCCCCCGACCTTATCGGACAAAGGAGGGTAGATTGTCCATCCTGTTCCTGCACCATTCCCAGGGCCTCCATCCACAAACATAGACGCAACAAGAAGTCCAACGGCAGGCACCATCAACCAAAATGAAATATTATTCAAACGAGGGAAGGCCATGTCAGGTGCCCCAATCAAAAGAGGAATGAACCAGTTTCCAAACCCTCCTATTAACCCTGGCATGACGACAAAGAAAATCATGATCAGGCCGTGTGCTGTGATCCAGACATTCCAGATATGCTCATTGCCGGGGGTAATAAATTGGAGTCCGGGGGCTTGAAGCTCCAGCCTCATCATAATGGAGAGTGCGCCTCCAACCAGCCCTGCACAAATAGAGAAAATGATATAGAGTGTTCCAATATCTTTATGGTTTGTAGAACAAAACCAACGTGTGAAAAAATTGGGTTTATGATCCGCCATGTTCTTAACTTTCTTTCTCTTTTTGTGTATTTAGCCATGCCTCAAATTCTGGCTTGGTGACCGCTTTAATCTCAATGGGCATGTAGGCATGCTTCGCACCACATAGCTCGGAACATTGTCCGTAATATGTCCCTGTTTTTGTAATGCGCACCCATGTTTCATTCAAACGCCCTGGGACAGCATCTGTCTTAAGTCCAAAGGCCGGCAGGGCAAATGCGTGGAGGACATCTGCTGCGGTAATGAGAATTTGGATATTTGTATCAATAGGCAAGACAACACTATTATCTGTCGAGAGATTGCGAAGCTGCCCTTTATTTGGATCTATCTCTTCATCTGGGATCATATAAGAGTTAAAAGACACCCCCTCATGATCCATATATTCATACCCCCAATACCATTGATAGCCTGTGACTTTAAGTGTCATTTCTGGCTCTTCCGTCCGATCTATGTAATAGAGAAGTTTGAAAGAAGGGAAAGCAAGCGCCAAAAGAATAAGCGTTGGAATCACCGTCCATATAATCTCAAGTGGGGCGTTATGTGTCCGTGTGGAGGGCGTCGGATTGGCTTTGGCATTAAAACGGAAGATCACAAAAAGCATCAGCCCTGACACAAATATCACAATGGCTGTGATGAGATACATAAGAAGGGTGTGAAACTCAAACATACGCTCTGCCGTTGTGCTGGCAGGCTCTTGGAGGCCTAATTGATAGGGCTCCGCGTATTGTGCTATGGCACATGTGGGCATAAGAAAAACAAAACTGAGGACAGTATAAAATATTTTTGACATGTGACTTAACTAAATTCCAATTGTTTTTGCACGTATAGCGCACAAATTTACCAGATGTTTATACTATTGGACAGCCCATAATCAAGCGCTTTTTTAAGAGTAGGGTGCTGATATGTGAAAATTTTATTGACATTCCTCAGAGAAAGTCGTTACGATGAGTCTATGATAAAATTAAGATCACTTGCCCTGAACCTTCTCCTCACTCTCCTCACTCTCCTTCTTGGAAGGAGTGGGTTTGGACGTATGTGATATTAAGCTATCATACAAAACACCAAGCCCCGCCAAACTGGACGGGGTTTTTTATGACTAAAATAAAAAAAGAGGGATATAAAAATGGAAGAAAAAGATAAAAATGATGACCCTAGTGGAGTAAGCATAATGCATGCTTTTGGAGATAAACACACTGCGCAAACATATGATCTATTATCTAAAAAGCAGAATCAGAAGAAGATTTCTTCAGAGAAAAGCCATATTTCTATAATGCCGTAATTTAAAAGGAAAAATAAACAATGACACAATGTGAAAGCGGGTTGAAGTGTGACTGATTAAGTAGGGCATAATATGCGATTGTTGTTTTCTTGTATAGTAATTTGCATTAGGAATAAGACATTCTTCTCTCAAAATACGTCATTCCTGCGAAGGCAGGAATCCACCCTTTTCTCTATTCCTCTATAAAGACAGTGGCTGTACCACTGACATGTGGATCCCCGATGTTTAA
>JAJRSA010000022.1 GCA_024279035.1 Alphaproteobacteria bacterium
GCAGAAGTTTATAATCCCGTTTTAGATATTGAGGGGGTACCCCCTCAATATCTAAAACAAGCGGCATAACCCAAACAAAGGGAGCTTAGCATTGCCGCAAAACTGTCCAACAAAGTAGGACCACCTCTATACATCTTTGCAAATGGTAACACTTGCTTTCGCTGTGTTAATACTAAAAAGATTTTAAACAGGTTCTAACAGTGCTCAAAGAAAATCTCTAAACCGCCTAAACGCTGGGGGATTTGAGGGCATAAAAAATCCCCATAAGGGGAATTTGTAATGTAAATGGTGGAGGGAGTAGGATTTGAACCTACGTATCCCGAAGGAGGCGGAGTTACAGTCCGCTGCCATTAACCACTCGACCATCCCTCCACGAGATGAAAATATATTTGGTTATTTCGAGATGTAGTAAAAAAGTGTTTTGCCTTCTGTGTCAAGAGTTAGTATGAAATAAGGCATGAAAAATTTTAATAAATATCCTCCCAAAGATAAACAACCCAAAATCCAAAAACTCAAAATCAATCTATTTGGATATCATGCCGTGCACGAAGCGTGGCTAAACCCTGATCGTAAGATTAAAGAGGTCTATGTGACAGACAAAGCGATTGAGAATTTTGAGCCCTATATCACCAAAGCCAAAGCACTCGGCCTAAATCGCCCTGACTATCAAGTGGTTGAACGGCGACAGATGGATAAGACTCTGGGTGAAAATACAGTCCATCAAGGGATAGGGATTTTTGCAGAGCCTCTTCCTGAGATGAATGTGATGGATTTGATTATTAAAGCCTCTCATAAAGACACATCCTTGTTTGTCATGCTTGATCATGTGACGGATCCTCATAATGTGGGGGCTATTATGCGTTCAGCCTGTGTCTTTGGCCTTGATGGTCTCGTTATGCAGACACGCTTTGCACCTCCATTGGAGGGTGTCCTTCCGAAAGTGGCGTGCGGGGCTGTTGAGCATGTTTGTGTAGCTCTGGAAACCAATTTAAGCCGTGCCCTCGAGCTCTTTAAAGACAATGGCTATACCTGTATCGCCTTGGATGAACATGCTCAAAAATCTATTGGCGCGTTAGGCCAGCTTAAAAAAGCTGTGCTTGTCATGGGAGCAGAAGGTAAGGGACTTCGACCCTCAATTAAAGACACGTGCAATGAAACTGTAAAACTCCCCGTCACAGGAGAGATTCAAAGTTTGAATGTCTCGAATGCAGCGGCGATTAGTTTTTATGCTTTAGGTGCGGGGTGAGATTGTTTTTGAGGGGGTGCTTTTAAAAGATCGGTGAGAGAGGGTAAGTTTCCGTTTTCATTGACAGAGCGGTGCACCGCAGTCAGAATCTCTTCTGGAAAAACCCCTTGTTTAATCGCGTCGGTCATAGAGTGGATATCATGATATCCATAATCATACCCAATATGATCAGGCGTAGGAAAATCTATACCCTCTGGATGTTTTTCATCTTTCCAATGAAAATCTGTCCAGAAGAATTTGAGGTGGTCTGATACATTCAGGATAAGGGGATTGTCAGGATCTTCTCTTAAAGATTCATCTTGATTTAAGTCTGGGTGAATGCCGTGGCGATTGGATAACCATCCCACATAGTCTAGAACATGCTCCATGCCTATAATTTTAGGAGAAGGGCGGTCTCTTCCAAGGATGGGAATAGCCCCACTTAAGCTAACGACAAGAATATTATCAAAAACTTGTTGTATCTGGGCGTCGGTGTAGCCACGCGCCTGCATTTTTTTGTCTAAACAGCTTATGCTCATTTGGATAGATGTTGGACCATAGCTTTGTCCAATAAGCGTAAACCTCATGCTTTCTGCAATTTTCTCTATGTTGTCTTTCTCACATGCATCAATTTTAGGCATAAATGCTTGGTTAACAAAATCTGCGGCTTCTGGAGAATAATAATGGGGGCTATAGTTTATCTCAGAAGCATCCTCTAAACGAGCCATCCAAGCTTCAGAGTTTGAAGAGGTTGTGTGTGTTGGTTGTACATAGAGGTGTGCCTTTATACCAAACGCATTATTTATATATTTAAGATCACGAATCCCTGTTTTTGTATTACGCTCTCTGTCTACGCCTGACCCTGCAAAAAAGAGAACATTAGACTGTAGGGAGGTATGTTTCCCCCCCTCACTATCATAAAAGAGTAGGCCTGTCGAGCTCTCAGGAGGGGCGGGGTGAGTTGTATTTGCTTTTGCAAATATCTTTTTGGCTGTTGTGGCAACCTGTCGTCTAAATTGAGAAAGAAGCTTTGAATGTCCATTTTTGAGAAGAAAGTGATGGTATTTATCCATAATTAAGGTGAGTTTCTAAAATCTGGAAGGGTGAGTCCCATAGGGAGTCCATATGTCGCGATACTCCCGTTTGCAACGAGAGAGAAAAGAAACTTTAAGCCCATGCCTTTACCTTCAGAATTCATCTTGATACTCCAGTTATAATTATTAATAATTTACGTATAATCAAATCTCAAATATTGTCAAGAAAAGTTTTATGGACTTTTGAGAGAGGCTTCTTCATTATCATGTCCATGTCAAAATCTCCTCTCTATCTGATCGATGCCTCTGGTTTTATTTTTCGGGCTTATTTTGCATTAGCGCGGTCACAAGGGCATTTAACTAATTCTGAGGGAATGCCTGTCGGGGCTGTGTTGGGATTTTGTAATATGATGGTGAAGCTTTTGAAAACGCATGAGCCAGAACATATTGGTGTGGTTTTTGACACAGCGCGTCAGACCTTTCGAAAAGACATTTATGCAGACTACAAAGCCAATCGGAGTGCACCTCCTGAAGATCTTGTGCCTCAATTTCCGTTGATCCGTGAGGCGGCAAAAGCCTTCAATTTTGAACCAATAGAGTTGCGGGGGTTTGAAGCGGATGATTTGATTGCAACCTATGCACGACAGGCGTCCGAACAAGGGCAAGACGTCATTATTGTGTCCTCTGACAAGGATTTGATGCAGTTAGTGGGGCAGGGGATTTCTATGTTTGATCCGATGAAAGACAAGCATATTAGAGAGCCAGAGGTTCTAGAGAAATTTGGGGTCGCCCCCAATCGAGTGATCGATGTACAATCACTCGCGGGAGATGCGTCGGACAATGTCCCCGGTGTCCCAGGGATTGGGGTCAAGACGGCGGCGCACTTGATTAACGAGTATGGTGATTTGGACACGCTTTTGGAGCGTGCAGGAGAAATTAAACAACCCAAACGTCGGGAGGCTCTGATCGAGCATGCGGAGATGGCACGTGTTTCTCGACAGCTTGTCACGTTGGATCAACATGTGGATGTGCCCATTCCTCTTGAGTCTTTATCTGTCGGCACGCCCTTTTCTGAGGATCTTACGGCCTTCCTGCAAAAGCAGGGCTTTAAATCATTGGCAACGCGCTTAGGGAAAACATTTGCGACAGCGCCCTCGACGAGTGAAACAATACACGCACAGCCTGATTATCCCGCGATTAAAGAGAACAAATATACTTTGATCGATGAGGAAAAAACCTTGAAAGCATGGCTTGAGAAGGCAAAAAAGAAAGGCATTCTGGCCATTGATACGGAAACGACAGGCCTTACTCCTGCGAAGGCAGAGCTCGTTGGGGTCTGTCTTGCGGTTGAGATTGGAGAGGCTGCGTATGTCCCTCTCCAACATAAAAGCGGAGAGGCTGATCTTTTCGGGAATGGAGGAGGAGAGATTAAGCAAATCGCTCTGCCTCGTGCCCTAGAGATTTTGAAACCTTATCTTGAAGACCCTGCTATCCTTAAAATAGGCCAAAATATTAAATATGACTGGCAAATGATTGCTCAACATGATGTCTTTATGGTTTCAATGGAGGACACAATGCTTCTTTCTTATGTCTTGGATGGAGGCTCTCACTCCCATGGAATGGATGCGTTGTCAAAAATGATGCTTGGCCATGACCCGATTCCATATAAGGCGGTAACGGGCTCAGGAAAAGCGCAGATTACGTTTGATTATGTGCCTTTAGAGAAGGCCCTTGAGTATGCCGCAGAAGATGCTGATGTGACGTTGCGTTTGTATTATATTTTGAAAGAGCGCTTAATCGCGGAGAAAATGGTGCGTGTCTATGAAGATATTGAACGCCCTTTGATTCCTGTGATCGCCCAGATGGAATTGAACGGGATAAAAGTTGATCCTTTGATTTTAAAAGAAATGAGTTCTCGTTTTGGGCAAAAACTCGAAATTTTAGAGAAAGATATTTATGCCCTTGCAGGGCATGAATTCAATGTGGCCTCTCCCAAACAATTGGGAGGGATTCTCTTTGAGGAGATGGGTTTAGAGGGAGGCAAGAAAACGAAAACAGGAGATTGGTCAACCTCTGCGGATGTATTGGAGAAGCTTTCTGAACACGAGATTGTTCAAAAAGTTCTGGATTATCGCTCTATGGCCAAACTTAAGAGTACCTATACGGATGCGCTTCAAGTGCAAATCAATCCTAAAACAGGCCGTGTGCATACCTCGTTTCATATGTCAGGGACAAGTACGGGACGTCTCTCCTCCAGTGATCCTAATTTGCAAAATATTCCTATTCGGACAGAAGAGGGACGAGCTATTCGGACGGCGTTTATTGCAGAGCAGGGACACACGCTTTTGGCGGTCGATTATTCTCAAATTGAATTGCGTTTGATCGCAGAGGTTGCAGATATTCCTCGTCTTAAAAAAGCCTTTTTGGAGGGCGAAGACATTCATGCTCGCACAGCATCGGAAGTTTTTGGAGTGCCAATGAATGAGATGACGTCAGAGATAAGACGTAAAGCGAAGGCTATCAATTTTGGTATTATCTACGGGATTAGCGCATGGGGATTAGCCAAACAGCTGGATATTACCGCCAAAGAAGCCTCGGACTATATCAAACTCTATTTCTCTCGTTTTCCAGAAATCGCGGAGTATATGGAGACCTACAAGCAAAAAGCGCGTGACAATGGCTATGTTGAAACGCTCTATGGACGCAAATGCTTTACCGAGGGAATCAATGATAAAAATGGAGCACGTCGTGCATTTGCCGAGCGTGTCGCAATTAATGCCCCCCTCCAAGGGACGGCGGCGGATATCATTAAACTCGCGATGTCTAAACTCCCCAGAGAGCTGAAAGCCAACAATTTATCAGCAAGGATGCTTTTGCAAGTGCATGACGAACTCATCTTTGAAGTGCCTGACAGTGAACGAGAAGAAACGTCCAAGCTTGTCTCTCAAATCATGGAAAATATTGTTCAACTAAGCTTACCTTTGATTGCAGAGGCGGGGACAGGAAAAAATTGGGCGGAAGCGCATTAGAGCCAGAGCTCTTGTGTTTTTGTTAAGCACTAATCATAATAAATTTAGGAGCGCTCAAATAACGTGTTTCTGATCGAGCGTGGATAGCCCCAGTTTGTTCTGTAAGAAGATGACTTTTAAGATGTTTGGTAATACTTCCACATTTAAATCGTACTGGAGTTGTCTGAGGTTTTTGATCATAGTGATGATGTCCAACGTATATAGCATCTTCCTTTTTTAAAAATTCAGTGCTTAATCCATTGTAGGAACATAGGAGCCGCGAGGGAAGATTTAAGGGGCAGGACGCTTCTTCAAAATCTTCATGCCATCGACCAAAAGCATTTTCCTCAAAAGCAAACAAAGAGTTTTCCAAGTAGATCTCTGTTCTATAATCTTTAGTATTAAGCAAGTCTCCCATCATCTGTTCGGCAGCGACTCTATCCACCTCTGTTAAAGGAATTTCATTCAGAATCTTTGGAAAGGTGATTGTAGAGAATTTTTTACGAGAATAAGATTCTAAGTTAAGATGTTGTGCAAGTTTAATGGCCAAATTTTTATAGTGAGTCTCTGTCGGCGTTAATTGACGATCATAGACTAAAAGGCTTAGGGGGCTTTCTCGATTGAAATTGGTAGATAAAAAGCTACTCATTGAGAAAAGGGATTCGTAAGGTTTATTTTTTTTCATATAGGCAAAAATAGATAATTTTATATGAAAAGTCAATATTTTTTAAAGGGGTAGTCTCAGGGGTAAATGTTACATACTTATTGTATGTTTTGAAAATTGATGGCCTATAAGCCTTTTTTACCTACTGTCACATTTTGCAAAAACATGTGACTTCTATATGTTTCTCTTTTTCTATATAGTATTTCCGTTATGAGTACTTTAATTCACCCCACAGCTATTATTGATCCCAATGCTACACTTGGTACAAATGTATCGGTTGGTGCATATTCCATTGTAGGCGCAGATGTAACGTTAGAAGATCATGTGACGTTGAAATCTCATGTGTGTGTTGAAGGACAAACACTCATTGGAGAAGGGTCAATCATTTATCCCTTTGCGGCAATTGGAACACAGCCCCAAGATCTGAAATTTGGAGGTGAAACCTCTCGTCTCATTGTAGGTCAAAACTGTTCTATCCGCGAGCATGTGACGATGCATACAGGGACAGAAGGCGGAGGGATGGAAACACGTACAGGCGATCATTGTCTGTTTATGGTCGGTGTTCACGTGGCACATGATTGTGTGATTGGGAATAATGTTATCATGGCCAATAATGCAACGCTTGGCGGACATGTTGTGGTCGGAGACCATGTCTTAATTGGAGGTTTGTCAGCGGTGCATCAATTTATTCGCATTGGAGATCACGCTGTGATCGGTGGAATGTCTGGGGTTGAGAGTGATGTTATTCCCTATGGACGCGTGAAGGGTGAGCGCGCATCGCTGGCGGGTTTAAATTTGATTGGTTTGGGGCGTAATGGGTTTTCTAAGTCAGATATTCGTGTGATTCAAAAAGCATTTTCTCAATTATTTTCTGATCAAGAGACTCTGGATATACGTCTGTCCCAAGTAGAAAAAAACTATTCAGACAATGAGTCTGTTCAAAAAATTATAGCCTTTGCAAAGGTTGAATCTCGATTTCCGCTATGCCAACCTCACAAGAAATAAAGAAGCAAGTCAAAAAGTTGGGCATTATCGCAGGGGGAGGGCGCTTGCCCTCGCTTCTTGTTCGGGCGTGCCATGAGCAAAATATTGAGCCGTACGTCCTCGCCTTCAAAGAGCATACAGACCCCGCTCTTGTAATAGATATCGCGCATTCATGGACTCATCTTGGGGCGTTACAAAAAAATATAGATCTTTTGAAGGCAGAAAAAATAAATGATCTTGTGTTTTGCGGAGATATAAAACGGCCTTCTTTGCGCGATTTAAAACCTGATCGACGGGTCGCAAAGTTTTTTATGCGCCAGAGCTTGAAAGCGCTTGGCGATAATGATTTTTTGACGGCGATTAAAGATGAAATTGCCAAAGATGGCTTTACCCTCCATGGTGTTCACGCCTTCATAGATACTCTTTTGGCACCTTCGGGTGTACTAGGTGTTGTAAAGCCCTCTCCGCAAAATTTAAAAGATAGTGAGTATGGCTTTAAAATTTCTCAAGAGATTGGACGTCTGGATATTGGGCAATCCGTGATTGTTCAAGACGGTATTGTGATAGGTGTTGAAGCGGTTGAGGGGACAGATGCCCTGATTGAGCGCGTACAGCCTCTCCTTAAAATATCAAAGAACAAAGGCGTCTTGATCAAAACATGCAAGCCTCAGCAGGAGAAAGAGTTGGATTTGCCAACTATTGGCGTGCAGACGATTGAAAAAATCGTACACAGCGGATTAGCAGGTATCACCATTCATGCAGGCCAAAGCTTGATCATTGATATAGAGGCTGTTATTGCCTGTGCAAATAAAGCCAATATTTTCCTCTATGGGATAGATCCATGAAAAAAATATTTATCATTGCAGGTGAAGCCTCTGGAGATCTCCTTGCTGCTGATCTATTGAAAGCTTTAAAAATGAATGATCCAGAGGTTGAAATTTATGGTATTGGAGGTGCCTCCTCCTTGTCCGCAGGCCTCCCCTGCTCTCTGTTTTCCATGGAAGAGCTTTCCATTATGGGGGTGGCGGAAATTGTGCCCAAAATTCCTCATATGCTCAAACGGATCAAACAAACAGTGCAAGAAATTGAAAGACTGAGGCCAGATCTCCTCCTCACAATTGATGCCCCTGATTTTTCTTTCCGAGTGCAAAAATCCCTTAAAGCAAAAAATTTAAAGATCAAACAAGTTCACTATGTCGCGCCAACAGTATGGGCATGGCGCGCGGGACGGGCTCAAAAAATAGCGCGCTTTCTAGATGGAATTTTGTGTCTTTTTCCCTTTGAACCCCCTTATTTTGAAAAAGAAGGTTTGCCTGCAATCTATACAGGCCATCCCGTGATGGAGCGTTACAAAAATGCCCCCTCTCAAGAAGAGGCCAAAAAGACCCTTGGATTTAAAAAAGAAGAGACTGTTTTGGGACTTCTTCTTGGGTCACGTCGAGGAGAGCTTAAAAATCATAGTTCTATTTTCTTTCAAGCTATTGAAGAGAAAGTAGAGAAGGGATTTCAAATTCTTGTGCCCACATTACCTCATCTGCAAGAAGAAATTGAAACTAAAATAAAGGCTCATTTTAAGGTCGTGGATCAGTTCAAAATTGTGTCTAATCCTTTGCAGCAAACCATTTATTTTAGAGCCATGGAGTCTGCTTTGGCTGTTTCAGGTACGGTAGGCTTAGAGCTAGCTGTGGCGGACGTCCCTCATATTATCGCGTATCGAGCTCATCCTATCACAGCCTCTCTTCTCAGGACTCTTGTGCGTGTGGAGTATGCTCATCTCGCAAATATCATTCTTAAAAAACTTACTGTTCCTGAATATATTCAAAATGCCTGCACCCCAGACAATTTAACACAAGCCCTCAATGAAATTGATATTGCTCGGCAGAGAGTAGATTTTCAAAGTCTTCGCACGCGTCTTGAAACAAAACACACACCCTCTGAAACGGCCAGAGATTTTATGTTGGACTTATAATGAAAGAAATTATAGGCATCATTACGGTTATATGTTTAGTCTCACGTTATGAATTGAGCCTAAGAACCTGTTTAAAATCTTTTTAGTATTAACACAGCGAAAGCAAGTGTTACCATTTGCAAAGATGTATTAAGTTTTCTTTCGCAATTTTTCCAAAGTCTTCGGCATTTTTCTAGCCATGCAAAAGATCTTTCAAC
>JAJRSA010000023.1 GCA_024279035.1 Alphaproteobacteria bacterium
CTGGTGTCGTAAAATTTATTACTGTATCGTCGGTCATGGCGTGTCCTTTCTTTTTTGCTTAAAAAAAGGTGCGCCAACTTCACATCCTCAACAATCCTGATGAATTAGATCATCCTCATACACCACTTTCGGGCATAGCTCTGTTGCACTTGAGGCTTGAGACTACCACCTAGACTAGAGGATTAATTTTTCCATAATTTATAATTGACTTTATGGTAATTATATGTGTAAATGTACGTAGAGTTCTGCATATCTATATTTATATAGAGTGCAGAATTTCCCCACATTAAACTTGACCACCGAGACATCCGTCTTGGTGGTTCTTTTTTTTGTGAGGTAAAAAATATTTTATTTTTTACTCTTGACAATTAAACCAACTGGTCTATTTTAGACTTCATGAACAAGACCACTAAAGATATATTGTTAGAGTCTGGATATGAGATCTTTTTACAAAAAGGGTATCATGGGGCAGGACTCAATGACATTTTAAAACATGCAGGGGTTCCAAAAGGATCGTTCTACCATTACTTTGAGAATAAAGAAGCGTTTCTGATTGAAGTCCTTGATTTCTATTTACATGCTATGTCTGAACAGATTACACCTTTTTTGAATGACACAACTCAACCTGCTTTGAAAAATTTTGAGACTCTGATGCGGGGCATGATTGAGAAACAAAAATCTGGAGGATGTCAGGGCGGATGTTTGATGGGAAATATAGCGCAAGAATTATGCGACGACTCTGATCTGATTGCCGATGCCGTTCAGAAAGGATTCCAAGCATGGATTGATGTTATTTCTGAATTTTTTGAACGCGCTAAAAAGGATGAGTCTCTTGTCACAAATTCTCAAAGCAAAGCCCTCGCAAATATGTTTGCAGATGGGTGGCAAGGGGCGATGCTCCGCATGAAAGTAGAAAAAAGTACAGAACCACTCCATCGTTTTTTGGATGTTTTTTTAGGAATATTGAGCACATGACCCATTGTTTTTTTGTGCTCTTAAACTATACGACTGGTCTAATAGTTAGGCTTGGCGGTGTATGGATACTTATGTGAGTATTCAATTTTAACTTTAAAAAAGGAAAATGATTATGAAACTCTATTACTCCTCTGGTGCATGTGGCATTAGCCCCAATATTGCTCTCCACGAATCTGGATTAGATTTTGATGTGGTTGCTGTAGATTTAAAAACCAAGACAACCGAAGATGGTCGTGATTTTTATACCATTAACAAAAAAGGCTCTATTCCTGTGCTTGAACTTGATAATGGCGAGACTTTGACCGAAGGTCCTGCTGTGTTGCAATATATTGCGGATCAAGTCCCTGAGAAAAATCTAGCGCCTAAAAATGGAACAATGGAGCGCTATCATTTTCAAGAACGTCTCAATTTTGTGACCTCTGAATTGCATAAGGGGTTTCCAATTTTCTTTGATGTCTATGGCTATCCAGAAGAGGCAAAACCCGTTGCCCGTGACCTTTTAAATCGTAAATTTGCGTATGTGAATGAGATTTTAGGAACACAAGACTATCTGATGGGCGATGATTTCACAGTGGTAGATGGATATCTCTATAATGTCACACGCTGGACGCCTGCCGCAAATATTGACGTCAAAGCAGACCATCCAAATTTATATGCCTTTATGGAACGGATGGAACAGCGCCCTTCTGTACACAATGCACTTAAAATGGAAAAGGTCGAGATGTTTACAGAGCAGCAATGTTGTGCGGCCTAATATCTGCGTTCAGACGCCACGCAGGCTTCGTCCCTATATGGGACGGGGGTGCAGTCGCACCCCTTTTAAGCTGTAAATAAAATCCTGACTATATCTTTCGGCAAGGCTCCAGTTAAATGATTGGAGCCTTCTGCTTTAAACACCTATTTGTATAAGGGGAACGGAGAACTGATCCGGTTCTTCATTGTCATTGGAGTAGGCCACAACAATTATTCTTCTCGCAAGTATAACTTTACGTACAACATCTTGTGGTAATTCATGATGCATAAGGTCTCCTTCGTGATTTTCTTTATCGTAGATCAACATCAATAATCGTTGATCTCGATAATATTCAATGCGCAGTGCCTCTGCAGGTAAACGTCGATCCGTGACAATCATTAATGTTCCATCGGGAAGTTCGCATAGATCCATCTCTCTACTCATGGCAACACCTCTGGCATGGGCTGGGTTATTTGTGGCGGTGCAACTTGTGGGGCATGCTGTACCTCAAGGTTTTGTGTAAACCCCTGAGGAAGCCCTTCTAAACACTTCCCTGTTCCCGCTAAACACTTAATACTCATAAAAATATCCTCTTTTTATACGTCCTACTATTATCTTATACAGGGGAATAATTTACAAATTGTTGAGAATAGGTTGCATTTTATCTATTTGTTCTAAAAAGTTACTGCTTTTCAATAAAAAGGTGTGAAAATGACAAAAATTGACCTTCCCACAACACCAGAGCATATCTTTCAAATATTTAAAGATATTTCAATCTCTTATAAACTCTATCATCATGAAGCTGTATTTACTGTCAAAGAAGCTGAAGCAATAGATAGAAAAGTGGGGGGCACGCCATGCAGAAACCTCTTTTTACGGGACAAAAAGAAGAAGATGTTTTTGGTAACCGCTCAAAATGAAACGCGGATAGACCTTAAAAACCTTGAAAAGCACCTTGCCTGCAAACGCCTTTCTTTTGGCTCTCCTGAAAGGCTTTTTACACATTTAGGTGTTCATCCAGGGTCGGTGTGTCCTTTTTCCGTGATTAATG
Organism: Alphaproteobacteria bacterium; assembly: GCA_024279035.1. GTDB lineage: Bacteria > Pseudomonadota > Alphaproteobacteria > Micavibrionales > Micavibrionaceae > UBA1850. The sequence goes on from JAJRSA010000023.1 coordinate 2,760, forward strand.
ATCCTCAACATGAAATCCGAACACTCCTTGAAAAAAACATGATGAACCAACCCTTCGTGGCCTATCATCCTCTTTTGAACACCATGACCGTCACCCTAACGCCTCAAAGCCTTATAAAATTCTTTGAGCATATTGATCATCCCTATGAAATTATTGATTTATAGTCGTCTTCCAAATAGCATTGTCTATGTGTTCTACCATTTCAGCGTGAGCCATCTTTTCTTCTTTGGAAACCTCAAAAGTACGAGGCGCTCTAAATTTCTTTTCAGATTTTGGAACAGAACAACTCTCCGTGAGAGTTTCCTGTGGTACGACTTCAATCGCAAGTCCGTGCTGACGCCCTCCATTAAGTTCTAAATAAACCTCTGCTAAGAGCTCAGCATCCAAAAGAGCTCCATGAAACTCACGGGCAGTGTTATCAATTTTAAATCGTCGGCAGAGCGCATCCAGATTCGCAGGAGAGCCCGGAAATTTCTTGCGGGCGATTTTGAGGGTATCAATGGCATTTTTAAGCTTAAACTGTGGAAAGCCGAGCATTTTGAGCTCTGCATTTAAAAACTTAACATCAAACTCGGCATTGTGAATAACCATGGAGGAATCGCCAATAAAATCGAGAAAAGCGCCCACGATTTCTCCAAAAACGGGTTTGTCCTTTAAAAACTCTGTGGTAATACCGTGAACGGCCACAGCCTCTTCAGGAACATCTCGCTCGGGATTGATATATTGCCAGTAGGTTTTTCCTGTTGGCACATGGTTGAACACTTCCAAACAGCCAATCTCGATAATCCGATCTCCGTTTTCTGGGTCAAAGCCTGTCGTTTCTGTATCAAGAACAATTTCACGCATACTTATTATTTACCATCAAAGCATAAGTTTTCAACATTTATATAGACCCTTTTAGTTTGTTATGAATAGGGACATTCGGCACAGAGCGAATATCATATTGTAAAAAAGAGAGTAAAAACTGGAGTCCTAAAATAACAGGAAGAGCGCCCAGCATGACCGTTCCTGCACTCGCCTCTCTCCCTGCTTCAATAGCATTGCCCCACTGACACAAACTGAAAATTATACCAAAGACCAACAAGGGAAACCCTAGAACTAATTCTATAGAGGCGGCATTGAAATCTCGGAGAAAATAATTATAAAAAATCCGTTTGATAAAGTTACGCGCATGGCCTCGTAAAAAAGGGAATAGGATTTTAGAAATTTTTAGATTACTTTCCTCCTCCCCATAGAGAGCACGCATAGGAATATCTTGTATCACTGCGTGAACAGTATTTAAACGAAAGAGCATATCACTTTCAAAAAAATATCTTTTAGATAATTTTTGTAACGGAATTTCTTTCAAAATAGACGTATGAATAGCGATGTACCCATTCGTAGGATCAAACAAGTTCCAGTATCCACTCGACATCTTCGTCATAAAGCTCAAGACCGCATTCCCAAAGAGGCGGAGAGAAGGCATGGCTCTCACATCATCTATCCGATAAAAACGATTCCCCTTTGTATAATCACACTCTCCTTCTATAATTGGTCTTACAAAAAGAGGGATGAGGGAAGGATCCATTTGCGCGTCCCCATCAATTTTGACCACAATGTCCATCCCCTCTTCTATCGCCAGACGATACCCCGTCACAGTCGCACTGCCTACGCCTTGATTAGTCTTATGAGATACACTCTTTACACGGGGATCTTTATTTTTTCTGATCACCTCCAGACTTCCGTCAGGACACGCATCATTCACACAATATATTTGATCAATACATTCAGGAATAGACGATAAAACTGTCTCAATTGTCTGTGCAACTTTATAACAGGGAATAACGACCGCAATCTTTATTTGCTGTTCTTGTGTCATTCAAAACCTCAAACCGTAGGCGTTTACATTCTACTTACGGATAACATAGGCGAAGCCTTCACACAAATCATTCATGCCGAAGAGACGCACACTCACCTGATAGAGGCGCCAGAGAATGTGAACGGGGAAGAAAAAGGCAAAGTAATTACTCATCCAATAGAGGGTCTCCTCTTCCATTTTCAGACCTGCTTCTTGAATGTTTTCCTTCATTTTGGAAGGGGTGCAACGATCATAAAAAGCTTCAAACCCCATAACATCTGCTTGGTCTCCGTATAATGCGCCAAGGAGTTTTCTCTTGAGGGATTCTGGGAGCCAATCATTTAGGCGTGTGAACAGGGCATTGCGACAGGGGGCAAAGACAATCAGAATGCCCCCCTCTTTCACACAGCTCCCCATATTGGCAATGGTTGATTTTGTATCTTTGACATGTTCCAAGGTTGAACGACTAATCACCGCATGTCCATCTCCTGCGCCTGTATACGCGGTCATATCTGCAACAATGATTTGATCATAATTGTTTTGAGGGGCTTTTCTAAGCTCTGTTTCGTCAATATCAACGCCAATGAGCGTGATGTTTTTATCCACTTTCATCTCTGGAAAAATAAACGGACGTTTTCCTCCTCCAATATCATATATTGTCCAATTATCTTGAATATAAGCAGGTAACAGACGCTCATGGAAATCTGTTGTCCCATAAATTGACATAGAACGAGGGAGGAGTTTATCAAATGAGAAAGATATTTTTCTGTTGAGATCAAAAAAGCTTTTAAGAATAGTCATGACATTAAGTCTCTCAAATAGACGCGGGAAAGTCTATGCCTAATGACACTGAAAACACCACGAAAGAGATTCCATAATACATTTTACAGAGTTGTTATGTATAGAGCAATAGATGGTTTGAGCCTCTCAACAGGTTGAGGATTTCTTTGCTTGTTCTTCGATAATGTGTATATCTATTGTGCCCCTCTATTGCCTTTATACAATGTTTGATGATTTTGTCTATAAAGCAGCTTTCTGGGGCATTTTAGAATTAATGAACACAGAGAGTTTTGCAGGAAGCATCCCCATCACAACCGAGAGTAAAAACATGGGGAACGGAAATGCAATGGTCATTTTATTTCGAGCCACCCCCGTTGCAATTTTTTGAGCCGCATAAGAGGCGGACTTAAAAAAAGGCATGGGAAAGTTGTTTTTTGCGGTAATTCGACTGTCTATAAATCCCGGACAGATCACATTTACTTTTATACCGTAGGGCTTTAATGCACCACGGAGGCTGTACCCTAAAAAACGCATTGTTGTTTTTGAGCTCGCATAGGCAGGGGCACCGGGCCATGGAGCGTAGGAGGCCATCGAGCTCATCAACGCAATTTGCCCCGTTTTACGCTTCATCATAGCGGTCACAATGGGGTCTAATGTGTTGAGAACACCTATAATATTCACATCATAGATCAAGCGCATTTGTGCCATAAAACTCTCTTCACTAAGCGCAGCCGTCCCTCCCGAAATCCCTGCATTGGCAATGAGGAGATCGATAGGCGTCTCGTTGTCTATAGACTCAAGCCACTGTTTTAGAATGTCTCTTTCACAGACATCTATGATTTTAGAGATCACTGTAGCCCCCAGATTTTTGGCTTGTGTCGTAACTTTATTTAAGCGCTCTTCATTGCGCCCTGTTAAAATGAGATGATGTCCTTCTTGCGCATACTGGTAAGCGAGTGCTTCTCCAATTCCGCTTGATGCCCCCGTAATTACAATATTCATTTTAAAATCTGGCCTTGTGTCTCATTCATTCCTGTTTAATATGAAGGAACTAGAAGTGAAAGGCTAGAGGTAGAATGGATCTCTCAAATTTAAAACGACGGGGCTTAATGTATATTTTATCCTCTCCCTCTGGAGCAGGAAAAACAACAATTACACGCGCGCTTCTCAAAAAAAACGACGAATTAATAGTCTCTATCTCGGCAACAACACGCCCGAAGCGGGGCGGAGAAACACATGGAGAGGATTACTATTTCGTTGATATTCCAACCTTCAATCAGATGATTGAGAATAAAGAAATGTTAGAATATGCGAAGGTCTTTGATAATTACTATGGAACGCCTCGCCAACCTGTCGAAGAGGCACTGTCTCAAGGCAAAGATGTGATCTTTGATATTGACTGGCAAGGCACACAGCAAATGACAGAAATGGCACGAGAGGATCTCGTCACTGTCTTTATTTTACCCCCTAGCCGTGCAGAACTTGAAAAACGTCTCCGTACTCGCGCCCTAGATACAAAAGAAACAGAAGAGCAAATTCAAAACCGTATGGACAAAGCCTCCAGTGAAATGTCTCACTATTCAGAATATGACTATGTCATTATTAACAAAGATGTAGACACCTCTATTTCCAAAGCCCAAACCATTTTAGATGCAGAACGTATGAAACGCCGTCGCTTGACAGGCACCTCTAATTTTGTCCGCGGCTTAATGGATGGGCTGTGAAAGATATCTCGTCATCCTGAACTTGTTTCAGGATCTCATGCATATATTCACCAGATCCTGAAACAAGTTCAGGATGACGGGAGGGAAGGTAATGAGTCCAATCCTTAACGGAAATTACTTCAATACAGCTTCCTGAGCTATACTTACATAGTCTTCAACGGCTAAGTCCTCCGCTCTCAAAGTCATCTCTATATCACACTTTTGGCAGGCCTCCGTATAGGGTTTGAGGGTTGATCTAATCATCTTACGACGTTGCGAGAACGCCTCTTTGACAAGATTTTCCATTGTTTTAAAAGGAATAGATTGATCTCTGTGTTGGGGCACAAACTGCACAACGCGAGAAGTGACTTTGGGGGGGGGCGAAAAAACACTAGGGGGCAAATCAAATAAAGGCGTACAGCGACATAGCCATTGCGACATAACGGACAGGCGTCCGTACGTCTTACATTTCGGGTGGGCTGTAATGCGTTCCGCGACCTCTTTTTGGAACATCAAAATCATTTGAGAAAAGGCGTTTGACTCCGCGTGGATTTGTTCTAACCATCCAAACAAAAGAGGGGTGGCGATATTGTAAGGGAGATTGGCGACAATGGCGCAGGGCGTATCTGTGCATAAATCCTTGAGATTAGTTTGGAGTGCATCTGCATGATAGATCTCAAGACGTCCTTCTGCAGCCTCTTTGAGACCCTCCAGCGCCTCTATGGCACGAAGATCAAACTCTATCGCTATCACTTTCCGAGCCCCAGCCATTAAGAGGCTACGCGTTAAACCTCCCGGCCCTGGACCAATTTCAAAAACTGTCGTGTTTTCTATATCGGTGACGTGACGTGCAATTTTATCTGTTACATTTAAATCTAATAGGAAATTTTGTCCTAAAGATTTTTTAGCGCGCAAATCATGCTTTTCAATGACATGGCGTAGGGAGGGTAATCTTGTGAGCTTAAACACGGTTTTCGATGAAAGCATTTGCTTTTAAATCAAGAAGATAGCTTTTAGCGCGACGTCCGAGGCGCTGATTTCCAATTTTCGAGAGAATCTCTTCTCGGTTCGGGAGCGCCTCCTTGGTCAGTGCTCTTTTATTTCTGAGTAACAAAATATGATAGCCATTCACCGTTCTAATCGGGGCGCTAATCGAACCTTTGGACATTTTAAGGAGCATGTCCTCTATCGCTTCAGCACTTTGTCCTGTTTCAACCCATCCTATATCCCCTCCCTGGCTTGCTCCTGCAGATTGTGAGAATTGGCGAGCAATGGCAGAAAATGCATGAGGTTCTACTTTGAGTTGTTGATAAATCTTTTCTGCCGTCTGTTGCACAGAGGACTCACGCGCAGGAACATCAACATGCAGGAAAATTTCTGAGAGGAGATATTGTGCCGTCCCTATATTTTTTTTCAATTGTGCTAATTCAACATCAACATCTGTGTCTGTCACATCAATCTGAGGGCGTACTTTCTTTGCCACCACAGTCCCCCATGCAATTTCTGCACGGATTTGATCATGGAGAGTCTCAGGGTTGATCCCCGCAGACTCTAGCATCCCTATAAATTGTGCAACTGGAATATTATTTTGCTCAGAAATACGCTCCAAACCCTCTTGAATCTGTGTCTCTGTTACTTCAATCCCAAGATCATTCGCTTCTTGCAATTTCAGCTGTTCTTCAATCAACATAGAGGTGATCTGAGGTGTTATTTTCTGACGCATCTCTACCGTATTGGGCATACCAGAGGACTGCATAATAAGTCGAAGACGGCTTTTAATATCTGAATAGGTAATAACACCATCATTCACAATAACAGCAATCCCCTCCTCTGCTGCCTGAACAGGCGTGATCAGGCACATCAAAGACAACACAACACTATACAAAAATATCTTCATATGCCCACTATATAGGGTGAATTTTACATTGTGCAAGAGAAGAATAGTGTATCCTTTGTTCCCTATAGACCGAATACTAAAATATATAAGGAGAAAATATGACATTTTTAAAGATTATGTGTGGTGTTGCCGTTATTGTTTTTATAGCTACTTTTTTGAGTGCACCTCAACAAGGTTTTTCAGAAACAGGTCTGACAGATCTTCCTATTTCTGAAACACCTGTTGTTCTTGAACTCTTTACATCACAAGGTTGCTCCTCCTGTCCACCCGCAGATCGTTTTGCAGAAATACTTTCCCAAAGGAATAATCTTATTCTTCTCTCCTGCCATGTTACTTATTGGGATTATATTGGATGGAAAGATACACTGGGAAACAAGAGCTGTGATAATTATCAACAACATATCACACCGTCTTTTTTAGGAAAAAAGAGAGTCTATACACCACAAATGATTATTAATGGCCACAAAGGAATGGTAGGCAGTCACACTCAAACAATTCTTAATACCATTATACAAGAACAGAAAAAATCACTGGGAGAGATTACAATCTTCAAAAATGAGAATGAGATTACATTTGATTTACCAGACATGGCACAAGAAGCACCTTATTATCTTCGTGCCTTCTTCATACAATCCTCTCAAATCACTCCAATCGGGCGTGGAGAAAATCGTAAGAAAACAATCAACTATGTTCAAAATGTAAAATCTATTTATGAAATTGGACAATGGGATGGAACAGAAAAGACCAAGAGCTTTATTCTTCTAACTCCCCCCAATACAGATCAGATCATTATTCTTGCTAAAGAAGGGACAGATGGTGCTGTTCGTGCCGTTGGGCGTATGAAATTCTAAGTACCTTATTACTCTTCAAATTTTTCGACAAAACTTCCTAATACACGTTTCATCTCTCCAGCATCAAACTGGATATCCAATTTGTTTCCTTCGACGTGAACAACTGTGCCTTCTCCAAATTTAGGGTGGGTGATACGATTATCCTTTTGAAAGGAGGGACTCGTAGTTTGTGTTTTTCCCCCACGGCGTTCTTGGATCAACTTATTGATAAGATCATTATTTTTTCCTGAAAAATTATCTCCTGTACGAGGGGTGTATGTCTGTCCATAGGAAGGAGTTTTATCTTGTGGTTTATAAAGGCCTGTCTCTGTTTCAACTTCAATAGAGGGTGCAGGGAGTTCATCGACAAAACGAGAGGGGATAGAACTGATCCAACTTCCATACATACGGCGATTAGCAGCGTACGTAATCGTAGATCTCTTACGTGCACGCGTAATACCAACATAGGCGAGACGCCGTTCTTCTTCTAATCCTTTATTACCCAGCTCATCTAGGGATCGTTGAGAAGGAAAAAGTCCATCTTCCCATCCGGGGAGAAAGACAGCATCAAACTCTAAGCCTTTTGCTCCGTGTAAAGTCATGATGGTGACTTGGTCTCGGCTTTTATTATCTTGGTTGTCCATAACAAGTGCAATATGCTCCAAAAACTCTGGCAAAGAGTCAAAATCCTGCATTGCATTGATGAGTTCTTTCAAATTTTCAACGCGCCCTGCGGAGTCAGGAGATTTATCGTCTTTCCACATTTGAATATAACCAGATTCTTCGAGAATTTGTGTGGCTAATTCGGCATGGGGTAGTGTCTCCACGAGAGATTTCCAGCGCTCAAAAGAGTCAACAAGAGCCATAAGTGTTGCGTTTACTTTTGCCCGTAATTCTCCCCGTTGCGCCATATCTTGAATAGCAACGTACAGACTCATGGAATACGTACGGGCATGGGTTTGGAGGTTTTGAACAGTTGTAGATCCAATACCTCGTTTAGGAGTGTTGATAATCCGCTCAAGTGCGAGATCATCAGACGGTTGAGCGACTAAGCGAAGATAGGCGAGGGCATCTCTGATTTCCAAACGTTCATAGAAACGCGCGCCTCCGATCACACGATAAGGGATATTTTGTTTGATAAATTGTTCTTCAAATTCTCGCATCAGAAAACTCGCACGGACAAGGATGGCTATTTGTGAGAGAGGCCATTGTTGGCGTTGGAGCTGTTCTATTTCTTCTGTGATCCAACGGGCTTCGGCTTGTCCATCCCACAAACCGCGGAGTTTCACTTTCTCACCTTGTTCTTGCTCTGACCAAAGTGTCTTTCCTAAACGCCCTTGATTGTAGCTAATAATACCGCTGGCGGTGGCTAAAATATGTCCTGTTGAGCGATAATTTTGTTCAAGGCGTATAACTTTAGCCCCTACAAAATCCTGCTCAAATTTAAGAATGTTCCCAACTTCTGCGCCACGCCATCCATAGATAGACTGATCGTCATCCCCCACACAACAAATATTCCCCGTGCCTTGTGCCAAAAGCCTCAGCCACAGATATTGCGCCACATTTGTGTCTTGATACTCATCCACCATAATATAGCGAAAACGACGATGATAATCTGCTAAAACTTGATTATCCATGTCTTTAAAAATAGTAATCATATGAAGAAGAAGGTCTCCGAAATCACAAGCATTAAGCGCTTTCAAACGGTTTTGATACAAGCGATACAGATGGAGCATTTTCCCATTGGCAACATCCCCCACATCATCAAGAGAGACATCATCAGGTACAAGTGCCCTATCTTTCCAGCGATTAATAATAGAAATCAGCATCTTGGGTGCCCATTTCTTTGTATCAATATTTTCTGCCTCCATAATTTGCTTCAGAAGTCGAATTTGGTCATCGGGATCAAGGATTGTATAATTGGACTCCAAGCCAACAAGAGGGCAATGATAACGGAGCATCCGTGCCGCAAGTGCATGAAATGTACCTAACCACCAGCCTTCAACAGGTTGTCCGAGTGTTTCCGCGACACGCTCTTTCATCTCAAGCGCAGCCTTATTTGTAAACGTCACAGAAAGGATTTGAGATGGAAAAACCTGATGGGTCTGAATAAGGTGCACCAGACGAGTTGTTAGAACTCTTGTTTTCCCCGTCCCTGCTCCTGCTAAAACAAGGACAGCTCCCTCTACAGCTTCCACAGCTTCTCGCTGAGAGGGATTGAGATCATCCAGATAAGAGGGGGGGGGAGGCTGTTGCATATGAGAAGTGTGCACAAGTTTTAATCCATTTTTCTAAAGAGGCACTCTATTGGAATAACACTCATGTCATATTATTCTTCAGAGGCAAAGACTATATTGAAACAGTTTTGGTTCATCAGAATTTTATCTCCTGTAATCTTGTGCTCTATCACATTGCCTGTAACAGAAATATCTTTCTTGGAAATTCTTGGATCAAACACAATAAAATGTATAAAATTATAATCCCACGGCACACTCTTTAAAACCTCTTGAGGATCAACGACTATTTGTGACTCGTCACAGTTCATTTCTATTGTATCTGATCCAAAATTTGGTGAAACATAGATCATAGTTAATTCTGGCCCTGCCTGAATTTTATCATCTCCTACGCCCCCATCAATAACGGCATTCCCTCTTACAATCACTTGGTCATTGCCTGGCCCTGAGAGAAAAAATCGAACGTCTGTTTCTGTTGATGTTTCACACACCAAATTATTATCCCCCGTATCTCCAAAAATAAACCCAGCTTGTTGAGATCCACATATAATGGCAGAGATTGTATCTTCACCTGTATTCACGGAAACCTGTAGAGTAGTGCTTGATACAGGTTTCAAAATTTTATATTCCTGTGGAAGAGATATGATCGGGTCTGAATAGTTTGAAACTGGATAAAACACGGGAAGAACCCCTGTTTTTATAGTCGTCATAAAAATTGAATGAATTGTACCAAGTTGCTCAGGGGCATTTCCCCACGCCCGCTCAGAGTCTAAAATTCCCTCTTTTAAAACTCTAACCATACGGTCTTTTTTGACCCGATCCTCGGTAGAAAAAATCATCTGGTTTCCTCCTCCAATAGAATCAGTGCTCTCTGTAATCTGAACAGTTAGATTGTAGCGTTGTGGAGTCTCTGGTTCAAATGTTAAAATGGAAAATCCTATATATCCAGCACCACATAGTAAAATCAAAATTGTAAGCAATACCAAGCTTCGCATATCATATCCTTAAATTATTATTTAACACTTTATCTCTGCTTTTACAGGTCTGAAACGACAACTTGATCTCGACCGTTATTTTTTGCCTGATACAGGGCTCTATCAGCTCGTTCTATTAACTGCCCAAGATCTTCTTTTGTTTTATACTCTGAGACACCAACAGAAAGTCTTATCTGTCCTAAAACCTTACCTGTTCCCCTATTGATAATGTCTTTCGAAGAGACATGTTTTCTCAAATGTTCAGCAACTGTTCTCGCCGCACGTTGTGGCGTATCGGGGAGAATGATCGTAAATTCTTCTCCTCCATAGCGAGAGACAATATCTCCTCCCTTCACCCCCTTCTTGAGGGTGGCAGCCACCAGCTTTAAAACTTGATCTACAACTTGATGGCCATAGGTATCATTAAAATTTTTAAAATGATCAATATCAATCATTAACAATGAAAACGGGTCTTTGGTTTCACAGGCCGTTTCAGCTACTTTTAGGAGAGATTCATCAAATGACTTTCGATTAAGAAGGCCTGTCAGGCTATCCGTGGCGGCCTCTTTCTTAATGTTTTCCAGATCTTGCTGAAGAACCATCATTTTATTTTTTGATTTATCTAATTCTTGAGCTAATAATGTATTATCTTTTAAGATTTCTTGTGTATCTAACACCACAGTATCAAGAATTTCTTTTAAATCCCCCGATGTATTCTCTTCTTGTATTTTATCTGTCGCTTTCGAGAGACGCTCTCCCCGTGCCTGATTTGTGGTGTTGATTCTCTCAATGTGTGTGGAGAGCCCTAAAACAGTGTCATAGACTTGACTCCCTGCTTTTTTAACAGCATGGCCTTTTCGTTTGTCATCAATAAATCCTTTATAAATATTGCCAATAGTCTCATCAGATATGGGCTTTTTCCCTTTATGTAACATGTCTATGGCATGTTCAATATCTGGACTTTTTCCTTCGAAATACGCATACAAGACATGGAAATTCTCAGGAATAGGCAAAAGCCCCTCTGTCTGAATTTTATCCCAAGCCTCTTTTCCTACCTCTTTTATATGGTTCGTACTTTTAGTCATGATCTATAAATATCTTTCTTTTATTCAACCCATTTTGATTTTATATCGAAATGCTCTGGATGGAAACCATTTAAAGTTTTAATAATATCTTTTGGTGAATCCATAATTTGAAACATCCTTGTGTGCGCCTCTAGCATGCAATGTTCTTCCACCATTTTATCGAGCATCTTTAACAGAGGAGTCCAATAATCGTTGATGTTCAACAGAATGATTTGTTTTGTATGAAGTCCTATCTGTCGCCACGTCGCCATTTCGAACATCTCATCCAGTGTCCCTAACCCTCCAGGGAGGATAACAAAAGCGTCTGATTTTTCAGTCATAATTGCCTTGCGTGTGTGCATTGTCTCTGCAATACACATCTCCGTTAATCCCATATGTTCAAGCTCTAAATTTTGAAGATCTTGAGAGAGAACACCAATAACTTTTCCTCCTGCTGCCAATGCAGAATCTGCGATAAGGCCCATCAAACCTGACTTGGCCCCTCCATATATAATGGTTTTTCCAGCCTCCGCCAGAAGTGTTCCCAGTTCAATAGTGGCATCCTTATAAATCTGACCCACTTTATTGCTTGAACTACAATAGACACATACATTTTGAATAGATTTAGTCATTAACAGCCTTTTTAAGAGAGTATCTACGTATTTCATCGAACGAGAGCGACACTCTTTCGCAGTTTTTTTGTGGGGCAGAAAAATAGATTTTCTGAGGACATATTTCCTTCTCTTGTAGATTTTCTTCAAGCGCGTAGCGACACATTTCTCCTTGCATAGCTGGAAAATCAAGAATCGTTGAAATGGGTTTCCCTGTTTCGTCTCCATCTGTAATGGCGATATACATCTTCAAGTCATACTGACCTGTCTTAGCATTACTTTCTTGAAAGGACACCCCTTGAATAATATGCTCTTCATACGCATCACATGTTAGATCATATGTCTCTTGAGACTTCACATCCCATATCACATCGGGGTGTTTTTTGTACAAAGCATTCAGCCATTTTGGAAAACTGCCAAATTCAGATACTTTTTCTGGATGATTTTGACTCTCTGTATTTTTAAGCAATCGCACCGCCCTCGTCTCTGTCAGCTTGGTCACACATGATAATTCAGTTAGTCTTTCAAGGGCAGGTTGACTTGTTTTCGCTTCCCATGAACATTGACTATTGCGATAGGTAATCCAGTTTTTATGTGCATCTAAAAAATACTCTCTTTGTATTTCTGGACTATCCTTATGAATAAATTCAAACGCCTTTTGGAGCTCTTTTTCTGCATTCTCTTTGTGATCGATAATACATTTCAACGCCGCCGCTGTACTCTCAATATCATCACAATAGCCACTATGAGCGTCTGTCACTGCCCCTACAGAGGAAGAGACACAAAGGTAGGTGATAATCCCTCCTATGATCATTCCTAATTTTCTGATACAAATCATCCTTGCGCGCCTTCATCAACAATGGCAATTTTTATAGACTATAAAGAATACAGGAAGAGACACAGATGACAAGCCACGATCCTCAAAATACTGATCAAGACACAACACATACCTTGAAAGATCTCCTGAAGACAATTTGGTCGACGATGACCTTCCCGATCCATTCTGCAGGGTGGCCATTTATTCTTGGCTTTGTGGTTGTCACGTTTTTACTTGCCCTTGTCTCATGTATTCTTGGGCTTATAGGGGCTGTTTTAACTCTATGGTGTGTCTATTTCTTCCGTAATCCTGTGCGTCATGTCCCCACAAAAGCGGGATTGATTATCTCTCCTGCGGATGGATTGGTGTCGCAAATTAAAAAGAATGTCTCTCTCCCTGTCGAGTTGGATGTCCCTGAGTCAGAGGCAGACTATACGCAAGTGAGTGTCTTTCTTAATGTGTTTAATGTGCATGTAAACCGCGTTCCTTTTACAGGGACAGTGAAACAAGTCATCTATCACCCAGGGAAATTTCTCAATGCTGCTCTTGATAAAGCCAGTGAAGAAAATGAGCGGAGTACAACACTCGTTGAGACAGAAGACAAAAAGCTCTATGCCTTTGTTCAAATCGCGGGGTTTGTGGCACGTCGTATTCTCAATGATCTCAAAGACGGAGAGACCGTCAAAACAGGGCAACATATGGGCATTATCCGTTTTGGAAGCCGTGTTGATATTTACCTCCCCAAAGGTACAAACCCTCTGGTGACTGTGGGGCAAACCATGTTGGGAGGGGAAACAGTCATTGCTGATTTTAAATCCCGTGAAAAAGCGAGAGAAAGCATCACTATATAATGTCAAAAGACAAAATTGCGCTCCATAAAATGATTCCTAACATGATTACGCTCATGGCGCTCATGTCTGGCTTAACCGCATTGCAGTTTGCAATTAAGGGGAAAATTGAGATGGCCGTCATGCTTATTCTTGTCTCTGCTATTTTAGATGCTCTTGATGGAGCAATCGCACGCCTTCTCAAAGCAGGAAGCGAACTTGGGGCACAGCTAGATTCTCTGTCTGATTTCTTTTGCTTTGGTGTTGCTCCTGCCTTTATTCTCTATATGTGGGGATTGGATGAGGCAGGAAAACTGGGCTGGATTGCAACCACAGCCTTTTCTGCCGCATGCGCCCTCCGCCTTGCACGTTTTAACGTGACGAAGCCCTCTAAAACAGAAAAATCCGCATGGAATGATGGGTTTTTTCAAGGTATTCCAGCCCCTGCGGGCGCAGGCCTGTGTATGCTTCCCCTGTTCATCTGGTTTCAAAGCCCCGAGAGCTTCGCCACGCTCTCTTTTGCAAATCCTTTAATTGCTGTGTGGACCATTCTCGTTGCAGCACTTATGATTAGCCGTATTCCCACCTATTCCAGCAAACAATTCCATATAGAGCGAAAAATGGCTCTTCCTCTTCTTGCTGGCAGTGCCTTCGCCTTCGCCTCTTTACTCCATGCCCCATGGACAACATTGATGATTTTATCTTTTCTCTATTTGATATCCATTCCTCTTGCTTATCGCAAATTTAGAGCTCTGGAAAAAGACTATAACAATACAAGTGAAGATCTCGCTGATTTAGCATTTGGTGTTGGACAGGATGAGTGGGGAAAGTAAGGAGGTACTATCCAAGCATTGGCCCTTGAACCTGCATTTTACTGATGGTCGCTAAATGCTCTTGGTGATGTGCAAATTGTCCCATAAGTTCTTTTTCTTCCAAAGACACATGTGTCATCTGGTCTAGGACCTCATCTTCTCCCATGCGGTTTACAACATCATCCATCGCGACATTCAACGCGTTTTGAGGAATCGCTTGTGGCATATTTGTGTTGGGAGAGGGTGTAGGCGATGATGATGCGGAAACATGGGCATCTGCATAGGATTGATAGCTCTCCGTATCAATTTCATCTCCCTTTGGATCATATTCTTTAAAAGATGTGGCCGCTTTTCCCATTGTACTAAGCGTACTCGCAGCAGTGATCGCAATACCGATTGGAGCCATCCCTACAGCTGTAAATCCTGCAGCTACTATACCTGAGGCTACATTTTGTTTTAATGCATCTGCCCAACTTGCATTGGCAGAGGTGGCTGTTGCACCTGCGTTATTACCTAAAGATTGCCCCACAGATTCTCGTATTTGAGACGTCATGTTCAGAGCTTTCTTAGATTCTTGTACAGCCCCGACATGCATTTTAACATTGGTGATGTCAGGGGCCGCCGTCGGCGAAAAACTCGCCTTCAAACTAAATCCTGCACTATTTGCAATTTCTCTGACAGCATGTACAGCCATAAAACACAATACCCTTTCCCTATTTATGTTGCCATAAAGGCATTAATAAAGTGTAAATATTTGAAAAATATATTTTATAACAATGTGTTATTAATTGTTAAATTTCAGATCTCATTAAAACAAAAAACCTTAACAGGCTCTTAATATTCTCTTTTTATGTGTGGGATTAGGCGACTAGCTTTAGAACAGGGTGGGAAGGGATATGGCCTAGATACTCTAAGCTTTCCTTTCGAACTTGAAGGGTTTTGCCATTATTATGAGACAATTGTCCTTTGAGAGCATGCTCAGCTTGGTAGAGAAGCCCTTTCATCTTTAAATGAGGCGTTGAAGCTTTTTCTCCCACAGGAGAGATTTCTTCTGCAAAGGAAAGAGGGGGTGTTTTAGATGCGCTATCTTGTACAAATACAGGGTCATTTTTTGCGTTTAAAGTTTTGCGCATCTCATTGCCTGTATGGAGCCCAGATACAAGTTTTGAGAGGGGTAGAAATGCTGGGTTTATAAGGGATACACCAGCATTCAAAGCCAGTCCTTGCGCAAAGCTTATCACAACATTTGCATTTGAAGAAGGAGAGGATGTCTCTGTATTTTCTAATACAGGCCTCATTTTTTTCTTCTTTTCAAAGATCGTAGAGAGTTGTTTCTTGGCTAGTCCTGCGGCAACACCATGCTTAGCAGGATTGTTATAATCAACAGGGCCTCCTCCAATTTTCTTGATTGGAAAATCTAAAATTTGCGCTGCATGTGAAATCATAAAAATAAAACCTCTTAACCTCTGTTTATGCCATAGATATCACAAGATTGTCTATACAAATATGCATCCCACTCACATACAACACTTTTTACCCCTTTAACACCAATTTTCGATAGCTCAAAGCTTCGGCAATATGGGGTTTTGAGAGATAATCAGGGGCAGAGTCTAAATCCGCGATGGTGCGCGCCAAGCGTAAAACACGGTGATAGGCGCGCGCAGAGAGTTTCATGCTCTGGGTGGCCTGTGCGAGTAATTTTTTAGCAAGATCATCCATGGGAGCAATTTGTTCTAGAATATCTCCATTGGCATGCGCATTAATTTCAATGTCAGAGTTAAAAGACTCAAAGCGTGTCTTTTGGATAAGACGAGCGTTTAAAACGCGTTGAGCTACCTGTGCTGAACTTTCCGCAGGGACATCAGATTGAAGATCTGCAATTTGGACAGCGGGAACATCCACTGTTAAGTCAATACGGTCAAACATAGGCCCTGAGATTTTATTCTGATAGTCTCCACCACAGCGAGGGGCTTTGGTACATTCCATGTCAGGGTCTCCCATATAGCCACACCGACAGGGATTCATGGCCGCAATCAGTTGAAAGCGGGCAGGATAGGTGACATGGTAATTCACTCGGGAAACCAAAACACGCCCTGTTTCTAACGGTTGACGAAGGGCTTCCAAGGTTGAGCGTTGAAACTCGGGAAACTCATCGAGAAACAAGATCCCATGATGCGCCAAAGAAATTTCCCCCGGTTTGGCTTTGCTGCCTCCCCCAATCAAAGAAGGTTGCGAGGCAGAATGGTGAGGATCTCGAAAAGGGCGACGAGAGAGGAGACCGCCCTCAGGCAAAGATCCAGAAAGAGAATGAATCATAGATACATCCAAGGCCTCTTTCGGAGATAATTTTGGTAAAATAGACGGCAGACACGAGGCGAGCATTGATTTCCCAGACCCGGGCGGTCCAATCATGAGCATATTATGCCCTCCTGCCGCAGCAATCTCGAGCGCACGCTTTGCCGTTTCCTGCCCTTTAACCTCTGAGAGATCGGGGGTAGAGAGAGGAGGCTCTTCTTTGAGTTTCGCCGTTGGTTTTGCCAGAACCTGTGTCCCTTTCATGTGATTGATGAATTGGAGAAGATTTTGAGGGGCGAGGAGATCAATATCTCCTGCCCATGCTGCCTCTCCTCCACAGGCATAGGGCACAATCAAGCCTTTTCCTGTTTCCGCCGCATGCATTGCCGCAGGGAGCACTCCATTCACAGAACGAATGCTTGAATCAAGTGATAATTCTCCCAGAGCAATATAGTCTTTCATCTCCTCTGCAGGAATGACATTCATCACGGCCAAAACGCCCAACGCAATAGGAAGGTCAAAATGACTCCCTTCTTTGGCCAAATCAGCAGGGGCAAGATTGATGGTTAAACGTTTCGCAGGGAGAGAAATTCCGAGCGCATGAAGCGCCGCGCGCACGCGTTCTCGACTTTCTGCCACCGCCTTATCAGGCAATCCCACAATTGAAAAGGCAGGCATGCCACTGGCCAATTGCACTTGCACGTCAACGTCAAGAACATCAACCCCTTGGAACGAAACTGTTTTGATGGTGGCACTCATATCATTGTCTATAGCATGAGAACAAAAGGGAAACAAGAGGGAGGGGGATTTATTTTGAAATGAGCTTCAATATCATCTCTGCACTTTCATTTTCCGTTAAAATGGTTGTATCTACCTCAAGATCATAGTCTATATTTTGATAGACATCTAGAAATTGAGAGTGTGCAAGACCGATCTTCCGATCTCCACGTTGTTTTTCACGTGATTCAAGGCACTCTAGAGAGGCTTTGACAGCAATAAGCGTAACATGAAACGCTTTAAAGCTCTCTTGCATCTCCTGAATCTGATTTGGAAGCCCAACACAATCAATAATTAAATTATGGTGATGTTTGAGAAGCGCATGGGCAGAGTCTTTAATCGCCGATTTTATATGAGGGAAATTCTGGGTATTGGCCTCTACATGAGAGGGCACCATGTCCCAAAAAACATCCATTTGGAAATGTAAATAGCATCCCTCAAGCTTGTCTTGCAAGGCACGTGCAATACTCGATTTTCCAGCGCTTGACGTTCCATTAAGAATAATCGCATGAGGCAGGGTGCTCATGTCACTCTGCTCCACGCAAAGATGCAATCTTTTCACCGCCAAGGAGATGAAGATGAAAATGAGGAACTTCTTGTCTGCCATACTCTCCCCTGTTCGCAACAGAACGAAATCCATGTTCCGTCAGGTTTTGGTCTTTGGCAATACTGGACACAGAGTCAAAGAAATCCATTTTCTCTTCCAGAGGCGCATGATCAATAAAATCAATAAGATCTATATAGGCCCTTTTAGGAATTACAATAATATGGATTTTTGCCAAAGGGGCAATATCAGTGAAAGCAAGAGTATGTTCGCTTTCAAATATTTTATGACACGGAATTTCTTTGCGTAGAATTTTTGCGAAGATGTTATTGGGATCATAGGTCACTGACACGCCAAGCACTCTTCGTATTGATCTGACTCCCCTAGAGAGGCTTGAGGGCTTGGGGTTTCGCCTTTTGTGCGTTGCCATGAGGCATTGGACTCGGCGCGTTGGATGGATTTTGAGCGACAATAATAGAGGGATTTCACGCCTTTTTGCCATGCTTCCCAGTGAATGCGATGCAGGTCTCTCTTGTTGACATTCGCGGGGAGAAACACATTGACCGATTGCGCCTGACAAATGAAGGGCGCACGATCGCCTGCAAGATCCACAATCCATCTTTGATCAATTTCAAAAGCGGTTTTAAATACCTCTTTTTCATCTTGCGAGAGGAAATCAAGATGTTGGACAGAGCCTTCATTAGTAAAAATGGATGACCAAATATCTTCTGTATTGTGACCTTTTTCCTCAAGAATAGCTTCAATATATTTATTTTTAACGGGAAATGATCCAGATAGCGTTTTATGCGTGTACGCATTGGCAGCAATAGGTTCAATCCCAGGAGAAGCCCCTCCGCAGATGATAGAAATAGACGCGGTTGGAGCAATGGCTATCTTATTAGAAAAACGCTCTTCTATCCCGTAATCCGCAGCATCTGGACAAGCTCCGCGCTCTTTGGCAAGAACACTAGAGGCATCATCGGCCTGACGTTTAATATGTTGGAACATACGACGATTCCAAACTTTTGCCATCACCGATTCCATCGGGATCATTTTTTGCTGAAGGAAAGAATGTAACCCCATCACACCTAACCCGACAGAGCGCTCGCGCATGGCAGAATATTTGGCGCGTTTCATCGAATCAGGGGCTTTATTGATAAAATCTGTAAGCACATTATCTAAAAAGCGCATAATATCTTCAACGATGGTCGGATGATCCTGCCACTCATCAAATTTTTCTAAATTCAAAGACGACAGACAACACACGGCCGTCCTGTCATTTCCAAGATGATCTAGTCCTGTGGGTAATGTGATTTCTGAACAGAGATTGGACATTTTAACGTTCAACCCGGCCATTTTATGATGATCAGGAATATGGTCATTCACATGGTCAATATAGATAATGTAGGGCTCTCCTGTTTCAATCCGCGCCGTTAACAAACGAATCCAAAGATCACGGGCACTCACTTTATCAACGATAGCATTATCTTTTGGCGAGCGCAGTGGCCATTCTTCGTTACGTTCAACCGCCAGCATAAAGGCATTGGGAACAAGAACACCATGATGCAAATTAAGAGCTTTACGATTGGGGTCTCCCCCTGTTGGACGACGAATCTCAATAAATTCTTCAATTTCTGGATGCCAGATAGGAAGATAAATCGCCGCAGATCCCCGTCGGAGTGATCCTTGAGAGATAGCCAATGTCAAAGAATCCATCACATGAATAAAAGGTACAATCCCAGATGTCTTACCGTTGCGCCCTACTTTTTCTCCGATAGAGCGAACATTGCCCCAATAAGAGCCAATCCCGCCCCCAAGAGAGGCCAGTGCTACATTTTCATTCCACAAATCAACAATATCATCCAAAGAATCCTTTGTTTCATTCAAGAAACAGGAAATAGGCAACCCTCTGCTTGTGCCTCCGTTGGAAAGAATAGGAGTCGAAGGCATAAACCATAATTTCGACATATAGTCATAGAGGCGCTGAGAATGTGCAGAATCATCTCCATAATGCATAGAGACCCGCGCAAAGAGATCTTGAGGATGCTCTTCAGGAAGAAGATAGCGATCATAGAGCGTTTCAATCCCAAATTTGGTCAAAAAAGAATCCCGTGAGCGATCAATTTTAACGCGATTTCCTCGTTCTATGTGTGCGACGTCGTACATACAATTCTCCCTTTTAAGGCGCTCCTGCTGAAAGGCCTTATATTGCTAAATAATTCTATTGTGTCAGTGATGACAGATATGTGTGAAACACAATCCATAGTGTCTTAACTTTTAATATCCTACTATATATCGTAGGTATCGCCAATCAGAACATTTTCCTATTTCATTCTTTTTTGTGTCTCTCACTCTAAAAAAACAGATTCTAATGCCCGTGAATAGAGGCTTTCGACTCTTCTCCACAATTTGTAATTTTTTTTTAGTGTTGTCTCTCTATTCATGCTAGAAGAGGGCATGATTATACGCAATAGAAATACGAAAATCCTTGCCACACTTGGCCCCGCCTCTAGCACACAAGAGTCGATAGAAAATTTATTCAAAGCAGGCGTTGATGTGTTCCGTTTGAACTTTAGTCACGGCACAGCAGACGACCATAAAGCGCGTCTTGAGATTATTCGAGCCTTAGAGAAAAAATATGATCGACCTATTGGAGTGATCGCTGATTTACAAGGCCCAAAGCTCCGCATAGGAAAATTTAAAGAAGATTCTATTGCCGTTCAAAAAGGAGATATCATTCGCTTTGATCTTGATCCTGCACATGGGGATTCGTCGCGCGTGAACTTGCCTCACCCTGAAGTCATAGAGGCTTTGGACACAGGCTCTCATATTCTCATTGATGATGGAAAAGTGCGTATTGAGATTACTGAAAAAGGGGCAGACTATCTTGTAGGAAAAATTATTGCAGGAAAAAAACTTTCGAATCATAAAGGATTTAATATTCCTGATGTGATTCTTCCTATTCCTGCCTTAACGGACAAAGACAAAAAAGATCTAGTCTGCGCCTTAGATATGGGTGTGGATTGGGTCGCGCAATCCTTTGTCCAAAAACCAGAGGATGTAAAAGAAGCACAAGCCCTGATTGCAGGACGTGCGGCACTCATGGTTAAAATTGAAAAACCTTCTGCGATTGAGTATTTCACTGAAATTCTTGCGTTGGCCGATGGAGTCATGCTGGCACGCGGCGATTTGGGGGTTGAGATTCCACCTGAAAACGTTCCTGCCACCCAACAACATGTTATTCGTGAAGTACGTGCCAGTGGAAAGCCTATTGTTGTTGCAACGCAGATGCTCGAATCGATGATTGAAAGCCCAACACCTACACGCGCAGAAGCTTCTGATGTTGCAAATGCTGTGTATGATGGTACAGATGCTGTGATGCTGTCTGCAGAAACAGCCGCAGGGGATTATCCCATGGAATCGGTAACCATTATGAGCCGTATTCTAGAAAAAGTAGAAAGTGATTCTCTCTATCGTCAACAAATGGATGATCGTCATTTGGGCGCTGAGCCAGATCCTTCTGATGCCATCACTGTGGCGGCGGATCAAATTACGCAAGATATTGGTGCCGCATGCATTGTCAATTATACAACCTCAGGATCGACGGCACTTAGAACGGCACGGCATCGTCCTTATATTCCTATTTTGTGCCTCACTCAAAATCTCTCTGTTGCCCGACGCCTCAGTATTTCTTATGGCGTACGCAGTGTGCACATCACGGATGTAGGCTCATTCTCAGAAACTGTTGAAAAAGCGCTGTCCATTGCCTATGAGAAAAAGCTAGCCAAAACTGGGGATGCCATCGTTCTGACGGCGGGTGTGCCCTTTGGAAAAGTGGGATCTACGAATGTATTAAGAGTAGAATGGGTTCAATAAAAGACCCCTTCACGGTTTTTTAAACTGAGGAGACACCACTTGTCCATCAGAGACAAATTCTTGACCTTGAATAATGAGCACCATCTTTTGATCCAATCCAGAAATCCAATTATACCCTCCCTCTGACGCTAAAATCTTGATGGGGTTAAACATAACCTTCTTTTGATCATCGATAGAACGGACTCCCACCAGCCCTTGGTCATTTAAAACCAAGAGAGAAGAGGGAATTTTGTGTGCTTTTTTGGAAGGGAGAGGAATTTTTAGTTCAACTGTCATTCCTTCTTTGAGTTTAAAATCTTTATTTTCTACAGAAATTTCAACAGGAAATGTTCGAGAAGTATCGTCTGCGCTAACCGATACATAAGAGATCAAACCCTCCAATTGAGATCCATCTATCAGAAAAACGGTTGCAGATTGTCCTTGTTTGATCTCTTGAATATCATGCTCACTGACGAACACTTCAAATTCAATTGGATCAAGATCAACTATCTTTAATAGATCTTGTCCAACGCCTAGAAAATCTCCGATTTCAACATATTGACGATCAATGATCCCCTCAAAAGGGGCTTTAATATGGATGTGATCCAAATCAAGCTTTGTGCGCTCTAAAGTAGCGCGCGCAGATTCCAACTCTGCACGAGATTCGGCAACCCGTACTTTTGAATTAAAACCTTCTTTTTTTAATTTCAGCGCCGCCTCATATTCAATCTGCCTCTGATGAACACGTTGAATTGCTTCTTGAACACGAAATTCTCGATCATCTTTCTTAAACCGAACAAGAATTTCCTCACGCTCAACAACAGCACCTTTTTCTCTTACAATAGTCTCAATCTGAGCAGAAATTTCAGCTTTCAGAACCACAGATCGAGAGGCTTTTGAACGCCCATTCACACCCAGATAATTAACAAACTCTTCTGCTAAAAACTCTTGAACAAGGACAGATTGGGGTATTTTTTCTGTTTTTTGGTTTGAGTCACTGATAATTTCATCTGTCTCGGAAAAACGTCCCGACATAATCCATAGCGTAGAGACGACAAGGATCAATAGTGCAATGAGATAAGATGATTTCTTCATAAGCGTTCCTAGACGTTGATACACAGTAAAACAACTATAGATGTTCTATCATGATACCCACACAGGGTCACTTCATAAATGCGAAAGATCTGCCTTAAGCATTCGCAACATTAGCGAGCATTTCATCGGCTTCTTCACGACGAGACGCCCCTGCAGACTCATCAACATCCGCAATCTTCCGGCTACGCACATTGATATTATATGCAGCCTTTGCATGCCCTTCACAATACGGAGAAGATTGTCCCCCGTCTTTATCTGCACCACAAAAATGAAAGCCAGACTCTTGGGGATCACCAAGAGGCCATTTACACATTGAATCTTTTAAATCAATTAGGTTAACACCCGCCCCAAACGTTTTATCAGCAATTTCTGACATTTCATGACGGGAGACTTTTTCAGGTTTCGCCTGTGTATTTTGAGAAAGAACTTTCTTTTTTAAAACAGCCTTGGAAACGCGCTTAGCATCAATCAATTTTCCAATTCTTTTAGCCTTATCTTCAAGCCCTTTTTGCTTCGGACTCTTATTCTGTTGAATGGGAGACACACGTCCAGAAAGTTTCAGACGATGGGCTTTTCCAATGACTGCGTTACGCGTCACCCCATCCCCTAAAACACCCGCAATCTCTTTTGCCGTCTTTCCTTCACACCATAATTTAGTTAATAACTCAACGCGCTCATCCGTCCATTTGCTCATGGTGGTGGTCTCCCCTTTGTGTGAAAGATTGATAAATTTTGAAACTAAAATGACCTTAGCAAACCAAGACTCCTCTGGCTAGAATCACACCAAGCGTTATCCACACAAGAAGGTAACTTTTTATTTGGTTATGTATTTAGCCCCCAGCTATTGAGCACTTGAGCGCTGTGATCCCAGCCTTTTTTGACTTTGACAAACAGGGAGAGATGAATGGAACGTTCCATATCTTCTTCCATGGCCAAACGTGCTGTCATACCAATCTCTTTAATTGTTCGCCCTTTATGACCTAGAATAATAGGCTTATGACGCTCTTCTCGAATATAGATTACCTGCTTAATAATTAGCGTTTTTCCCTTATCTTCTATAGTTTCCGTCTCTACCATTAATCCATAGGGCACTTCTTTATTAAGGCGCTCAAACGCAGCTTCTCTGGTGCGCTCAGCCGCATAGAGTTTCATGGGAAGGTCACTAATTTGATCTTCTGGAAAGAGAAATGGGCCCTGTGGCATCGCCTCAGCCAACTTTTTCGTTAAGCGATCAAGCCCTTGTTTCTTCGTGGCACTAACCATAAAGGTTTCTTCAAACGCATAGCGCGCATTAATGTCTTGTGCCAAATCAAGCAAGACTGGTTTGTCCACACGATCCACTTTATTGAGAATAAGGCTAACACGCTTGCCCTTTAAATCCAGCATCGGAGGCAAACATTTGTCTATGGATTTTGAGGCAAAAGCCACATCAATGATTAACAACACCATGTCTGCGTCAGCGGCACTTTGAAGCGCAGATTGTACCATCGCGCTATTCAAAACATAGCTTCCACCTTCTTCTTTAGGGCGAAAAATACCAGGGGTATCTACCAAAATAACTTGTGATTGTCCTTCAATAAAAATCCCTTTCACAGGAAAGCGCGTCGTTTGGACTTTTGAGGAGACGATAGAAACATGTTGCCCAACCAAAGCATTGGTCAATGTAGATTTCCCTGCATTCGGTGCGCCAACGATGGCTACAAATCCACATTGTGTGCTCATAAAAGTGTCTCCAATAGCTTTTGTGCTGCTTGTTTTTCAGCCATCCGACGACTTGATCCCTTCGCCTCTTGAGGAGGAGTTCCTTGAATAGTCACACGAATTGTAAATTCTGGGGCATGATCAGGGCCTTCTCTCTTGACAATACCATAGTCTGGAACGCCTAATCCTCGTCCCTGTGCCCATTCCTGAAGGGCGGTCTTTGGATCTTGTGGGGGCTCTATCATTGTCTCTATATGTGTGGCCCAATATTTTTCAACCATCGCCTGACACGGTGCAAACCCTCCGTCTATATACATAGCCCCCAATAAAGCCTCCATCACATCCGCGATGACATTCTCATTATTCTGCTCTGTAAAGAGAATATAAGACTCAATTCCAATCTCCTTACCAATTATGGCCAATTTTTCTCCACACACAAGGACAGAAAAACGACGCGCAAGCTGCCCCTCTTTCTCTTGAGGGTATTTTTTAAAGATAAGCTCAGATATCACCAATCCCAACACACGATCTCCAAGAAACTCTAAGCGTTCATAGTTTTCATCTCTCACACTAGAATGTGTTAAAGCCTTCTCTAGCCATGTTCGCTCTTTAAACTGATAGCCTAAGATTAATTCAATATCTGGAAAAGAGATAGCTGTCATACTATTTTCTGAAATAAACGATCATAGCGAATTGTCCATGGCCATTTCCAGAGTTCATAGATGCGGGCGGTGCCGTTGGTGGAAAAGAAGATGAATTTAGCTTGTCCGACGAAATTTTCGAGCGGGACGAAACCAACATTTTGCATGACACGGCTGTCTTGTGAGTTATCTCGATTATCCCCCATCATGAAGTAATGCCCGTCTGGGACTTTGAATTCTTCTGTGTTGTCGAGCACTTGATTGTCATCAAGCTCATAGATGAGGTGGAGGACATCATTGGGGAGTGTCTCCATATACTCCACCACTTCTGAAGACATTTTAAAATCATTGGTGTAATCTTTAAGCCCTAATAACTCACGAGGAACAGGCTTTTTATTGATATAAAGCTGTCCACCAATCATTTGAAGTGTGTCCCCAGGAAGCCCTATGACGCGCTTGATGTAGTCAATGGAAGGGTTAGTAGGGAGTTTAAAAACAGCAACATCTCCACGTTCAGGCAGATGATCGTTTGCAACGCGTCCTTCAAAGCCTCCTGCGCTAAAAGGGAAAGAATGTTTGCTGTACCCGTAGGAATATTTTGAAACAAATAAATAATCTCCAATCAGGAGATTAGGCACCATTGAGCCTGAGGGAATGTTAAAGGGCTCAAATAGAAATGTGCGGATGACCATCGCTAGAAGAAGAGCTAGAAACGCTGTTTTAGCGAGATCTCCTATGCTTTCTTCTTTCTTTTCTTTCGAAACATGCTCTGCTGTCTGCTCTGTGGGTGTATTCATGGTTCGTGTCCTTTTCTTCTTCGCTTATAGGTCAGAAATGGGTGCAGGTAAAGCCTCAATAATGACCATCGCATCCGCCATGGGTGGCTCATCTGTCAAAGTGAGGTGGAGATGTGCCTGAAATCCTTTGGGTGTGAGGCTATCGAGCTTCTCACGTGCTCCATTTGTGAGGGTGAGAAATGGTTGTCCTGACTTATTATTGTCCACCCCTATGTCTTTCATGAAAACACCTTGCGAAAATCCAGTGCCGAGGGCTTTCGAGACGGCCTCTTTTGCTGCAAAACGTTTGGCATAGACAGAGACATGTCGCCTTACATCGCGCAACCGTTCTGCGCGCTTTATTTCTGTTGGTGTGAAGCATCTTTGAATAAAGCGCTCTCCTTGTGTATCAAGAAGTTTTTCAATACGGCTGATATCCGTTGTATCATGTCCAATCCCTATGATCATTTTACCGCCCTTTTGCGCGTTCAACTTCAACAATTTCTGGCGTCGCGCGTAGGGCAGCAATAACATTGTTTAAATGTTTGGTATCGCTGACATCAATGTCTAATAACATATCGTAAAAATCATGCGAACGATTTGTGATTTTAAGATTTGTGATATTTCCACCATTTTTTCCAACAACGATAGACAAAACACCTAAGGCTCCAGGAGAATTGGTAATCACAATTTCTAAACGCCCGACATGTCCCTCTTCACTGTCATTCTCACCCCAAGATACATCAAGCCATCGTTCAGGGGTATCTGCAAATCTTTCTAATGTTTCACAGTCAATTGTATGAACAGTCACCCCTTTTCCTGTTGTAACAATCCCCACGATACGATCTCCCGGAAGAGCATGACAGCATCGTGCAAAATGAACGGCCATCCCCGGGATTAAGCCAACAATTGGCATAGAGGCACTGGGTTTTTTCTTTGTGGGTTTAAACTCTTGAGTTTCGTCGCCTAAAACGGGGCCTGCAGGCTCCGCTTTATGAGAGGGGAAGATTACCTTAAAGATATCCCGCGCCACAATGTTTCCTGATCCTATCCCTGTGTAAAGATCATCGAGCGTGTCCATGTTTTGAAATTGCGACACAACATTAGAAACGGCTTTATCAGAGAACTCGTATTCCTCTGTTTTAAAGATCTTTTGAAGCATGGCTTTGCCAAGAATAATATATTCATCCCGTTGCTGTTGACGTACAAAGCGACGGATATGGGATTTTGCTTTCCCGCTCACAACAAAGCGTTCCCATGCAGGAGAGGGTTGTTGGTTTTTAGCCGTGATCACCTCGACCTGATCGCCATTTTTCATTTTTGTACTCAGAGGCACAATACGCCCATTGAGTTTTGCGCCCACACATCGGCTTCCAACGTCGGAATGCACGGCATAGCCAAAATCAACAGGTGTTGATCCAACAGGGAGTTCCATCAGATCTCCTTTAGGGGAAAACACATAGACTTGATCTTGGAACAGTTCTAATTTTGTATTCTCAAGAAAATCTTCGGGTTGTTGTTCTTGGTCTATGATATCGACCAGTTCACGCAACCATCTGTATTTTTTTGCATTTTTCAGGGTTTCTTGCATATCTCCTTGTTTGTACGCCCAGTGGGCGGCAACTCCGAGATCTGCCTCTTCGTGCATCTCTTGCGTTCGAATTTGAACTTCAATGCGCTGGCTGTGAGGCCCAAGGATGGTTGTATGAATGGAACGATATCCATTGGCTTTTGGTGTAGAAATAAAATCTTTAAATCGTCCAGGAACAGTGGGGTATTCGGAATGGATCACCCCAAGAACATGATAACATTCCTCCATACTCTCCACGACAATACGAAAGGCCATAATGTCAGAGAGCTGTTCAAAAGACACATTCTTTCTTTGCATCTTTTTCCAGATGGAATAACGTGTTTTTTCACGCCCTGTGATCTGAGCTTCTATCCCTGCTTTTGAAGTCTTATCTGTAAGGGCTGTGATGATGTTCTCAACAAGATCGCTCTCCTCTTTGCGTAGATAAGAAAGACGGTTAACAATAGATTCGCGCGCCTCTGGATTGAGGTGAGAAAAAGAAATATCTTCCAATTCTTCTTTAATCTTGTGGATTCCAATCCGCTCCGCAAGAGGTGCATAGATGTCTAATGTCTCTCGGGCAATGCGCTTACGTTTTTCAGGTTTGGAAATATGGTGCAATGTTCTTATATTGTGGGTACGGTCTGCCAGCTTTACCAATAAAACACGAATGTCTTCTGACATCGCCAAAACAAGTTTTCTGAAGTTTTCGGCTTGCTTCCCTTCGACGGTTTGACTTTCAATCCGTGTCAGCTTACTTACGCCGTTCACCAGATTGGCAACTTCTGCGCCAAAAAGGTCTGTAATTTCTTCTTTTGTTGCGTCTGTGTCTTCAATCGTATCATGCAAAATAGCAGTGATCACCGTATCGGGATCCATACGCATATCGGCCAGAATAGCGGCAACTTCCATAGGGTGCGTGTAATATGGCTCTCCAGAAGAACGTGTTTGCCCCTCATGCTTTTCTTTTGCAAACTCATATGCTGCCTCAATACGAGACATATCTGCCTCTGGATTATAGACTCTAACTTTCTCTATGAGGGACGTGCATTCTGACATAAACTGTGAGTATATCCTGTATTATACCAATAAAAAAGGGTCATTAAAGACCCTTTTAAAAACTCTAAGACAGTTAGTCTAATATTATTCCGTTAAACCTGCAAGATTTTCAAGGCTTGGCTCTGGATTTTCTTCTGCAGTTTGTGTCAATGCGCCCCATTCTGCTTCGCCTTCCATAAGATCTATAGCGGGCTCTTCCTCTGCTTCTTCTGTGAAGAGGATACGTTGATGAGATTGGATAAGATCTTCTTTCAGATCTTCAGGAAGAACAAGATCCTCTGATAATTCTCTCAAAGACACAACCGTATTTTTGTCATTATCCCGCTCAACCAAAAGAGGGCTTCCGGTCCCAATTTTACGGGCGCGCTGTGAGGCTAACATCACAAGCTCAAAACGCGTTTCTACTTTATCAACACAATCTTCGATGGTTACACGGGCCATTCTTTGCTCCTTATTTCAAATATGAGATCGGTTTATAGAAGCTTTTACTCATAAAAGCAAGTCTTCAATAATCAATCTTGCGAGAGAATGCATTTCATCATAGTCTAGTCTTTAATTTTAACAATCTCACAAGGTAGTTTAAATGACTATGCCATCTACACAATCTTCTAAAAAATTATCTAAAGCAGAAAACCTCTTTAAAAATGAGTTTCTACACCACAGCGTCCAATCAGAGATTAAAAAACTGCCCATTAGGGACCTAGAAAAAACGATTGCACTTCATTATTCTAAAATTAACACGCTCAAAAAAGATCCTTTTTCTGTCTCCGTATCAACGGTGACACACGGGCAACATGCACATGAAATTATAGGACAGACTCAAATTGATGTCATTGCTCATGACATGGCCTTTATTGTTGACTCTGTAACAGCGAAGCTTGTCTCTCAAGGGTTAAACATAGTCTTTTTAGTTCACCCCTTGATAGAAAAAGTAAAACCAACAAAAACACACACCCACCGTGCACATCTCCATATCCGTATCAGCAATCTATTGCCGCGTGAAGAATGTCAAAAGCTCAAAGAGGCGCTCGAGATAGTTCTGGATGATATTGTTTTAGCAACAAATGATTGGGAAATCATGAAAGACAGGGTTCGCACCTGCCAAAAAGGCTTAAATAATGCCCCAAACACTGTGTATGCTGAAGATCTCATTGAAGATAATCTTGAGTTCCTAGAGTATTTATACCGCAGTAACTTTACTCTCTTAGGGTATCGTGAATATAAATTTACACCTCAACAAGATGGCTCTCTCAAGAGTGTGTTGGTTAGAAAATCAAGCTTAGGGCTTTTAAGAAATGAACGTCTTCCTATTTTTCTCAACCACAAGGAAATATCTCTTCCTGCACATTTACAAAAATTGCGCGCAGACCTGCCTCCTGTTTATGTCTCCAAAATCAATAAATTGTCCACTGTTCATCGTCAAGTTCCACTGGATTGCATCAATATTAAATTATTTGATGAAGAGGGTCAGATTTCAGGAGAAGGGTGCTTTATTGGTTTATTTACCTCAATGACATACAATCAAAGCCTGCAAGCCGTTCCCTTTCTACGGTACAAAGCAGCACAAGTCATGCAGAAATCAGGGTTTGTGCATGGATCTCATAATTACCGCGTTTTACAGCATGTTCTGGAGAAGTATCCTCGAGATGAACTTTTTCAAATTCAAATTGATCAATTGTGTGCGTTTAGTCGTGAGCTTGTAAAGCTTCAAGATTATAAGCGCCTCACGCTCTTTATGCGCAATGATCCTTTTGAGCGTTTTGTCTCCTGTTTAATCTATGTCCCTAAGGAACGATGGGATACACGTCTCCGTCTTAAATTCAAGAATATTCTTGAGCATACACTTCAAGGAGAGACCATTGATTACACCCTCTCGATTGATGATTCCCCCTTGGCGCGCCTCTCTTTTGTAATCTCTGTAGAGCCTTTTCATCTTGTACACTATAATCATGATGCGATAGAGCAGGATTTAAGAGTCGCGGCACAAAGCTGGGTTGATCAGCTTCAAAACACTATTTACGAGGAAACAGGGAGTGATAAAACAGCCTATACTCTTGTTCAAAAATACGGCGAAGCCTTCTCTGGTCGTTACCAAGATCGTTATACAACTCTGGAGTCCTTCAAAGATATCCTAAAAATTGAAGAGGTTTTTGACCATAATTCTTTGTCTCTTGATCTCACACGAGAAGAGAATACATGCGATGAATCAGGTCAGACCTGTCATTTGCATCTCAAATTTTACAATGCGGATACCCCCATTGATCTCTCCGCTCTCTTTCCAATCATTGAAACAATGGGCTTTTATGTGACCTCCGAGATTCCCTCTGATGCACGACTGGATAAGGACACAACAGTTTGGATTCATGATTTTCAATTGCAGACCACAGGGATAATGCTTGATAAAACAAATTTTGAGACAAAGAAAAAGCTCTTTGAAGAGACGTTTCTGGATATCTATACAGGAAAATCTGAAAATGACTTTTTAAACCAGCTCTCTTTGAAAGAAGGATTATCTGGGCGTGACATTGTTATCTTAAGAACAGCTCTCCGCTATCTACGGCAAACAATTTACACCTATTCTAAAAGCTTTACAGAGCAAGTTGTCGTTCAAAACTCAAAAATTGCAGCATTACTGGTCGCACTCTTTAAAACCCATCATGACCCTGATTTTGCAGGCGATCGTCTCAAGAGTGCACAAAAAATTACAAACAAAATCAAAAAGGAATTTTGGGCTGTCAAATCCATTGACCATGATCAGATTATGCGCTTGTTCTGGAATGTCATTGAAGCCACCCTACGGACGAATTTCTTCCAAAAAGACGAAAATGGAGTGGATAAAGAGTATATCTCTATTAAACTCAAGAGCGCCGATATCCCTTCTTTGCCCGACCCAAAGCCCTATCGTGAAATCTTTGTGTATTCTCGGCGTATTGAAGGTGTGCATTTACGGGGAGGGGCAATTTCTCGTGGAGGGCTACGCTGGTCGGATCGTCATGAAGATTTTCGAACGGAAGTGCTTGGCTTAATGAAAGCACAAATGGTTAAAAACGCCGTGATTGTGCCTATGGGAGCTAAAGGAGGCTTTATCGTCAAAAGCCCTCCCCCGTCAGGAGACCGACAAGAAATTCTCAATGAAGGAATTGCCTGCTATAAAATTTTTATTCAAGCCTTACTGGATATTACAGATAATATGGACACCCAAAAAGTCATTCCTCCACGCGATGTTGTCCGTCGAGATGATAATGATCCTTATTTGGTCGTGGCTGCGGATAAGGGGACGGCAACATTTTCAGATATAGCCAATGGCCTTTCCCAAGCCCATGGATTCTGGCTTGATGATGCATTTGCCTCAGGGGGATCCGCAGGTTACGACCATAAAATCATGGGAATCACAGCACGTGGCGCATGGGAGTCTGTAAAGCGTCACTTTCGGGAGCTTGACCATGATACACAATCCCAAGACTTTGATGTCATCGGGATAGGAGATATGGGGGGCGACGTCTTTGGAAACGGCATGCTTCTCTCCAAACATATCCGTTTGATCGGCGCATTTAACCATCTCCACATCTTTTGTGATCCTGATCCCGATCCGGCCCAAAGCTGGACAGAGAGAAACCGTTTATTCAAGGGTGTTAAAGGCTGGGATCATTACAATACAAAACTCTTATCAAAGGGGGGGCGCATTTATAGCCGAGAAGATAAAACGCTCAAACTTACGCCTCAGATTAAAGCGCGTTTTGGGATTGAAAGTAATGACCTCTCTCCCTTTGAGCTCATGAAATATATTTTAAAAAGTCAAACAGATCTGCTCTGGTTCGGAGGCATTGGAACTTACATTAAAGCCAGTTCCGAAACGCATGCAGACGCCAGTGACAAAGCCAATAATGTCATTCGCATTAATGCCAATGAGGTACAAGCCCGTGTGATTGGAGAAGGCGCTAATCTGGGAGTCACACAATGTGCCCGCATCGAATATGCGCAATTAGACGGCAAGGTGAATGCCGATTTCATTGATAATGCAGGCGGTGTTGATTCATCTGACCATGAAGTCAATATTAAAATTCTCTTAAACCCGCTCACAAAGGG
The DNA here is from genome assembly GCA_024279035.1 of Alphaproteobacteria bacterium. Classification (GTDB taxonomy): domain Bacteria; phylum Pseudomonadota; class Alphaproteobacteria; order Micavibrionales; family Micavibrionaceae; genus UBA1850. Next base: position 35,545 of record JAJRSA010000023.1, read on the forward strand.
CAAAAAGCCACGGCTTACTTTAAAAGCAAGAAACAAGCTCTTAGAGGAGATGACTCAGGATGTCGAAAGGCTTGTCTTGCGTAATAATTACCAACAATCACAAGCCATCAGCCTGATGAGATCACAAGCTCCAATGACATTGCTCAGTCATGCTGATTATATGTGTAGCCTTGAAAACAAAAATATTTTGGATCGTACACTCGAATTTTTACCTCATGATGAAGACATTAACGAGCGCCTTAAAGATGGAGAAGGGTTATATTCCCCTGAACTGTGTGTCTTACAATGCTACGCAAAAAATACAATGACCAAAGAGATGCTCACTACATCTATTCCAGACCATCCTGTTGTCCAAGATGTTCTCTTGAATTATTTTCCTGATATTTTGATCAAAAAATATGAAAAAGAAATCCTTGCCCATCCATTACGCAGAGAAATTATTGCAACGCAATTATCCAATATTCTTGTAAACCGTTTTGGACCAAGCTTTATTGCGGATATTATGGCGCAAACAGGAACATCTTTTGAAACGGTTTTAAAGGCTTATCTGGTTATTACCAAAGGCTTTGATTTACGCACATTATGGCGCAAAATTGAATTGTTAGACACAAAAATTAACCCTCATGTACAAATTAAAGCTCTTGGCGATATTAGCAAAATCATTGAACGACAAGTCACGTGGCTCGCCAAACGGTTGGGTACACGCATTGATGTCACACGAAAAATCCCTATCTTCAAAAAAGCAGTTAAAAATCTACGAAAAGATTTGATCCCAATATTACCAGATTCTCGTTTGACCCGTTTAAATGATTCTATTGCAAGTTATGTAGAAGGGGGAATCCCAGAAGATATTGCGCGCGATATTGCCTATATGTCTCCAATGAGTGCTATTGGTAATATTATCATGATTGCTGAAAATCGTAAAATCCCAATTCAAGACATGGCGCATGTTTATTACGCCGTAGGTGAGTATTTTCATATCTATTGGTTGCGCCTTCAGAGTCGTCATCTTTTTGCCCCAGGTATTTGGTCAGGACAGGCGCTCCGAGAAATAAGGAATAAACTCTATATCTGTCAGGCAAAGATTGCAGAGCGCTATATCACAGATTTTTCAGGGAAACACATTCAAATCACACCCGCTCTGATTGATGAGTGGTGCAATACTCACGCTCTCCGCTCTAAGCAATTTCTCTCAACTATCCGCACCATGCGCGATTCACAACAAATCGACCTCTCCATGCTTATTGTCGCAGAGCAAATGTTGGGGGGATTGTATGAAGGGTAAGCAGCAGGCGTGTTAAGCCACTATATCAGAATTATTTGTGATAGGCCCTTCAGCACGTCCATGAATGAATTGCTCTATATAGAGATTGTCCGTATTATCCATCTCTTCCACTGTTCCACTCCAGATGATTTGCCCATCATGGATCATGGCTATTTTATCCGCTATTTTACGCGCCGAGGCCATATCGTGTGTGATGGTCATGGCTGTGGCGCCTAAATCTTTTACACATTGTCGAATGAGATTATTAATAACATCCGCCATAATAGGATCAAGCCCTGTTGTGGGTTCATCAAAGAAGATGACATCTGGTGTTGTGGCAATGGCACGGGCGAGGCTAATTCGCTTTTGCATGCCCCCTGAAAGCTCTGCAGGATAAAGGTCGGCTACACTTTCATCCATTCCAACGGCTTTAATTTTTTTAAGGGCAATCGTACGGGCAGAAATTTTGTCCATTTTCTGTCCGTGGATAAGTCCAAAGGCCACATTTTCCCAAACAGGCAAAGAGTCAAACAAAGCGCCCCCTTGAAACAGCATTCCAAACTGCCTCATAAGAATGTCATGTTCGTGTGTCTCTAGAGTAGTTATTTCCTGTCCATCAATTTTAATTGAGCCTGAGTCAGGCTTTATCAAGCCCAAAACACATTTGAGTGTAACTGATTTCCCTGTCCCTGATCCGCCAATAATGACAAGAGATTCTCCTTTTTCAATGGACAGATTAATACCCTTTAGTACCTCTTTTGATCCAAAAGATTTGACAACATTATTCATTTCTATTTTGGCTGTCATGAGAAAAAAACCTGTGTGATCACATAGTTAAAAACAAGAATAAGAATAGAAGAGGATACTACTGCGTTTGTTGTCGCCGCGCCGACCCCTTGCGCCCCTCGCCCAGAGTTGAAACCGTGGTAACATCCCATCAGAGAGACAAGAAACCCAAAGACAGCCGCTTTCGTTAATCCAGAGACAACATCAATCGTCTCTAAAGTATCCCAGCTTTGAGAAAGATAGCTCCCCACGCCAAAATCAAGAACATGGATACTCACAAGATAGCCTCCAAAAACGCCGATCAGGTCACCGATAAGGACTAAAATAGGGAGCATCAATGTTCCTGCCAAAATACGAGGAACAATCAAGTATTTGTAAGGATTAACGGAGAGTGTCGAGAGCGCATCAATTTGCTCTGTGACGCGCATCGTTCCAATCTCTGCGGCAATGGAAGCCCCGACACGTCCTGCGACCATCAGCCCTGCCAAAACAGGGGCAAGCTCACGCGTGATGGATAAAATAACAACGGCGGCGACGGCCCCTTCTGCATTAAACCGAGAAAAGCCTGTATAGCTTTGAAGTGCTAAAACCATCCCTGTAAACAACGCCGTCAACCCAACCACAGGTAGAGAATAATACCCAATATCCATAAACTGGCGGAGTAAATTGCGCACAAAGAACGGCCCTTTAAAAATATGCCCCACAGATTGCCCGGCAAAAAAAGCAACACGTCCAATAGAGGCTAAAAAACCAAGAAGGGTTGCACCAATATTTTGACAAGAGTTTAGAAGAAGAGTCATCACATACTATCGCGTTGTTTAAAATTTAACCGTCAACAGATAGCATGACTAAGAGGAATAAAAAAGAGTTAGATGTTATATATTAGGGTTCATAAGCGAAAGTCTGAATAACACCATTATCGACAACAGGAGCTTGTGCAACGTTCGTCTCTATTTCTGAATTTTCTGTAGAGGCACTAAACATATCCTTAAGACTCTTCCCGCCGAACAAATTCATTTTCCCAGAGAAGATGTTTGAAAAAAAGCTCATAGCTTCATCAAGTACATTTTCAAAAAAATCACTTATTCCAGATCCAGAGAAAGGGTTACTACTAGACACATTTCCTTCTTCAATGGATTGAGAAAAAGATGCATATCTTTCCTCTATATTTTCCCACCCTGCTTTTACAGTATGGTTAGAAGATGTATGGCCTTGAAGGGTAGCATTGGGAGAAGGAACAGTATCAACACGTTGTTGATTTGGTTGAGGAGAATCAGTGGCCGAATCACTAAATAGTCCTTTTACGCCATTTACTATAGAGTTCCCAATAGACAGCCCAACCCCAAATCCAGTTCCAAATCCAGCCTGAGACAAATACGAATTTGCACCATAATGGCGGTGACCTCCCCATCCGCGATGGTGACCTCCAAAACGTCCAGGAGGATAGTATCTTATAGAAAATCCATGTCCCACGATATATTTCTCCTTTGTTTTTCTATTTCCATACCTATTATATAGGAAGCATGCGCTATCATACAATAAATTATGTTAATATGTTGTTAACAAAGGGTTTATTAGGAGGATTTAGTGAACCGTAACAGGCTTAAGATCTTGCTCTTGAGTGGCATTCATCGCGCGTTCAAGCGTTGAAAATGTTGCAAGAATATGCCCATCTGCGCCTCGGAGTTCATAACGGCTATCTCCTGTCTCAGCTTTAATATAGGCAAGTTGGTCAAGTCCCAACACTTTAAACGCTGAGGGAGAGAGATCCCTCAGAAAATCTTTAAACGATTTTTCTTGGTTCATATTATTGATCTTTCTTTTGGTTTAATTCAATGGCTTCCAGCTTTTTAATAGAGCCTGTCACGGGCGCTTTGCCCTTAATTTTGATCTGGCGGGCTGTTGATTCAGGGACAATGCGTTGCATATCAATATGCAAGAGGCCGTTATCCAAAGACGCGTCCACCACTTCAATCCCATCAGCCAGAACAAAGCTACGTTGGAACTGGCGTGCCGCTATGCCACGATGGAGATAAACACGATCAGAATTGAGGTCGTCTTCCTCCCCCTGACGACCACGAATTGTCAGTTGGTTCTGGTCAATTTCAACGCCGAGATTATCCATACTAAATCCTGCGACGGCGAGTGTGATCCGTAAACCAGTTTCACCTATTTGTTCTATGTTATAAGGGGGATACCCCTCAGACGCATGTTTTTTTAAGCGATCAAAAGTTTGTTCAAAATGGTCAAATCCCAAGAACAAGGGACTATCGAAGAGAGAAAGGCGTGGTGTCATTGTCATGCTCCTTTTAATTTAGCAAGCGGTTCAATATAAATTTGTGACCCTTCAATAGGCATCACATGGGAAGTATTATAGTGTTTTTTTCAAAAAAATCAAATTTCTTAGCTATATGGGTTAGAATCCCTTATACACAGAGGATGAATGTAACTCGTTTTTTCCTTTTATTTCTGTGTGTGTGCTGTACAGCCTTCACCGCGAAGGCATCTTGCCCTGTTATTCATCCTGCCTTAAAATTTACAGTGACGTCAGAGCCTGTAAAATATGATTATACGCTCGATAAAGCACAAATTCGGGTTAAATCAAATGCATCTGGTCTTATCAGTGGACATGTTCAAGGACATGTAAATGTTGAGTTTTTTCCAAAAACACAGATAATTCAAAATGGTAAATGTCTTTTATTACCTCATGTTGAGGTGGTGATTACAAATAAACCTATTTTACGCATTGCTAAAAACTATTCAAAAGGGAGCTGTGAGTATCAAACCATCAAATCTCACGAAGAAAAACACATTCGCTTGATGAATAATTTTTTTAAAACACTGCCTCAAAATTATAGATCCTATTTACAGTCTGAATTCAAGGGGAAGGGGTCTGTCTCACTTAAAAATAAAGAAAAGTTAAAAAGACAATTACGCATGACTGCAGAAAAATTTGTTACAAAACTGACTCGAGATCAAAAAGAAATGCATAATAGAAACATCGATCATCCAGACAAAATCGCTGTGGAATATGCTCTTTGCTCAGATTGGTAGGCCCATATTTTTACTGTTCGCCTGCTCTATTAAACCGCCCAAGATTACCCAATAATTGTTGAATAGCACCAATCTCATTCCCACCTGTGTGCGTTTTATCTTCGTTGAGTGGAATGTCGATGCGCTCTTGGTCTATTTCTCTAATCGAGCTTGCGACGCCGTCTTCATCAAATTGAACAAGAACGATGCGCTCTTGCTCAACTTTGGCATCAAAAATCCCTTTTTTGAGTGTTTTTTGCCCCAAATAATACCACTTTTTGTCGTCGAAAGGCGCTATGGTTGTCGGGGATCCAAGCTTTTGAACAATCTCCACACGGGTATCAACGCCTATTTTTACCGACTGTATGTCGTGTGTTTTTAAGAAATTGCCATGTGTATCTCGCATCGGCGCACATGCGTTCACCCCTAATATACAGGAGAGGATGGACAGAAGGAGTGTTTTTTTAATCATGATCTTGAATTCTCTCTTATTATCGTTTCTATAAGAGTGTTAATCTTATTGAGGAGAAAATCAATGTTTGGATGGCTGAAAACAAAAAAAAACCAGAGAGAAATGGCTATGACTCTCTATACAGCATGTGTTAAGCAGGCACGCTTGCCCATATTTTATAGGAATTTAGATATTGAAGATACGATGGAAGGACGTTTTGAGATGATTTGTCTCCATGTGTCTCTCTTGATGGATTGGTTGTATACGACCAATCAGCACACCCTCGCTCAGGCTGTTTTTGATGTCATGTTTAAAGATATTGATCAAAATCTACGAGAGGAAGGTGTGGGGGATTTGGCTATTCCTAAACGCATTAAAAAGATGATGAAATCATTAAAAGGACGTGCTCTGGCCTATCAAACAGGACGGATTTCTGGAGATCTTCCCGCCACCATTGAAAAAAATATAGGTGCAACAGATCCTCGTCTTATAACCATCTTTGTGCGCTACATCGAACAAAGCACCCTCCACATAAAGCAATCCAATCTTGAAACCCCCGAAACCTTATTTCTTTCTTCGCAAGATATTTTAAATGTTATAGAGTGCCCTCATGAGTAAACAGAAAACTCCGCATAAAGTACCCCCTGTTCCATGGCGTTATTCATGGTCAGTTGCCCAGCTAGGGCATGGGAAAACAAGATTAACAGTGTCTCCCGATAAAAATGTACGCTCTGAGCTTGCCACATTTTTGAATCTTGTGTCTTTGCCCTCTTTGGTCTGTGATTTAGAAATGCATCGCCGAAAGGGATGTCATACACTCCATATTCATGGATGCATCCGTGCAGATATTGAGCAAATATGTGTCCATTCTTTGACCCCTATTCAAACACACATCGAAGAAGAGTTTGACAGCTACTTTGCAGACAGAGCCGATGCGGTTCCCTTTTCACATGCAAAAAAAGAGCTTTTTTCTAAATATGGAATGGACGATACACCCATTTTAGAAGAAGCCGAAGATCCTGAACCTATAGAGAATAGACACATTGATTTCGGCGCTCTTATCGTAGAATTTTTGTCTTTGTCTATCGATCCCTATCCTCATATAGAAGGCGCAGACTGTTCTTCACAAACGCCCTCTTCATCGCCCCCCTTAGAACGTAAAAATCCCTTTGAAGCGCTCAAGGACTGGAAGAAAAATAAATGATTAACGCCATTGTTTCAGCGTCCTTTGTACGAACACGAACAATCTTACTGTTGCTTGTCCTTATTCTGATCACGGGTCTCTATGCATACAATGCCATTCCAAAGGAATCCTCCCCTGATATAGACATTCCAAATTTATACGTCTCTATGGTACTAGAAGGCATTTCTCCAACAGATAGTGAACGCCTCCTCATTCGTCCAATGGAGCAAGAACTCACTACCATTGAGGGCGTTAAGGAGATGAAATCCACAGCCTATCAGGGGGGTGGGTTTATTCTTTTAGAATTTCAGGCAGGATTTAATAAAGAGAAAGCGATTGAAGATGTCCAACGTGCTGTTGATCAGGCACGTGTCAATTTACCCGCAAGCATGGATTCAGATCCCAAAGTCACGGAAGTTAATTTTAGTCTCTTCCCTGTCTTAGCCGTCATGCTCTCAGGGGATGTTGATCAGCGGGTTCTCCTTAAAGTGGCGAGAGACATTCAGGACAAGATAGAGGCCTTGCCTTCTGTGTTAGAGGTAAACATTGCAGGAGACAGAGAAGAGCTTGTCGAAATTATTCTTAAACCTGCTTTGATTGAGAGTTATGGTTTACGAGGCAATGATCTCTTAAATTTCTTTGCCGCCTCTAACCGCCTTGTCGCTGCAGGCAACATGGATTCAGGTGTTGGACGTTTTGCCATTGAGGTTCCAGGATTATTTGAATCCGTCACAGATGTCATGGATATGCCTGTACGTGTTTCAGGAGATTCCGTCGTTAAACTGCGTGACATTGCAACGATCAGACGTAGCTTCAAAGATCCAGAGACCTATGCACGAATCAATGGTACATCTGCTATTGGCTTGAACGTTGTGAAACGAACAGGCGAGAATGTAATTGATACCATCGAACAGATTAAAAAACTGGTTCAAGCAGAGCAAGAGTTATGGCCTGACTCTTTACATGTTGATTTCATTTTAGACAATTCTAAAAGCATTCGTACTATGCTCAAAGATCTGCAAAACAATATGATTAGTGCCGTCTTGCTTGTGATGATTGTAATTGTGGCTGCCCTTGGGATGCGTTCTGCACTCTTGGTGGGCATTGCTATTCCGGGGGCTTTTTTAAGCGGTGTTCTCTTCTTGTACATTACTGGATTAACAGTGAATGTGGTCGTCCTTTTTGCCCTCATTATGTCCGTTGGAATGCTGGTAGACGGCGCCGTTGTAGTCATAGAATATGCGGATCGCAAGCTGGCCGAAGGTATGGACAAAAAAAGAGCCTATCAGGCAGCGGCGACACGGATGGCATGGCCGATTATTGCCTCAACACTTACAACATTGGCGGCCTTTGCTCCTCTCTTATTTTGGCCTGACATGGTTGGAGAGTTTATGAAATACATGCCTCTTACACTCATTGCCGTCTTGCTCTCCTCTCTGTTTATGGCCTTAATCTTTGTTCCTGTTTTAGGAGGAGTTATAGGCAAAGCAGGAGCTATAAATAATGAGACTTTAGAAAAAATTAAAACCTCTGAAACAGGAGATATAGAAACGTTGAGAGGTTTCACAGGAGGATATGTTCGTCTTTTAAAAAGGCTTCTCCACAAAGCATGGCTGGTTATTCCTGCAACTATACTCTTGCTCGTTGTTGTTATGGTCACATACGGTAAAATTGGAAAAGGTGTTGAGTTTTTCCCTAATATTGAACCAGAGATCGCCTCTATTCTTGTCCATGCACGGGGCAATCTCTCTATTGATGAGAAAGATATCATTCTCAAACAAGTTGAATCCCGTGTTTTAGATATAGAAGGCATCGATGTTTTTTACACGAGTGTCGGAAAAAACGATCAAAACAATCAAGACAGCGCCGAAGATGTGATTGGTCAGATTCAAATAGAATTTTCTGATTGGGATACGCGCAAGAGTGCACGTGCTATTTTATCGCTCATCCGAGAAAAAACAAGCGACATCGCAGGTATACACATAGAGGCGCGAGAACAAGAAGAAGGTCCTCCTACAGGGAAAGCCGTACAAATAGAACTCTCCTCTCGCTTTCCTGAAAAGATAGGACCTATGGTAGATCTCACCTATCAAGCTTTAGAAAACATTGGAGGCTTTATTGATCTGGAAGACAGCCGTCCACTCCCCGGCATTCAGTGGGATGTGCGCGTAGACAGGCCACAAGCAGCCAAGTTCGATGTGGATTTGTCTCTAGTTGGACAATATGTACGCCTTGTCACGTACGGCCTCAAAGTTACAGACTATCGCCCAGATGACAGTGATAACGAGATTGACATTGTCATTCGTTATCCTGCACAAGAACGAACACTTGATCAGTTGGATCAACTCCGTATTGAGACGAATGCAGGATTAATTCCTATTTCCAATTTTGTAACACGTCTTCCAAAACCTGCAACAGGAACCATCAATCGAAGCAATCAAAGACGAATTATTACAATTAAGGCCGACCTTCCTCCAGATGTTAATATTGCAGAAAAAGTTAAAGAGCTTAAATATTGGCTCAAAGACCATAAACAAGACATTGATCCACACGTTGCTATTAATTTTAAAGGTGAAGATGAAGATCAAAAAAACTCTCAAAAGTTTCTGATGAAGGCCTTTGCCATTGCACTTTTTGTCATGGCTCTTATTCTTATTACACAATTTAATAGCTTCTATTATAGCCTCCTCATTTTGAGTGCCGTTATTTTGTCAACAATTGGTGTCATGCTCGGTCTTCTGATCATGGGACAACCCTTTGGAATTGTTATGAGTGGGGTGGGTGTAATTGCTCTTGCAGGGATTGTCGTCAATAATAATATTGTGCTCATTGATACCTTCCAACAGCTTAGAAAAGACACAACAAGTGATATTTTTCAAACGATTTTAAGAACAGGTGCTCAGAGATTACGCCCCGTTCTTTTAACAACCATCACAACGATTCTCGGCCTATTGCCCATGGTTTTACAAATTAATATTGATTTTATAGGACGGGATATATCGATTGGAGCCCCCTCGACCCAATGGTGGGTACAGCTCTCTTCTGCGATTGTATTCGGGTTATCATTTTCTACCTTGTTAACGCTTGTTGTGACCCCCTGTGCGCTTTATTTACCCCATCAAATAAGGGGGTTTTTGCGGACACGCACTTAAAGTACATCCATCCCTTTTTTAATCTTTTCCACTTTGCGAATAATCATGCTTTTCTTGAGACGAGAGAGATAGTCAACAAAGACAATTCCGTTTAAATGATCCATCTCATGTTGGACACAATGAGAAGACAGCCCTTCAAACTCGGCCTCTTGGATTTGATTATTCTCATCAATATATTGAACGCGGACACGCGCAGGACGTTCTATTTCTGCAAAATTTTCGGGGAAAGAGAGGCATCCTTCATCCCAGACACTATACTCTTCTGATTCCCAAATAATGTCTGGATTAGCCATACAAAAGGGCGTTTTGTCTTCGCCTGCGCGATGATCTGCACAATCCATGACCAACACCCGATTAAGAACATTCACCTGATTAGCAGCAAGCCCCACCCCTGGCGCCATATACATGGTTTCCAGCATATCCTGCATCTGCTTTTGTACGATAGAATCGACTTGGCTAATAGGAGATGAGACAGTTTTTAACGCAGAATCAGGGGCAACAAGGATAGGCAAGAGCGCCATTAGAAGCCTCCCCCCCCTCGTTTCATATCGAGAAGTTTAGCTGGTTTTATTTTAGGAGCTTTTCCACCGCCTTGTCCTGTACTTCCTCCAAACTTAGAATCTTCTTTAAAGAATTCCTTCACAAGAGCATCAAAATCAGGCATTTCCTCTGCCATCATTTTTTTGGTGCATTCCCGATACAGGCGGCAAGCTTTTTGTTGCCATCCAGAAATAGCATCGACTTTACTCTCATTTTTAATTTTAAGGGTTTTGATTTCCCATTGTCCATCAGAGTGCTTTTTTCCAACAAAATACATCAATTGCTCTAGAGGCTTAAGTCCTTCTGGAGGCGTGTCATACATCATCTGAAGTTCAATCTCGAGCTCATCTTCCTCAGGCCCCATCCGCACCTCACCACTACAAGTCTGCCCCTTGTCATGGTTCATGTAAGAACAGGGATGCGTTTGGTATCCCCCAAGGATGTAATTGACGCCCAGTCGTTCCAATAATACTTTAAGATCTTCTCTCATGATTGCTTCTTATACTATATACACATAAAAAGAAAGGATTAGCTGTCATTGGCGTGAACAGATATATGAATATTATCTTTATATTCCAAACTCAAAGCCATCCCTTTTGTAATCTCTTTGGGGTCTGTGATAGGTTTATTGGTTTGATCCCGTACAACAATGAAACCTCTCTCCAGCGTTGATTTAAACGAGAGAGACTCGAGCATACGACTCACATGCTCTAAGTTTCTTTGAGGACTGTCTCCTATTTTTTCACCTCGACGTTTTAACTGATCAGACATCATCGCCAGAACGCGCCCTTTTTCAGAGAGAAGATCTTTAGGGTGACGAAGTCCAGAGGACACTTCAATCAAATGTTTTTGTCGTTGCACAACTACGCGCTCAAAAACACGTACGAGTGTCTCTGAGATATGATCTATTTTTTGAGTTTTCGTATCAAGAAGAAGCGCTGGTGTTCCAAGTTGTGCTGTACGTGTCTCCAAACGATTTTTTGTATCACTCAGAATACGTCGGATAGATTTATGAAGGCGGAGGGCATCATCTTCAATCTGATACAAAAGCCCCGCACGCTCTGGCACAGCTATTTCTGCGGCTCCCGTTGGAGTCGGTGCACGTTTATCTGCCACATAATCAATGAGGGTTGTATCTGTCTCGTGCCCCACAGCTGAAATCACAGGAATGTTGCTTTCCGCGACTGCTCGGACAACGATCTCCTCATTAAATGCCATGAGATCTTCAAGAGATCCACCTCCACGCGCGACAATCATCGTGTCAGGCCTATGGCCTTCCATCCTGTTAAATCCTCGAATAGCCTCGGCAATTTTGTTTTCTGCGCCTTTTCCTTGCACCGCAACAGGCCATAAAATCACATGGCAGGGAAATCGATCTCGAATACGATGGAGAATATCTTGAAAGACAGCGCCTGTTTCCGAGGTCACAACGCCTATGATTTTAGGCATAAAGGGGAGTGGTTTTTTACGCTCAGGGGCAAATAGGCCTTCCGCAGCAAGCTTTTTCTTGCGCTCTTCTAACATTTTCAGGAGTGCTCCTTCTCCTGCCAGCTCCATAGATTCAATCATAATCTGGTAATTTGAACGGGCGGGATAGGTTGTGATCCGTCCCGTGCAAATCACATCTAGCCCCTCTTCTGGACGGATAGAGAGCTTGGCCAGTTGCCCCCGCCAGCACACCGCATTGATCACAGATTTATCATCTTTTAAATCAGAATACATATGCCCCGACGTATGGATTTTAACGCGAGACAACTCGCCTCGGACACGTACACGTCCAAATGCGTCTTCTACTGTGCGTTTCAACGACAAAGCCAAATCAGACACGCTCATCTCTGGCGCGTTGCTTTTTGGCGCAGGAGGCGTATAGTCTTTTTTATCAGCAACGGAAAATAAATCATCGGACATAGTCCCGATAATAAGGAATGTGAGATCTAAATGATACAAAAAATTTCCCCTACTCAAGCCTATGACTGGCTCAAAAATGATGAAGCTATTCTGATAGATGTGCGTGAAGTTGATGAATTCGAGCAAGAGCGCATCTCATACGCCAAGCTCTCTCCGATCAGTCGTTTCAAAGAAAACTATGAAACACTAGAAATCCCAGACAACAAAAAAATAATTTTTCAATGTCTCGGCGGAGGACGCAGCATGAAAGCCGCTAAATTCTTTGCAAAAAAGACATCTTTTACAAATGAGCTATATAACATGACAGGGGGAATCAGAGACTGGAAAGAGTCTGGTTTGCCCGAGTTATTGTAGCCACATCATCTTTGCGTGTTACGTCGTTTTGGTATTCTTTTATATGTGTCATGTGGTCTTAATTCTGATAGAGGCGCTGAGGGCTTTTCTGATTTAGAAAAACTTAAAATTCAAATCCAAAAATGGGGGGGAATAGATCCCAGAAGTGATGCTCTAAAATTATGGTGTATTGGACACCATTGCTCACTCCTTTATGTTGTTATTAAACAGTAGTATGACAATGTTTTTACAGCACTTTTGTCTCTTTTTTCTGTTCACTTCTCAACAGCGTGATTGCTTGGCGGAGTTGGAGGATAAAAGACTCGATCTTTTCACTGCGGGCGATTTGGCGAATTGTGCCTTTGGGAGCAGGAGTTGTAGCAATAAAGAGGGTTTTGTCGGCGATTATCTTTTGTTTTTCTATGGTGATGAGAGGCTTTTGGCCAGCCTCCGCACGAAACGAGATGAAAAAGCGGTCTTTCCCCTCTGAGAATGAGAAATCCTTGAATAATCCTTCGAAGACACCATGGGCGTAAACTTGAAAGATCTGTTGAAACTCTCGGCGTGTATATCCAATTTTCTGATCTATAGACATTTGTTATCTTATAGTTTAACACAATCACAAGCATTTTTGAAAGAATTATAGATATGAGAAACACACGCAAGAAACCCCCTATGGATCCTGCTCAACAGCAAAATGATGCGATGATCCGAGATGTAGATGATTCTTTGCGCCAAGATCAGCTCCGAAAACTATGGGGTTCGTACGGATCTCCTTTGATTACACTTGTTGTCGGTATTATTCTTGTGACGGCCATACTCTCTGGGTGGGAGAGCTGGACTCAGCGTAAAAACGAAAAATATACAGATGCTTTGATCGACGCGCGCGAAAGCAACAATATCATCAAAAGCATGACAGACTATAGTAACTCCCATACGGGATCTCATCAGATGATCGCACAGTTTCACCTCGCAGGAGAATACAGGCAGAAAAATCAGATGGAAGAGGCGCGCCAAATCTATAAAACGCTTTCTGAGAATAGAAATATAGAGCCTTTATATCGTGATCTGGGCACATTGCTTTATGCCTCAACAAGCACAGAGGACTCTACAAAAGAGGTGCTTGAGACATTGTCCAAGAAGGCAGAAAGCCCGTGGCAGTCCCATGCAGGACTGGAATGGGCCTTATTTCTAGCTTCTCAGGGCAACTACACAGAAGCACTTGAGGCATTAGAGAGAGTGACTGCACTCGACACAACTCCCACAGGCATTCGCCAAAAGGCAGAGTCTCTTATGGTGCTCTATAAATTAAAAGGAGACGCCTCGTGATGAGAAAAACGGCAATCTTCCTAACCCTTACAATTTTGTCTGGATGCTCAATGAGTGCTCTCAATCCTTTTGGAGGAGAGAAAAAACAAGAGAGTCTTGAGGGGGAGCGCATTTCTGTGATTGAGCTCCAAAAAACTCTAGAACCTGATGATCTCGTGCTTGAGACTCTTGGGTTTGTTCCGCCGAATGCATGGCAAAATCAATATTGGCCACAAGCGGGCGGTTATCCCAATCATGCCATGCAAAATTTAGAACTCTCTTCTGGAGAGCTTACAAAAATGTGGAGCACCAAAATCGGTGCGGGGCAAAAGGATAACCTCCCTCTTACGGCACAACCCATTGTGTTTGAAGGTAAAATATTTGTCATGGATGCAAAATCCCGTGTGACATGCGTGGATAGTGAGTCTGGTAAAAAGCTATGGGAGAAAAAGCTCAAACCAAAAGAAGAAGATGAATATGTGATCTCTGGAGGTGTGGCCTACTCTGCAGGAACGGTGTATGCAACGTCTGGCTTTAACAATCTCTTTGCGCTTGATCCAGAAAATGGAGAGGTAAAGTGGAGCAAAACATTAATGTCTCCTTCACGTGCTGCGCCAACCATCATCGATAATCGTATTTTTGTAGTCACCATTGATAACCATATTTATGCGTTCAATGCCGAAGATGGAGAGCAAATTTGGAGCTATCAAGGATTAAGTAGCGAGGCGGGGCTTGTTGGGATGGCGTCCCCTGCGGCTAATCGAGATATTGTTGTGCCTGCCTTTTCCTCAGGAGAGCTTTATGCTCTACGCGTTGAAAATGGCTCTGTCGCATGGGTCGAAAATTTGGCCTCTCTCCGTCATGGGAATGGATTGTCGTCGATTGCTGATATTCGTGCGCTTCCTGTCATGGATAAAGGCGCGGTGATTGCAGTCAGCTTTGGAGGTAAGATTGTAGCGTTGGATGAACGCACAGGGGCGCGATTATGGCAGCGAGAAATAGGAGGGTCACAAACGCCATGGGTTGCAGGCAATCACCTGTTTATGCTCACCTCCAATAATGAGCTCGCCGCCCTCGGACGCGATCAAGGGAAAGTTGTCTGGGTCTCTCAACTCCAAAAACATGAAAATGAAAAAACTAAAAAAGGCGCCATTGCACTTAAGGGGCCTGTCTTAGCAGGTGGACGTTTAATCGTCGCAGGCAGTGACGGTGTGATCACTGAAATAGACCCCACCAACGGAAAAATAATCCGCGATTGGTCTCTCCGCCATGAAATCGTTGTTGCCCCTATTGTGGCAGGTGGTGTGATGTATATATTAACCGCGAATGGGTACCTTCACGCTTATCGGTAAAGAAAGATAAAACCATGTTCACTCTTGCCATTTGTGGTCGCCCTAATGTTGGAAAATCGACGATTTTTAACCGTTTGACGGGGAAGATGCTTGCGATCGTGCATAATACGCCTGGCGTGACACGAGATTGGAAGGAGTATCCGGCACGTCTTCATGGGCGAGATTTGAATGTGATTGATACGGCAGGGCTTGAAGATATTTTAAATGAGTCTCTAGAGTCTCGAATGAATAGTAAAACCGAGGATGCTCTCAAAAAAGCACATGCAATCTTGTTTGTGATTGATGGGCGAGAGGGCGTTATGCCTCTGGATAAGCATTTTGCAAAATGGCTAAGAAAGCAAAACAAACCTGTCATTCTCGCCGCCAATAAATGTGAAAATGATTCCAATGTCTTCGCAGGGTTAGCCGAAGCCTATCAGCTTGGATTGGGAGACCCTATTCCTTTGTCTGCGGCACATGGACATGGCTTTAGTGATTTGTATGATTATCTTGAACCTCACTGGGTTGATGAAGAGAAAGAAGAAGATATAAAAGAGAATAGCGGAGTCTCTGTCAAAGATATTGATGCGCTGGAAGGCGATGATGATTTTGATTTTGTGTTGTTAGATACAAAGGAAGAAGAGGACGATAAAAAACCCATAAAAATAGCCATTGTAGGACGTCCTAATGCGGGGAAATCAACGCTTTTGAATGCATTAATTGGCGAAGAACGGATGATTACAGGGCCTGAGGCTGGGATTACACGCGACTCGATTACAGTAGAATGGGAGCATGAAGGGCGAGCTCTTAAATTAGTTGATACGGCAGGCATGCGCCGTAAAGCTAAAGTTCAAAATGTGTTGGAGAGAATGTCTGTGAATGAGAGCCTGCGCGCTATTCGTTTAGCACAGATTGTTATTCTCGTCATTGATGCGCAACAGCCTCTTGATAAGCAGGATCTTACCATTGCACAACATGTTGAGAGAGAGGGGCGGACTTTGATCTTAGCTATGAACAAATGGGATATTGCAGAGCATAAAAAGGAGCTTTTGGAGAATATAAAACACAAGCTTGGACACACGCTCTCACAAATTCCAGATGTCCCCATTGTGACACTCTCTGCGTTGAACCAAACAAACTTTGAGAAGCTCTTCTACAAAATATTTACAAGCTATGATACATGGAATACCCGTGTTTCAACGGGGCGTATGAATAGATGGCTCTATGGGATGGAGTCTCACCATCCCGCCCCTCTCACACAAGGACGCCCCAATAGACTGCGCTTTATCACCCAAATCAAAACCCGTCCGCCCACATTTGCGATGTGGGTGTCAAAGCCAAAAGATCTTCCAGACAGCTATCGGCGCTATATCGTTAATGGGA
This sequence comes from Alphaproteobacteria bacterium, assembly GCA_024279035.1. GTDB lineage: Bacteria > Pseudomonadota > Alphaproteobacteria > Micavibrionales > Micavibrionaceae > UBA1850. The sequence goes on from JAJRSA010000023.1 coordinate 52,217, forward strand.
TACGAGAGACATTTGATATCAAAGGCGTCCCTATCCGTCTTCTTGTAAGAACCTCCAAAAACCCTTACAAAGATTAGACCAATATCTTGGAGACAAAAGATGAAAAATAATACGCCATTACTCAATATGATGTTAGAAGATCAACTGAAGGAACAGGATGTATATAGACCATGTGCTTATTGGAAAGAATATTCCTCAAGAACAGCCAATGCCATTCGTTCCGATGGCATAGAAAATTTTAGATCAAATAGCCGTATTGGAAAAGGCTATGCCGATACGGCTTTAATGGATCCTTTTGATCTTTTGTCCAATATGTCTTGGAAACATAAAATTCACAAGCGGGTAAGAACGTCATCACCCGTTAAAAAATACTTGATAGATCCTTACATAAAACAAAATAAAAGGTATTTTCAAGAAGCTCAAAAGTATAGAGATTTGTACTATACTAATATACTGGGAGAGTGGTTTGCTCAGTTTTCTACAGAACATGATTTACCAGATACGCTTATTGGTAATCCACAAAATGTTGTATCCATTGATGGTCAAAAAATTGGTTTGGTTTATTTAACCTCTTTTCTACGTATTCATAATTACTCAAAATCTATTGATTTTAGTAAGGTTAAATCTGTTTTTGAAATCGGAGGAGGATTTGGAGCCTTTGCCCATACCTTATTACATCTTTACCCCAATATAAAAAAATATGCCTATTTGGATATTCCCCCTATTGTTTATGTTGGGACACAGTATCTCAAACATTTTTATCCGAACAATGTTATAGATTATACGCAGACAAGAGGGATGAAAAAAATTAGATTTTCTCCTGATGATAAAAGAGAAATAATTTCTCTTTGCCCTTGGCAGATTCAAAATTTAGAGGCTGACATTGATCTATTCTGGAATAGCGCATCTTTTCAGGAAATGACTAGAGATGTTGTAAGAAATTATGCATCTCATATTGGGCGTTTACTCAACAAAGAGTCAAAGATATGTTTAATGGTCTATAAAAAAGGAAATCCTGATAAAACAATTATACCAAAAGATATTTTGGAAATTGTTGAAAATGAGACCTCCTTTTCATTTGAGGAATATGAAATAGAAATGAATATTAACGATGACCTTCATTTTATAGGTGTTTAGTCCCTAATTCATCTGGTGTATCTTATAAAAAACCAGAGGAGATAGACTTATGGGTAATTTACATCACGCTAATGCCAAGACAACGGTTAGAATCAGAGCAGAAATACAAAACTCTGACGAGACAATCGCTGCGCTAGCGTAGCGATTGTCTTTGAACCCGAAAACGGTTCTTTACTGGAAGCATGCTGGGCGTGTTACTGACAAAAAAAGCGGGCCGATAAACCCACGCTCAAAGGTTCTTACGCCGTCTGAAGAGGAAGTAATCTGTGAGTTCAGACGACTCACAAAATTTGCATTGGATGATGTCTATATTTCCCTTAAACCCCAGATTCCTGCGCTTTCAAGATCAAATCTCTATCGCTGTTTAAAGCGCAACGGATTAAACCGTTTACCCCGGGAGGATGAAAACACCACAAAACCCACGAAGAAAAAGGTCAAAGAACATGACATCGGTTATTGCCATATAGACATCACGGGCATCCGCCTTGGCAAGCAGAAACTCTCTCTTTTTGTGGGCATTGATCGCGTGTGCAAATATGCCTATGTGGAGTTGCATACCCGCATGACACAAGAGATTGCACGAGATTTTCTTGAAAACTTTATCAAAGATTGTCCGTTTAAAATCCACACAATCTTGACCGATAACGGCGCACAGTTCACATACGCTCTTCTTGTCGCGCATTTAAAACCAAAAAATAAAACGCATATATTTGACGAAACTTGTGCTAGACATGGCATTGAGCACCGCTTAACGAAATTTAGACATCCGTGGACAAATGGACAAGTTGAGATTATGAACAAGAAAATCAAGGCGCATACCACGAAAAAATACCACTATGACAGCCCTGAGATCCTCAAAAAACACCTCATGGGGCTTATATGCTGGCCTATAATTTCCAGCGCCCACTGAAGGCCTTGAAATACAAGTCACCCTATGACAAAATAATAGAAATTTATGAACAACAATCAGAATTGTTCCATTTTAACCCATCCCAGAAGACTGTAGGGCTTAACATTTAGACAACTATAGTAATTTAAATGAACAATTGGACGTTACGATCATGTCTATTATTGTGTTTGGAAGGGCGTTTTTCCAGTTTGTTTTCATGGCTCCGAATGTGTTTTCGATTGGGTTAAAATCAGAGGAATATTTAGGCAGGCACAAG
>JAJRSA010000024.1 GCA_024279035.1 Alphaproteobacteria bacterium
CGAAGGGCTAGGCTCGGACGTGATGCGCCGCATCGCTCTGCCTATGGTCGGCGGCATGGTCAGCACGACAATCCTCACTCTGATCGTTATTCCGGTTGTGTATTACCTCTGGGAAGGAAGAAGATTTAAAGTTTGATAAAAGAATAAGAAAATGAAAAGTACTGCTTTAAAAATCCATAGAGGCTAAAGATTTAATATTTTATGGTTCTAGTTTAACTGGTAAAGTATCATTATTTTCTGAAACAACTTTTTCTGATTTAGGTATCCGTCAGCGTTACGATCACACTGACCTTTGTGCTGGCGTATTTTTTCGGTTTTTTATTGGGAATTTTACCAATCATTAAACGAGAAAAGGTGAATGCCGTCACAGCCTTTAAAATCATTTGGTTGGTAAATCGCCCTACATGACTCCATCACAACCTGTGGCTAAACATATAAAGTGCAAAGGCTTTTTATTTTAAGATATTCTCGAAACCCATTTTGGAACGGACTCTAAATTTATTTCTGTTTTAAGAATCACAAAAATGTGGGACACTTTTCCTACAAGTTAGGGAGTTTTAGAATCAGATGTTTACACATGCAGATATATGGGTCGCACTTGACCGCTTAGCGATAGCACATGGCTATTCTACATCAGGGCTAGCAAAGAAGGCGGGGCTTGACCCCACGACCTTTAATAAGAGCAAGCGCATTACCCCCGATGGAAAGCCGCGCTGGCCTTCGACGGAGAGTATTTCTAAGAGCCTTGCAGCAACAGAGGCGACACTCTCGGATTTGATTGGCTTTATTGAGAACACGCCTGCGCCGTCTGCCTCAAACGGGAAAATGTCTCTGGATCATTATGATGTGTCTCAAAACGCGCTCAAAAAACTCAATCAGAAAACTCTGCCTGCTCTGCTTCATCTTCCCAAGGAGAGTTTTGCTCTCACGTTAGGGACAGCGCAATGGGCGCCACGCTATAAAAAGGGGGCTACTCTTATTGTCAATCCCGCCGCATCTTATGAGATAGATGACATCATTTTTGTGGAAACACATGCCTCTCAGTTTTTTATTATGGCGCTTGATGAAGATGACGAGGACTCTTTGTCTTTACGCGCCATTGTTCTCAATGAACCCGACCGACGCATAGACAAAACAGATATTCTCAAAAGCGCAAAAATACTTTGGGCAGCTCAGTAAGTATGCTACAAAATTGTGTATGCATGTTTTAACAGACCAAGAATTGAGAGATTGGCTTGCGCACCACCCCGATTGGTCTCAGGAAGGCAATGAGATCACGACCTCCCTTATTTTTAAAAATTTTGTGGAAGCTTTTGGTTTTATGAGTCAGTTGGCCATTGAGATGGAACGGGTCAATCATCATGCAACCATCACAAACACCTATAAAAACGTTAAAATCAGTATGACAACGCATGAAGCAGACAATCAAATTACAGACCGAGATACACATCTCGCAGAGATTATTATCAATTTGAAAGGATAAATTTCTATGACGGACCCCCAAAGACTGAAAGCAGCCAAAATCCTTCTCGATACGAAATCTGTCCTGTGCAATGCAACAGATCCTTTTGTACTCACCTCAGGTCAAATTAGCCCTGTTTATGTCGATATTCGTCGTTTGATTTCTTTTCCAGCAGAGCGCTCCATTCTCATGGATATGGGCGCAGACCTTCTTAAAGAGAAAAATATAGAGTATGTCGCAGGGGGAGAAACTGCAGGTATTCCTTATAGTGCTTTTCTTGCAGAGCGCCTCAACATCCCCATGCTCTATGTGCGCAAAAAGCCAAAAGGCTTTGGACGAATGTCACAAATTGAAGGATGCATGGATGAAAGTGGTAAAAATGTAGCACTTATTGAAGATTTGCAAACAGATGGGGGAAGCAAAAAGCTTTTTATTGATGTCTTGCGTGACGCAGGGGCTGTTGTCAAACATACATTTGTTGTTTTTCATTACGGCATCTTTCCTCAATCAATTCAAAACATGAAAGCGTTGGATGTAGACCTCCATAGCCTCGCTGATTGGTGGGATGTTTTAGAGGTCGCAAAGCAAGAGAGCTATTTTGATACACAAACACTGGAAACTGTAGAATCATTCCTCAATGACCCTCAAGCGTGGAGAGACGACAACGCCCATCTTGCAAAGGATACAGGATGAAAATTTATTTCATCGCGTCGCGCACGGCAAAAGCCCAAGAGGTTAAAAAAACGCTTGTTGCACGCTATGGACAAACAAAAGAATCCAAGGCGGATGTTCTTGTTGTCCTCGGAGGAGATGGAACAATGTTGGATGCCCTTCACCATTCTGTGAAGCATGACTGTCAAACTCCAATTTATGGCATGAATCTCGGCTCTCTTGGGTTTCTTCTCAATCCTTATGACGAAAATTCTTTAGAGGACAATATTGAAAAGACAATTAGCGTCAAAATCCATCCCCTCAAGATGGAGGCCACAACACACGACAATAAAACACATGAAGCTGTGGCCTTTAATGAAGTCTCTTTGATGCGAGAAACACAACAAGCCGCCCGTCTCAAAGTCTCTATCAATGATATTGTCCGCATCCCTGAATTGATCTGTGATGGTGTGATGGTGGCCACCCCCGCGGGAAGTACCGCTTATAATTTATCCGCACAAGGCCCAATTTTGCCCATTGGGGCCAATGTCCTTGCCCTCACCCCCATTTCAGCCTTCCGCCCGCGTCGGTGGAAAGGTGCGGTCATCAGAGAAAAATCACGCTTCACATTCAAAGTTCTCGAGAGCAAAAAGCGCCCTGTGAGTGTAACAGCAGACTCAACAGAAATTAGAGATATAAAATCCGTGAAAGTCTGGCAATCCAAACAACTAGAGCGCGCCCTTTTATTTAATCCCACTCATAATCTCGAAGAACGCATTTTAAACGAACAATTCTCTAATTAACACTAGACGAGAGACCTCTCTTTGATTATAAAACACTCTTGAAAGGTGTATATACCTATCCTTTCCGTGTGTGCCCAGATAGCTCAGTAGGTAGAGCAAGGGACTGAAAATCCCTGTGTCCCCAGTTCGAATCTGGGTCTGGGCACCATTTATAAGGATCACAGAAGATACATTTGTACCTCTTCTGTTAGAACAAAGCCTCTCTGGTCTGCTCTCTGTTAAACTCCATCCAACGGGTATCCACCTCCATTCAGTTCCTAAACAAAAAAAACGACCCAAAGGTCGCTTTTAAAAAATCTGAATATTTGAGAAAATCTATTTCTTGCTCGTTTTTCCGTTTTTAATCGGAGCAATTTCTGTGACAATAAGGTCAATCTTGCCACCTGCTTTTTCGACAGCTTCTTGGGCTGGCTTTGTTGTGCCTGTGATTTTTAGAGTTACTTTTGTCTTTATTTCTCCTGTCCCAAGGAGGCGCACGCCATCTTTGACACGGCGGATAACTTTGGTAGAAACGAGAAGCTCTTCTGTAATTTCTTTTTTAGCGTCAATTTGCTTCGTATCAATCGCCTTTTGAAGACGTGCCAAAGTCAATGTTGTAAAGTTTTTTGAAAACGGATTGTTAAACCCTCGCTTTGGCATACGCTTATAAAGAGGCATTTGCCCCCCTTCAAATCCATTGATAGAGACACCTGTCCGTGATTTTTGTCCCTTGACACCACGTCCCCCTGTTTTTCCTTTCCCAGAGCCTATTCCACGACCAATACGTGTACGGTTCTTCTGAGATCCTGCTTTGGGGCTTAATTCATTCAATTTCATATCACTTCTCCATCACGCCGTGCACTTACGCAGCGTCTTCTACTTTCACAAGGTGTTTCACAGCATTAATCATTCCACGCACAGACGGTGTGTCTTCTAATTCACGCGTACGATGCATTTTGTTGAGCCCCAAACCAATCAAAGTCTGGCGTTGGTATGCCTTACGTCCAATAGGGCTTCCAATTTGAGTCACGGTCACAGTTTTTCCAGATGGCTTTTTAGCCTTAGTCGCTGTCTTTGAGTTCGTTTTCTGAGACTCTGTTTTCTTGGGAGCTATTTTCTTCGCGACAGGTGCTTTTGCCTCTGCTTTCTTTGCAGGGGTTTCCGCGGGTGTTTTTTTGTCTTCTGCCATGTGTCTTACTCCAAATTTCGATCATCTACTTATTCAGCAGACTCTTCTGTTTTTTCTGTTTTATTTGTACGCCCTGAAACGATAGAGCCCACTTTTTTGTTTCTACGATTGGCGACCATTCTTGGGCTTTGTATCTTTCTTAAAGCATCCAAAGTTGCGTTCACCATATTATACGGGTTGTTCGATCCAACTATTTTGGCCACAACATCTTGTACGCCTAAAACTTCGAAAATCGCACGCAGAGGTCCACCCGCAATAATTCCAGTTCCTGGAGGGGCTGCACGCAATACCACTTTCCCAGCACCTGAACGCCCATAGACATCATGGTGAAGTGTTCGTCCGTCACGCAAAGGCACGCGAAACATTGCATGTTGCGCCTTTTGTGTTGCTTTTTTAATTGCATCAGGCACTTCTTTGGCCTTGCTGTGTCCTGTTCCGACACGCCCATTTCCGTCTCCGACAACCATCAAAGCAGCGAAGCCAAAACGACGTCCTCCTTTGACAACTTTTGCCACACGGTTAATCCCGACCAAGCGCTCTTCAAATTCGCTCTCTTGACGGTCCGATTGTTTTTTTTCTCCAGCACGTGCCATTTTTAAATCCTTTTTATTTTATCCTAAAATACTAGTCCGCCGTCACGCGCACTTTCTGCCAACGCTTTGACACGACCATGGTACAAATAAGCCCCACGATCAAACATTACTTTTTCAACGCCTGCCTTTTTAGCACGTTCAGCAATCAAAGTCCCTACTTTTCCAGCAGCATCTGTTGTTCCACCACTCTTTAATTTGTCTCTCATATCTGCTTCCAGACTGTTGGCTGCCACCAAAGTGACCCCCTTCACATCATCAATGATCTGCGCATAAATCTGACGACCAGATCTAAACACACTCAAGCGAGGCAAGCCTGCTTTATTGATGCGGGACAATTTAGCGCGCACACGACGCTGACGTCTTTGAAGATTTGTTTCATTCTTGCTCATAGTCTTAAATCCTTATTTCTTCTTACCTTCTTTGATCATGATATATTCATCTTTATAGCGAATACCTTTTCCTTTGTAAGGTTCAGGCTTACGGAACTCACGAATATCAGCAGCAACCTGTCCCACACGCTGTTTATCAATTCCAGTGATTGTAATGCCAACTTGCTTTTCAACGTCTACTTTCACATCACTTGGCACGGCATAGCGTACTTCATGGCTGTATCCAAGAGCTAAAACAAGATCTTTCCCTTGCAAATTGGCACGATACCCAACGCCTTTAATCTCAAGGACTTTCTTATAGCCTTCTGTGACGCCAATGACCATATTGTACACACGTGTCCGGTTTGTCGGCCAAATTTGACGTGCACGTTGGCTTTGTGAACGAGGAGACAAGACGATTTTCCCGTCTTCCAATTTCACATTCACATCATCATGCGCCCGAAATGTAAGCTCGCCCTTTGGACCTTTGATGCTTACATCTTGTCCACTAATTGTCGGTGTTACACCGTCAGGAAGGACAATCGGTTGTTTTCCAATTCTAGACATTTTCTTTTCCTATAATTCTCAAAAATATTCTTAAAATACTTGGCAGAGAACTTCTCCACCAACATTTTCTGTACGTGCTTTATGATCTGCCATCACACCATGGGGAGTCGACATCACTGTAATTCCAAGACCATTATAATAAGACGGCATTGTTTTTGAATTACTGTACACACGACGCCCTGGTTTAGAGACGCGGTGCACTTCACGAATAACGCCAACACCTTCTGCATATTTCAAAACAACAGTCAGTTGCTTTTTATTTCCATCGAGAGCTTCAATACTATAGCTTTCAACAAAACCTTCATCTTTCAAAACAGCACACACAGCGTCCTTGTGCTTAGACCAAGGGCATGTAATTTCTGTTTTCTGGGCTTGTTGACCGTTACGAATACGGGTCAACATATCACCGAGGGGATCACTCATTGTCATGGTTCAAAATCCTTCTTCTTACCAACTTGATTTTGTTAAGCCTGGGATTTGACCAAGTGAACCAAGTTCACGCAACAAATTCCGAGACAATTTAAATTTACGATGGTAGCCACGTGGACGACCAGTTAATGCACACCGATTACGCATTCTTATTTTCGCACTATTTCTAGGCAATTTTGCCAATTGCAAAGAGGCATTAAAACGCTCTTCCTGAGACACGCTTTTATCCTGAATAATAGCCTTCAATGTGGCACGTTTCGCAGCATATTTAACCACCAAACGACGACGTTTTAAATCTCTTTGTACTGCACTCACTTTTGCCATACTATTTTCTTCCTTTGTTTCTCTCTATTTCTTAAATGGCATATCAAAGCCATCCAAAAGTGTTTTTGCTTCTTCGTTGGTTTTGGCGGTCGTACAAATCACGATATCCATCCCACGAATCTTATCAACTTTGTCATACTCGATTTCTGGGAACACAATGTGTTCTGTAATTCCCAGTGCATAGTTTCCACGCCCATCAAAACTTTTCGGATTAACACCGCGAAAATCACGCACACGAGGCAAAGCAATTGTGACCAAGCGATCCAAAAACTCATACATCCGTGCACCACGTAAAGTTACTTTTGTTCCAATCGCCATTTCTTCACGCACTTTAAACGATGCATTTGATTTTCTAGCGATTGTAGTAACAGGCTTTTGTCCTGCGATTAGCTCCAACTCTGCAACCGCAGACTTCAAAAATGATTTGTTCTGTGTAGCTTCTCCAACGCCCATATTAATAACGATCTTATCAAGGCGAGGAATTTCCATTTGATTCTTATAGCCATGAGCCTCCACAAGCTTTTTACGGAGCTCATTCTCATACCGCGCTTTAAAGCGTGGAGTATAAGTCTGTTCTGTTTTCTTTTTTGCCGTTGCCATTTTCTTATCCTTAATCAATCGTTTCGCCAGAAGATTTGGCAAAGCGTACTTTTGTTCCATCTTTCAAGTTCTTATATCCAACCCGCGTTGCTTTCCCTGTTTTAGGATCAGCAAGGGCTACATTTGAAGCATTCAGTGATAATTCAATTGTATCAATCCCACCCGGAGCCTGTTGTGTCGGCTTACGGTGTTTTTTGACTTGGTTAATCCCTTGCACAGTCACACGGCGCGTTGTGAGGTTTACATTCAAAACCTCCCCTTTTTTACCTTTATCACGTCCTGTTAAAACAACGACGTTGTCACCCTTTTTAATTTTCATTTTAGCTTGTGTCATCTCTAGAGCACCTCCGAAGCGAGTGAAATAATTTTCATATAATTTTTAGCTCGTAATTCACGTGGGACAGGGCCAAAAATACGAGTGCCAACAGGCTCCCCATTTGTACTAATCAAAACGCATGCATTTGAATCGAAACGGATACGCTCTCCTGATGGACGAGACATTTCTTTTTTCGTCCGCACAACAACAGCACGACGCACTTCTCCCTTTTTCACACGACCGCGTGGAATTGCATCTTTCACAGACACAATCACAACGTCACCCACATGAGCATATCGACGTTTTGATCCTCCCAAAACTTTGATGCACATCACACGCTTTGCGCCACTATTGTCCGCAACATCCATATTAGTTTGCATTTGTATCATAGCTTTAGCCTTTTCTTTCTTACGTGTACTTTTATCTCTCGCCTATTTAGACTTTTTATCTTCAGTCTTCTTAGGCGGTTGTTTTTTAGCAGTTTCCTTTGGAGGGGTTACTTTTGCCTCTACCTCTTGCGCAGGGGCTTTCACATCCTCTTTTTTCTTAATCGCCACTTTTTTGGGTGTGGCAGATTGTCCTTCCGCACCCGTAATGACTGTCCATGTTTTGCGCTTTGAAATCGGACGACATTCTTGAATAGAAATGAAATCACCTTCCTTCACAGCATTTGTCTCATCATGCGCTGCATATTTATCCGTACGTTTCACATACTTTTTATACATTGGGTGCATGTAGCGACGTTCGACAAGAACAGTGACTGTCTTATCCATTTTGTCACTCACGACACGGCCTTCTAAAATTCTGCGTGGCATAACACTCTCTCCTTATGCGGCTTTTTTAGCTGTCTTTTTAGGGGCAACTTTTTTAACTGTTTCTTTTTTCGCTTTTGGCGCACTTGTTTCTGGTACATTCAAAGCGGTCTTAACCCGAGCAATCGCCCGACGTGTTTTCCTCACCTTAGAGAAATTAGCCAATTGTCCTCCTGATTTTTGAAAACGGAGATTCAATTGCTCTTTTCTCAAATCAAGGAGCATTTTCTTCAGCTCATCTGGCGTTTTGCCTGTAATATCTTCGTTCTTCATCACTCTCTCATCCATTCTTTCATGCGAAAAGACGCACTATCTATCACAAATTCTTACGAACTTCCAATTCTTTTTACAAATTTTGTTTTAATTGGCAATTTTGCGGCTGCGAGTTCCATCGCTTCTCGCGCCATATCTTCAGGCACACCATCCAATTCAAACATAATTCGTCCTGGTTTCACACGCGCTGCCCAATATTCAACAGAGCCCTTTCCTTTTCCTTGACGTACCTCAAGAGGCTTCTTCGTGACAGGTACATCCGGGAAAATACGGATCCACAACATGCCTTGACGACGCAAGTGACGTGTAATAGCTCGACGAGCGGCTTCGATCTGACGAGACGTAATACGCTCTGGCGCCATGGCTTTCAAGCCATAGGCTCCAAAATTCAAGTCAGAGCCACCCTTAGCAAGGCCGTGAATACGACCCTTATGCGCTTTTCTAAATTTTGTCTTTTTTGGACTTAACATCGTTCTTCTCTCTTATAAATCTCTCAATTAGTTTCTGGCAACACCAGCCCCTGACTCTGTCAGACGCTTATCTGAGGCCAAAGGATCATGGGCTAAAATATCTCCCTTATAGATCCAGACTTTGACCCCAATAATACCGTATGTTGTCAAGGCTTCTGCAAATCCATAATCAATTTCGGCGCGCAATGTATGTAAAGGAACGCGTCCTTCTCTATACCATTCTGTCCGCGCAATATCAGCGCCCCCCAAACGACCAGAGACATTGATACGAATACCTTTTGAGCCTAACCTCATCGTCCCTTGTACCGCACGTTTCATCGCACGACGGAAAGACACACGACGCTCAAGCTGTTGACATACGCCCTCAGCCACCAATTGTGCGTCTGTTTCAGGTTTACGAATTTCAATGATGTTCAAAGAGACATCTCCGCCCGCTTTTTGTGATAAATCACGACGAAGCTTTTCGATATCCGCACCTTTTTTCCCGATAATCACACCAGGACGTGCCGTATGAACAGTCACTTTCGTTGTCTTTGCCGCGCGTTCAATCACAACACGGCTAATGCCTGCTGATTTCAACTTTGTTTTAATATATTGGCGCAATTTCAGATCTTGTATCAAGCGATCACCATAGCCCTTGCCAGAAAACCAGCGAGAGTCCCATGTACGATTGATGCCTAGCCTTAGACCAATTGGATTAATTTTTTGTCCCATATTTTCTTCCTTTGTATCCTTTACGCGTCTTTTTCACGCACAACAATTGTTAGATTGCTGAAAAACTTTTCAATACCTGCGGCACGTCCTCTTGCACGCGCACGGAAACGGCGCATAACGAGCGATTTTCCAACGGTTGCTTCCGCAACGATAAGGCGATCAACATCCAAGCCATGATTATTCTCCGCATTTGCAATCGCAGAATTAAGCGCCTTGCGTACATCTTGTGCCACACGCTTGCGACTAAACTCAAGGTCTATCATCGCTTTTTCTACTTTTTGTCCACGGATCATTTGCGCAACCAAGTTTAGCTTCTGAGGGCTAACTCTTATGTTTTTAGCATAGGCGCGCGCTTCATTCTCACTCACACGCTTTTCATTTTTTTCTTGTCCCATTTCGAGCCTCTAAATCTTCAAAATTACAATTATTATTTCTTGTCCGTGCCATGACCACGATAGGTCCGTGTTGGCGCAAACTCTCCCAATTTGTGACCTATCATCTGATCTGTCACAAGCACAGGGATAAATTTATTCCCGTTATGCACAGCAAACGTCACCCCGATCATATTCGGCAAAATCGTTGAACGACGAGACCATGTCTTAATCGGCGTATTCCTCCCCGATGCTCTTACTTTTTCAATCTTTTTCAAAAGATGCCCCTCTACAAAAGGACCTTTCCATACACTTCTAGCCATTTTTCATTTACTCCTTAAAATCCTATTCCTTGATTAAGTCCCTGTACAGGAACTTTATTTTTTATGGGTGCAACATTTGAGTTGTTCATTGAAATCGCACGCAAATCTTCCCATGAAACAGAACCAGAAACAGAGGTGTTATTACTCACAGCTCCATCAAGCTCAGCCATTTGCTGGTAATGAGTAGCCGTATTCAAAAAATTATTTACCGTACTATGCATCTCAACATCTCCCTTACTTCTTTTTCTTGCGACTACGTAGAATATATTTATCTGTCGCTTTATTTGTTCTTGTCTTCAAGCCTTTGGCACTTTGACCCCATGGAGAAACAGGATGACGTCCACCAGATGTTCGGCCTTCTCCTCCCCCATGTGGATGATCCACAGGGTTCATCACGACACCACGCACAGTTGGACGACGTCCTTTCCAACGATTACGGCCAGCTTTCCCCATATTTGTATTCATGTGATCTGGATTAGACACAGCACCAATCGTCGCCATGCATTCTCCACGCACAACACGCAACTCTCCAGAGGTGAGTTTAATTTGCGCATATCCTTGGTCACGCCCAACAAGTTGAGCATATGTTCCTGCAGAGCGTACCATTTGTGCGCCTTTTCCTGCTTTCAACTCAACATTGTGAATAATTGTTCCCACAGGCATATTCTTCAAAGGCATTGCATTTCCGGGTTTAATATCCACCTTATTGCCTGCAATCACTTTATCGCCAACAGCCAACCTTTGGGGGGCAATAATATAGGCTTTTTCACCATCTTCATATTTAATCAATGCAATAAAAGCTGTGCGGTTTGGATCATATTCTAAACGCTCAACAGTAGCTGGCATATCCCATTTTGTCCGCGTCCAGTCAATCAAACGGTAACGACGCTTATGTCCGCCTCCAATGTGGCGTGACGTAATGCGTCCCATATTGTTGCGCCCGCCCGTTTTGCGAAGACCTTCCGTCAAATGCTTCTCAGGAGACCCCTTCCACAACTCAGAGCGATCAATTGTCACCAATTGACGCTGTCCTGGAGTCGTCGGGTTATATTTTTTTAATGCCATTGTCTTTTGTCCTTCTTACTTTATGCCTTCTGTGACATCAATTGTTTGTCCTTCTTGCAAGGTCACAATTGCTTTTTTATAGTTATTCCGACGTCCCATGACACCCTTAAAGCGTTTTGTTTTTCCTTTTTGGATGAGCGTATTGACTTTTTCAACATTCACTTTCCACAAAGATTCAACGGCCTTCTTAATTTCAGGCTTTGTCGCATCCATAGGGACTTGAAACGTGATTTGACCGTACTGAGAGCCCAATGATGTTTTCTCTGTGACCAAAGGCTTACAAAGAATCTCGTAATTTCTCTCTGTCAATTGTGTTGTATCTGCTTTTGCCATATTCTTATCCCTTCAATCTTTCTGTGAGATCTGCAACAGCTTCTTTTGTCAACACAAGTGTGTCTCGACGAAGAATGTCATATACATTTGCGCCCATTGACGGCAAAAGATCAACTTTTGGAAGATTGCTCGTTGCTCGTTGGAAATTTACATCCACCACTTTTCCATCAACAATTAAAACACTTTCAAACCCAAACTTACCCAGCGTTTCTGCTGCTGTTTTCGTTTTATGATCTTTAGATTTTGCGTCTTCCAAAATCACAAGCTTGCCCTCTTTCACTTTTGCAGATAACGCTGTTTTCAGTGCGAGCTGACGTTGCTTCTTAGGCAAATCTGTCGCATGAGAGCGTACGACAGGACCGAAACATGTTGCACCTCCGCGATCTTGAGGACGCTTCAAATCTCCTGCACGCGCACGTCCTGTCCCTTTTTGTGCCCAAGGTTTTTTCCCTGTACCCGAAATTTCAGAACGTTGCTTTGTTTTATGTGTCCCTTGTTGACGCTTGTTCAATTGATATTTAACCATACGATGTAAAATATCTTGACGCACTTCAATACCAAAGATTGCCTCATCCAGATCAATCTGACCAGCATCTTTATTGTCTAATGTTCTCACTGCTACTTTCATTGTCCTTACTCCTTATTCTCTGCTGGAGTGTCCGTCGGAGCATCGGCAGGTATTTCCACCGCGTCCTCCACAACAGCAGGCGTTTCATCTGGTGTATTCGCAATTTTCAAGCCCGCAGGAAATGGGGCATCTTTCGCCACATCATATTTCTCTGCATCTTGAATAAGAACCCAGCCTTTATTGGCACCTGGCACTGCTCCTTTAATCAAAATTAAGCCTTCGGCTTCATCTACACCCACAATCTTCAAGCTTTGTGTTGTTTGACGGACATTCCCCATCTGACCAGCCATCTTTTTCCCCTTGAAAACTCTTCCAGGGTCTTGGCACTGACCTGTTGCTCCAAGCGCTCTGTGAGACACAGATACACCATGAGTAGCGCGCATGCCTCCAAAATTATGACGTTTAATTCCGCCTTGAAATCCCTTCCCTTTGGTCGTGCCGATGACATCGACATATTGACCAGAGACAAAATGTTTCACAGACAATTCTGCGCCAACCTCAAGAAGATTATCTTGCGTGACCCTAAATTCTGCTACTTTTTGTTTCGGCGCCACTTTTGCTTTTGCAAAATGTCCGCGTTGGGCTTTGTTTGTACGATTTGCTTTGCGCACGCCCACTCCAAGCTGAACAGCCGTATAACCATCCGTTTCATCTGTACGCACAGACACAACCTGACAACCTACTACTTTTAATATAGTCACAGGAATTTGATGGCCATCTTCATCGAAGATTCGGGTCATCCCTTCCTTTTGTGCAATCATTCCAGTTCTCATCGTCTTACTCCACTATATGTGCCACTCTTATGCAGCCGCTACTTGTCCAATTTTAATTTCAACATCGACACCTGCAGCCAAATCAAGCTTCATCAAAGCATCAATTGTCTGTGGTGTTGGATCCAAGATTTCAATCAATCTTTTATGTGTACGGATCTCAAATTGCTCCATTGAATTTTTGTTGACGTGCGGAGACCGCAAGACACAAAATTTCTCTTTTCGGGTCGGCAAAGGAACCGGTCCACGTACACCTGCGCCTGTGCGTTTGGCTGTGCTCACAATTTCAGCTGTGGCCACATCCAAGACACGATGGTCAAATGCTTTTAATCTAATGCTAATTGTTTGTGCATCCATGATTTTTACTCCGGTTCCTACCCTTAAATTTTACTCAATAATCTTTCCAACAACACCCGCACCAACGGTACGGCCACCCTCACGGATCGCGAAACGAAGACCTTCAGTCATTGCAATTGGTGCAATCAATGTCACTTCTAAGTTTGCGTTATCACCTGGCATCACCATCTCAGTGCCCGCAGGAAGAGTCACCTCTCCTGTCACGTCCGTTGTTCTGAAATAGAACTGAGGACGGTAATTTTTAAAAAATGGTGTATGACGTCCGCCTTCATCTTTTGACAAGATGTACGCTTCGGCTGTGAATTTTGTGTGCGGTGTAATTGACCCCGGCTTACACAAAACTTGACCACGCTCAATGTCTTCGCGCTTCGTTCCACGGAGAAGAACACCAACATTATCTCCCGCCTCTCCACTATCAAGAAGTTTGCGGAACATTTCAACACCTGTACAGGTTGTTTTTTGCGTCTCACGGATACCCACAACTTCGATATCATCTCCAACATTCAAAATACCTTGTTCAATACGGCCTGTGGCTACTGTTCCACGTCCAGAAATAGAGAACACATCTTCAACAGGCATCAAGAATGGCTGATCAACCGCACGATCTGGCTGTGGAATATACTCATCCACGGCTTTCATCAATTCACGGATTGAGTTTTCTCCAATCTCAGGATCACGCCCTTCAAGAGCAGCTAACGCAGAGCCTTTAATGACTGGAATATCATCACCTGGGAAGTCATATTTTGAGAGCAACTCACGCACTTCCATTTCAACCAATTCCAATAATTCTTCATCATCCACTTGATCCACTTTGTTGAGGTAAACAACAAGAGACGGCACACCCACTTGACGGGCGAGCAAAATGTGCTCACGAGTCTGAGGCATGGGGCCATCAGCTGCATTCACCACCAAGATTCCACCATCCATTTGCGCCGCACCCGTGATCATATTTTTCACGTAGTCCGCATGTCCTGGGCAATCCACATGTGCATAGTGACGCGTGTCTGTTTCATACTCAACATGCGCTGTCGCAATTGTAATTCCGCGCTCACGCTCTTCAGGCGCCCCATCAATTTGATCGTAGGCTTTAAAATCACCACTATAATATTTCGTAAGCGCCGCTGTCAGCGTCGTCTTCCCATGATCCACATGACCAATCGTCCCAACATTCGCATGCGGTTTAGTCCGCTCAAACTTTTCTTTACCCATGATTTTTCTCCTTTTAGTTAAACTTTAAAAATATAAAAATTACGCCCTTAAGCACCCAACTTTTCTTTGACTTCATCCGCAACAGCCTGCGGAACTGGCTCGTAATGATCAAAGATCATTGTGTAATTTGCACGTCCTTGTGACATGGAACGCAACGTATTGATATACCCAAACATGTTCGCCAATGGCACATGCGCTGCAATCACTTTAGCGTTGCCTCGATCATCCATGGCATTGACTTGACCGCGGCGTGAGTTCAAATCTCCGATAATATCTCCCATATAATCTTCAGGGGTGACCACCTCAACCGCCATCATTGGCTCAAGAAGTTGAGGTCCAGATTTGCCCATTGCTTCACGGAACGCTGCGCGCCCTGCAATTTCAAAGGCCATCACAGAGGAGTCAACATCGTGATACCCCCCGTCCGACAAATTCACTTCAAAATCAACCACAGGAAAGCCTGCTATAATTCCAGTTTCCTTGGCTTGCTTGAGACCTTTTTCAACACCAGGGATATATTCTTTTGGAACATTTCCGCCCACAACAGAATTGGTAAAGACAAAACCAGTTCCAACTTCACCAGGCTTGAATTGCATAATGATCCGTGCAAATTGCCCTGATCCCCCAGATTGTTTTTTATGCGTATAGTCAATTTCAAATTCTTTTGTGATCGTCTCACGGTAGGCCACTTGAGGCGCTCCGATATTGGCTTCCACTTTAAATTCACGCTTCATACGATCAACCAAGATATCCAAGTGCAACTCACCCATCCCCTTAATGATCGTTTGACCTGATTCATGATCCACAGCGACACGGAAAGACGGGTCTTCTGCCGCTAACCTTTGCAACGCTGTTGACATCTTTTCTTGGTCAGCCTTAGTTTTCGGCTCAACAGCAATCTCAATCACTGGCTCAGGAAACTCCATACGCTCAAGCACAACAAGCTTATCCGCATCACAGAGCGTATCCCCTGTTGTTGTCGCCTTCAACCCAACAAAGGCGACAATATCACCCGCACGGGCTTCTTTAATCTCTTCACGGTTATTTGAATGCATTAAAAGCATCCGCCCCACACGTTCCCGCTTCCCTTTCACTGAATTTTGAATGTAAGACCCTGACTCAATCACACCAGAATAAACTCGAGCAAACGTCAAAGACCCCACAAACGGATCATTCATGATTTTAAAAGCCAACGCTGCAAACGGTGCCTCATCAGACGGCTCACGCATCTCATCTTCATCACTATCCACTTTTTTCCCAGCCATCGCTCCAATATCAACGGGAGAGGGCAAGAAATCTACAACAGCATCCAACAGAGGTTGAACCCCTTTATTCTTAAACGCAGAGCCACAAATCACAGGCACATAATCTCCTGCAATTGTGCCCTTACGGATACAGGCTTTAAGCGTTGCTTCATCAGGCTCCGTCCCGTCCAAATATGCTTCCATCGCGGCATCATCTTGATCAACAACAAGATCAATCAATTTTTCACGGTACTCCGCCGCTTTATCTGTCAAATCCGCAGGAATATCTTCTTCGTGGAAAGAGGCCCCCAATGTTTCCGCATCCCAGACAATCGCCTTCATCTTCACAAGATCAACAACACCCGCAAAATCATTTTCAGCCCCGATTGGTAGCTGAACAACACAAGGAACAGCCCCCAAGCGATCAACAATCATATCAACCGTATTATAGAAATCTGCTCCAACCTTGTCCATTTTATTGACAAAGCACATGCGTGGCACATCATATTTATCCGCTTGACGCCATACCGTTTCTGTTTGTGGCTCAACACCCGCATTCGCATCAAACACAGCAATCGCTCCATCGAGCACACGCAAAGAGCGCTCTACTTCAATGGTAAAATCAACGTGACCCGGTGTATCAATGATATTCAAACGGAACTGCTCATCAGGCGCCATGCTGTGTGCAGACCCCGTCCAGAATGTTGTTGTCGCCGCAGAGGTAATGGTTATCCCACGCTCTTGCTCTTGCTCCATCCAATCCATAGTCGCCGCACCATCATGTACCTCACCAATTTTGTGAGACTTCCCTGAGTAAAACAAAATACGCTCAGTGGCGGTTGTTTTCCCTGCGTCAATATGCGCCATGATACCGAAATTTCTGTATCGTTCTATTGGATGCTCTCGTGCCATTTTCTTAAATCCTAAAACTCTTTTTTTCTACCAGCGATAATGCGCAAACGCTTTGTTTGCTTCCGCCATTTTATGTGTTTCTTCACGCTTTTTCATCGCTGATCCACGATCATTGGCTGCTTCCAAAATTTCTGCGGCCAAACGATCTTTCATTGTACGTTCACTTCTTTTCCGCGCCGCGCCAATCAACCAACGCATCGCCAAAGCCATTGCACGCCCAGATGCCACTTCGATAGGCACTTGGTAAGTAGCTCCTCCAACACGACGGGATTTAACCTCAACCTTTGGCTTAATCTTACTCAATGCCACATGAAAGACAGCAAGCCCCTCACTCTTTGCCATCAAGTCAGCATCAACTTCGAGATCATTCGCCGCTTTCTTTGCATCCAAATTTTCCAAAGCCCCATAAACAATACGCTCCGCGACGGACTTTTTTCCATCCAGCATCAAATTATTTACAAACTTGGACAAAATCATATCCCCAAATACTGGATCCGGAAGAATATCTCTTTTCTCTGCTCTACGACGTCTTGACATGTTTTATGTTCCTATTATCTATCAAATATCTATTTCGGACGCTTCGCCCCATAACGAGAGCGACTCTGCTTACGATCCTTAACACCTTGTGTATCCAACGCCCCACGGATAATGCGGTAACGCACCCCTGGTAAATCTTTTACACGACCACCTTGAATAAGAACAACAGCATGCTCTTGCAAATTATGACCCTCTCCCGGAATATAACAAATCACTTCAAACCCTGTTGTCAAACGCACTTTCGCCACTTTCCGCAACGCAGAGTTTGGCTTTTTTGGTGTCGTTGTATAGACCCGTGTACACACACCACGCACTTGTGGGTTTGACTTCAATGCACGGTTTTTCTTCGTCTTCATGGCTTTCTTACCACCAACCGCGCGAGGTTTTCTTATAAGCTGTTGTATTGTTGGCATATTGCCACCTTTTCTTTTTCGTCAGTTAATGGATGATTGGTCGAACGTCTAAAAGACCACACTATCTTTGTTGCGGTCATCAGAACTCTAAAATCGAACTGTGTTTGATACAATAATCACAATCACGACCAGCTCATCCGAATATTAAATTCGACCGGATACTATGTTATTAGACGGCCCTTCGTCAAGAAAGAAATTAACTTTTTTTTAATCTCTTTGAAAAAGGGCTAAATGAAAAAGAAAAACCGTGCCATTCAGATAAGACTTGCTCTTGAGTCCAAACTGCATTCTCTATAATATAGGACATACGACATATAAAACAATCCTGAACAAGAAAACACAGAAAAACATGTACACAGTTGGCGATCTATTTGCAGGTATAGGAGGTATAGCTTTAGGATTCACACAGGCTAAAATGGATGTCCTGTGGGCAAATGAAATAGATAAAAATGCCTGCATCACATATCGAGAAAACTTCAAAGACCATGAGATGGTTGAAGGTGATATTCATGACATAGATCCAAGACACTTACAAAAAATTGATATTTTATGTGGAGGGTTTCCCTGCCAAGCATTTTCGATTGCTGGCCATCAGAAAGGATTTCAAGATGATCGAGGCAATTTATTTTATGAAATTATGAGGTTATCAAACCACCTAGACCCACGAGTCCTATTTTTAGAAAATGTAAAAAACCTAAAAACTCATGATAAAGGGCGTACATACAAAACCATTGTGAACACACTTAAATCTAATGGATACCATGTATGGGATACTATTCTTAACACGTGCGACTATTCTGATCTCCCACAAAACCGTGAACGATTATATATAGTCGCATTCAAAGAAAAGGGCGCCCTTAATTTATTTCAACCTCCCAAAAAAATAAAAAAACTTCGGTCTCCAAAAGAGTTACTAGACAGAAATGTTGACGATGTTTTTTACTATAGTAAGTCAAGATATTATAAACAATTAAAAGCAGAAATGCTTAACCCAGACTCTATATATCAATGGCGACGGGTCTATGTTAGAGAGAACAAAAGTGGCGTTTGTCCAACACTCACCGCTAATATGGGAACAGGGGGACATAACGTCCCTTTAGTTATTGACCATAAAGATATTCGTAAGCTTACACCGAGAGAATGCTTTCGTTTTCAAGGATTCCCAGATGGTTATATATTCCCAAAAAACCTTGCAAATTCTGCCCTCTACAAACAAGCTGGGAATAGTGTTTCAGTCCCTATTGTTCAAGCGATTGCTGAAAACATAAAAAATGCACTTACAGCTTTGGATAAAATTGATGTTCATAAAAAAGCAGCCTAAAGAACAGCAAGAGCTATATCTCTCTTTATTGCAAGCCGTTGGAAGTCTTTCAGGTTTATTTTCGGACAGTCCAAACCCTTATCTCTATTACAGATCTGCCGAGCGTGCTTTTTGCAAGGCCTTTCAAGCAGAAGATCTCTCAAGAGAAGACAGCTCTTATGATGCTAAAAAAGAGGGTGTGGGGATTGGATTAAAAACATTCCTCTATAAAAATGGGCGATGTCTTGAAAAAGTTGCAGAATTTAACAGTACCTCGAATATTTTGAGGAACCTTCCTCCTGAAGAACTCATCTTTAAAATAGCCGACCTACGAAACAAGCGTATCGCCTTCACAAAAAATGCACACGGACTCACATCTGCGCTCTATCATTGTATTACACGGGACAATGGGAAATTTTCTATATTTGAATGCCCCCTCATCCCTATCAATACAGCTCAAATAATAATTGATAAGAAATCTTTAGATAAGAATACACTAAGCTTTTCTGATGATGTACATGAATACAAATTTTCATTGTCCAAAAGCACCTTATTCAAACGATTTAATATCAAAGATAATATCATTACTGATATCCCCGTATCAGTTTTAGAAGATCCGTTTGAACTTGTGCAAAGGCTCTTATCCGAAAACAAAACAACAGGACACACGCAAGACACATCAACAATTATATTACCTCTTTACTCAGAGCGCGACAGGGAAGTCCCCACCAAAAGTGGACTCAATCAATGGAATGCAGCAGGACGAGAGAGGCATGAAGACGAAGTCTATATACAAATTCCAAGATGGGTCTCCACTCATTGTCCTCATTTCTTTCCCTCCAGAGACACTCTGTTTGAATTAAAGCTACCTGATGGGAAAACGCTTTCAGCCAAATCCTGTCAAGATGGGGGACAAGTAAACGGTATAAATGTTGGCAAAGCCTTAATGAGCAACCCAAATAAAGATTTAGGGAAATGGATATTAAGACATATCCTTAACCTTTTACCAGACGAACTCTGTACACTAGACATACTTGAAGAGCTAGGTATAGACTCTGTAGAAATTACTAAAATATCATCATCGCACTATAAAATAAATTTTGCGCCTTTAGGGTCATATAAAACATTCTGCGACACTTATAAAAAGTAAACACCGTCATGCTCTTTAACTCATATATATTTATCTTTCTTTTTCTGCCCGTGACCCTTCTTGGGTTTGTGCTTTTGGGGAAAAGTAGAACACTTGTGATGTACTGGCTTACTCTTGCCTCTCTTGTTTTTTATAGCTATTGGAATCCTGCCTACCTTCCTCTTCTCCTTGGGTCTATTGGGGTTAATTTTGGACTAGGGAAGGCCATTGCACGCCATAACAGTAAACCCATTTTGACCCTTGGTATCACGCTCAACCTTGCGTTGATTGCCTATTATAAATATGCAGGGTTCTTCCTCTCGATGAGCTCCTCGTCTTTTGATTTAGCCAGCACCATCCTCCCTCTGGGGATTTCTTTCTTTACGTTCCAGCAAATCGCCTATCTGGTCGACACCTATAAAAAGAAAACCGTTGTGCATTCTTTTTCGGAATACGCCTTGTTTGTCAGTTTCTTTCCACAATTGATTGCGGGGCCTATTGTCCAACAAAAAGATGTTCTTCCTCAATTTCGTCGCAATAGCTTTAAATTGAATCAACGGATGCTCTTTTTTGGGTTGAGCTATTTCATTTTAGGTCTCTTTAAGAAAGTCGTCCTTGCCGATAGCTTCGGACAGTTTGCAAACCCCCTCTTCGCACATGCAAATACAGCGGACACTCTCTTGTTTGCCGACGCATGGGCGGCAGCTCTCTCCTACACATTCCAGCTCTATTTTGATTTCTCGGCTTACTCGGATATGGCGATTGGGCTAGGCCTTATGTTTGGTATTAAACTTCCACTCAACTTTTATTCTCCCTATAAATCGTTGAATATTTCCGATTTTTGGAGGCGGTGGCACATTACACTTTCTCATTTCCTGAGGGATTATCTCTATATTCCACTGGGCGGAAACAAAAAAGGGAAACATAGACGGTATCTCAACCTTATGATTGTGATGCTCCTCGGAGGCCTATGGCACGGCGCAGGATGGACATTTATCCTGTGGGGCGGATTACATGGGCTCTACCTCGTTATAAACCATGCGTGGTGGGTCCTCAAAAAGCATTTCACCCTTCCTAATATTCCGAAAGCTGTAGCGTGGGGATTAACTTTCACTTCTGTTGTGTTTGCGTGGGTACTCTTTCGTGCCGAGAGCCTCGAGACCGCGATCAAAATATGGGGGGGGATGATTAATATCTTCTCTCTCACCTTCTCCCTTAATCTTCACACACTCACGTTACTCTTCTCCCTCATTGGAGGCCTAGTTATCTCTCTGGCCCTCCCCAACAGCCATCAATGGATCATGGGTTGGACAGATAAACAAAAACGTTTTGCGCGTGGACGCACCCTCTTCCACCGCATGCCTCCTCATCCCATAACCGCGATCCTATTCGGAGGCGTGTGCTGGGGAAGCCTTCTTCTCATTCAGTTTTTCAAGAGCGAGTTTTTGTATTTTAATTTTTGATCATCGGCGTATTTCTTACATTGTCATCCCCGAGGACATGCAGAGCATGTCTTAAACGTCAGGGATCTGGGTATGTCAGTCGCAGTGCGACTGTCTTTATAAATAGACCGGATACCCGCCTGACGCGGGTATGACATAAAGGATAGAATCTTAATGAGAGTTACTTCTACAATCCTTTTAGAAAAAGGGAATATGAGCACCTTGCCTTCATCTCTTCATATAAAACGCGCGCGTCCCTGTCTAAAATAAACGCCAAAATGTCGGAGGAGAGAGCAATTTCGTCGGCATGAGAGAGAACAGGTGTGGTGAGCATCGGGTCTAAAATATTTTCTCCACCATGGGTGGCATCATAAAAGAATGCTAGATTTCTCATTAACGGGATGTCGGTCTGTGCATCTATAATGTTGATATTTTTTTTACTGAACGCAAGATTACCCAGTGTTTCACGGAAGTTTTTAAAATCCTCAAATTTTCCAAAATCGTGATACTGCGCATATTCAAGCAAAGAGTAGGTTGGCAATAGAAGTGTAAACTCTATAGTAGGGTAATCTTTGAATAGTTTTTTAATGTACAAATCAATGTTCTCTTGGGCGTTTTGAAAAGACAAGGCCTCAATTTGCGCTTTTTTCTGCTCTACAATGGAACAGGCATGTTGGAAAACCTCCTCTTGCCCCATGGCATGGCTGTAGGTTGCGCGATAGCGTGTGTGTGCTGTGCGCTTTTTATCCTTTAAAAAAAAGAGATCAGGAAAAAGGCGCAGGAGACGGGAAAATGTCTGGAACGACCCAATATAAACAGGTTTTACAAAAAATCTGTCGCTATAAAGGGATTGTGGAAAATGATCCCATTTTGCGTCAGAGGCGCTTTTCCCCCACACAAAAAAATCCATTCCAATGGTGACATGCTTAATATTTTTGTGAGTGAGCGCCAAGGCCGTGTCCAAGACTTCATACAGCTCAACAGGGCTTGCCCCCGGAACAGGAAGACGAGTCATCTCTCGTCCAATATTCTCCTTATAAATTTCTTCATTAAGATCTTGAAAAACAGAAGATCCTACAACAAGATCAGGAGTTTCAATATGACGTACAATGCCCACATGCCCAAAGCGAGATTGCCGATCATAGACATCATGCTCTTTGGGCGCGCGCAGAACATGGAGAGGGTCAAACACGACATTGAGGAGTGTCATCCCGACAAGACCGAGCAGAAAACTGCCCAGAATAAATTGATTAAGTACTCTAAACGATATCATTTCTTATAGAATGTTTTTATGGGGTAGAGACAAGACCAGGAAGGTCATCGTAGAATAAATCCATGATAGTATCACCTAAAAAAAAGATCGCGACGACAAGACCAAGCGCAATCCCTGCAACAATCAACCCATACTCAACAGCTGTTGCAGCCTCTGTACGGAGAATATATTTAGACAAAAGTGGAATCATAAGAAAAACCCTTATTTGTAAACTCTCAGTATATCACATTTTATAAACAATGAAAAATTCTATAAACAGACATGCATCCAAGAAAATTTTGAGGGGTCTTGGATGCCATTTGGCATTCAAAAACTCTCAAAAGCCTCAGGGACTGTCTCCGTAGGCAGAGGCAAGAATCTTAACTCGCCGCCGCCTCTGGAATGTCGCTGACCTCTCCTGTCTCACCATTATCTTGTGTTGGCAAGGCTTCATCGGCAGGAGGAGACGCCGCAAGCATTTCTGCCTGAAGATCTGCTTCTGCTTGCTGTTGCGCCGCAATTGCCAAACGATCCCGTCCAGCCGCAACACGCTTCACTTGATTGACATACGCCCCTGTTCCTGCAGGGATCAAACGTCCTACAATCACATTTTCTTTCAAGCCGCGGAGGTTATCCACTTTTCCATTCACGGCAGCATCCGTAAGAACACGTGTTGTTTCTTGGAAAGACGCCGCTGAAATAAAGGAGCGTGTTTGGAGAGAGGCTTTTGTGATTCCTTGAAGAACAGGGCGTGCTTCCGCAGGACGCTTCCCATCATCAATAAATTTCTGGTTTTCAGTTTTAAAGTCATCTTTCTCAACCAGTTCACCGACAAGATAGGTCGTGTCGCCCGGAGCCAAAATCTCAACTTTTTGTAACATTTGACGTGAAATCACTTCAATATGTTTATCACTGATTTTAACCCCTTGGAGACGGTACACATCTTGAATTTCATTCACAAGATAGTCAGCCAAGGCTTCGACACCCATAACGTCAAGAATATCATGAGGCACAAGCGCGCCATCAATAATACATTCTCCGCGACGAATGAAGTCTCCTTCTGCGACCGCCAAGTGACGTCCTTTTGGAACAAGAAACTCAGCAGACTCAGCCCCTGCATCCGCAGGATTAATGATAATACGGCGTTTGGATTTATAGTCTTTTCCAAATTCGATTTGACCATCAATACTTGCAATTACAGCCGCATCTTTTGGAATACGCGCTTCAAAGAGCTCTGCCACACGAGGCAGGCCTCCTGTAATATCACGAGTCTTCGATGTCTCACGCGGAATACGTGCCACCACATCTCCAGCCTTAACTTCCTGTCCACTTTCAATAGACAAAACAGAGGCTGTCGAGAGATAATAGTTGGCAGGAAGGCCCGAAGAGAGATTAATCACATTGCCTTTAGCATCTAGCAAGGAGATGCGAGGCTTAAGATCCGCCCCTTTTGGCTGTGATCTCCAGTCAATCACAACTTTAGAGGCAATTCCTGTGGCTTCATCCACTTTTTCTGAAATCGAGAGGTTTTCCACAAGATCAAAATAATGCGCAATTCCATCTTTTTCTGTGATAATCGGCACAGTAAACGGGTCCCAATCGGCCATTTTTGTTCCAGCCTTCACCTTTTGCTTATCTTTCACAAGCAATTTTGCTCCATATGGAGCACGGAAGATAGAACGATCATTCCCTTTCGCATCTTTAAGGACAATTTCAGTGTTCCGTCCCATCACGATAAAAGCACCCTCAGAGTTTTTCACTGAGTTTTCGTTACGGATTTCAATCGTTCCATCATGTGAGGCCTCAACGGAAGATTGTTCTGATCCCCCTTGCGCCGCGCCTCCAATGTGGAAGGTTCTCATGGTGAGCTGTGTTCCCGGCTCTCCAATGGATTGCGCCGCCATCACACCGACAGCTTCGCCCATATTGACTTTCTCACCTCGCGCAAGATCTCGACCATAACAATTGGCACAAATCCCCGTTTCGGCTTCACACGTCAGTGGTGAACGTACAAGTACTGTATCAATCCCAGCTGTTTCCACCTCTTCAGAGGTTTCTTCAGTGATAATATCCGCAGCTTTCACGATCACATCCCCAGACAGAGGATGCACAATATTATTGAGCGCCACACGTCCAAGAAGACGTTCCGCAACAGACACAACAATATCAGCTCCATTCATCACAGCAGAGATAGAAATCCCTTTATCTGTTCCACAATCAGGCTCATTGATCACAACGTCTTGAGAGACATCGACCAAACGACGCGTCAAATATCCAGAGTTTGCTGTTTTCAACGCTGTATCGGCAAGACCTTTACGCGCTCCGTGGGTTGAGTTGAAATACTCAAGTACAGACAGACCTTCTTTGAAGTTTGAGATAATCGGATTTTCAATGATTTCTCCAGATGGCTTAGCCATCAAGCCTCGCATTCCAGCCAACTGACGGATCTGTGTGGCAGATCCCCGCGCCCCAGAATGCGCCATCATATAGACAGAGTTCAAATTCCCTTCATCCACATTTGAAATCCCTTTCATCATGGCATCAGCAACTTCATCTGTACATTGTGACCAAATATCAACAACTTTATTGTATTTCTCACCGCGTGTGATGAGACCATCCATGTATTGTTTTTCAAATTCTTTCACTTTGCCTTTGGCTGCATTCACAAGCTTTTCTTTCTCCACAGGAATAACCATGTCATCCTTCCCGAAAGAAATACCCGCAATACACGCATATTTAAAGCCAAGCTTCATCACACGATCCGCAAACAATACCGTTGTTTTTTGACCACAGAAACGATAAATTTCTTCGATGATTTTTGAGACTTCTTTCTTCGTCAAGATTTGGTTAATCAAAGAAAATGGAAGATTCTTGTCCCGTGGGTACAATTCTGCAATCAGCATCCGTCCAGGAGTGGCTTCAACGATGTGAGTCAGAGGAGCCCCTTCTTCATCAACAGTCTTATAGCGACATTTTATTTTTGAATGAAGCGTAATAGCCCCTGCTTCAAGCGCATGAGAAATTTCATCCACACCACGGAAAATCATCCCTTCTCCCACCTGATTAGGGAGAGAAAGAGAGAGATAGTACAGACCCAATATAATATCTTGAGTGGGCACAATCACAGGCTTCCCAGAAGAAGGAGACAAAATATTGTTGGTCGACATCATCAAGCAACGCGATTCCAATTGTGCTTCAATAGATAACGGCACGTGCACCGCCATTTGATCTCCGTCAAAGTCAGCATTAAACGCTGTACAGACAAGCGGATGCAATTGAATGGCTTTTCCTTCAATCAAAATAGGTTCAAAGGCTTGGATTCCAAGTCTGTGCAATGTTGGTGCTCGGTTCAAAAGAACAGGATGCTCACGGATCACTTCTTCCAAGATGTCCCAGACTTCAGGACGGGCTTTTTCAACCATTTTCTTGGCAGCTTTCACTGTTGTGGCCATACCATAGAGCTCAAGCTTGTTATAGATAAACGGCTTAAAGAGTTCCAATGCCATTTTCTTTGGCAATCCACATTGATGCAATTTGAGCTCAGGCCCCACAACAATCACGGATCGTCCAGAATAATCCACACGCTTTCCAAGCAAGTTCTGACGGAAACGTCCTTGCTTCCCTTTCAACATGTCAGACAACGATTTCAACGGACGTTTATTTGTCCCTGTAATCACGCGTCCACGACGTCCATTATCAAAGAGCGCATCCACAGATTCTTGGAGCATTCTTTTTTCATTCCGTACAATAATGTCTGGCGCACGCAGTTCAATCAAACGCTTCAAACGGTTATTTCTGTTAATCACGCGACGATATAGATCATTCAGGTCAGAGGTCGCAAAACGTCCTCCATCCAAAGGAACAAGAGGGCGCAAATCAGGTGGAAGAACCGGAAGGACGCTTAAAATCATCCATTCTGGACGTGTTCCTGATGTAAGGAACGCATCTAAAAGCTTCAAACGCTTCACAAGCTTCTTCCGCTTGGCTTCAGATTTTGTTGCGCCCAAATCTTCTTCGACTTGAACTTTCGCCTCCACAAGATCAATTGCAGACAGGATTTTCTGAAGAGCTTCTGCTCCAATTCCTGCTTCAAATGTTTCATCTCCATACTCGTCTTGCGCGTCCAGATATTCTTCTTCTGTAAGAAGTTGCATTGGTTTCAAAGCTGTCATCCCTGGCTCAGTGACAATATAGCTTTCGAAATACAAAACACGCTCAAGGTTTTTCAATGTGATATCCAGCATCAAACCCATCCGAGACGGAAGAGACTTCAAGAACCAGATATGCGCCACGGGTGCTGCCAAATCAATATGCCCCATCCGATCCCGACGGACTTTTGTAAGAGTGACTTCAACGCCACATTTTTCACAAATAATCCCCTTATACTTCATGCGTTTATACTTACCGCAGAGGCATTCATAATCTTTCACAGGGCCAAATATTTTAGCGCAGAATAATCCATCCCGTTCAGGTTTAAACGTCCGATAGTTAATCGTCTCTGGCTTTTTGACTTCTCCAAATGACCAAGAGCGGACTTGCTCTTGAGAGGCAACCGTGACACGGATTGTATCAAAGCTTTGGGGGCCAGTCGGTTGACCAAATAGATTCATCAGTTCATTCATTTTCTTTTCCCTTCGGAGGTATAAATCTTTATTTCTTTACACAAATTATTTAGATTGCTCTTGAGATGTTTCATCAGAGAGTTCAGCATCCGCGTCTGTCTCGTCATGAATAGAGGTCTCATTCAGCTCAACATTCAAATTCAGCGCTTTCAATTCTTTCACAAGAACATTGAAAGATTCTGGAATTCCAATCTCGAAATTATCTTCCCCTCGGACAATCGCTTCATAAACTTTTGAGCGTCCTGCCACATCATCAGATTTTACCGTCAACAACTCTTGGAGCGTGTACGCCGCTCCATAAGCTTGCAAGGCCCACACTTCCATCTCTCCGAAACGCTGTCCACCGAACTGCGCTTTACCACCGAGTGGCTGTTGGGTCACAAGAGAGTATGGCCCAATAGAACGAGCATGGATCTTATCATCCACCAAATGATGGAGTTTTAACATATACATATATCCAACGGTCACATCACGGTGAAATTGCTCTCCTGTCCGTCCATCAATCAAACGTACTTGACCAGAGCCACTTAACCCCGCCTGTTCAAGCAAGCTTGTAATGTCATCTTCATGAGCGCCATCAAAGACAGGCGTTGCCATTGGCACACCACCACGAAGGTTATTGGACATTTCTATGATTTCTCTACCATTAAGATCTTTCACTTTGGCTTCATATTCACTTTTACCATAAACATCCCTCAGCTTTGTGTGGAGAGTCTTGCTTTCCGCGTCTGTGATTTCTTTCTTGCTTTGGAATGTATCAATCAACTCTCCAATTTGGGCACCCAAAGAGGCAGAGGCCCACCCAAGATGCGTTTCAAGAATTTGCCCAACATTCATCCGTGAGGGCACCCCTAGAGGATTCAACACAAGATCAACAGGCTGTCCATTTTCAAGGTACGGCATATCTTCCATCGGCATAATCTTAGACACCACACCTTTGTTTCCATGACGTCCTGCCATTTTATCGCCAGGTTGCATTTTTCTCTTGATCGCCACAAAAACTTTAACCATTTTCATCACGCCCGGGAGTAATTCATCCCCACGTTGTAGCTTTTCAACTTTAGACTCAAAACGCTCTTTCAAATTATCAACGGCACTATCAAAAGTACGTCCGATTTCTTCAATCTCAGACATTACTTTTTCGTCTGTGACAGAAATTTGGCGCCATAGTCCACGTTTTTCAACAGCATGAAGATCAGCTGCCTTAATTTTAGAACCTTTCTTCAAAGACACACCTTTCGGAGAAGAGGCTGTTTCTTGACCAGACAAAAGCTCTTCTAGACGGCTATAAAACCCATCTTCCAAAATACGGCGCTCATCATCACGGTCTTTTGCAAGCTGTTCTATCTCATCACGCTCAATAACCAGTGAACGGGCATCTTTATCCACACCACGGCGGTTAAAGACACGCACTTCCACAATTGTCCCTATCGTTCCAGGAGGAAGACGCAAAGATGTATCTTTTACATCGGCCGCTTTTTCTCCAAAGATCGCCCGAAGCAACTTCTCTTCAGGTGTTACAGGACTTTCTCCTTTAGGGGTGACTTTCCCAACAAGGATGTCCCCAGGGCTTACTTCTGCTCCAATGTGAACAATCCCTGCTTCATCAAGATGCTTAAGGGCTTCTTCTCCTACGTTTGGAATATCGCGTGTGATTTCTTCCGAGCCAAGTTTCGTGTCTCGCGCCATCACAGAAAATTCTTCAATATGGATAGATGTATAGACATCATCACGCACGATACGCTCGGAAATCAAGATAGAATCTTCATAATTATACCCATTCCACGGCATAAAGGCGACGAGGACATTCCGCCCCAGAGCCAGCTCCCCAAACTGTGTTGAAGGGCCATCTGCGATAATATCACCAGATTTCAAAACATCTCCCACTTTTACCAACGGACGTTGGTTAATGCAGGTTGATTGGTTAGAGCGTTGGAACTTGGCCAATTTATAAATATCAACAACGGCTTCAGACGCACTCAATTCTTCGTTTGCACGAATAACAATCCGATTTGAATCCACCTGAATAACCTCTCCCCCACGGCGAGCGATAATGGCTGCCCCAGAGTCACGAGCAACAGATGTTTCCATCCCCGTCCCCACAAGAGGCGCATCCGTTTTCAACAACGGTACAGCCTGACGCATCATATTTGAGCCCATCAACGCACGGTTCGCATCATCATTTTCCAAGAACGGAATCAGAGACGCCGCCACAGACACAATTTGTTGAGGGGACACATCCCCATATTCAATATTCTCAGGCGCAGACATCACATTATCTCCGCCTTGACGACAAGAGACAAGATCCGCGGTAAACGCGCCTTTGTCATCCAGCTCAGAATTAGCTTGCGCAATTGTATAGCGCGCCTCTTCCATCGCAGACATATAGATAACTTCGTCTGTTATTTTTCCATCAAGAACACGACGGAATGGGCTTTCAATAAAACCATACTGATTCACACGCGCAAAAGTTGCCAATGAGTTAATCAACCCAATATTTGGTCCCTCAGGTGTTTCAATCGGACAGATACGTCCATAATGCGTTGGGTGCACATCCCGGACTTCAAATCCAGCACGTTCCCGTGTCAAACCGCCTGGCCCCAAGGCTGACAAACGACGCTTATGCGTAATCTCAGAGAGAGGGTTTGTTTGATCCATAAACTGAGATAATTGTGACGAAGAGAAAAACTCACGCACAGCTGCTTGTGCTGGTTTAGAGTTAATCAAATCATGAGGCATATAATTGTCAATTTCAACAGACGACATCCGCTCACGAATAGCACGCTCCATGCGAAGCAATCCAAGGCGTACTTGGTTTTCCATCAATTCCCCAACAGAACGCACACGACGGTTTCCAAGATTGTCAATATCATCAACTTCTCCTCGACCATCTTTCAATCCATGCAAATAACGCAAAATAGCCAAAATATCATCTTTACGCAAAATACGAACGCTATCATCAACATCCAGCTCTAAACGCGCATTCATTTTTACACGTCCAACGGCAGAGAGATCATAGCGCTCCGCATCGAAGAACAAAGAGTCAAAAAGAGCTTGCGCACTCTCGACAGTCGGTGGCTCACCTGGGCGCATCACACGATAAATATCAATAAGTGCTTCTTCCCGCGTATCACATTTATCAGCTTCCAATGTATTACGCACATATCCACCAATATTCACGTGATCAATTGCCAGAAGAGGAAGATCCAAAATCCCAATCGCATCAATCTTTTCAAGATCTTCTTCTAGAATTTCATAGCCAGCCTCATAGAGCACAGCTCCTGTTTTCTCATCAATCAAATCTTGTGCTACATATTGCCCGACAAGTTCTTCTGCTTGCACAAGAATATCTTTTACACCGTCCTCTGCCATTTTTTTAGCTTTACGAGGGCTTACTTTCGTTCCAGATTCAAGCAACACATCTCCAGATTTTGCATCGACAAGATCATTAACAAGCTTCACACCGCGGTAACGCTCCGCATGGAAGGGCGTACTCCAGCCTTTTTTCGTGTTATTATAAATTTTTGTGTCATAGAATGTCGACAAAATGTCTTCATTGCTCATGCCTTGGATCATCAAAGGATCAGGCGTCACAGATTTTTCTTCACAGTCTGCCATGTACGCAATCGTTGCATCCGAATAAAGTGCCCGCATAAATGTTGTCACAGGCAGTTTACGACGGCGGTCAATACGAACATTCAAAATATCTTTCGCATCAAACTCAAAATCAAGCCATGACCCACGATAGGGAATGACACGTGTTGTGAAGAGGTACTTCCCAGAAACATGAGTTTTTCCGCCATCATGATCGAAGAACACACCCGGAGATCTATGCATCTGAGAGACAATCACACGATCTGTTCCATTCACAACGAATGTGCCCGTATTTGTCATCAACGGCATATCCAAGAGATACACATCTTGCTCTTTAATATCACGGATAGATTTCAGCCCTGTGTCTTCATCCACATCAAACACAGATAGACGCAATGTCACACGCAAAGGCGCCGCATAGGTCTTATCGCGCTGACGACATTCCTCAACATCGTATTTAGGGGGCTCAAGCTCATAAGAAACAAAATCAATTTCAGCAATGCCGTTAAAGTCATTAATCGGAAAAACACCGGTTAAAACCTCTTGAAGCCCCGCCATCTGACGCTCACCAGCAGGTATAAAGGCCTGAAGGAATGCTTTGTATGAATTCTTTTGAATTTCAATCAAATTCGGCATTTCAATGGCCGCTTTGATTTTTCCAAAAGAGCGACGGACACGTTTACG